>NZ_AMZN01000032.1 GCF_000331535.1 Fulvivirga imtechensis AK7 | reverse complement strand
AAATCGCTGATTACTAATTAGTTGAATGTGACAAAGTAGTACTATGATAAGAAACTTACGAATATGCCTAAAGGTATTACTCTTCTGGTTGGTGACAGCGGGGCTGGCTTTTGGTCAGGACTTTGCCATCAGTGGCAAAATCACTGATATAGAAGATGAACCCATGGCAGGGGTAAACGTAGTGGAAAAAGGCACTGGTAACGGTACCATCACAGATGTCAATGGAAGCTATCAACTTACGCTGAGTTCTCCACAGGCCACCGTTGTTTTTAGCTTTATTGGCTTTATCACAGAAGAGGTAAGGGTGAACAGCAGGTCTCAGATCAATATGGTGATGATGCAGGATGTGATGCAATTGATGGAAATAGAGATCGTGGGTTCTCGTAGCCTGACCAGATCAGCTACGGAAACACCGGTGCCGGTAGATATTATTCCTTTGTCGGAGATCGCTACTGCCTCAGGACAACTCGATGTAAATCAGATGCTACAGTATGTGGCGCCATCGTACAACGCTAACCAGCAATCAGGGGCAGACGGTAGTGATCATGTGGACCCGGCCAGTATCAGAGGACTTGGTCCTGACCAAACACTTGTGCTGGTAAACGGTAAGCGCAGGCACCAATCCTCATTGATAAATATTTTCGGAACAAGAGGTAGGGGTAATACCGGTACCGATTTAAATGCCATCCCTATTTCAGCTATCGACAGGATTGAGATCCTTCGTGACGGTGCCAGTGCACAGTACGGTTCCGATGCTATAGCCGGGGTAATAAATATTGTCCTCAAATCCAGTGTAGATGAACTTAGTGGGTTTGTTACCAGCGGAATAACGAAAGAAGGAGATGGTGAGAAGTTTCAGGTCAATGGCAACTATGGAGTAAGAATAGGGGATAAGGGTTTCGTAAACATGACCATGGATTACCTTCACAAAGGAAGGACCAACAGGCCCGCCGACCCTGGTCAGTTTGATATTTACAGACGACAATTTGGAGATGCTGAAGCTGATAACTTCGGTGTTTACTTCAATTCCGAAGTGCCAATAACGGGTGAAACCAAGTTCTATGCTTTTGGAGGCTTTAACTTCAGAGATACCGATGCCTACGCCTGGAGTCGTGGTGATATTGATGAACGTAATGTACTGGCTATTTATCCCAACGGCTTTGATCCGCATATTCTGTCCAAAATTGTTGATAAGTCTGTATCAACAGGTATTAAAGGTCAATTGAATGATTGGAAGGTAGATTTTAACAACACGTTTGGGCAAAACATGTTTCATTATTTTGTTGAGGGCTCTTTAAATGCCACGCTATTGGAAAATTCAAATACCCGGTTTGATGCAGGAGGATTCAAACTTAGTCAAAATACCACAGGCATAAACTTTTCACGGTTTTTTGAAAACACCTTTGAAGGAATAAATGTGGCTTTTGGAAGTGAATACCGGCTGGAAAATTATTCAATATTTGCCGGTGATGTCGGGTCATATTCGCGTTTCGATATTAATGGAAATGTGGTGGATAAAGACACGCCTATTGATGAAATTGTTTATTGGCAGAATGAAGCTGGTGACTACCTGGACAGTGACGGTAACGTTGTTTTATTTGATAATAACGATATCCTGGTAGATGAATTTGATAACCCAATCCTTGACGGCCAGGGAAATACACAAAATAAGTATGATATTGTAGTGGCACGTCCCGGAGGTTCGCAAGGGTTTCCTGGCTTCAGGCCTGACAATGAAGTGGATGAATACAGGACTAACCTTGCAGGATATGTGGATGTTGAAATGGACTTTACGAAGTCTTTCATGATGGGAGTGGCTATAAGAGGCGAGCGATACAGCGACTTTGGTAATACATTAAACGGTAAAATAGCTGCGCGCTGGGCTCCTACAGGCAAATTTGCCGTGAGAGGATCGGCAAGTACCGGCTTCAGAGCCCCCTCGCTCGCGCAGATCCATTTCAATTCTGTTTTTACCGATTTTGTATCAGGTAACGCTATTGATAAATTCATTGCTCCTAATAACAGTCCTATTACCCGGGCGCTGGGCATTCCTGAGCTAAAACAGGAAAAGGCGCTTAACTTTAGTGCAGGTATTACCGCTGAGCCTGTCAGTGGGCTTTCAGTGACAGTGGATGGGTATTTTGTTGATATTCAGGACCGGATCGTGCTAACCGGAGCTTTTGAGGATACTGATCCGCAGATTGGAGATGAGTTACAAACGCTTAATGTAGGCGCAGCTCAGTTCTTTACTAACGCGGTAGACACACGAACAACCGGAGTAGACATAGTGCTGCAATATTCAACACGACTTCGAGCAGGGGACCTAAGAACTACATTGGCAGCCAATTTTAACAACATGGAAATTGAGGATGTTAAAACAAATGAGAAACTACAGGGTAAAGAAGATATCTATTTTGGAAGGAGGGAGCAATATTTTCTACTGGCATCGGCACCTAATAGCAAAGTTAACCTTACGCTGGACTACACCTGGAAAAGACTCAATGCTAATTTGAGGCTGGTGCGGTTTGATGAAGTGGTGCTAATCGATTGGATAGATGAAAAGGATATATATGAAGCACGAATTACTACTGACGTTTCCGTAGGATGCCGGATAACAGATAATATACGAGTGGTTGTTGGGGGAACAAATATATTTAATGTACTCCCTACTAAACAGGACACTGAAACAGAAACAGGTGGCAATTGGGATCCTGTTCAGATGGGATTCAATGGTGCATTCTACTTTGCTAAACTCGGATTTAAGTTGTAACGACCTGGTTGAATCACACTTTTAAAAAGGCCCTTCAGGACATACTGGAGGGCTTTTTTGTTGCTTTTTCATTGGATTAGCACTCTATATTTTAATTTTAGCTTTTTTTAAGAGTTTATAGCACTTGTGGCATTATTTTACGCTATAGTGGCAAAAATTTTCACATTTTTAAAAAATCAGCTTCTGTAATTCCAATTCTGTTAATGCAAAGGTTTTCTAAATACCCATAATATTTATTTTTTGTAAATATTTAAAAATAATAAGGTTAAAAAACACCCTATTACATTAAATATAGGTATGTATATTTCCAATATAGGGTAAAAAATAACCCTAACGATTTCATAATTACCTTTTTTTGTATTTGTTTTGGTTTATAATTCGATACTTTCGAATGCTTTCACTACTTAAAACAATGCAAGTAATTATGGAGAAGCTATTTCTAAGCGAGTTCTTAATGGCATCCGGAGAGAGTGCTCTGGATGCAACAGCCAAGGTGGACGATCTTATGGCCATTTCGGTCGAAGGTTTGTTTACAGCCAACAATGTCTGGATGATGTTGGCCACAGTTTTGGTTTTTATTATGCACCTGGGATTCGCAGGTGTAGAAGCAGGGTTCAGTCAGTCAAAAAACACCGTAAATATCCTGTTTAAGAACACTTTGACACCAGTTATTGGAATTCTTACCTATTATATAATAGGCTTTAACCTGATGTACCCCGGATTTGAGGTCCCAGGATGGTTTTCATTCGGAGGTTTTTTTCTCGATGTTCCCCTTAATGGCAACTCCACAGAATATGCCAGCGGAGGTTATACCTATTGGACAGATTTTCTTTTTCAGGCCATGTTTGCCGCTACAGCAGCTACTATAGTATCTGGTGCTGTTGCCGAAAGAATAAAAATTTCATCATACCTCACCTTTACACTGCTTTTTGTGGGTATCGTTTATCCGATCATCGGAAGTTGGAAATGGGGTGGTGGTGCATTGGATGCTGCCGGATTTTACGATTTCGCGGGCTCTACCCTGGTACACTCGGTAGGTGGTTGGGGTGCATTAGCAGGTATTATTCTACTAGGGCCACGTATTGGCAAGTATGTCAACGGTAAAGTGATTGACAAACCAGGTTCAAGTGTGCCACTGGCAACTATTGGTATATTTCTGCTATGGTTGGGCTGGTTTGGGTTTAACGGAGGGTCAGTGCTATCCGGGAAGCCCGGAGCGGTATCGTATGTGCTGGTAACCACCAGCCTGGCAGCCTGTACCGGGGCGCTGGGAGGCCTATTTGCAGGATATTTTGTGTTCAAAAGGCTGGATTTTGGTATGGTACTCAACGGAGTACTGGCCGGTTTGGTAGGGATCACTGCCGGGGCTGATGTAATAAGCCCGGGATGGGCGCTTGTCGTGGGTCTGGTGGCCGGAATTCTCGTGGTGTTTTCAGCAGTTACTTTAGATAAATTCAAATTAGACGATTGCGTAGGAGCAGTATCTGTACACCTTACATGCGGTGTGTGGGGTACATTGGCTGTGGGTATATTTGGTGTGGATACAACGGGTAATGCCCTGCCTTTCCTGCCGCAACTATTCGGGGTCGCTGTATGTGGTATCACTGCATTTACATCAGCATTCCTGATCTTCTTCCTGTTGAAAAAGGCATTTGGTATCAGGGTTTCAGAGCAACATGAGCTGGAAGGTCTTGATAGCCATGAGCATGGCATTCGGGGATATACTATCGTCTACGATGAATAGACAACTCATAAATTAGAAGCCCTCCCGGAGAAAGATCTCACCTTTTCTCCGGGGAATACAGGCTTCTGTCAGTTAACTCAATTATTAACTTAACTCAAAAGTAAAATGAAAAAGTCATTTACGCTATTTGCAATGCTACTATTTTTCACAACTTTCAATCAACTACTGGCTCAGGACGAAGATACTAAAAACGAATTTTCTTTCTCAGGCTCCGTGGATGTGTACTTTCGGTCCAATTTAAATGCCAATAACAGCGGAGAAGGATATCAGGCGCCAGGAACTTCATTTGGTAACCTGCCGGGTTTTAGCCTGGGAATGGTCAATCTCATAGGTTCTTATGAGGGTGATAGAGGTGGCTTTGTTGCAGACCTTGTATTCGGACCAAGAGGAGAAGATGCTGTTTTTGCTTCGCCCTATTACAGTGCGGAAAGAGGTAGCTCTCAGATGATTAACCAGCTTTATGCTTACTGGAATGTTAGTAGATCAGTAACACTGACATTAGGTAATTTCAATACCTTTCTGGGATACGAAGTAATATCACCGGCAGGAAACTTTCATTATACCACTTCATATATGTTTTCCTATGGTCCTTTTTCCCATACAGGGTTGAAAGCCGACATTGCTCTGTCAGATGATATCTCGGTGATGGCTTCAGTGATGAACCCTTCCGACCTTACGGAATTTAATCCATTTGGTACCTATACCATGGGGCTTCAGGTTGGTTTGTTTGGTAAAACCTTCTTCAACTTTTTGTATGGAGATCAGGATGGTAAAATCAAAGACAACCAGCCCGTTGGAGGAATTGACGAGGTATCTGCCGGGAAGACCTTTCAGGCAGATCTTACCACTGGCTTTGATCTGTCAGATGCCTTTTACCTGGGCGTAAATGCTACTTATAACACTACTGGCGTAGGCGAAGTTTATGATGGCGCTGATGTGCATGATGCTGAAGGTGATGGCGCCGGTTTTTACGGAGCCGCGGGCTATTTGCAGTTCAAGGCATCTGAGGCAATAGCTGTAGGTACTCGCCTGGAATATTTCAAAGTATATAATGGCGGACTTGATGTAATCGGCCTTGATGCTCATGGAGATGGTAGCGTGGTGAATTTGACACTTTCTGCCAATGCAAAGGTGGGTAATCTTACAATAATACCCGAATTGCGATTGGATGCTACATCTGAAGATTCTTTCCAGGATAAAGACCTACATGCAAGTACTAAACTGATGTCATTTTTAGTGGCGGCAGTTTATACTTTCTAAAAATCTTAATAGATACAACAATGTTAAAGATTGCTTTGATCCTCAACTTATTGATGGTAGCCAGCCTCGATACTGGTTGGAGTCCGGCTGGTATACCATCAATTCAATATGAAGGTATAATAGCCTGCAAAGGGTATGATAAAGCAACAATATACCATGAAATAGTCGACTATTTTAAAACGCATAATATTTCGGAACTCAAACTGGATTGTGTTAATCAAATTAGCGGCTCAGGAAAGCTGAGAATTTACAACAAGTTGATTGGATCTATTAAGAATCCTGCTGGCGAGGTCGCTTTCGATTTTATAGTCGATGTAAAGGATGAGAAGTTCAGGTACACTATGCATAATATCTGGTTCACAGCAATTGAAAGAGACCGGTATGGCCGGTTCGAAAAATCTCAAGATGAACCGGTGCCAGTTGATAACGAGCATTTTAAGTTTAAAAGTGCCCTGTTACGAAAGATTGAAAAGCAAGTTCAGGCTCATATGGATGAAGTGCTTTGGGCTATCAAAAAAGAAATAGAAGCAGATAAATTAGAAACGACAGATTGGTAAATAATAAATATATTAAAACTATGGCAAAAACTAAATTAGAGTATGTGTGGCTGGATGGTAACAAACCAACCCAGTGTCTAAGAAGCAAAACAAAAATAGTAACTGATTTTGATGGCAGTCTTGACAACTGCCCCATGTGGTCATTCGATGGTAGCTCAACACAGCAGGCAGAGGGAAATTCGTCCGATTGCTTGCTCAAGCCGGTAGCCATATTCCCGGACCCTGATAGAAAGAACGCATACCTGGTAATGACGGAAGTGCTAAATCCTGATGGTACACCTCATGAAAGTAATGGGCGCGCGCTTATTGATGACAATGATAATGATTTCTGGTTCGGATTTGAGCAGGAATATTTTCTGTGGAATCCTGAAACCAATCTTCCGTTAGGCTTCCCTACCGGAGGGTACCCTCGCCCGCAAGGTCCGTACTATTGTTCTGTAGGCGCCACCAATGCTTTTGGCAGGTCAGTTGTTGAAGAGCATCTCGATCTATGCCTGGAAGCTGGGATCAATGTGGAGGGTATTAATGCCGAAGTGGCTACAGGGCAGTGGGAATTCCAGATCTTCGCCAAAGGAGCCGCCGAGGCTGGGGATCAGGTGTGGATTGCCCGTTACCTGCTGGAAAGGACCGCAGAAAAATATGGCTTGTCCATCAACTGGCATCCAAAACCTCTGAAGGGTGACTGGAATGGTTCAGGAATGCATGCTAACTTCTCTAACGACTTATTGAGAAATGCAGGTTCACGAGGGGTTTATGAGCAGGTGTGTGAATCTTTTGCTCCACTTGTAACAGAACATATTGAAGTGTACGGAGCTGATAACGATCAGCGGTTAACAGGCGCCCATGAAACACAATCTATTGATAAATTTAGCTATGGTGTATCTGACAGAGGTGCATCGATAAGAATACCTATAGGGACAGTGGAAAATGGCTGGAAAGGCTGGCTTGAAGACAGACGACCTGCCTCCAACGGTGATCCCTATAAAATTGCTGCCAGGATTATCAGAACGGTCAAAAAGGCAGAAGTAGAGGTCGCTGCATAACGTTGCAGTGTATTGCTTGTCGGGAGAAGCAGGTCTAGGCCTGCTTCTCTGTTTTTGATTTTTTCGAAAAGGCAGCATCAAAAGCATTCCGAAGTTCATTCCCGGCTTTTTCAAGGCTGGCTTCGATATCCTCCCAACGCTCTTTATTATTTTCCTTAAACTTATTGAAGCCACTTTTAAGCGTTTCTCCATTCCGCTTTAGCTCTTCGATCTCATCCGCATATTCTACTTTAGCACGCTCCTTGGCTTTATCAAGATCCTGAATAAGCTCATCGATCTTTTTTCCGATATCCTTGAACATTTTTTCTGCTTTTCCCTCAGGTTTTCTTCCCATAACACAATTTGTTTGTTTATTTGTTAATACGTAAAAGATCAGCAGGAAGTTCAAAGATCAATATATGAGCCAATACCAAGACCCGATGCAGCACATAGCCCATGTGCTGGAAACAAAATGTTGTGCAAAACAAGAGACCTATCGCAATCTGAAATCAGTCTTTGAGCTGCAAAAAGAAGAGGCCCTAAAGGTAATTGCCAGTATAAGCGGTAACCTGAAAAAGAAAGATAAAGACATAACTCTTGCTGTGATCAATGTTAGTGAAAATGAATTTCATGTAAAGGTGGCTGGAGACCTTTTGGTTTTCTTTATGCATACTAATATTATAACCCTGGATAAAGAGCACAGGGTCAATAAAAGCAGGTATGTGACGGATAATCTTATGAGGAAGTATTTGGGGCAGATAAATGTCTACAATTTCATGGCCGATTCTTTTAAATATAATAGGATAAATGACCCCGGCTACCTGATATCCAGGTTCTTTGTTAATGTCGAAAATCATTTTTTTGTTGAAGGTGACGGCCAGCTTAACTATATGTTTGAAGGTCTTTCAGGACACCCGTACACTCCGGCAGATATAAGTATATTCATACAGTTGGCCATATCTCAGGCTATTGATTCTGATCTGGTTACCCTTCCTTTCCCTTCAATAAGAAGTATTACACTGCAGCAAAAAATGGAGAAATCCCTGGCGTTGGGCGGTGGTCAGAAGATAGGATTTCAGATGTCGTATCAGCAAGAGCTTTAAAACAAAAAATTAGAAGCTTGCGAATCATAATTACATTATATTTGTAATTGAAAAATGAAACTGACATTACGATCCTTATTGATATTGATGATTTCAGCGTTGCTGTTGCTGGGTTGTGCTTCATCAAAAAAGAGAAATGGAAAGTTGAAGCCGGGCAAGCCTATACCTTGTCCGATGAAAGACTGCTAACAATATGAAAAAAATTGTTTTAGCCATTGATGGTTATTCTGCCTGTGGGAAAAGTACAACTGCCAAAGCCGTAGCAATTATCCTTGGGTATACCTACATCGACTCCGGAGCCATGTATAGGGCTGTTACACTTTATTTTCATCAACATCATGTTAGTCTCACCAATAAAAAAGACATCATAAAAGCATTGGCAAACATAGACATCACCTTTCACCCTAACGAAAAGACAGGTGTTGCCGAAACATTCCTTAACGGACTAAATGTTGAGAACGAGATCCGTAAAATGTATATCTCTGAAAATGTTAGCCAGGTGAGTAGCATAGTTGAGGTAAGAGAGGCTATGGTAGCTCAACAAAAGAAACTGGGAAAGAAAAAAGGGGTGGTAATGGATGGAAGAGATATCGGTACGGTAGTATTCCCCGATGCCGAGTTGAAGATATTTATGCAGGCCGATATATATGTGCGTGCAGGCAGGCGCCAGGCGGAGTTGCTCGAACGTGAACAGTTGATTGATCTGGGAGTTATTATTGAAAACCTGAAGAAGCGCGATCACATCGATAGTACACGTGAAGTAAGCCCACTACGGAAGGCAACTGACGCTGTAACGCTTGATACTACTTTCCTCACCTTTGAAGAGCAGGTAGATGAAGTAGTCAGTCTTGCTGTCACCAAAATCCTGGCTGACGAAAAACAATCCATAGATGCATAATAATGCCTTAATTTTTATTTGTTTAAAATTTTGCATTACATTTTTATTGTAGGAAAAATTGTTAATTTTGCCCTCGATTTTAATGATTAGATTTGAATCTTAAAGTAAAGCATGTCTAAATTCATCAAGCTAAAAAAAGGGTTTGATATCAACCTGGCGGGCAAAGCTGAAAAGAAGATCGCAGAAGTTGGGCAACCTGAAACTTTTGCGTACAAGCCTGCAAGTTTCCACGGTATTTTAAGGCCAAAATTAAAAGTCAAAGAAGGGGATACCGTTAAAGCCGGTACGCCCATACTTTTTGATAAGAAGAATGACAAGATACTACATGTTGCTCCTGTGAGTGGCGAGGTGGTGGAGATCAGACGAGGGGCTAAAAGAAAGCTCCTTGAGATCGTTATTCTGGCTGACAAAGAGATCGAATACGAAACCTTTGACAAATATACCGTTTCTGATATCTCCGGTTTGTCAAAAGAGAAGATACTGGAGCAGATGCTAACCGGTGGTGTTTGGCCAAGCATTGTTCAACGCCCGTATGGTATCATAGCTGATCCTGAAGAATCTCCAAAGGCTATTTTTATTTCAGCATTTGATAGCCATCCCTTGGCTCCTGACTATGATCTCATCTTCAAGGGTCAGGAAAACTACTTCCAGGCAGGGGTAGATATCCTTAAAAAGCTTACAACGGGTGCGGTACATGTAAATATTAATGCCAATGCCGAGGTGTCGCCAATCTTCGCTCATGTGAAGAATGTGGAATTGAATAAATTTTCGGGTCCACATCCGGCAGGCAATGTAGGGGTACAGATACATCATCTCGATCCTATAAATAAAGGTGATATTGTATGGACACTCAACCCTTTTGGAGTGATCCAAATCGGTAAGTTGTTCCTGGAAGGAAAATATGATGCCTCCAGAATCATTGCGGTGGCAGGGTCGGAAGTGAAGAACCCGCAGTATTACAAAACTTACACAGGTGCATCCATAAAGAAATTTATTGAAGGAAACCTTGCAAATGATCATGTTCGATTTGTGTCGGGCAATGCGCTGACCGGTCATATGATAGGCAGTGATGGACACTTAGGCTTCTTTGATCACATGCTTACGGTGCTTCCTGAGGGTGATAATTATGAGTTATTTGGCTGGATCAAGCCTACAACTCAAAAACTTAGCTTTCAAAGAGCATTCGGACTGTTCTCCTTCCTTTTCCCTAACAAGGAATACAAACTTGATACCAATGTGAAGGGAGAGCCGAGGGCATTTGTGCAGTCAGGTATATTTGAAAAGGTTACTCCTATGGATATTCTCCCCACTTACTTATTTAAAGCTATTTTGGCTGAGGATTTTGATGACATGGAGGCGCTTGGGATCTATGAAGTAGTGGAAGAGGACGTGGCCTTATGTGAGTTTATTGATGTTTCAAAGCACGATCTGCAGGAAATCGTCAGAGAAGGTATTGATTTGATGCAGTATAGTTAATTGATAAAGTAATAGAGCGATAAAATGAAGTTTTTAAGAGATGCACTTGATAAAGTAAAACCTCACTTCGAGAAAGGCGGAAAGTGGGAGAAGTTTTACTATATATATGAAGCTCATGATACCTTATTGTTTGCGCCCAACCATGTAACCAAACCTACAGGTGTGCAGATCAGGGATGCTATGGATATGAAGCGATTGATGATGACGGTTATCATCGCCATGATCCCATGTTTGCTTTTTGGTATTTACAATGTCGGCTATCAGCATTTTCTGGCTACGGGTCAGCCTGATGCCGGCTTCGGTGATATAATATGGATAGGACTTGTGCAGGTAATCCCTATTTTGGTGGTATCTTATGCCGCGGGTTTAGGCACGGAGTTTATTTTTTCTGTAATCAGGCAACATCCTATCAATGAAGGTTTTTTGGTTACCGGAATGCTGATTCCATTGGTTATGCCGCCAGCTATTCCCCTTTGGCAGGTGGCGCTTGCTACTATTTTTGCAGTAATTATCGCCAAAGAGGCATTCGGAGGCACAGGTATGAACGTACTCAACGTTGCGCTTACGGCAAGAGCTTTCTTGTACTTTGCCTATCCCAGCCAGATATCAGGCGATGTCTAGGTTTATATCGGAGAGCAAAGTCAGGCTATAGCCGGATTTACCGGAGCTACTCCTCTGGCTATTGCAGCTACCACTGTAGAATCAGGTGAGAATGTTATTGCTGCCCTGGGAGCTTATGGAAGCGGATGGGCTAACGATATTTATTCATTCTCTAATATGTTCTTTGGCTTTATACCCGGCTCAATAGGAGAAACATCAACCTTGATGTGTTTGATAGGGGCATTGATATTAATAGCCACCGGTGTTGGAAGCTGGAAGGTGATGTTCAGCGTGGTGTTGGGAGGGTTGGCAGGAGGCTTCTTGCTCAACGGAATAGCAGTTAATGAGTATATGGCTATGCCGGCTTATTATCATTTAATAATTGGTGGTTTTGCTTTCGGTACCGTATATATGGCTACTGACCCTGTAACCGCATCACAAACGGAAACGGGTAAGTGGATATATGGTTTCCTGATAGGTTTGCTTACGGTTGTGATCAGGGTGTTTAACCCTGCTTATCCGGAAGGTATAATGCTGGCCATTCTGTTTATGAATGTGTTTGCACCACTTATTGATCACTATGTAGTAATAGCTAATAAAAAAAGGAGGTTACAACGTGCGACAGTCTAACGGATATATCATATTATTTACAGCAATAATGACCGTAATAGTTGGGGGATTGCTGTCACTGACTTCTCAGGGATTGGCCCCTGCTCAAAAGAAGTCCATTGAGTTGGATACCAAGAGTTCTATACTATCATCAGTGATGGATAGGGAAGTACTTGGCAAAATGAAGCCCAATGAGGTTCTCACCAGGTATAATGAACGGATCACTTCATTGGTGGTGGATATTAATGGCAATGAGATCACCTCAGATGAAAAAGGCGGAGCGATAGTGGCTGAAGAGGTGAATATTTTAAAAAATTACAAGAGGAAGCCTGAAGAAAGACAATATCCCGTATTCAAATATATGAGTGCGGAAAATCCGGATCAGGTAGAAGCCTATATTTTGCCTGTCTATGGTGCAGGTCTTTGGGATAAGATCTGGGGATATGTGGCTCTTGATAGTGAGTTGAAAACTATTGTGGGAGTTTCTTTCGATCATAAGGCTGAAACCCCTGGTTTGGGAGCCAGAATAGGAACCCCTGAAATCCAACAGCGATATGTTGGTAAGGAGATTTACAATCAAAAAGGCGAGTTGGTTTCCGTGACTATGGTTAAAGGTGAAGGAAATGCTGGCTTGGACGACCATCATGTAGATGGGCTGTCAGGCGCTACACTTACTGCAAAAGGGGTGAACGCAATGCTGAAAAACTACCTGAATGCTTATCAGGGATACTTTAAGAAATTAAATTCTGGAGCAACCGCTACGCTGTAATATCAGGTGAGGTTGTCAGAAATAACAGATACTATAAAAACATTATGAGTACTGAAACTTTAGAGCAAAAGAAGCAGGAAGAAGTTGTTCAGAAGCCTTCTGAAGCCCTTCTTTCAAAAAGAAGAAAGAGATTAATATCAGACCCTCTAAACGAGGACAACCCGATCACTGTCCAGGTATTGGGGATTTGTTCTGCTTTGGCGGTAACGGTTAAAATGGAGCCCACGCTTATCATGTCGATAGCTGTGGTATTTGTAATTGTATTTGCTAACCTGATCATATCTGTACTCAGAAATCTTATACCTAACAGAGTAAGGATCATTGTACAGTTAGCGGTTATTGCCACGCTGGTTACTCTGGTAAGCGAGGTGTTAAAGGCTTATAGCTACGATATGTATAAAGTATTGGGTGCCTTCGTTGGGCTGATCATTACAAATTGTATTGTAATGGGTAGGCTTGAGGCTTTTGCAATGGGAAACAAGCCGTATGATTCAATTCTTGACGGATTGGGTAGCGGTTTTGGATATGCATGGATCATCCTTACTGTGGCATTTTTCAGGGAATTATTCGGCTCCGGATCTATATTTGACTTCAAACTTTTTGAGGCGGTAGGTATTACAAACTTCCCCACAAATGGGTTGATGGTAGATTCCATCGGAGCATTTATGGTGCTGGGAGTATTGATATGGGTACAGCGTTCAAAAACAGGTTACGTAGAACACTAAAATATTTGACAAAATGGAATTAGTAAGTTTAGGAATAAAATCCATATTTATAGAGAACATGATCTTCGCCTACTTCCTGGGCATGTGTTCTTTCCTGGCTGTTTCTAAAAAAGTGTCTACTGCTGTGGGCCTGGGAGCTGCTGTTATTTTTGTGTTAACTATAACTGTTCCGGTTAACTGGTTGTTGCAAGAATATATTCTAAAAGAAGGAGCATTGGCATGGATGGGGGCTGGGTTTGCCGATATTAACCTTGAATTTCTTCAATTCATCATGTTTATTGCCATTATTGCTGCTATGGTGCAGTTGGTGGAGATGATCATTGAAAAATTCTCTCCTGCTTTGTATGGTTCACTAGGTATATTTCTTCCTCTGATAGCTGTAAACTGTGCTATATTAGGATCGTCTCTTTTCATGGTTCAAAGAGACTATGTGTTGTCAGAGGCAACAGTTTTTGGATTTGGATCAGGAATAGGTTGGATGTTGGCTATTGTTGCATTAGCAGCCATCAGAGAAAAGCTTAAATATTCAAATGTGCCGGGTGGATTAAAAGGATTAGGCATCACTATGTTGATCACAGGCTTAATGGGTATTGCTTTTAAGTCGTTTATTGGTATCGCTATATAAGAAACACCAGTTTTATAAATAAGATTACAAGGGTTTTCGGTAGCGGAAACCCTTTTTTAGTGGCTTCAACTTGAAAATCATGAGCAGATTCACTTTTAACCGGATATTAACATATTTCTTCAGAGGGTTGCTGTTTGTGGTGCCATTGGCACTGACTATTTATATTATTTACCAAACGCTGGAATGGCTGGATGGACTGATACCTGTGAAATTTCCCGGCCTTGGACTTATTATTATCGTTATTAACATAACCTTTTTGGGTTATCTGGCTTCATTTTTTATTACCCGGCCTTTTTTTGATCAATTAGAAAAGTACCTGATCAAGATTCCCCTGGTGAACATTATATATACCTCCATTAAGGACCTGATATCTGCTTTTGTCGGGGAGCAAAAGAAATTTAATGTTCCCGTTACAGTTGCCCTTAATCAGGAGCAAACAGTTTTGAAGGTAGGCTTTATCACGAGAGATGATCTTGCTGAAATCAATCTTCCCGGTTACATGTCAGTTTACCTGCCACATTCATACAACTTCTCAGGAAATCATTTTCTTGTAGACAAGAGTTTGGTGCGTCCATTGCATATGAATAGTACCTCCGCGATGAAATTTGTGGTGTCCGGTGGAGTTTCAGGCCTCGAAGAGGAGAAACATAAAAAATAGCGCTACCCATGTAATTAACGTGAGTTCGATATAAAAATGCTTAAAAAAGGACAGGCAGAATGACTTCAAAAAGAGGTTTTTAGGTTATTTTTTGGATACGAATGCAATTTAATCGGTTCTACTATATCGAACCCAGGTTAATTAGTGTCTGAAAGCAAACGCCAATGTCGGTGTTACGCTCGCCCCAAAAATGCTCACCTCAAGTACGCTCCGCTTTTTGGCACTTCGCAAGCCTTGACCTTGACGTTTTCTTAAAGTCACTTAGAGTTTTCTTATAGACACTAATTAGCTGATTACCCCGGAACCGATTAATTCATCTTCTTTATACCACACGGCAAATTGTCCGGGAGCGATGGCTTTTTGAGGGTGCTCGAATATAATGTAGAGACCCTCTTCTCTCATAAAAAGGGTAGCATGTTCCAGGTCCTGCCGGTAGCGTATGCGTACCATATAATTGATCGTGTCACCTGCACTTAAAGCCAGATCTTCACGAACCCAATGAATATCTTCGTTTTGAATGAAAAGCCCCTTTCTATACAAACCCGGATGATCTTCACCCTGGCCTGTGTAAATGATGTTTTCACGCATATCTGTTTCGATAATAAAAAGTGGCTTAGGTGTGCCCCCAATATTTAACCCTTTCCTTTGGCCAATGGTATAGTAGTGTGCTCCGCTATGTTCACCTACCAGCCGTCCGTCTTGCGAGGTATAAGTAAACGCAGCGGTTATTTTTCTCAAGGTCTCCGAGGTAGCTCCATTAAGGCTCATTTGAGCAGGGTTATTCTCAAAAGTAGGTGCATCAGCGGGTATCTCTACTACTTTGCCTTTTTTTGGCTCCAGCTTTTGTTGTAAAAATTCCGGCAGCCGAACTTTTCCTATAAAACACAGACCCTGACTATCCTTTTTGTCTGCAGTAACCAACTCCTGCTCCTTTGCAATTTTTCGCACTTCCGACTTTTGCAGTTCACCTATGGGAAATAAGGCTTTTGATAGCTGATCTTGTGTGAGCTGGCAAAGGAAATAGCTTTGATCCTTGTTAGTATCCCTGCCGGCAAGTAATTGGTAGGTGCTTTTACCATTTACCTCAACAATGCTTTTTCGGCAGTAGTGACCAGTGGCTATAAAATCAGCCTTTAATCGCATAGCCGCTTTTAAAAAGATATCAAACTTTATCTCCCTGTTACATAATACATCGGGATTGGGCGTGCGGCCCTTTTGGTACTCATCAAACATATAATCGACAATACGCTCCTTGTACTCCTTACTCAGGTCTATAGCATGGAAAGGAATACCGAGCTTTTGCGCTACGATCATCGCATCGTTACTGTCTTCAAGCCATGGGCATTCTTTGCTAATAGTTACAGAGTCGTCATGCCAGTTCTTCATGAACATGCCTATTACATCATACCCCTGCTCTTTTAGCAGATAGGCGGCAACACTACTGTCGACCCCGCCGGACATGCCTACAACTACTCTCTTCATGTGTATATATTTAGTATTGAGATATTAGTATTGCGTATTGAAAATGATTTACGATTTACAATTTTTGATTTACGAATTAAGCTGAGAAGCCACAAGTTTCAAGCTGAATGTTTTCACTAATGACACCCGTGTTTATTGCACAGCCTCCTTTGCCTACTCCTTCTGCCAACCGCCTATTATTCATCTTGTTTGATAGGGCTTGGTCTTATGGTTATTTCATTAAGTGCAAAGTTAGGCGTTTTAATCCAATATGCTTTATATCAAGTATCCACCTGTACGAAAGGTTCCCCTATTAAAGTAAACACTCATACAAAGTATTAACCTTTAATCATATAATATACGCCCTCATTGAAGGTATGGTTAGCTTTTTGCTACGAATAAGTTAAATTCCCTGCAATTTTTTAAGGATTGGTTAAGTTAGACAAGATAGGGTGGTAAGGAATAATATGTTTGAAAGAAACGAAAAGATCTGGAATAATAGGTATCAGGAATTAATAGCATACAAAAACAGGTTTGGTCATTGTAAGGTGCCTTCGAGTTGGAAGGAGAATCCCTCGTTGGCGAAGTGGGTAACACGACAGCGCGAGAATGAGGAAACAATGCCCGAAGCCAGAAAAAAATTACTTAATGAGATAGGGTTTTTATGGCGGTCGGATATTAGAAAGAAAAAGAATGACAATTGGATGAGGTTCTATGAAGAACTTAAAGAGTTCTATTCAGAAAACGGTCCGTCCAAGGTGCCGGAGACACAGGAAGAGTACAGGTCCCTATCGCTGTGGGAATCACGGCAGCGTAAAAGAAAGAAAAAATTATCAGCACAACGAAAAGCTTTGCTGGACAAAATAGGTTTTCTATGGCAGGCAGATCTTGAAAGGCAAAAGAAGGATGCCTGGATGCGCCAGTATGAAAAACTTAAAAAATTCTATACCGAACATGGCCATAGCAGTGTCCCCTCACATAACGATAGCAGTGAGCTGAACAGGCTGGGAGGTTTTGTGTCGCGAATGCGGAACCGGGAACAGTACCTTGAGCCATGGCAGAAGAAATTGCTGGAAAAGGTTGAATTTGTATGGTCCCCGGACATTGAAAAGAACAGCAGAAAGAAATGGCTGACAATGTTCAATAAACTGAAAAGGTTCAAAAAGGACTACGGCCATTGCGATGTTCCCTCAAAATTTGATGAAAATCCTCCTTTAGGTAGGTGGGTGGAAGTGCAGCGTAAAGGATTTTCCAAGCTGGACGATTGGAAAAAGAAAAGTCTGCTTGATCTTGGCTTTAATACCTCAGCCATGCTCAAGAGGAATGATTGGCAAAAATGGCTGAAGATGTATAATAAGCTGGTAGCCTTTTATGAAAAATTCGGACATCCCAATGTGCCGGAAAATTGGCCGGAAGATCCTGATCTGGCGCGTTTTGTAGTTAACCAACGCTGGGCCAAAAATCCACCAAAGGAAAAAAGAGAATACCTGAAAAGGATAGGTTTTAACTTCAAAGGCGACCTTGCCGGCAGAAAAAGGAAACGCGATGAAAAGGGCAGGTATATTAACGAACTGGAGTAACGGCAAGTCATTTATAAATACCATCACTATTTACCATTAACCTAAAACCGTGGATTAATGATCACGGTAGTTGGTTATTTATTAAAACCCTGTGTTTTAGGGATTTTAGAAGTGGACACATTATTCGACATTAGTGTCATAATCGTTGCGCAATGTGAATACCTTATTTTAACTTTTAAAATTTCAAAAACATGAAAACGATCAATAATTTTTCAGAGCATGCAATGCTGAAAGGTGAATTAAAAAATCTTACAGGCGGAGGCCTTATGGATGCAGTTGAGTTCGGAGGCTGGATTCATGATAATCTGTCTCAGTTCGATTGGTACAACAATGGTGTCGACAACTTCTTCGGCTTCTTTGAAGGTTTGGGAGATGGTATGAATGATGCATTGCAAAACTAAATTCATTTTAAAAATTATTCAACCTAAAAATTTAATAAATCATGAACAAGATAAATAAACTTGAATTGACGCAATTAAACCGTGAAGAGCTTGCTGGCCTTATGGGAGGTAATGATGGTTATGACCTGGGGCATATGATCGGATATGTAATTACGGATGCATGGGTTAACGGAAACAACCTGATTTACAACGCTATAGGTGATCAGGATTGGTTTATAGATGCCGTAGATGCTATTTTCTAACAAGGAAAATGATAAGTACTTTGAATCCCCATAAGGAGTTTCAAAGTACTTTATATATATAAAGGGTAACCCCGATAGTGCTTACACACTACCGGGATTGAAACACACTAACCTTCACATTTCACATTCCGGTCCTACCAAGGTAGGCTCCAGACATGTTCCTCCTCTGAGTACATTTTGATTTTTAATTGAGGTAACAAAGCTTTTTACCTGTAACTTCTTCAACATAGACTTTTGTTTCTTCTGGTTTTTCATTGGTTTTAGAAATTTAATAGTAGTCCCTACTCTGTTTGTATACAGGCTTTTCGGGAAACGCCTGAAATTATGAGTTTCAGGGAGTCCAGCACCAATCTACTGATTCCACACAGGTTTTTGGTTGGGTTTTAAAGTATGGACAATCCGCTTGGAAAGTAAGTGCCGCTCCTCCCCGTAATTCCCGGGTGGAAGTAATGAAGCTGCTGATCTTCAATGTGCTGATTTTGAATTTTTTACGGTTTCCGAACATCATAGGTGCAAAAGGTTTAGTTAGGTGGTTTAAAGTTGGAGTTTTGCGAGTTAAAGAAGTAATCAAAAATCGCACTAAACTTACTTGTACAATTTTCTTTGGCAGATAGCAATGTTGGAAAGCCGTAAAGATGCTTTATGTAGAAAAATGCCCAATTTGGTTGTTTAAACATATTTTTTGAATACGTTAGTTTTACTTTGAATTCCTACTGATGGGCTTGTGCTGACGAGAATTATATGCTGTTGCGATGGAATCAAGAGGTAAATCTTGATATTTTTGATGCTCAAAATCAGAACGATTATGCAGGATCAGCAGTTTTTTTCGGGTGTAAAGGTGATAGAATTGGCCTCAGTTTTGGCAGGTCCCAGTGTAGGGCAGTTTTTCGCTGAACTTGGTGGTGATGTAGTGAAGATCGAGAATCCTGCAACGGGCGGAGACGTAACACGCTCATGGAAGTTAAAGGAAGAAACCGGAGATCAGTTGACCGCTTATTTTACCAGTATTAACTGGGGTAAGCGCTCTGTCAGTCTGGATATATCAAAACCGGAAGGATTGTCCATATTATATCGAATGGTGGAAAAGGCGGATATAATCATAGCAAGCTACAAACCAGGAGATGCGAAAAAACTGAAGGTCGATTACCGTTCTCTCTGCCAGATTAATCCAAACATTATTTATGGTCAAATAACCGGGTATGGCACTGAAAATGTCAAGGTAGGCTATGATGCAATCATACAGGCAGAGGCGGGCTTTATGTCCATGAATGGTGAGCCTGGGGGAGCTCCGACAAAAATGCCCGTGGCTTTAATGGATATTTTGGCTGGCCATCATTTGAAAGAAGGCATACTTTTAAGGCTGATCCATAAATTAAAAACCGGAGAGGGAGGTAAAGTGTCGGTATCCCTTATCGAATCAGCAGTAGCCTCTTTAGCTAATCAGGGAGCTAACTGGTTGGTTGCCGGCAAAGTGCCATCCAGGCAGGGTTCTGCGCACCCCAATATTGCTCCCTATGGAGATATCTTTGTAACAAAAGATAGTAAGCAAATAATATTAGCAGTAGGTACTGACAGACAGTTTGTTAATTTATGCAAGGTTCTGGAAATGACCGCTATAGCTAATGATTTGCAGTACGCTAGCAATGCCCTGCGTGTAAAGCATAGGCAACCTCTTTATGATCTTTTGCAAGGAAGGATCTGCAGGTATAACCAGCAATACCTGATAGACGAACTTAATGCGCTGAAAGTGCCTGTGGGCGCCATTCACGAAGTACCTGAAGCCTTGCAAATGCCCGAAGTGCAGCACCTGCTAATGACGGGTGGAGGAGTGCGTGGAGTGAGAACGTTTGTGGCGCATTTTGCAGACGAAGAGAGAAAGTCTGGCATCCTGCCACCACCCAGGTATGGAGAGCATACACAACAGGTTTTAATGGCCGAATTGGGATTGAGTGCTTCTGATATTCAGCGCTTGTCAGAAAACAAGGTAGTTTGAATAGTGCAAAAGGTACATGAAGATGGCTCAAAAGTCATTTTTCATCTTGTTCCCAAGTTATTAGAAGGGAATAGATCCGAAGCGTTTTTATTAAAAAATGCATGGATTAAGATTGATCCGGAAAAAATCTCCCACTTTCTCCCACTTGCGTAATTATGAGCTGTCATAGAGCCTAATCTTCTGATAATAAGTATGTAATCTTTTAAAAGTGCCTGTCACGGATGTTTCTGAGCAAATCCTGCTAATAATGTTTTCTTTTATTCTTCAATAGATTTATTGTCATTCCTATATCTTTTTTGCGCTTTTTCTGTTAGAAGTGTATGGCAAATGTAAAAAAGTGGTGGAAAGTGGTAAAAAGTGGTGGATTATGTCAAATATTTTTTTATGTTTGTTTATTAGAATCAGAGCATACAGACCACAATGGCATTTTTCACCAGTGAATATGAGTGCAAGATCGATGCTAAGGGAAGACTTGTTTTGCCTGCAAAGATCAAAGCAAATTTGCCGGAATCTTCTGGCAATGAGCTCGTTGTGAGACGTGGGTTTGAGCCGTGTCTGATTCTTTACCCCATGGTAGAATTCAAAAAGATCTATTCAAAAATTGCCGGATTAAATGAGTTTAATGAGGAGTATCGCAAGCTCCAGCGCAATTTCTTCAGGGGTAGTTCTGTGGTTGAGCTTGATAATAATGGTCGTTTTCTGATTCCGAAATTGATGTTGAACTATGCCAGTTTGGAAAAAGATGCAGTAGTGGTAGGTATGGGAAACAAAGTTGAAATATGGGACCCTATCACATATGAGCAGCATTTGATCAGTGATCCTTCTGAGTTTTCGAAGCTGGCGCAGAAGTATTTGGATGAGTAGCTGGTTGCTGGTTATTGGCTACTGGTGACTAGTCGCTAGTTGCCAAGAATAAGAAACGAGAGACCGGAAACGAGAGACCAGAGACCAGAGACAATAGGAAATGTAATGTCTATAACTGAAACTAGTATAAAGAATTGACGCCTGAGGCCAGTAACTACCATAATCCTGTCATGCTAAAAGAGTGCATTGACGGATTGGATATTAAACCGGATGGCGTGTATGTGGATTTGACATTTGGTGGTGGTGGGCATTCGAAGGCGATTCTGGAGAAGTTAAAAGGTGGGCATTTGTACGCATTCGATCAGGATCAGGATGCAAAACAAAATGCTCAGCAAATAAAGAATAGTTCTTTCACATTTATTGAAGGCAATTTCAGGTACCTGAAAAGATATCTGAAAATGTACGGGGTAAAGGCCGTTGATGGCATTTTGGGTGATTTGGGTGTTTCATCGCATCAGATTGACGATGCAGAACGGGGCTTTTCAACTCGATTCGATGCGGAGCTGGATATGCGAATGGATCGTTCGGCTGCTAAAACAGCCAGGCAGGTGATCAATGAGTATAGTCAGGAGGAGCTGCATCGAATACTTGGCATGTATGGGGAGGTGCGCAATGCTAAAACACTTGCTGCGGCTATAGTGGCGGCACGTGTAAATGCAGAGATCAGCACAATAAATGACCTGAAACATATATTGAGCAGGTATGCCAAGCGTGGGAAGGAAAATAAGTACTATGCCCAGGTATTCCAGGCTATCAGGATTGAAGTGAATGAAGAATTGAAAGCGCTTGAAGAAATGCTTGAACAAAGTAGCGAGGTGCTGACAAAAGGTGGACGGCTTGTAATAATGTCTTACCACTCTCTGGAAGACAGACTGGTGAAGAACTTTATACAGAAGGGCAAACTGGCAGGTGAGGTGGAAAAGGACTTTTATGGTAATGTGATTCGACCATTCGAGGCTGTAACGCGGAAGCCGACAACAGCTTCAGACGAAGAAATAAAGGAAAATAACAGAGCGCGTAGCGCCAAGTTACGAATAGCAGAAAAATTATAACTATGGCTACAAATACCTTTAGGATCAACGAGGGAGCATCGAGAAAGGGAAGTATTTTCTCCAGGTTGGAGAGCCTTGTTAGGCTTGATGCTGTTTTTGAGCATGGTTTGCCGGTAAAATACCTGCCTCATATACTGTTTGTGACGGCTATTGGGATATTTTATATCGGTAACAGCCACTATGCGGAAAAAAATATTAGAAAGATAGATCGGCTGAAGAGTGAGGTGGAAGACTTACGGGCCGATTATACCACGTTAAAAGCTGACTATATGTATGCCAGCAAGCAGTCGGAAGTTGCCAAAAATGTTAGGAAACTGGGAATAAAAGAAAGTTTACAGCCACCGGAAAAAATTGTGATAAAGAATAAGTGAATATAAAGAAGTCCATACTGCTGAGAGTAAGAGTGGCATTTTTGCTGGTCGCACTATTTGCCATTGCTATTGTGGCAAAGGTGGCAAAGGTACAGTTTGGAGAGGGTGAAAAATGGAGAGAATTAGCAGATCAGATTAATGTGAAGTATATGACAGTTAAAGCTACCCGGGGTAATATCTACTCTGATAACGGAAGCTTGCTTGCTACTTCTTTACCTTTTTATAAAGTCGCTTTTGATGCTACTATTGCTTCTGAGAAGGTATTTAATGAAGGAGTAGATTCACTGGCTTATCTTCTGTCACGACACTTTAAAGACCACTCTAAAGAGACCTACAAAAGAAAACTCAAAAATGCCAGGGCTACAGGAAGGCAATACATGATCATCAATCGTCAGCAGGTCGGATACCAGACAAAAAAAATGATGTCTGAGTGGCCGGTCTTCAGGCATGGAAGACTTGGAGGGGGGGTGATTTTTCATAAAGTAGATAAGCGATTTAGTCCCTTTTCCAACCTGAGTAAACGTACAATCGGATTTATCAATGAAAATAACCGGGGAGCCGGTTTGGAGTATAGCTTCAATGAACAGTTGGCGGGTAAAGACGGGGAAGCGCTGTATCAAAAAATTGCCGGGGGAAACTGGAAGCCTGTTTTTGATGGTAGTGAGGTAAAGACTGAGAATGGCTTTGACATAGAAACAACAATAGATATCAATCTTCAGGATGTTAGTGAAACCGCCCTTCTGAGGGCTTTGGAGTATCATGAAGCCGACTATGGTGTAGTAGTGGTCATGGAGGTGAAGACAGGCGAGATAAAGGCCATTTCCAACCTAAGCAGAAATAGCAAAGGCTATTATCATGAGCAGTATAATTATGCTGTAGGTGGCTTGCGGGAGCCTGGGTCTACCTTTAAGCTGGCTACAATGATTGCACTTTTGGAGGATTCAAATATTTCGCTTGGGGATAGTATCGATACCGGCAATGGCATATTCAAATTTTATAGCGACTATGTTCGAGATCATGATGAGGGGGGGTATGGTACCATTACAATACGAGAGGCATTCGAAAAATCATCAAATGTGGCAATGGCTAAGCTTGTAGATAGGCATTTCGGTTTAAAACCGGATCGCTTTCTTCATTATATTGATCACCTGGGGTTGTCTCAACCCCTGGGCCTGCAGATCAAGGGTGAAGGAATGCCCAACATAAAAAGGCCGAACAGCAAAGCATGGAGTGGTATCACCCTGCCATGGATGGCCTACGGGTATGGCCTTGAGTTGACACCTATGCAGACGCTTACTTTGTATAATGCAGTGGCAAACAATGGCAAGATGATCAAACCTGTGATCGTAAAAAAGGTGAGGAAGGCCGATAAAGTATTGGAGGAGTATGAAACCGTAGTGCTCAACAAAAAAATATGCTCTCACGAAACGCTGGCAAAGTTAAAGGTAATGCTTGAAGGTGTGGTGGAAAGGGGAACTGCTTCCAATATAAATAATGCTCATTATAAAATAGCCGGTAAAACAGGTACTGCGCAGATACTTGAGAATGGAAAGTACACCAAGAAATACATTACTTCTTTTGCGGGATACTTCCCTGCTGACAACCCTAAATATAGCGCTGTGGTTTTGATCAGGAACCCGAAAGGATGGAGGCAGTATGGTAGCAACGTGGCTGCACCCGTCTTTAAGGAGATAGCCGACAATATCTACTCTCGAGATATCAATATGCATGAGGAGATGCCCGGGGATTTTGTAGCGGATGCCGGAGTTTTTCCTGTGATACGTTCAGGCTATCATGACGAGTTAAAATTCTTGTGTAATGAATTAGGTATTTCCAATCATAGTGCCGGCGATGAAGATTGGGTGACAACACAGCGGTTTGGGAATTCTATAAAATGGAAAGACAATAAAGTAAATCCACAGTTCGTACCTGATGTATCGGGAATGACACTTCGTGATGCAATATATCTGCTTGAAAATTGTGGGTTAAGAGTAAATATAAATGGAAAAGGGCGGGTAAGCCGACAATCTCAGTTGCCCGGGACCAAAGCATTGAAGGGAAGTACAATTACAATCGAGCTGAGTTAATGGCGATATTAAAAGACATATTATATAAAGTATCTCTTGTGTCTACCTCCGGTGATATGGGCCGGGTGGTTGATCATATTGCTTTTGATTCCCGCAAAGTAAAAGAGGGTACTCTTTTCATTGCTGTCAAGGGTACGCAGGTAGACGGGCACGACTTCATCTTGCAAGCTGTTAATGCAGGGGCTGCTGCAGTGGTGTGCGAGATACTGCCCGAGGAAGTTACTGATAGCGTAACCTATGTGGCTGTAAAAAATAGCGCAGGTGCCTTGGGTTTAATAGCTTCCAACTTTTATGACAATCCATCGACAAAGCTCAAATTAGTGGGGGTGACTGGTACCAATGGAAAGACGACCATTGCTACCTTACTTTTCAACCTTTTCAGAAGCCTGGGCCATAGTGCTGGCCTGTTGTCCACTGTAGTGAACAGGATCAATGATGATCAGATACAGGCATCGCACACTACTCCTGATGCTATTCAACTGAATGAGATGCTTGACAGCATGGCGAGAAAAGGGTGTAAGTATGTGTTTATGGAGGTAAGTTCCCATGCCATACAGCAGGAGCGTGTGGCAGGGCAGCGATTTGCGGGAGCAATATTTACCAATATATCTCATGATCATCTGGACTATCACAAGACATTTGATGCCTATATCAGTGCCAAAAAGAAATTGTTTGATGAGCTAAGCTCGGAAGCCTTTGCTTTGGTAAATGTAGACGATAAACGGGGCAGAGTGATGCTGCAAAATACAAAAGCCGGCAAAAATACATATGCGCTTCGCAGTGTGGCGGATTTTAAAGGTAAGCTGATCTCCAATACCCTGCAAGGGTTGGAAATGGAGATAGATAATAAGAATGTATGGTTCCGGTTGATCGGAGATTTCAATGCCTATAACCTTTTAGCAGCATATGGAACAGCGGTATTGCTTGAAGAGGATCCAGATAAGGTATTGACGGGCCTTTCATTGCTGGATGGTGCGCCTGGCAGGTTTGAGCAGGTAGTCTCAGATGCCAACGTAACAGCCATAGTAGATTATGCGCATACACCTGATGCATTACAAAATGTGCTGGAAACGATTGCTGAATTAAGAACAGGGAATGAGCAGGTGATAACAGTAGTAGGCTGCGGGGGTAACAGAGATAAAGGCAAGAGACCTTTGATGGCCTCTATTGCGTGCAAGCTGAGTGATAAAGTGGTATTTACATCCGATAATCCGCGTGATGAGGATCCTGCTGAGATCATCAGGGATATGCAGGCTGGGGTAGGTCCTGCTGATTATAAAAAGACTGTTGTGCTGGCAGACCGGGAAGAGGCTATTAAAACAGCCTGTCTACTGGCTAATGATAATGACATAATACTAGTGGCAGGAAAGGGCCATGAGAAATATCAGGAGATAAAAGGGGTGAAGCATCCTTTTGATGACAAGGAAGTTTTAGGTCGAATGTTAAACTTATTTGCCAACTGATCTATGCTATATTATTTATTTGACTATCTGCAACGGGAATTTGATCTGGTAGGAGCCGGTGTATTTCAATACATCTCCTTCAGGGCGGGTATGGCTGCCGTTATTTCGTTGTTGATAACCATAGCATTTGGCAAACGGCTCATCAACTTCCTAAGGAAAAAGCAGGTTGGTGAAACGGTAAGAGACCTGGGCCTTCAGGGACAAATGGAAAAGAAAGGTACGCCTACCATGGGCGGGTTGATCATCCTGGCAGGTATACTGGTGCCGGTACTGCTTTTTGCCAAGCTGGACAACGTATATGTAGTGCTGTTGATTGTTGCAACCATATGGCTCGGGCTGATCGGTTTTCTTGACGACTACATCAAAGTATTCAAGAAAAATAAGGAAGGCCTGGCCGGCAGGTTTAAAATTGTAGGACAGATCGGCATCGGGATCATTGTAGGTGTTACTTTATACTTTCATGAAGATGTGGTAGTGAGAGAATATGACCAGGTAGTGATAGAGAATAATGAAGTAACGAGAAGCTATGAAGATGTGAAGTCAACCAAAACAACTGTCCCCTTTTTAAAAGACAACGAGCTGGATTATGACTCTATTCTATCCTTTTTGGGGCATGACTACACATGGGTCATGTATGTATTGATTGTGATTTTGGTTGTTACAGCAGTTTCTAATGGAGCTAATATTACAGATGGGATTGATGGCTTGGCGGCAGGGACCTCCGCTATAATTGGCCTTACACTTGCCATTTTTGCATACCTCTCAGGCAGGGTTGACTTTAGTGATTACCTGAATATTTTACATATCCCCAATCTGAGCGAGGTAGTGATTTTCTGTACCGCATTTGTAGGTGCATGCTTAGGGTTTTTGTGGTATAACTCTTTCCCGGCGCAAGTTTTTATGGGTGACACAGGTAGTTTGTCACTAGGCGGAATTATTGCCGTAGTAGCGCTTGTCGTGCGCAAAGAGCTAATGATACCACTCCTTTGCGGGATATTTTTAATAGAAAATCTATCGGTAATTATTCAGGTGTCCTGGTTTAAGTACACCAGGAAAAAGTATGGTGAAGGAAGACGAGTCTTTTTAATGTCCCCCCTTCATCATCATTATCAAAAGAAGAATTTACATGAATCCAAAATCGTAACTCGGTTTTGGATTGTAGGTATACTGCTGGCCATACTGAGTCTGGCCACATTGAAGTTAAGATAAACTGGTAGCTGGTTACTAGTAGCTAGTAGCTAGTAGCTAGCAACAAGCAACTTAAAATAAAAAATGTTGAACATAAGTGACATATACTCTTTCATTTTAGACCTTGTTCGAGGTCAGGTGAAGGTATTGTTGTCTATCGTAGTGGCTTATGTTTTAAAGAAAGTTAAAATAAATCCGTTGAACCGTCAGCTACAGATCGAATGGTAGGAAGGAAAGTAACCATATTGGGAGCAGGAGAGAGCGGAACAGGCGCTGCGCTTTTAGCCCATGCTAAAGGGTATGAGGTGTTTGTTTCTGATTTTGGCAAGATCAAAGACAGCTACAAACAAGAGCTGACGCAGGCGGGTATTGCTTTTGAGGAAGGTAAACATTCGGATGATAAGGTGCTTGCCGCCAGCTTTATCATTAAAAGCCCTGGTATTTCTGATAAGACAGATATTATCAAGAAGGTGAACAAAAAAGATATCCCCGTAATTGATGAGATAGAGTTCGCTTCAAGGTATACCAATGCTAAAATTATCGCTATTACCGGTACCAACGGAAAAACTACCACCACATTGCTTACCTATCACCTGTTGAAGGAGGCCGGTTTAAATGTGGGGCTGGCTGGTAATGTGGGTGCAAGTCTGGCCAAGCAGGTAATCGAAGATGAGTATGACTATTATGTTGTTGAGCTAAGTAGTTTCCAACTGGATGGCACCGTCTATTTTAAGCCATTTATAGGGGTATTGCTGAATATCACACCTGATCATATGGACAGGTATGAGTATAAGCTGGACAAATATGCCGATTCGAAGTTCCAACTGGTGCGGAATATGGATAACGGTGACCACTTCATCTATTTTTCGGACAATCCCTTGATCAGGGAAAGAGTTGAGCATAGGGCAATTAAAGCTCAGTTGCACCCTGTTTCGTTAACAGAACCTTCCGGTGTCAGGTATGCCAATGGAGAGATGTGCTTTGCCGATGATTTCACGGTCGACATAGAAGGGACGGCATTGCGGGGAGAACACAACGCTATTAACATGATGGCGGCAGTTTCGGCAGCTTTACTGGTGGGTATCGATAAGGAAAATATACGGCAGAGCTTGAAGACTTTCCGAAATGCTCCACATAGAATGGAGTATATCGGTACAATAAATCATGTGAATTTTATCAATGATTCCAAAGCGACTAATGTGGATGCTGTAAAGTATGCACTGGAGAGTTTTCAGGAGCCCTTGGTGTGGATAGCAGGAGGGATTGACAAGGGCAATGATTATAGTCTGATAATGGAGACCGTAAATGCCAAAGTGAAGGCCCTGGTATGCCTGGGAAAAGATAATTCCAGGTTAAGAGATGCATTTCACGAGCAGATCATCAGCCTGCTGGAAACTAACAATATGAAAGATGCCGTAAGATCGGCATTGAATTATGCGGAGGCGCATGATGTGGTGCTACTATCACCGGCATGTGCAAGTTTTGACCTATTTAAAAATTATGAAGATCGAGGGGAGCAGTTCAGGCAAGCTGTGATAGAGTTAAAAGAGGAGTTTGAAAGTAAAGCTTTAAAACAATGAACAGGATTAAAGCATGGGCAGATGAACATTTAAAAGGCGACCCGGTAATCTGGGTGGTGGTTTTTGCATTGTCACTTGTTAGCATTCTTGTGGTGTACAGCGCCACAGGTACCCTGGCATTTAAGCGTATGAGCCATCCCGAGACCTACCTGTTTAAACATACCGTGCTGTTGGGGGTAGGCCTGGTAGCCATGTGGTTTGCCCATAAAGTTGATTACCGATACTATTCAAAGCTTTCAAGGCTGGCGCTGTGGGTGAGCGTGCCGTTGTTGCTCTATACCTTTACCAATGGTGTGAGCCTAAACGATGCTTCCCGATGGATCATGGTGCCCGTGATCAATACCTCATTTCAGCCTTCTGATCTGGCTAGTCTGGCCCTGATCACGAGCCTGGCCAGCATGCTGTCGAAAAGACAGCAGAATATTGCAGATTTTAAAGAATCTCTTATCCCAATGCTGATCTGGTGCGGAGTAATCTGCGGATTGATAGCACTGACCAACTTATCATCGGCTATTTTACTATTCCTCACCTGCATGTTGATCATGTTTATTGGTCGTGTACCGGTGAAATACCTCGCTATGCTGGTGTTTGTTGGAGCGCTGGCTGGTGTGACGGCATTAAAATTCGGTGTACGGGGAGATACTGCTAAAAATAGGATTGAAAATTTTATCCAAGGTAAGGAGTTGCCTTTCCAGGCTAAGCATGCCCGGATAGCGGTGGCAACCGGTGGCATTATTGGCAAAGGGCCGGGACAAAGCCAGCAGCGAAATATTTTGCCACATCCTTATTCTGATTTTGTGTACGCTATCATTATTGAGGAATACGGGCTGATAGGAGGGGTTGTCGTTTTGGTGCTTTATCTCGTACTCCTTTCGCGGGGAATGAAAGCGGTCTATAAAAGTGAAAGAGCCTTTGGTGGACTACTGTCTGCCGGACTAAGTTTTGCCCTGGTGTTGCAGGCTATGGTAAACATGGGTGTTGTTGTTGGCCTGGGGCCTATTACCGGATTACCGTTGCCAATGGTAAGCATGGGAGGTACTTCGCTTCTATTTACCGGTCTTTCCATAGGAATAATATTAAGTGTGAGCCGGGGCGAAGTAGACCAAAGCTGGAGTAGTAGTGGTAAAGAAATTAAAAATATAGCAAAAGCAGCGTAGCAGTTCACAGTTCACGGTTCTGAGTTCACAGTTGGCTCAAGACAAGAACTGAAAACTGAGAACTGAGAACTGAAAACTGAAAACTGAAAAATTTTTTGAAAACTGAAAAACCATATCGATTCATTATCAGCGGTGGGGGCACCGGAGGACATATCTATCCTGCTTTGGCAATAGCTAATAAGATCAAAGAGCGTTATGCAGATGCCCAGATCTTGTTTGTAGGTGCACAGGGAAAAATGGAGATGAAGAAGGTGCCGGAGGCTGGTTACAAGATCATAGGGCTGTGGATCAGTGGATTTCAGAGGCGGGTTACTATAGATAATCTCTACTTCCCGTTCAAAGTATTGTTCAGCTATATCGCTGCGAATAATATTATTAAAAGGTTTAAGCCACATGCAGTGGTGGGTGTTGGTGGGTATGCCAGTGGTCCGATTATGTTGGCCGCTACTAAAAGGCGAATACCCTCTTTGATACAAGAACAAAACAGCTATGCAGGACTCACCAACAGACGATTGGGGAAAAAGGTAAATAAAGTTTGTGTGGCATATGATCAAATGGAGCGGTATTTCCCTAAGGAAAAAATAGTGCTCACAGGAAATCCGGTACGAAAGGACATTCTGGATATAGCCGAGAAGCGTGAGAAAGCTTTTAAGCACTTTGGTATTTCAGGAGACAAAAAGACTATTCTGGTGCTGGGGGGCAGTTTGGGGGCGCGAACCATTAACAACAGCATAAGTGGTGACCTGGAAAAGATAATTGCTGCTGGTGTCCAATTGATTTGGCAAACAGGTAGGTTCTATTACGATGAAATGGTAGGGCGGGCTAAAAGTAAAGATCTTGCTAATATCAGGATACTGGAGTTTATCAAAGAGATGGATTTGGCTTATGCTGCGGCTGATGTGGTGATCTCACGAGCAGGAGCTCTGTCTATTTCCGAACTTTGTCTGGTTGGAAAGCCGGTGGTATTTGTACCATCACCTAATGTTGCGGAAGATCATCAGACAAAAAATGCCCGTGCATTACTTGAGAAGCATGCTGCGGTACTGATAAAGGATCAGGTAGCAGAAAAGAAACTGGTAGATGAGGCATTGAGCTTACTTAAGGACGAGGACAAGCAAATGGAGCTATCAAAAAATATAAAAAGTTTAGCACGGCCAAATGCTGCAGATGACATTGTTGATCAATTGATAGGAATACTGAATTGAGATTAGAGAACTACGATAGCGTGTATTTTATAGGAATAGGTGGCATCGGTATGAGTGCGCTGGCCAGATGGTTTAAAGCTAACAACTACTATGTGGCAGGGTATGATCGTACTGACACTGATCTTACCAGGCAATTGGTGGAGGAAGGTATGGACATCCACTATGAAGATGAGGTGGACGCTATTCCGGCAAGGATCAGAGATAACAGAGAGCGATCGCTGGTGGTGTTTACACCGGCCATACCTAAATCACATAATGAGTACAACTATTTGAAAGAAAGTGGATTTTCAATTCACAAGCGTTCTCAGGTGTTGGGTATGATCTCCAATGCATTTAAAACTGTGGCTGTAGGTGGTACCCATGGGAAAACGACTACATCATCTATGGTAGCACATATTTTGAAAAATGCAGGCATGGATATTACAGCGTTTTTGGGAGGTATTGCTACCAATTATGATTCTAACTTCATCAGAAATGAGAAAATAGATGAAAATACAGTAGCGGTAGTGGAAGCGGACGAGTTTGACAGGTCATTCCTGGCGCTTAACCCGGATATTGCAGTGGTAACAGCCTCAGACGCTGATCACCTGGATATCTATGGTGACAAGGCGAGCCTGGAAACATCCTTTAAGGAGTTTATAGCAAAGGTAAAAGCAGACGGAAAACTCTTTGTAAATGAAAAAATAGCAAAAGATCTGGTGGATAGTTCTTATTCGAGAACTGTTTGCACCTACGGAATAAATCAGGGGCAGTTTTTTGCCAGTGAAATTACCATGAGTAATGGGTTTTTTGAGTTTAACTATTCTGACGAGAGGTTTAAGATTGAACGAATTAAGCTCGGTGTCCCTGGTTTTCATAATGTGGAAAATGCTACTGTGGCTATAGCCATAGCGCTGGAGTTGGGCCTTCATCCTGAGGAGGTAAAGCATGGCATTGAAACATACAAGGGAGTAAAAAGACGGTTTGAATACCTTTTGCGCTCCGATAAAATAGTGTTCGTGGATGATTATGCGCATCATCCGGTGGAGATAGAGGCGTTTTTGGGGTCGCTTCGGGCAATGTATCCTGACAGAAAGATCACAGCAATCTTTCAACCACATCTGTATTCGAGAACTCGTGACTTTGCGGAAGGTTTTGCGAAAAGTCTGAGTCTGGCAGATGAAGTGATACTGCTCGATATTTACCCTGCCAGGGAGGAGCCTATTGAAGGAGTGTCTGCCGACATCATTTTTAAAGATATATCGGCAGATAGCAAAATGATGTGTAGCAAAACACAATTGGTAGAAGTGTTGAAGAAGAAAGACCTGGAGGTGGTGGCTACAATTGGCGCCGGTGATATAGACCGGCTGGTGTATCCGGTTTTTGAATATTTAAAAGACAGGTATCATGCTTAAGAAGCTAAGACTAAAAAAAGGAGCTAAAGTAGTGATCGCTGCCCTGGTGTTGGTATCTGTTATCGGATTTACTGAAAATAAACAGGGGGGCGACAGGTGTATGGATATTGTCATCAGGATTAGCAATCAGTATGACAATTACTTTATCGATGAGCAGGACGTGTTGTCTTTGATGACAGGAAGCGGAGCTCACGCGGTAAAAGGTGTAAGTTTTAATGAGTTGAATTTAAAGGAAATAGAAGAAAGGGTTAAGAGTGAAAAGTTTATCAGGGAGGCCGAAATATATAAAGACTTAAAAGGGAATGTACTTGTCAATGTTGACCTGAGAAGGCCTTTTGCAAGAGTGATACAAAATGCAGCCCCTGATGCGTACATCGCCACTGATGGTGCGGTGTTGCCGGTATCGGAAAAGTTTTCTTCAAGAGTAGTGCTGATCACCGGAAGCTATATGAAGGAGCTGGTGAAAAACGATCTGAATCAAACTGAGGAGGGCAGGAAAATACTGAGTATGATCCGGTTTATCAATGGTAATAAATTTTGGAAGGCTCAGATCGCTCAAATAGACATTGACAAGAAGCTGAATATGACTCTCTATCCACAGGTAACCAAGCAATACATAGAGTTTGGACAGCCTGAAGAGTTGGAGGAGAAATTCAGGAAGCTGGAAATATTTTATAAGAGAATATTACCCCAGAAGGGTTGGAATACCTACGACAGGGTAAATCTCATGTATGAAGGACAAATTATAGCGGAGTAGCAGTTCACAGTTCTGAGTTCACAGTTGATGTTGAAATTAAAGAACTGAGAACTGGGAACAGTGAACTGAGAACAGATAAAGAAAACAACCACTAACAATATAAATTAATTTACAACCATGGAAAATGACAAAATAGTAGTCGGACTTGACATTGGTACCACAAAGATCTGCGCTATTGTGGGACGCAAGAATGAGTTTGGGAAGCTTGAGGTCCTCGGTATGGGAAAGGCCGAGTCTGATGGTGTTATCCGGGGTATTGTAACTAACATTGACAAGACAGTAAATGCCATAGAAAAGGCGGTAAGGGAAGCCGAAGACCAATCAGGCATCGATATCAGAGTAGTTAATGTAGGTATAGCCGGTCAGCACATAAAGAGTTCAATACATCACGGTAGCATCACCAGGTCATCAAACGATGATGAGATCACTATCGAAGATGTAAATCGCCTGACCAATGATATGTACAGGATTGTGATCCCTCCCGGAAGTGAGATCATTCACGTGATGCCGCAGGATTATACTGTTGACTATGAAGATGGTATTAAGGACCCTGTGGGCATGTCCGGTGTAAAACTGGAGGCTGATTTCCACGTGATTACCGCACAAACCAATGCTATCAATAATATCAATAAGTGTGTAAGAAGAGCCGGACTTGAAATAGAAAATCTTATCCTTGAACCGCTGGCTTCCAGCCTTGCTGTGCTTAGCGATGAGGAAAAAGAAGCTGGTATATGCCTGATCGACATCGGTGGTGGAACTACAGACATCGCCATTTTTCATGATAATATTATCAGACATACAGCAGTGATACCTTTTGGCGGCAACATTATCACCTCGGATATCAAGCAGGGGTGTATGGTGATGCAACACCAGGCGGAACTTTTGAAAACAAAATTTGGAAAGGCTATTGCTGAGGAAGCAAGTCCTAATGAGATCGTGTCGATACCTGGTATCAGAAATCGTGCGCCTAAGGAGATATCGGTGAAAAACCTGGCTCACATCATCGAGGCCAGAATGGAGGAGATCATTGAGCTGGCACATGCTGAAATTATTACCTCAGGCTATGAAAACAGACTTGCAGGAGGTATTGTGATCACAGGTGGCGGTGGCCAGTTGAGCTGCCTGAAGCAGTTGGTGGAGTATATGACAGGCATGGACGCCCGGATAGGATACCCTAACGAGCACCTGGGCAGAAGTAAAATGGATGCTGTGAAGAGTCCGATGTTCGCCACCTCTGTTGGTTTGGTGTTGTCAGGCTTTAGGGCTGTTGATGAGCGTGAAAACAGATACAAAGAGAAAGTAGTGAGTCGCCCTCAGCAGAAGAAAAAGGAATCCGGTGGGGATTTCTTTAGCAAGATCCTTAACAAAACAAAGGGTTTATTGATAGATGACCTCGATGGTAAGAACGATTATTAAACCCAATTTCAAAAATTCGCAACCACTAAATATTAATAGTTATGTCTGAAAATGCATACAAGTTTGATCTTCCCAAACACCATAAGTCGATCATCAAGGTGATCGGTGTTGGTGGTGGTGGAAGCAACGCAGTGAACCACATGTTTAATCAGGGCATTAAAGATGTTGAATTTGTAGTGTGTAACACCGATTCTCAAGCTCTGAAAACCAGTGCAGTTCCGGGAAAAATTCAAATAGGAGTTAATCTAACCGAAGGCTTAGGCGCAGGGGCCAATCCTGAGGTAGGAAAAAATGCTGCTTTGGAAAGCAGAGAAGATATAAGAGACCTTTTAGGCAATGATACAAAAATGGTATTCATCACAGCAGGTATGGGTGGAGGCACCGGTACCGGAGCTGCCCCGGTGATAGCCAAAATTGCTAAGGAGATGGATATCCTTACCGTAGGTATTGTTACAGCGCCTTTTGCTTTTGAAGGAAAGAAGAAAGCAAAACAAGCTGAGAATGGCATCAATGCCTTGAAAGAAAGTTGTGACACCGTACTTGTTATTCTCAATGATAAACTTCGTGAGATATACGGAAACCTGTCAATAGGTAGTGCTTTTGCTCAGGCTGACAATGTACTGACCACAGCAGCCAAAGGCATCGCTGAGATCATTACTGTGGCAGGTTATGTAAACGTGGATTTTCAGGATGTGAGAACCGTTATGCATAATGCAGGCGCGGCGGTTATGGGTTCTGCTCAGACCAAAGGAGAAAACAGAGCCAGAAAGGCTGCTGAAGAAGCGCTTGCCTCACCGCTTTTGGATAACAAAGATATCCTGGGCGCTCAAAAAATATTACTCTCTATCATCTCAGGAGAGCAGGCGGAGCTTCAGATGGATGAGCTTACTGAGATCACTGAATATATCCAGGAACAGGCTGGTGATGATGCTGAGGTGATCTTTGGTCACGGGGTAGACCCTGAGTTGGGGGACAGCATAAGAGTAACGGTAATTGCTACCGGCTTTGATCATGATGAAGCTTACCTTCCGGAAAATAGAATGAAGCAAAAGCAGGAAGAAAGAAGGGTATACGATCTTGAAGCCAACAAACAGATAGACATGTTCAGCAACGACAACTCTGTCAATCAAAGAAATAATGAGATCACCAAAAAAGAGGTAGAGAAACCCTCCAATAATGGCTTGCAGGAAGAAAGAGGATACTCATTTACCAGTCCGGTAAACGCCAGTGATGATGACGGAGACGATGGACTGTTTTCAGAGCTTGAGGATGAATTTGAATTCATGGATGATTATAACGATCAGCATATCAATGACGAAGGTATGATGGACAGGGTCAGCACGAAAGACAGGCTGCAGCAGAAGGCTCAGGAACGAATGCAGAAGCTGAAAGGGCTGAACAAACATGAGATGAATGCTGATGAATTCAAAGAAAAACTGGATGTGCCAGCTTATCTGAGACGTGACGTACGACTTCAAAACGTGCCTCACTCTTCGGAGCCTCATGTATCAAAGTACAATCTGAATGATGATAACCAAATATTGGGTAATAACAGATTCTTGCATGACAATGTGGATTAAAGGTACCTATTGACATCTGCAGCATCAACCGGCTTTACTTTCCAATTGTAGTGGTTGTTGGTTGTAAATTTTTTCTGCCGGTGCTGTGATGTCATTTTTTCAACTGAACCTCCTGGGTGCGCCCTGGAGGTTTTTTTCTTGGTATAATCGAGGTCGTAATAAGAAAGTCGCATCAAGTAACGGATGTCTCATTTTGGGACAATGAAATGTTTCAAATTAAGACGACAGTTTTATGTTGTTTTGTTGTAACACATTGATATACAGAATGTTAATTTTTTGGTATTGTAAATGAATAACCTTGAAATAACAGATAAAAATGAGTCTGTTGGAATTCAAAATAAAGAGCCATAATGCTTAAAAATTTTTACAAAATTGCCTATCGCAACCTGCTGAGAAATAGCCTTTTTTCTATTATTAACATATTAGGTCTGGCGTTTGGTCTGGCATGCTTCTTACTCGTAACCCTATGGATATGGGATGAGCTGAAATACGACCAGTTTCATGTAAAAGGGGAACATATTTATAAGGTCTTTGGTGAATTAAAAAATGAAGGCGAAGCTCAGATAATGCCCTATAGTCCTTCCGCTCTTGCTCAACCCATTGTAGAAAAGCTACCGGAAGTCAATAACCTGACGCGTGTTTTTCCCGCTGAAACGGTTATTGCATCAGATAACGCTAAATTTTTAGAGTCAGGCATCTATGCAGACTCCTCATTCTTCAGCATTTTTAGTTTTCCTTTACAGGAGGGAACTGTCCAGCACTTGTTTTCAGAACCCGGAACCATACTGATCAGCCACCAATTGGCTCAAAAGTATTTTCCAGGAGAAAGTGCGTTGGGTAAGTCTCTAAGCATAGTAACTCCTGATAATGAAAAAATGGACTGCAAAGTATCGGGCGTACTAGCCAAAATACCCCGACAGTCGTCATTACAATTTGATTTTGTAATGAACTATCAATGGTTCGAAGAAAAATACAGGCCGTGGTGGAGTAGTTTGCGCTCCCAATGGGCTTATACCAATTTCAATGTTACTACATATATGAAGGTGGCTCCAGAAGCAGATGTGCAGCGCCTGAACGAGAAGTTGGGCACTTTTATTAATGATTATACCGGCTTGGAAAGTGATGACGCCTTGTTTGTCTACCCGTTTTCAAAACTATATCTTCATTCAGACTTTTCTCAAGGCAGGGCTCCTACAGGAAGAATTCAATATATCAGACTCTTTTCCATCATTGCCATTGTTATTCTGCTTATAGCCTGTATCAACTTTATGAACTTGTCCACCGCAAGGGCCGGAAGACGGGCCAAAGAGGTGGGGCTAAGAAAGACTGTGGGCGCTGGAAAAGGCCAATTGCTTACTCAATTCCTGGCAGAGTCCTTTATAATTGTATTAATATCCATGGCCATTGCCGTTACATTGACTGATATTTTATTGCCGGGATTCAACGTACTAACGGAGAAGCATCTGAGTATTCCATTTGGTTCAACTTCATTTCTTCTTGTGGTTATGAGCCTCACGGTGTTCACAACCATACTGGCGGGTAGCTACCCGGCTTTGTATTTGTCATCTTTTAATCCTGCTAAGATTCTCAAAAGTGCCAACCATCAGCGTGGAGGCCTCACGCTCTTCAGAAAATGGCTGGTAATTATTCAATTTACCTTGTCGATCACCTTTATTGTCTATGCTGTAGTAGTCTATCGGCAGATCGAATACCTGCAGAACAAAGATCTTGGTATTCAAAAGGAAAATATAGTACACCATTTTCTCAGAGGTATAAAGGTGCATAAAGATGCATATAAAAATGAACTGTTAAACATATCAGGAATTGAGGCCGTGAGTTTTACAGAGCATCACCCATTCAACATTTCTAATGGTAACAGACATGTTATGTGGAAGGGAAAGCCTGAAAATGCATTGATCTATTTTAATGTGATGCAGGTTGATGGTGGATTTATGGAAACATTCGGCACGGAATTGTTACAGGGCTCTAATTTTCCGCATCATTATTCCGGGAATAGTGACAGGTACTTCATCATAAATGAGGCAGCCGCAGATGCCATGATGGCAGGAGAACCAATCGGGATGGAATTACAGGTATGGGGGAATAATGGTAAAGTTGTGGGGCTGGTGAAGGATTTTCACCACCAGTCACTGGAAAAGCAGATAGAACCTGTGATCCTGGTATTTAACCCTGAAGAGGTATGGTGTGCTTTTATTCGAATAGGAACAGGAAATCCATCAGTGCTGAGCGATATTCAAACGGTTTATGCCAAATATGAAAAGGAATATGCTTTTGATTATTCCTTTGTTGCTGACCAATATAGTAAATCGTATAACGATGTGGTGACTATGGGAAAGCTCAGCAATATTTTCTCCGTTGTAGCCATTGTTATTTCCTGTCTCGGTTTGTTTGGTCTGTCTGTATTCATGGCAGAGCAGCGGACAAAGGAGACCGGCATAAGAAAAGTACTGGGTGCGGATGAATTGAGTATTGTTTGGTTATTTTCCTCAGACTTTCTGAAACTGGTATCATTGGCTTTTATTGTTGCTTCGCCTCTTGCTTGGCTATGTACGGATTCTTGGCTTTCCCACTATGCCTACAGGACGGAAATAGGTGTAATGCCATTTGTTCTGGCTGGGACGCTTGCTGCTTCTATTGCCTTGCTGACAGTGAGCTTCAATACTTTTAAAGCCGCCCTTGCCAATCCGGTGGATTCATTGAAGTATGAGTAACTAAAATTATTCTCATCAGGCCTGGACCTGACGAGATTATTGTGGCATGTCGTCCCTCAATAATATTGAGTTAACGTTAAAATGCCTGAAAATAGGCGGTCATCCTATCCCGAAGGCTTTAAGGCTTTCGGGAGAAGGATCTTCCTAAGTTGTTGATAGTACCCTTGAACTTAGTAAGATTCTTCATTCTTCCCCGAAGGCAAGTTCGGGGACCTTAAAAACGGAGTTTTTTGGCCTGTTTTTCTGATATGCATACCTTTATCGGTACCACTATGTCGAACTCAAGTTAAGTTAAGAAAAGCGTTCTCAAGAAGCACAGTCGCCTTGCCTGTCCCGAACTTGCCATAACTTGCTTTCGGGGACCAGAGGGAGAGATCTATGCACCTTTGGAGCAGTTACACGTGCATAGATCCCTCCAACATACCAATGGCAAATTTTCATTACATGCTGATAGTCAGATAATTATTCAATTTCCCACTACTGTCATCCCGGACGTAACACAGTGATCCGGGATCTCCTCGCTACTGACTGTGACTGAACTTCAGCCTCTTCCACCGGATCAGGGGATCCTGAATATTTTCTCCGTTGCTCTACGAAAATTCCAGGATGACGTGGTGGTTTGTGATTTCTGTTGCCCCTCGGTGGTAAATGATGGCATAATGTCATTATCCACAAAATCAACTGAAAAGTTGTTGGTTTCCTACCGATGACGTATTATTCAACATGTTTGATTTGTCACCCCTGGCAGGTAAAACCACACATCTTACAGAAGGATATGAAGTAGTCATTTATAGCGCTAAAGTTGAAGCTGTATTGGGGTTTCCTTAACTTTGGTGTCTACTATGATAAACGCTAGCCCCTTAGTGTCTATAGTAATGGCTGTAAAAGACACCGAACCTTATCTTCCTGAGTGTCTGGAATCCATACTTGCTCAAACCTACCCGAATTGGGAGCTTATTGCCGTTAATGACCATTCTACAGATGCTACTCCTGATATACTACGCGAATATGCCACCAAAGACGAGAGAATAAGGGTGTACAACAGCGATCGCCCAAAACTCATTCCAACTCTACAAAAAGCACATGGTCATTGCCGGGGCACACTGATCAATCGTATGGATTCCGATGATATTATGCCGGAATACAAACTGCAGGTGATGGTGCAGGAATGGCAAAAGCATGGTAAAGGAACAATAGTAGCCGGAGGGACTAAACATTTTGTTGATGAAGGGGAAGTTGGAGAAGGATTTTTGCGGTACGAAAACTGGCTAAACGATGTGGCCAGGGAAAGCAGACATTATGAAGAGATCTATCAGGAGTGCGTTATTCCATCCCACTGCTGGCTGATTCACAGAGATGACTTTAATGCGGTAGGCGCCTTTGACCCTGAAGTGTATCCTGAAGATTATGACCTTTGCTTTCGGTTTTATCAGGAAAGATTGAAGGTGATAGGGGTGGACCGCATACTGCATTATTGGCGCGATCGCTCTGATCGCATTTCGCGTACGTGGGACTGCTACAAGGATAATCGTTATTTTGAGCTCAAAATCCGATACTTCTACGAACTGGACCGGGATAAAAGCAGGCCGTTGGTGTTGTGGGGAGCAGGCAAAAATGGTAAAGACATGGCCAGGCTGCTCAAAAAACACAAAGATGTATTTCATTGGGTATGTGACAATGAGAAAAAGATAGGAAAACACATTTATGGAGTATATATGAATCATTTTAGTATCCTATCTGAGTTGCAGAACCCTCAGATCATGATTGTCGTATCTTCTCCTGACGACAGAGTGGCTATTCGCCAGCAACTTAGGGATTGGAATAAACAACCAGCTACAGATTTTTGGTTTTTTGCATGATTTATGCGGGGCCATTTGTAGGTGGCTAAGGACTAATGAGAAGGTATAAAAATATAGCTCGAGATTCGGGTGTTACGGCTTTTGAAATTGGTAATGATTACATTAAAGTAAAATTCAGAGGACCGGAAATCTATATCTACAATTATATTAATCCAGGCAGGGAGAGAGTTGAGATAATGAAAAGTCTTGCCCTGAAAGGCCGAGGTTTAAGTACCTTCATTTCACAGGAGGTTAGAGATGATTATTATAGTAAATCGTAAACGCTAGGATAGACTTAGGGAGATCAGATGATTAATTAAAGTGAGTTTGACATCGCGATGTAATACGATGGCGTTCGAGCGAGGAGAGGATTTTTTTTGTAATGAGAGGTTATATCTTCAGGAGTGTTGTTGCCCATTTTTTGAATCATTTTACCATATCAATGAGGAAATATAAAAAGCTAGCCGGCCGGTGTTACCGTACTATCAGTGATTTCCCTAAATTTATATTATGAACCTGGACATTGCCTCATACTATGCTCGCAGAGCTAGTGAATACGAAAAAATCTACGAAAAACCAGACCGACAGGCTGACCTTAAGTTCCTTAGGCGGTTTTTGCCTGTTAAATTTTCCAATAAGAAACTACTCGAAGTGGCTTGTGGTACTGGCTATTGGACTCAATATATTGCTGAAACAGCTCAATCAATTGTTGCAATAGACATAAATAAGGAAGTGATTGAGATAGCTCAAAAGAAGAAGTATCCGCCCGGAAAAGTAGGGTTTGAAATTGTTGATATTTATAACCTGGCAGCTTTCAATGGCTTATTTGAGGCGGCCTTTGGTGGGTTTATTTGGTCGCATATACCAGTAGAAAAGCTCTCGGACTTTATTGATGTAGTCCATGAAAGAGTTTTAAAAAATGGTCTGATAATTTTTGTGGATAATAAATACGTGGAGGGTAGTAGTACCCCTGTTTTTAAAACAGATGATGCCGGCAATACGTATCAAAGACGCAGGCTTCAGGATAATACGGAGCATTTGGTGCTAAAAAACTTTCCGAAGGCAGAAGAAATATCAAGATTGCTCTCTTCGAGAGCAACAGATCTGGAATATATAGAGTTAGAGAACTATTGGGTCATTAAGTATAGAAAGGCCTAGAAAATCATTTAAAAGCTACAAGAAGGTTTGGATTCTGTAACACAAGTTCTACTGGGGGCTGCCGTAGGAGAGGCAGTGGCGGGGCGAAAAGCGGGTAATAAAGCGGTGCTGTGGGGTGCTGTAGCGGGCACCATTCCTGACCTGGATGTAATTTCACGGTATTTTATGGGCACTGTTGACGCACTCGAATTTCACCGCGGACCTACACATTCTATTGCTTTTGCCGTCTTATTGTCTCCTTTATTGGGTTTCCTCATCAGAAAATTATATCCGAACGGAGAAGCCACTTGGAGAGATTGGACATTTCTGGTGTTCATGGGTCTTTTTACCCATGCCTTGCTAGATTGTTTCACTACCTGGGGAACAGAACTATTCTGGCCGTTTAGTGATTACAGAATAGCTATAAAAAGCGTTTTTGTTATAGATCCGCTTTATACCATTCCTCTTCTGGTCTGTGTTCTCTGGCTTTTATTTGTTGAAAGAGAAAGTAAAAAAAGGAGAAGGATCAATCGAGCAGGTCTCTTATTAAGTACAGGCTACCTTATTTTAACACTGATTGTTAAATATCGCGCTAACCAGGTGTTTGCGGCATCCTTTGACAGACAGAACTTGCAAGTTGTTCGCTATGAAAGTAAACCAGCGCCTTTAAACATTATTCTATGGACAGCAACTATAGAGACCCCGGACGGCTATCTGATGGGTTTCTATTCCTTTCTTGATGAGGATGAGCGTATCAACTACCATTTCTTTCCTAAAAAACATGATCTTCTGGAGCCATTTGATGCTGATCTGAAAGTAAAAAAACTAATTGATATCACAGACAAATGGTATACAATAGAGCCAAACGACAAAGGTGTAATCTTCAACAACCTTCGCTTTGGGCAGCGTACAGGGTGGGAGACTGGCAAAGGGAAATTTGTTTTCTCTTATAAAATATTTGAGAAAGGTGAGGAAGTGCGCGTACAGGAAGTGGAAAAAGATCTCGGGGAAGGCAAGGAAATGTTGAAGCCATTGATAGAACGGGTAATGGGTAATAAGTTTAATACAAGTTCTGCCAAATGAAAGAGTATCTTACGAAAGAGCGCACCAAGTAGAGATAAATTCGTTAAAAAAATTTAAATTATCTTATATATTTAATATTTTGGCAAGCCAAATATTGCCGTTTGTTAAATTCAGATATATTTTAATCTTTTTATTATTTAGGCTGAATGTTGTTGCTCAGGAAAACGCTGCCGATGTACCATCCCAGCATAAATTTAATCATTATCTGTTTACTGTAAATCCGCTTCGTGCCTTTGTGGATGAGGTGACGGTTAACTGGGAATTGTTAAACAAAGATTTCAGTGGGCATGGTTTTTCATTAGGATATATTTATCCGAGCCATCTGCTCACTGACATATGGCGTAACATTGAGTTCACGGATAATATGTTGATAAGGGCTCAAAGCTCCGGGGGCCTGGTAAAGTATTACCGAGTTGTACCGATGGGAAGAAAAAGTGCTATTCATTTCCTAGGGCAGTTTAAATATTACAATGCAAAAGATGCTGTGCATGTTGTAGGTAATCATCTTTCCAGTGGAGCCAGGGAAGTACATTTAGATCGGCAAACGTTGGTTTACGGACTGCAATTCAGGTATTGTAGAAATTATAGAATAGCCGATGTTCTTATTTTTTCTTTATACATGGGCGGTGGGTTAAATTTATTTCATAACGTATACACAGAATACCACTACTATTACTATGGTGGAGTCAATCCTGATGTGCCCGTGGAGTATAGGCTGGAATCAGATGGAAAAATCAAGCCCGGCCTATGTATTAATCTTGGAATGAGAGTAGGCTTTGCTGTAAGGCGTTAATTAAAGTATGAAAACAATAAAGTTTGGTTATATTAGTCTCTTGTTCTTGCTTTCCTGCTGCCTCCAGGCACAAGACACATTAAGACAGGATTCACTCTCGATACAGCATAAATATTCCTACTATCTGTTTACCATAAATCCTGTTCGTGCAGCAGTAGATGAGGTGAGTATAAATTGGGAGTTTTTGGATGAAAACCTAAGTGGGCATGGAGTTTCCCTTGGCTACATATATCCTAACAGAATTCTTTATGAGTTACCAATCGAAGTTTTGGACGACACAGAGGATTTACAGATCCGGGCAAGTAGCTATGGAGGAGTTGGTAAGTACTACAAAGTAATCCCCTTAAAGACAAAGAAACCGAGATTTCTCCAGGTTGTAGGACAATTACGATATTATTACGCTCAAAATAGTTTATACGTTATTGGTAATTATTTGTCAGATGGAGCCCTTGATGTAGTCATCGATCGCCATATTGTAGCTTATGGCGGTCAGGTGCGATATGGAGGCAATGATATTGGAACTAAAGGTTTTGTGTATTCCTTTTACGCCGGTTTGGGTGTGAATATTTATCATAATATCTACACCCACTATGATTACTACCTGTATAGAGGAGAAAAATTCAACCACGTGCCATCGCAGTACCACTTAAAGTCAGATGGAGATATAACAGGCGCTTTCACTTTACATCTGGGCATCCGGCTGGGCTTTGCTGTTAGGCGCTAGTTATCAAAATTCAATCAACTTCTCAGCCTGTTCCTGGAGCAGTGTCATATACAATTCATTGATGATCGTACCTTCCTGAAAATGCCTTTCAATATGCGAGAGCTTAGGTTTGTGTGCCAGTACATGCATACCACAATAGTGAAATATATCTGTCAGATGGCTCAACGCCAGACCACCACCCTGAATACCGGAAGAGATCCCAACAAGGGCGCATTTCTTATCTCGGAAGGTGTCGGGGTATTTCAGACCATCAATAAAGGTCTTTAGCACCCCGGGAAAGGAACCATTGTATTCAGGAACAATGAAAACAAACTTTTTATGGTTCACCATGATTTCCCTGAAAGGATTAAAAGCGTCATTCCTGCCGGAGTTTTCGTAAAGTGCGGAAAATGCAAAATCATGTGGAAGGTCAGACAGGTCAATAAGTTCGTTTCCCACCCCCATATGATTTAGAATTTCCTTGTAGATCAGCGCTATCTGGTAAGAAACTGAATCAGAACGGTTTGTTCCACATACTATTACAATTTTCTGCATGACTTATTCGGGTTTATAGATGAGTTCTCCGAGATTCTCATCGCTAACATCCAGAGTGGTGGGCTGGGTTTTTACATAAACAATATTACCGGTGGAAAGTATTTCACCTGTCAGGGTTTCGGTGACGTAAACAATAATATCGTTAGTACCCCGGTGTTTTATAGTAGCATTTTTTACTTTGAAATCAGCCCCCTCAAATCTGCCATCACCAGAAGCAAAAAATATTCTCAGCACATCCGCAGTACCAGTGATATGAAAATTTGAGAGTTCATTACTGGTTACCGACAGTTGGTCACAATGGAGTTCCAGTTGAAAATCTCCGGTTTGTTCTTCGCTTAGCAGGGTGAGTTTCGGATAATTTAGCGCCCCTTCAGAGCTGATCAATCCACTACCACCTTGTCTTATTCTGGTGATATCAGGATGTATTATCGTTAATAAGGGATAGTTATACGACCGGACCCACTGACATGAATTTTTATTGCGAATAATGAATGTGCCATCTACTACTTCATAGACTATTTCGGGGATCAGGTTGGCTCCGGCGGTTAATGTCACCGCCTGTGCAGGACCCTCTTTCAGAATGACATTAAACTCGGTATTGATCTCTATAGCATTGAAATAATCTACAACCAAAGAGACTTCGGTGGTTTTGCCTGAGGTTTTAAGGCATTGGGGGGCATTTTCCGAATCACACCCCACTGCAAGTAAGAGCAATAATGCTATGTATCCGGTATATTTCATCTGAATCTCCATCCCAGGGCAAATTCAGCAGCCTCAGCTTTAGCCGCATGTGACTTCACTACAAGGGAGCTGTAAATATGGTCATTGAAATACTTTCTGACACCTAATCGCAGGTATATTTTGCCAAAGTAATTGTATTCGTCATAAACATAATAGCCTGCCTGCGAGATCAGGGAAACACTGTTGACAAACAGTTCATGACTCAAAGCTATACCCACGCGATGCCAGTCGGGCTTTTCCTGGTCAGTCAGCCAGACATCATACTTGATCTCATTACGCATGGAAAGCGAGGCAAACCACTCGAGTGTAATGCCCAACGCACTTTTATGATTCAGCCGTTTGTCAACAAGCCCACTAAGTACAAAAAAAGGATATTGTCCTGATCCTTGTTTTGAGTACTCATGCATTCCGGCAGAGAGGGTAAGCGTGTAACCTAAGCCTTTCTCCTCCACAGGCTCTTCTTCAATATATGTATAAGCAGTCTTCTGGTAGTTGATCAGGTAAGACACCCCCAGGTTAGAGCTCACAACGTTTATCCCCGAATTAGGTTTTTTAATGGAACCGTTTGAAAAATGTGTCAGAGCTACATGTAGATGTAAAAAAAATCGATCTGTTAGCTCTCGCTGGTATTCGGTTTCGAGGATAACTCCAAAATTCAGGTCTGTACCCAGTACATTATTTTTATTGTTATATTCTTTATGATACTTTTCAGTATTGTATCCAAGCCCCAGCCCCAGCTTGTACTTCAATTGATTTTTGGAGGCTTTATTTTTGTTGATGTAGAAGGTATAGTGAGGAATTACTGCAAAGGATTTTCCCAGGCGATCATCCCCATAGTTTACATATACAAAAGTAAGTCCAACATCGGGAAAGTTATAACGCTGCTGCCAAAGCTCTGAACCATAGGTCTTTTGGTCAAATGAAATTCTAAAACCCGTTGGGTGCTCAGTGATCAAATGAGCAATTTGCGGTTTATGCTTTAAAATAAATCCATGGAATACGTCAGCCTCTATCTTCTTGTTGCCCATACTTCTAAACTGACCAAATACCATAGCCGGTATGATCAGAAGGAGTGGGATCAAAATATTTCTCAAGTATTGCATTGGTTTGGGTAATAGCTTCAAAATTAATCATTATTAGTTACTCTAAGAAACTAAGTCGTCATTACCAAAGGTTGTGCTTATAAGAAAACCCCAAGTGGCTTCAGGAAAACGTCATTGGCAGAGTAAAGGGCTTGTGCTGCACCGAAATGCTATGGCACACCGTGCGAAGCCCCAAAAAGCGGAGCCCCGTACAATTCTTGCAGTTATCGGGATTAGCATTTTTGAGGCAAGCGTAATGCATACTCGGCCATTTTCTTAGCGACATTACTTAGTAAAGGTTTTTTAGTCTCTCAAGGTCCTCGGGTGTATCGACACCTATCGATTGATGCTGAGTTTCGGCTACTTTGATAGTATAGCCGTTTTCGATCCATCGAAGCTGTTCCAGAGATTCCGATTTCTCCAACGCCGATGCTTCCAGCAGCGTAATCTCATGGAGAACATCTGATCTATAGGCATAAATTCCAATATGCTTAAAATAGTCGTGCTGCTGCAGCCACTGGTTCTGTGGGATATTTCGGTTGTAAGGGAGCGTAGCCCGGCTGAAATAGATAGCCTGATGATACCGGTTGAATATGACTTTCACAACATTTGGGTTAAATAGCTCTTCCTCATCGTCTATTTTTTTAACCAGTGTGGCCAGTTGAGTTTCACCATCCAGCAAGCCAGCCAGCAAGTCTATTTGGTCAGGGGCAATGAAGGGCTCATCACCTTGAATATTGATGACATAATCATAAGCGCCGGGTTGCAGCGAAAGCGCTTCATAGCATCTGTCTGTACCACTCTGATGCGCCTTGCTGGTCATGCAGACCTTGCCGGCAAAGCCCTGAACTACCGATTGTATGGCTTCGTGATCGGTAGCCACAATCACTTCGTCCAGCATTCTGGCTTTTGACGCTTGCTCGTACACCCGCTGTATCATACTCTTACCCCCTATATCCGCCAGCGCCTTTGCTGGAAACCGTGTAGACCCATACCTGGCAGGTATCATCCCCAATATTTTCATTTGCATAATTTTAGTATCGAGATATGAGACATGAGTGTTGAGACTGCCGATAATTTATTTTCCGTCCGGTCAATCGCACCAGCTCATGACTCCATTTTGTCAACTCGCTGCTATTTTTTTACTGATCTAACTTTACCTTCAAAGATGTTCCTTCGTCACTAGTCACTATTATTCGCTGATCCCTTTCAATATAGTCTCCTCTGGTATAAGCATCGTAAATTTCATCGTCAATGAGCACCTTACCGCTCGGGCGTAGCACTGTATATGCGATGCCTTTCTTGCCTACCATTGAAACGGTCTTGAAATTGGAGGTATATCCCTGGTCTCGGCCCATAGTATCGGTTAGGGCTACGCGCGAAAAGATCTTTGTATCGGTAAGCCTGACCCCGCCTATGAAAAGCACTGCTATACTGCCCAGCATTCCCGCAAGTGTAGCTGCCACGGCAATGAGCAATTCATTGAACCCTACAAATGAAAAATCGAAGGTGTCATTGTTGAGCATGACCAGTACCAGCGAGCCCACGGTGATAATGATGCCTGATATACCTGCAACCCCAAAACCCGGGATTACCAGTATCTCAAGCGCTATTAGTACAATTCCGACAAAAAAAGCAATGATCTCCCAATTGGCAGCGAGGCCATTCAGGTAATAGGGCACAAGATAAAGTATGAGAGCCACTGTGGCTGCAGCAATTGGAAAGCCCACACCAGGTGTTTGCAATTCAAACCAGATACCACCTACGATCACCAGGATGAGTATGCCACTGATAAACGGGTTGAGGAAAAAAGCGATAACCCTCTCGGTCCCGCTCAGCTCGTATTTCACCATCTCATAGTCTTCTACTCCGTTTCTTTCCAATATTTCTTCTATAGAGTTTACTTTGGCTTCACAAAAGCCATGTTCGATCGCTTCAGCGGTAGAAAAGGTAATGACCTGCCCCGCCTTTGTTACACCTTCGATTTCTATAGATTCATCCACCATTGCCTCGGCAATTTTAGGATCCCGGCCTTTTTCTTCCGCCAGCGAGCGCATGGTGCTGCGCATGTAAGACTGGTACTTATCAGGGGCTGCCGTTCCATCCGGGGTTACCACTGTGGCAGCTCCTATATTAGCTCCCGGAGCCATATAGATACTGTCAGTGGCTATCGAAATAAGCGCTCCGGCTGAGGCGGCATCTTTATTGATGAAAACCCATATTGGTTTTTCAAAGTCTAAAATGCGCTCTACTATATCTTTGGCATCGGTAACGGCCCCACCATAGGTGTCCATATCAATTATGACATAATCAGCCTCTATTTCTTCGGCATGCTTAAGTGCTAAATCTACGTAGCGGTTCATTCTAGGATCAATTTCTGAACGAATATCCAGCACCATTACCTTATTTTTTTTCTCATTCTGCGCAAAGGTGCTCAGGCTGGTAAGGATGATGATCAATGAAAGAAAGAGGTATTTGAACTTATTCGAATTCACTTTGTTGCGATTATTTAAGGTGTAATTTTACATAAATTAACAAATAATTAAACAGGTGGGAAAGCTCAATTTAAACTTTTCACATTCATTTAACGGCAAAGTGTGGAATATAATTTCACACCCTGATCGTGAACTGCTTCTTATCGAGGTGAGAAACAAGGAGGCCATGGAGGTTTATTACAGTCTGCTGAATGTATCAACCCGTGAATTTTTATTAGAGGGCCTTCAGTTCGATGAGCATTGGTGGATTGGGGTATCCTGGTTTATAGATGATGTCATAGTTTTTCATACCTGGCCGGAAGAAGATAACCCTGACTTTCGGTATTATTTTGGCTTTGATATTTCCGGCAGACAGATATTATGGAAAATGGCAGATAAGAACATCCTTGATATTAAAGGATATTCTATGGAAGTAATAACCAAGGGAGAACAAGAAATTGAATTTTACAATGTTTTGTCGGGAAGTAAAATTAGTCCGGCCGATGCAATGAATGATTTTGGGAAAAAACAAAATAAATCTGTTGAGAAGCCGTTCCATTACCGGGAAGGGAGTGATTATTTTGATACCGTCAGCGATTTTATAAGGACAATGACAGGCAAAGAAGCAGTGAGAGGAACCGATTACTATGAAAATGATGAGGTGATGATCATGTCGGTCTATTTCTTAAATCAAAATGACAAGTTGGATAACCACCTGTTTGTGGTTGATCATCAGGGCGATCCGTTGATGGATATACAACTGGAAAATGATTCTGAGGGAATTAGTGCGGAGACTTTCTTCATTTACCACAACAAGCTTATCTTTGTAGCGCATACAAGAGATTTTTTTATATACCAGTTACCCTGAATGTTTATGAGATTTTTTTTAACAGGTTTGCTTTTTATCATTTCTCTTCATGCAATGGCCGGAGTAGCTCAGGCTGATTCAGTAGGCGTGGAGGAAGTGAATGGGAAATCATATATTCTTCATAAGGTTGAAGAAAAGGAAACATTATATTCTTTGTCAAGAAGGTATAATGTATCGATCTATCAAATCATTGAAAACAATCCGCCTGCCGAATTTGGTCTTACCATTGGTGAGATTGTACGGGTGCCGGTTGTGAAAAGGACGCAGATTGCTAAAAATGACACTTCATCACCCAGCTATGTGTCAGTTGAAGAGAAGATCCATGTGGTGAAACCAAAGGAAACTGTATTTTCCATATCCAGAATGTATAACGTTTCTATTGAGGATCTCAAAAGGTGGAATAACCTGACCGACAATCTTTTGGAAATAGATCAAAAGCTGATCGTAAAGGAAAAAATAGAAAAATCAAATACCGATCCGGTCAAAGCACCGGTATCCAGGGGTGGAAAAACTCATATAGTGGCTTCCGGGGAAACTTTATACGCTATCTCCAGGAAGTATAACATTACCATTGATGAACTCAGAAGCTGGAATGAATTAATAGGAAATGAGATTGGCATCGGACAGGAACTGATAGTAGGAAGAGAAGAGAGCCCCACAATATTTGAAAGCGCCAGCCTAAAAGAACCTGTTGATACTACATCAGATCCAAAGTTAACGGAACCTGTCAGTAAAAATGATGTGATAAAAACATCGGAAGAACCGGTAACCAGGCCACTGGCAGAACAAGGAAATAATACCAGACCTGTTGTCGGGGAAAAGGCGATAACTATAGAGAGGGGCTCCACTACTTTTGAAGAAGTCGAAGAATCAGGGCTTGCTGAACTCATAGATGGGTCGGAGAATACCCGTAAATATTTGGCGCTTCACCGAACGGCAAAGATAGGCACGATCATGAGGGTGCGGAATGAGATGAACGATCAGGAGGTATTTGTAAGGGTATTGGGCAGGCTGCCCGATACCGGAGTAAATAAGAATGTGCTCATCAAAGTTTCAAAGTCTGCATACGATCGTCTCGGAGCCATTGATCCGAGGTTCAGGGTTTCAGTTTCTTATATCCCTTAATTGCCTTGCAGCGCTCTGCCCTAAAAGCTTTTCTGGATGAAAAGGTAGCACAGTATAATCAACCGGGATTTATTGATGATGATCCTATTGTTATACCACATTCCTACTCGAGAAAACAGGATATCGAAATATCAGGTTTTTGGGCGGCTGTCTTAGCCTGGGGGCAGCGCATTACCATAATCAACAAATGCAAGGAACTATTTCGGATGATGGACAACGCACCTTATGATTTCATACTACATCATGAGGAGGCAGACCTGAAGCCTTTTGTTGATTTTAAACATCGCACCTTTAATGCTACCGATACACTCTATTTTATTGCTTTTTTCAAATGGTACTATTCTAGGTATAACAGTCTGGAGGATGCTTTTTTACAAGGTGTGGAGCATGATGCGGAACATTTGGGCGGGGGTATAATCAATTTCCATCGGCTGTTCTTTAGTCTGCCGGAATACCCCAACCGAACAAAAAAGCATATCGCCACCCCGGAAAGAAAGTCAGCATGTAAAAGGATCAACATGTTTTTGAGGTGGATGGTCCGCAACGATGGAAATGGTGTTGATTTCGGTATCTGGAGCTGCATAAAGCCCTCACAATTGATTTGTCCATGCGATCTGCATGTAGATCGCGTGGCGCGAAAACTCGGTCTGATCACGCGTAAGCAAACAGATTGGCAAACGGCTTTAGAGCTAACAGCTCATCTAAGGGAATTTGACCCTGAGGATCCTGTGAAGTACGATTTTGCCCTTTTCGGCTTAGGGATAGAAGAGAAGTTTTAGCCTTTATCCTTGCCAGTTTGCGGGGTCTCTTCTCCAGGCTTCGAGTGAACCCAATTGTTCTTGTTTGATATAATCTCTCTCAAGAGCTTCCTCTAGTAATAGATTGTAATTGCTCAGGCAGACTAACGGTATACCGGCATTCGCAAAGTTTTTATCTGCCAGATCAAATCCATAGGTAAAGATAGCGGCCATGCCCAATACTTCGATATTATTAGCCTTTAGTGCTTCTGCCGCCTTTAAAGAGCTTCCACCAGTGGATACCAGGTCTTCTATTACTACTACCTTTTGTCCGGGTGTTACCTTACCTTCAATCATATTTTCCATACCATGTCCTTTTGGCTTAGAGCGTACATACAGAAAAGGTAGTCCCATAGCCTCTGCTACCAGAGCTCCCTGGGGGATCCCGGCCGTAGCTACTCCAGCTATTGCTTCTACGTCAGGGTAATTAGCTTTAATAGCCTCCACCAGCGCATTTTTGATGTAAGTTCTGATCTCAGGAAAGGATAAGGATAGGCGATTATCACAGTAAATAGGCGATTTCCATCCTGAGCTCCAGGTAAAAGGATGCTCAAGATTCAGCTTAATGGCCTCTATGTCTAATAATTTTCCTGCTATGGTATGTCCCAGATCAGTAGTCATGTTTTTAAGTTTGGTTGCGAATTTATGGATTAAAAAACTTAAATTCTATTGGCGCGCTGCCAAATATTTTTTTCATTTGTGGGTATTAATCTTATTTTTTTAGATGAACCTTTTCATCAATGACATCCCGGTGACTATTGTGAGGGCAATTGAGAAGCCGGACGAACGGGAGTTCAATCATATCCTTAACGCGGAAACAGAGCCTGTTACGCAGGCCAAACTACTGCATAGGGTTTGGATAAAACATGCTAAGTATCAGGATGTTGATCATCTGTTTGATCTTCTTGATACTACAATCATCCCCGGGCTGATCTCTATCACGGTTACGGTAGATGACTATGAGGACATGCGGACATTTCTTAAAAAGAAGTTCAAGATCATTAAAGCTGCAGGCGGACTCGTAAAAAAAGGGGATAAGCTGTTGATGATCTATCGTCTTAAAAAATGGGACCTGCCAAAGGGTAAGCTGGACAAGGGAGAGAATAACTTTGAAGCCGCACAGCGCGAAGTGGAAGAGGAGTGCAATATTAAAGTAAATATGCTTGATAAAATTTGCACTACCTGGCATACCTATACTATGAAAAGGAAGAAGATTTTGAAAAAGACGGTGTGGTATGCTATGGAGATCTCCAAAGACTCCAAGATGAAGCCACAGGTGGAAGAAGATATAGAAGAAGTACGATGGATGACACGTAAGGAGGTGTTCCATGCCCTCCAGGACTCCTATAAGTCCATTGCATTTGTATTCGATCGCTTTTTTAAACAGGAAAAGGAGCAGGAACGCCAGTCAATTCCCTAGCGGGTTCTGTTTGCTGGTGGCTGGTTGCTTGTCACTGGCTGCTGGCTGCTGGTTGACCGCTTCACTGTTCAGTGGACACTAAACAAACTCGAAACATCAAACACATATCAATCGGCAGTAAGCAGTAGGCAAAATATAGTCGTGAGTATCGAGTATAGAGTTACGAATGATGCTTTACTAAGCCTATAAGGACTAGTAAAGCTTTCGTTGCAAGGAACCATTAACCATTAACGATCGGAAGAAACCAGCTTCAAGAAACCAGCCATCAGAATCCAGTAACTAGATCTTATAAGGGAGAAAATCGCTCACATCTCCGCCATAGCGGTGTACTTCACGGATAATAGTGGAGTTAATGGCTGCAAGCTCGGGAGAAGTGATGAGAAAAACAGATTCAAGATCTTCATTCAGGTGTTTGTTTACCTGAGAAATACTGTTTTCATATTCAAAGTCAGTTGTATTTCGTAAACCCCTTAGCAGGTACTTTGCCTGATGTTTTTTGGCTAATTCAGCAGTTAGTTCGCTATAAAGAATTACACTGATATTATCATACTTCTCAAAGGTCTGATCTATCAGTTCCGCCATCCTTTCTACATCAAAATAGCGGTTACTTTTTTTGCTGTTGTGTCCTATGGCGACTATAATCTCATCAAAAAGCTTGAGGCCTCTTATTACAATGTCTTCATGGCCTTTCGTAAAGGGATCGAATGAGCCTGGGAAAATGGCTATTTTTTTCATAGGGTTGGTAATGTGCTAATCACACAGGTGAATGCTGTACAAATCGAAGAAATGGTGATCCTGAACTTCATCAAATAAATACCCATAGCTCAGATACTTCGGACGGTCACCAAATGAAATGTTTTTTATAAACTTATAGAACTCATTGTAGTGTGGGGACTGTTTACCAATATATCCCCAGAGTACGACATCACTGGTCTTTTGATTTTTGTGCAATCCCTTCATCACCAGCATGATATACCTGATATAGTCATTGAACTGTTTGATGGCAAACTGATTGTAGTATTCCAGTTTGTCATTTTTCAGGGTGATGATATGCAGCCTGAACCTGTCAATATACAGGTACATGGTATTCTTCTTATTGGTCTTTTCAAAGTTAATGACACCTTCTATGAGTGCACTGCTTTGGTGAATAAAACCGACCTCTGCATTGGGGTAAAGCTGCTTTAACCACTCTGATATATCACGGTTTACAGCAAATACACATACTGCGTCTGATTTGATGTGCTTGTAATAGTAGATATCCTCTCTTGCAGGATCGTACGTGCTATTAAGGCGTAGATAATCTACCAACGCTTCTTTTACAAAGAGCGCTGAGGGTATGAGGCAAAATTTATTGTTTTTAATACTGATCCTAACACTTTTCCAGAAGCCTGCCATCAGCAGGTGGTGTTCTTCGAAAAGGGTGATGAGTAATTCCCTGAGTGCCTGGTGAGATTTGACACTGGCTAATATATAATCTTCTAAAAGAAGGCAGCGATTGTTAGTTGAATCAACAATCGCTATCTGAAGGTCCCTGATCCCCAACTGGATCATAAGATTATACTGATGAAGTTTGTCTACATCAAACTTCTCATCTTTGATTTTCTTTACAAGTTTATAACCAAGTGTCGCAGTATCCAAGGTATTATTCCCAGTTTCCTGAAGTTGTTACATCTGTTTTGGAGCCAAACCTCAAAGGCTTCTTAGTTCTTACATCTGCATCTTCCGATCTTTCACGATTGAAGGGTTTTGGATTGGCTACTTCTATTACATCAACCGAAACCCCACTTTTGTCTACCTTAGCAGCATAAACTGTAAACTTTACATTGTCATAGCCAGGTACATAAGCCAATCTGTCAATATCAATGTCAGGGTCGAATTTTTGCTGCTCTAAAGTAATCAGCAGATCACCCTTAGTAACCTGTTGTCCTTCAAAAATGTTTTCCAGCTTCACTACTTTACCGGCATGCCGGAATTTGTGAGTAACATTTTTGCCGTTCTGGTTGAGTACATATGCACCTTGTCCCTGGGCCACCTTACTGCCGGTATTGACTAAAAACTCCTGGAATACACCATCGTTAGCAGCATTAATGTTATAAGATGCCCTGAAGATCCTTTCTTTGGCAGAAATGATTCCCAGTGTGTCGTAAGTTATGATAGAGCTATCAGCTCCATAACTTAAAGTGACCACTCTTTCTTTTCTTTGTATAATTGGAAAACTGTCGTATTTGATGAAATTTATAAGTTTGTCCCAGTCGCTGGTATAACTTCCTTTTACCTCCAGATAGGCAATTTCTGCTTCACGGATGAGCTTGAGTTTCTCAATTACTGCTGCTTCTCTCTGAGCAATTGCTTCTTTTTCGTCAATTTCTGACTTCACGCTATTTACCAGATAATAACCCAGCGAAAGACTCGCGAGCAGCAGAACTATAGAGATAATTTTCGTAGCATTCATTTCTTAGGTATTTTTGATTGCAATAATAAAGATTTTGTGGTGTAATACATATTAATCAAAGTGCTATTTTATGTAATTATTGGCAAAATTTAAAATAGCCAGACATATTTAATAGCGATTCGGGACCATTAACATGATGCAGGGCATTATGTAATATTTCATTATCCATAACCGCTAATTCCCGGAAAGTCACAAATTTTATTTCCTTTAATATTTGTTTTCCGGGCGCCATCTCAGGGTCTGTTCCCAACTGTGGGCATCCGTCAACTATTTTTACTTTAAAAAATAGTTCTACCGCATGTAGTGGTTTTTCTATAAACTCGTTTACAAAGAGAAAATCTCTAACTTCAACCTTCAGTCCTGTCTCTTCAAAAAATTCTCTTCTAAGAGCTTCCTGGCTTAATTCGCCCGGCTCTACACCACCTCCCGGAGGAGCCCAAAGAATATTTTTGCTGCCGACCCCCTCATGCTTTACCAGCAGTATGGCATTATCTCTTACAGCTATACCGGAGGTCCTTATCCTGATTCGATTACCATAGGTGGCTTTGATATCTTCATTCATTTGAAAGGCAAGTTATTAATAATTGCTGTTGGCAGCACTTGTTATCTTATATTTGTTGTTTTTATGGAAAATGGAATAACAATGATTAAAACTTCTAATCCTGAATATAGAATCAGAGTAGAAAAATACCTGGAACGTCAACATTTTATGAAGCACATCAATTTTTCGCTTGACGTAATTGAGGAAGGCGTGACAGAAGGATGGCTGGATATTAAGGAGATACATAAACAGCAGAAAGGGCTGGTTCATGGTGGTGTAATAGCTACTCTTGCTGATATCACTGCAGGCTTTGCAGCCTATACCCTTGTGCCGGAGGATCAACATGTGGTAACGGGTGAAATTAAGGTTTCTTATTTAAACCCCGGAATAGGAGAAAAGTTATATGCCAGGGGATGGGTACTTAAGCAAGGCCGGAAAATGAATTTTTGCGAAGCAGAGGTATGGTGTGTAAGTGGGGCTCAACGTACTTTGATCGCAAAAGCAACTACCACCATGGTCACTATTTTTCCTGAGGATATACCAAAATAAATATGCCCAGGCCTTCGGAAATATTATTGAACAAGTTTCCTTTTACTGCCACTACCGGGCAGGAGAAGCTATTCCGGCTTGTTGATGATTTTCTGAATGAAAAGCATGAAAAGTCGGTTTTTATTATCAAGGGTTATGCCGGTACGGGGAAAACAACTATTGTCAGTACGCTGGTAACCACCCTTCCTTTGTTTAACAAGAAATTTGTGCTCATGGCGCCTACAGGCAGGGCTGCCAAAGTGATGTCTTCTTATTCCAAAAAACTGGCCTTTACAGTACATAAAAAGATATACAAACAGGTGGGTGATCAGGGAGAGGGGCCGGCTTTTAAACGGCAACAGAATTACGCACGCGATACTGTATTCATTGTGGATGAGGCATCTATGATCAATGAAGACAGAAGCTTCGGTGGCGCTGGCCTGCTTTCAGACCTGTTTAATTATGTTTTTTCCGATAATTCAAATAAACTGATATTGATCGGGGATAGTGCTCAGTTGCCACCTGTTGGGCAGAATATTAGCCCCGCTTTGGATAGATCATATCTGGAAGCCAACTTTCATGTGTCGGTACAACAAATAGTGCTTACCGAAGTGATGCGCCAGGAGAGCGATTCGGGAATTTTGTATAATGCCACCAACCTGCGAAATGAACTTACTTCTAATGATCCCAAAATCGGTTTTATTACAAAAGGGTATAAAGATGTGTTTAGAATGACCGGCGAAAAGATGGAGGAGGGATTGCGGTATGCCTATGATAATTTTGGAGTGGAGAGTACTATCATTATATGTCGCTCTAATAAACTGGCCAACAACTATAATCAGTACATCCGAAACCGCATTCATTTCTATGAATCAGAGCTTGAGGTGGGGGAAATACTGATGATTGTCAGAAATAATTATTTATATACGCCTGATGGCATAGCAGGTAATTTTATAGCCAATGGAGATTTTGCTGAGGTAACGAAAATTGTCTCCTTTGAAGAGATCCACGGTCTTCGATTTGCCACTCTACAGTTGCGTATGGTAGATTATCCTTACGAGAGTTCCTTTGAAGCCAAAGTGATCCTGGATACCCTTTATACGGAAACCCCGGCTCTTTCTGAGGAACAGAACAAGCAACTTTATGAATCAGTAGTTGAAGATTACAAAGACCTTGATACCGTTAAGGCCAGAAAGGAAGCTATCAAAAAGGACCCGTACCTTAATGCCTTGCAGGTGAAATTTGCTTATGCACTTACCTGCCATAAGTCACAGGGCGGTCAGTGGGACGCTGTTTTTGTAGACCAGGGTTACTTAAAAGACGATATGGTGGATAAAGAATATGTTAGATGGTTGTATACCGCTGTGACAAGAGCAACAAATCAACTATTTTTGGTGAACTTTAATAAGAAAATGTTCGTATCATAGATGACAAACAGGCAGGATTATTGTTTGTGGAAGATTAGACCTATATTTGTGGACCCTATTAAATAAGAATTGTATGAAGACTTTTGTAGTATTTATTTTTGGTGTTTTTATGATCTATAACGCCCTGGCTCAGGAGTCAGCTACTGTTGCTGAAAACGGACCTGTAATGACCTTTGACACTGCCAAACACGATTTTGGAGATATTCATCAGGGAGATAAGGTACAGCATACGTTTACCTTTGAAAACACTGGGAACGAACCGCTGATCATCACTAATGTGCAGGTAACCTGCGGCTGTACGGCATCAGACTGGCCCAGAGATCCTATTGCGCCAGGTCAGGAGTCAAGTATTACGATAAGCTTTAATAGTGCCGGTAAGCTCGGTATGCAAAACAAGGTGATCACTATTGTGAGCAATGCTGCCAATCCGAATAACCGCTTGACAATAATAACTAATGTATTGCCCAAAAAGGATGATGCTGGCCGATAATTAAGGTCAATAAGAAAATATAAAGGCGGTTATCTCATTGGGAAACCGCCTTTTTTTTTTAGCGAGCTGCATATTCAAATTTATCAAATATTTGCCTTACTGCTTCACGTACCCTTTCTTCTCGAGTGTCCGCAATGGTCATCTCTTCACTAAGCGGATCTTTGTTAATACGGTCATTTTGTGAATCCCAGTCACCTTGTTCATTACCTAGGGGTTGCTCATTCATGCCGGCATTATCCGTAGAGATAAAATCGTCAGAGGTCAGAATGCCGGAAGCAAATCCCTGCCAGACAATAGTGCCCTCGTCTCTATCGAGGAGTTGGACGACCAATGTGCCGGCTGCTACATCATAGGTCCGTAGTTCATGACGTGCGGTGGTAGTTGGCGACATGTTTGGAGTCTCAGGTCGGCCCTTCAATTGAGTATCCTCTGTTAAAATCCTGTAACTTACAAGGAAATCGGGGTCACCGCTATTCCTGGTATACCCCAGGTCGTCCAGTTCGCTGCTAATAGCTTCCTGAATAGTCAGGTTTAATGACCGATCACTAATGTAAGTGTCAGAAGCAGTATTGTTCATGTCTGATGTCCAGGTATAACTTTCATAGCTGCCAAGATCAGCATCCGCGCTTTCATCAACAGCTACCAGTTCCTGTCCAATAGCGGGAGACATACAGATGCTTACCAGCATCGTAATAGTCAATAGAGCTTTTAAATGTTTCATGACTTTTAAAGTTAGGTGGTACATTTATTTTGACTTAACTATTGGAAATACTGTGCCATCAACCTTTGGTTAGAGTTATGGCAATAGTGATATTCATGATAGAGGAATGCCGTTCACAAAGTATGTATATAATGAAACACTTGTAATCGAACGGGCCGCCTAGAGAGAACGGGCCACACCGATCGAGAGGAATAGCCACCCACATATAAACGCCAGGCCACCCAATGGAGTGATCGCACCCAGGAAGGTCATATTGGTAAGACAAAGAATGTATAAAGATCCGCTGAAAATAACTATGCCAAGCATCATGAAGCCTGCTGCATATAAAAAGAGCTTACTATGAAATCTCATCATAAGCAATCCCAGAGCCAGCAGTGCAAGTGTGTGGTAAAAGTGATATTTCACCGCAGTTTCAAATGTGTCAAGCCTGCCGTTTTCCACTAGAAGTTCCTTAAGACCATGTGCACCGAAAGCACCAATGGCCACTGCCAGGGCTCCGAAAACACCTGCTATTATTAATGTATTTTTTGCTCCCGTCATTTCTAATAATTCTAAAAATCAAACATCAAACTTATTAGTCGGCAATTGGCAGAAGCAACAGGCAAAGTTTAAAGACCATTACGACTAACGAATAACCATTAACAATTAACGATTGCCCTAACCTCTTTCTCCAAAAATGGCACTACCCACTCTTATCAGAGTGCTGCCTTCTTCTATGGCTATTTCATAGTCGCCACTCATCCCCATAGAAAGCTCTTTTATTATAACATTTTGAGGTGTGTTTTGTCGGGAAACCTTGTCAAACAACTTTTTTAGTCCACGAAACTCCCTTCTAATCTGCTCTTTATTATCAGTAAAGGTGGCCATCCCCATAAGTCCAACTATTCTGATGTTTTTCATTTCACCGACTTCTTCAGATGAAATTAACTCCAGTAATTCCTCTTCTGAAAGTCCGAATTTAGTTTCTTCTGCTGCAATGTGCATTTGCAGCAGACAATCTATTACCCGATTATTTTTTTTTGCCTGTTTATTTACTTCATTTAATAGCTTAAGGCTATCGACAGAGTGAATAAGCGCTACAAACGGAGCAATATACTTCACCTTGTTGCGCTGTAGGTGTCCGATCATATGCCATTCAATATCTTTTGGCAACTTTTCATATTTATCGGCCAACTCCTGCACTTTATTTTCCCCGAAAATTCTGACCCCTTCATGATAAGCTTCCGCAAGTAAGGACACGGGTTTTGTTTTACTTACTGCCACGAGTTTGCAGGATTTCCCGGATATTTTATTTTTAAATTCCTTAATATTGTTTTTGATATCCATTTTATAATTTTAATATGGAGGTCAATAATTGTAGACAACAAAGTAAGAAATTTTAAATGAGAGCCTATGCCTATTTTAGGTACTTTATTAAAGAAGGGAATAAGAATAAGGGAAAGTTTAGAGCAAGAGTATTCAAACCCTTTTGATCTACAAAAGGAAGAGCTGAAGAAGCTTTTGATAACGGCAAGTCAAACATTATTCGGAAACTACTACTCATTCAATAAAATACTCAGCGGTTATAAGAATAGGGACCCAAAGGAGTTCTTCCGGCTTTATAAAGAGCTGGTGCCTATCCATAACTATAATAAGATATATAATGACTGGTGGCATCTGGCCAAAGAAGGTAAAAGGAATGTATGCTGGCCCGGGCATGTTAAATATTTTGCGCTAAGTTCAGGCACCTCAGAAGCCTCCTCTAAGTATCTTCCGATCACCAAGGATATGAAGAAGGCAATTCAGAAGACAAGCATCCGGCAGATATTAACATTATCAAAATATGATCTGCCCGCAGGATTTTTCGAAGGGGGTATTTTAATGTTGGGCGGAAGTACTCAGTTGAACAACCGGGGGAGTTATTTCGAAGGTGATCTTAGCGGAATTCAGGCAGCACAACTGCCCTTTTGGTTCCAACACTTCTATAAACCGGGAAAAAAGATTGCTAAAACACGTGATTGGGAGGAAAAGCTCAATGGTATTGCACGCAAGGCACGGGATTGGGATATAAGCATAATAGTAGGTGTGCCCGCATGGATACAGATATTAATGGAAAAAATACTTGATTATTATCAGGTCTCCAATATCCATGAAGTATGGCCCAACTTGCAGGTTTATGTTCATGGTGGTGTTTCTTTTGATCCATATCGCAAGGGTTTTCAAAAGCTACTGGGCAGAGATATCTACTATATTGAGACTTACCTGGCTTCTGAGGGTTTTATTGCTTTTCAAACCAAGCCTGACCACAGGGCCATGAGGTTGGTGTTGAATAATGGTACTTTTTATGAGTTCGTGCCATTTGACGAACGGAATTTCGATGAAAATGGAGATATCCTTCCGGATGCGGAGACCCTGATGATCGATGAAATAGAAGAGGGAAAAGAGTATGCCCTGCTGCTATCTTCCTGTGCCGGAGCCTGGCGATATATGATAGGTGATGTGGTGAAGCTCGTGTCAAAAGAGGATTCTGAGATCGTTATCACTGGCAGGACAAAGCATTTTTTGAGCTTATGTGGTGAGCATATGTCGGTGGATAATATGAATAAAGCCATTGAGCTGGTGGCAGATGATTTTAATATAGACATTCCGGAGTTTACGGTGGCCGGTATTCCGCATGGCACGTTGTTCGCCCATCACTGGTATCTTGGCACGGATGCTACTGTGGATCCAAAAGCCATTAGGGATAAACTGGACCAGCATTTGAAAGCGCTTAACGATGACTATGCGGTAGAAAGAAGCGCTGCTTTAAAAGATGTAATTGTTGACATACTACCTGTACACACTTTTTATAAGTGGATGGAATCCAAAGGAAAGGTAGGGGGGCAAAATAAATTTCCACGTGTGATCAAAAATAATCAATACGATGACTGGAAGAACTTTATCAACAAGGTAAATTGATGGCTGCAGTTAATGGCGCTCTCTTTGGACTTCTGCTGGCGGTTCTTATTGGTCCCGTATTTTTCACGTTGATTCAAACCAGCATTGAAAAGGGACTGGATAAGGCCGTATTGGTAGCAATAGGGATATTCTTCAGTGATGTGTTATATATTGGTCTGGCCTATCTGGGGATATCCCAACTCATCAATAATTCAGGTTACGATCAATGGATCGGTTATGGAGGAGGCTTGATCCTGATCTTATTTGGGGTGTTTACCTTGTTCAGGTCCAGAAAGAAAACGGGGATAGTAGAAAGGCCGGTTACCGTGAAAGGGTTTTTCAGATTTGTATTCAAAGGGTTTCTCATTAACGGTGTTAGCCCCTTTGTGCTGATATTTTGGCTTGGCGCCATGAGTCTGGCAACTGTCGAATACCGTTATCAAGGTTCAGACCTGTTTGTTTTCTTTACTGTAATATTGCTGATCGTATTTTCTACCGATGTTTTAAAAGCTTATCTGGCAGGCAAACTCCGGCAGTTGATCACACCACGGCTATTTAAAATATTGAATATTACTGTGGGGTTATTCCTCATAGCCTTTGGAGTTAGAATGTTTTCCTATGTAATGTAAAACTGCTATCAGTTGACAGTTTTGAATTCACAGCCGATTGTCTCCAGTTGGTCGTTTCGAGGTATTAGTCCTGGAGCACGTTTGAAATGAATGTGGACTTTAGTGCCAGCCATAACAGGAAGAAACATATAGCCCAGATCAGGTAATTTCTATAAAAATCACTGGTGTCCTTGTAGCGGGTTTCCTTGATCTCGGCTTTCTCATACTGATCAATGAGCTTAAAAACCCTTTCCAGTGACTGGCTGTCGGATACGCGATAAAACTCGCCCTCTCCGATCTTGGCAATTTCTCTAAGTGTAGTTTCATCCAGGGTATTGTCCACCATCCTGGGCCTGCCAAAAAAATCTTTACCAAAGGGTACTTTTCCCTCTTTGCCAATAGCGATTGTATAGATCTTGATATCGTACGCGGTGGCCAGCTTTGCGGCTGTCAGAGGATCAATATTCCCTGCAGTGTTATCTCCGTCACTCAGTAATATGAGTACCTTTGATTTTGATTCGGATTCTCTCATGCGGTTAGTGGCTACTGCCAACGCACTACCTATGGCTGTTCCGCGGTTTTCTATCATCTCAAAATTGACATCTTTAATATATGATTTGAGAAGCTCATAGTCAGTTGTTAATGGAGATAATGAGTAGGCATCTCCTGAAAAGATCACCATTCCAATTCTATCCTGGAAGCGTCCTTCAATGAATTCCTGGGCTACTCTTTTCGCTTCCTCGAGCCGATTGGGTTTAAAGTCCTCGATCATCATCGACTGAGAGATGTCAAGCACAAGCATAATATCGATACCTTCAGTCCATTGTTCTACCTTTTCGTTGGACTTCTGCGGTCTGGCCAATGCCACCACCATGAGTGCCACAGCCAGTGTTAGCAGTATGTCAGGGATAAGACGGATTATGTTCGCTGGATTAGACCGGATCTGGCTTTCTGTTAATGCTATTGGCAGCTTTTGGTTGAGACGATACTTCAGAAGCCACCGGACGATGATAAATATTGGTATCAAAAGCAAGCCGTAAAGCACGAGACGGTACTCCCAGGTGAAGTTATTGAAGGTTACAGGGTAAAACCACTCCAGGCTATACCAGGGCATGTCCAAATTTACCTGCTTATCCATGCTTCACCTCCTCCACTTTTTCTTCATACCGTTTCTGTGAATATTTTTTTAACGCTGTATAATCACCCATAAGTTCACCATTAGCTTTAGGACTATATATTGTCCTGTCCAATGCTTTCAAAGATGTTTCAATGCCTTCCGGCTGATAAAATCTGATGATCTCTTTTGTAGTAAGTTTTGTATAAGGCCTGGCTTCCAGTTGTTCATGGTATTTTTTCCATACCACCAGCAGCTTTTCAGCCTGAAGCTTCACAGACTGGTCTTTGGCCAGAGCGATGGCATCATAGGTTTCGATAAATTTTCGATGTGATTTTTCCATGCGTCTAAGGAAAAAATACCGCCTGATCTTGTTGCCAAAAAATATAAAGACCAGAACAGCAATTATCACCAGTATTATGGCCCCTATTATAAAATATGGATAGTTAAATTGAAAAGCGACCCTTTTATAGGTGGTATTTTCTTTCAGTGGCATAGCCTCAACGGCCACGGAATCAGGTATTTCTGTTACGAGTTGTTGAAGAACCACTGTATCCGATGATGCATATACAGCCGTGCTGTCTCGCCCATGAAGTACATATACCGGTAGCGAAATATGCTGAATGGAATCCACCTCAAAAGAGGTGATGTAATACACAGCGCTGTCATAGCTGTATACACTGTCCGATCGGGTGGGGAAATACCTTTTTTTGTCAAACTCAAACGGTGCATAGTTATACAGCGAATCCGGGAAGATAATATCCAGTTCCTTGGGATATTTTACAGCCAGGGAATAAGCCACAGGAACCCCAATTTTGATACTATCACTTAAGAATTGGCCACGAGGTTCTATTTGCTGACCCTGAGCATTCATTGCAACAAAAAATAAAACCAGTACCAGGCTACTTATTATTCCTTTAAACACTCTTCAAAGTTTTATTTCTTATTTTAAACAATTTCAGAAGTTTGGGCACATAATCCTCTTCTGTGTCTATGGAGACAAAATTAATTTGATGTTTTTTTGCAAATTTAATCAGTTGCTCCTCATTCTCAGCATAGTTGGCTTTTATCCTTGACCTGAAGTTGCCAAATGAGGTATTTACCCAAATGGTTTTTCTGCTCTCATTTTCAAAAACAGGCACTATACCTAGTTTGGGCAGCTTGGTTTCGCGCTTGTCAGTAATCCTGATCATGACCAGGTCATGCTTTTTAGCAAGGCCTTTTAAATTGTGATGATAGCCCTCATCAATAAAATCAGAGATAAACACCATAACACTCCTTCTCTTGATGGTATTCAGGGTGAATAATATCGCTTTGCTGAGGTCCGTTTTGTGAGAAACAGGGTTGAGGTGGATGAGGCTATTGATGATTTCATAGGCCAGTTTAGGGCCCTTTCGGGGTTTGACATACTTTTCCTTTTGATCAGAGAAGCAAATAAGTCCGACCTGACTGCCTTCCTTTACCGCTGATAGTGATAATACACCACAGACCTCTTTACCGATGTCTAGCTTTTGCCTTCCTGTACTACCAATTTCCTGGGAGCCACTGACATCCAAAATAAAAAATACGGTCTGTTCTTTCTCTTCCTTAAAGGTTTTTACAAACGTTCCATGACCCTTGGCGCTCACATTCCAATCAATAGTTCGAATGTCGTCACCATATTGATAGGAGCGTACATCATCAAATTCCAGGCCCGACCCTTTGAAGATCGAATGAAAATCTCCCTGCATCTGACTATTGATAGCCTTTCTGATCTGAATTTCGTATTTTCGTAGCTTTTTTAAGAGATCCTTCATTGGCTCAATTTTCGCTATAACGTATTAACAAATTTGTGGAATATTCCTTTCTATAAAAAATATGATTTATTTGGCAGGAATATTTGCCGTATTAATGGACAAACTACAATATTAAAAAAGTAATAGTAGATAGCTTTACCATCGTTGAAAGAGTTATAAAAAATGAGAACGAAATTATTGATATTATGTTATGTGGTGCTGCTGGCATGTGGAAATAAAGATAAAGTCCCTCAAGGCATCCTTCCAAAAGACACAATGGTCTCCTTCCTGATCGATGTGTATATTGCAGAGGGAAAGGTTCAGAATCTGCGCGTCCCCAGAGATTCGGCTATCGCTATATTTGATGTGTACGAACAAAAGCTTCTTGAGAAGCACGGTATAAACAAAGATACTTATGTGAAAAGCATGAGCTATTATTATGATCATCCTCAGAAACTGGAGTTGATCTACGAGACGGTACTTGACAGCCTCAATTTGAAGGAACAGCAGCTTAGGGAGAAGAAAGAGGAGGATGTGAAGTTAGAAGAGGACAAAAAGAAGCCGACAAAGGAGAGATAAATGCTTTACCCCACTGATATAGAGCAAAAGCTGGGTTTTGACAAGGTCAGGTCGTTGCTCAAGGAAAAGTGTCTTTCTACACTGGGAGCTAATATTGTAGATAAGATCCGTCTTAGTCATAGCCCGGACCAGATCCATAAGCTGCTGCTACAAACGGATGAATTTTCAAAGATCATCACTGCAAATGAGCCCTTTCCGTCCAATCACTTTCTGGATGTCTCTTCTGCGCTTGGAAGAGCGAAAACAGCAGGTGTTTTTCTTACAGAAGAGGAATTTTTAAACATTAATAGATCGCTGCAGACGGTTTTGGCCTGTGTGCGCTTTCTGAATAACAGGCAAGAAAGTTATCCCCAACTGCACGAGCTAACCGGAATGGCAGACTTCGATCCGGAGGTTTGTGATCATATAAGCGCCAAAATTGATGACGCAGGGTATGTTAAAGACAATGCCAGCGACCAGTTGGCTAATATCCGGCAGCAGCTTAGAGCAAAGCATGCCCAGGTGAGGAGAACCCTGGACCAGATCTATAAAAGCGCTGTAAAAGAAGGCTACGTTCCTGAAGGCGCATCCATGACTGTTAGAGATGGCCGGATGGTCATTCCTGTGATGGCGGAGTTTAAAAGAAGGATCAAAGGCTTTGTTCACGATGAATCTGCCACCGGGCAAACGGTGTACCTGGAGCCTACGGAGGTGCTTGAGGGAAATAATGAGATCAGGGAACTGGAAAACTCTGAGAAAAGAGAGGTAGTCAGAATATTGACCAGGCTTACGGATATGCTCCGGTTTAACCTTGAGGGAGTGCAAAAGGCCTATCAATTCCTGTCATTTATTGATTTCATTCGCGCTAAAGCGAGGTTGGCTATTGAGATGAAGGCAATTATGCCGGAGGTGAAAGCCCTTACCGATATGAAATGGAGGGAGGCAAGGCACCCTCTTTTATACCTGGCCTACCAGAAGCAAGGGAAAAAGGTAGTGCCATTGAGCATAGATCTTGATAAAGATCAGCGACTAGTGATTATATCAGGACCTAATGCTGGAGGTAAATCAGTTGCGTTAAAAACTGTAGGACTCATCCAATATATGCTTCAGTGTGGGCTGCTTGTGCCGCTTGGTGAGCAATCGGTGGCTGGTATTTTCAATAACATTTTTATTGATATCGGTGATGAGCAGTCTATTGAAAATGACTTGAGCACCTATAGCTCTCATCTGACCAATATGAAATTTTTCCTGAAGCACACGGACAAAAAAACGCTGTGCCTGATCGATGAATTTGGTACAGGTACTGATCCACACTATGGTGGAGCTATTGCCGAAGCCATACTTGATAAGCTGGTAGAACTGCAGGGTAATGGAGTGATTACCACCCACTACAGCAATATTAAACATTACGCTGAGAATAAGCCGGGTGTGGTAAATGGCGCTATGAAGTTCGATATGGCCCATCTGGAGCCATTATATGAGCTCGAAATAGGGAAACCCGGCAGCTCCTTTTCCTTAGAAATCGCACGTAAGATAGGCTTGTCTTTGTCTATCGTTGATTATGCGCGTGAGGTTATCGGTAGCAAAACCATAGATGTTGATAACCTGATCATGAAACTGGAAAAGCAGGAACAGGAGATCGCTATGCGCGAAAAGGCTGCCAGGGAAACCGAGCAGCAGATGAAGAACCTGAAAAATAAGTATGATCAGTTGTACGATCAGTTGGAAGGAAAGAAAAAGGAGATCATTGATGCGGCTAAAAAAGAAGCGGCTCAACTGTTATCAACAACCAACCGTGAAATAGAAAAGACCATCCGGCATATAAAAACCACCAAGGCAGAGAAAAAGGAAACCAAAAAGATGCGAGAGCGGCTGGGGCAGCTAAAAGAGAAAATATCAGCCGAGGAAGTAATCAAAGAACATCAGGAACAGAAGATAAAAGCTGTGCCCGGAGCCATTGCAGTAGGGGATAGTGTACGCATTATAGATAATGATGTAGTGGGGGAAGTGCTGGATATGCGCGGGAAAGATGTAGAGGTACAGGTCGGGGACCTAAAGACAGTGGTGAAGCTTAAGAGACTGGAAAAGGTATCCCGCAGCATTGCTCGTCAGGCCAGCAGAACTGGGAAGGTATCTTCCGGCATGGATATTAGCAAAAAGATGGCAGAATTCAGCCCTACGCTAGACGTCCGTGGCAAGCGGGCCGAGGAAGTATTGGGTATTATTGATAAATTTATTGATGATGCCATCCTGTTCAATATGCAGGAGGTCCGGATCTTACATGGAAAGGGAAATGGAATACTTAAGGATTTGATCAGGAATTATTTAAAGGACTCTAATGTCGTGAGCACCATAGCTGATGAGCATGTGGAAAGAGGGGGAGCGGGGATAAGTGTGGTGGTTTTGAAATAGGGGGAGTAAAAATGTAGTGCCCAATTTTTTATCTGTTTACAATGAATATTGCCACTCTATGCACGTGCCTGACAATATTCTACTGCTACAGCTTTCTTAAAAATGCATTGGATAAAAGAATTGGTTTGAATACTTATTTGCTAGATACTTCAAGCCAAAAGCTGAAGAAAGTCAGAGGATACGACAGGTTTATTGAGTGGAGTGAGAAAGGCGATTCCATTAGTCTAAATATCAATAACGGTCCACTCTATTATCCGGACAAGTTGTATTATTCTTCAAATTCATTAATGATTAGAGAATCGAAGAGCTTGTTTGAGTTGAGAAATGATGCATTGTGGTTTCCAAAAGGAGATACATTTCTCAAGTTTACCCAGAATTCTACTCCATGGGTATTAAAGGATTATTTTGGTTATCGTCAGTTAACAATTGCTCTAAATGGAGCGTCCTATGATACTTTTTTAACGGATACGGTGTTTCACTTTGTGATAACGGGAGAGAAGAAGATGGGGCATTATGATTTTATTACCGATCTATATTTTAGCAAGTGCAATGGCATAATTAGAATGGACTATGATGTAAACTTTTCAGGAGAGAAGCTGGTGGTCTTGGCAGATTTTTATGATACCAGCGAAAGCCGAAGGAAAATCTTAGAAAGCTTTTTAGATAACACCAGAGAGGATAAGAAATAAAAAAGGGTCTTTTAAAACTAAAAGACCCTTATATATCTTTTTGTCTTTTTACTGCTTCGTAAAAACAAAAGTCCAGTCACCTTCAACACTACTCTGACGGGTATTTGTGAAGCCGTCACCAGTATAAGAGAAACTCCAGGTAAGTTCAGTACCATCAGCAGAAATAGAATAGCTAACAGCAGTATTTGCATTATTGGGCTCCAATACAAGTTGTGTTTTTACATTAGCTCCAAATTCAAAAGGTGCTGCTTTGGGCATAGGCAATAGGTCTGGTCCACCAGTGGTAGTATAGGTCTGGTTAGACCCGTTAATGGCCAGTACGAAATCATCATAGTCTTGCCTGTCAGTTGTGCCATCATTTACAGAAGTTGCAGCCCACGTTCCTGTAAGAGCAGCCAGTTGCTCCTCTTCTTCAGAAAGTCCCCCACCATCATCTTTTTTGCAACCAACAATGGTTAATACTGCTAAAAGTACGCCTGCAGTCAATAAATAAGTAAGCTTTTTCATTAAATATATAGTTTACGATAATGTAATAGAATCCGAAATATAAAAATATTTTTATTTATTCTTAAGACATTTCGCTAAAATAAAAGATTTTAGCGTAAAAGAATACGGTTATGGTTATAAATATCTTCCCTGTTAGCTATGTAACCCCTATTTTTTATAATCATGAATATTTACCTGGGCCGTACAGAAATCCTGGTACTCATATTTTTGATTGGAAGCGATGATGACAGTGGCTGAAGTATTCAACAATTCTGTCAGCTTGTCCTGGTACCACGCAATACCCTGTTCATCCAGGTTGGATGTAGGTTCGTCCAGCAGCACCAGGTCGCTCTCTGTATAAAAGGCGAGGGCCAGCTTTAATCGCTGCTTCATGCCTGAAGAAAAATTCTTTACTATTTTATCTCGCGATTGCTGCAGATAGCAGCTTTTCATAATGTCTTCTATGCTATAGTTTTCCCTTCGTTTCCTGAATTTAAAATGGAAGTTCAGGTGCTCATAGAGAGTGAATTCCTCAATTAGCTCCATATAGGGGGTAGCTATCGAAATAAAGCTGAAAACTTCGTCTGCAGGCACTTCTATACGATCACTTTGATAAATGATCTTTCCTGACGAAGCAAGCCGGTAACCTGACAGAATTTGTAGCAAAGTTGATTTGCCACTGCCATTGGCGCCCACAAGTGCGTAACTTTTACCCGTATTAAAAGTATAGGTAAGATCCTTAAATATCCATTCTTTATTATAGCGTTTTGCAAGCTGCTGAAGGGATATCTCCATGGGGCATCCTATTAGTAAGAATAACCTTTCATCACTCCCCGGTCGGAGTTTCTTATAAAATGGATGATCTCGTCCCTTTCTTTTGAAGGGGGCAACTCCAGTTCTACCAAGTCCAGCGCTTTTGAATTGTTCAATCCCTTTAGGAATACGTACCTGTATATTTCCTGGATCTCATTGATCTTTTCAGATGAGAATCCTCTTCTTCGCAATCCGATTGAATTGATGCCGCAGTAGGTTAGCGGCTCACGGGCTGCTTTTGTGTAAGGGGGAACATCTTTTCGCACCAGGGAGCCTCCCGAGATCATCACATGAGAACCCACTTTTACAAACTGATGAACTGCACTGGAACCACCAATAATAGCAAAATCGTCAATAGTAACGTGTCCTGCAATTTGCACAGCATTTACAAGTATACAATTATTACCAATGATACAATCATGAGCTACATGCACATAGGCCATTAGCAGGCAGTTCTGACCAATAACAGTCTTATTCCTGTCATCAGTACCTCTGCTTATGGTTACGTATTCCCTGATCACAGTATTGTCACCGATAAATGTCTCCGTTTCCTCTCCTTTGTATTTCAGGTCCTGGGGAACGGATGAGATGGATGCTCCGGGGTATATTTTTACGTTTTTACCGATCCTGGCACCTTCAAATATAGTTACATTGGGGCCTATCCATGTTCCCTCTTCGATAACTACATTTTTATGTATAGTACTAAAAGGTTCAATTACAACGTTTCTGGCAATTTTTGCCTGAGGGTGTATATATGCTAATGGCTGATTCATTTGTCAAATCTGATTTTCATTGGCATGTGTTTTTATATCATGCATCTTTTCTTACTATACTCGCGGTCATCGTTCCCTCACACACAAGTGTATTTCCTACAAATGCCCTTCCCGTCATTTTGGCGATACCTCTTTTAATGGGAGCGATAAGATCACATTTGATCACCAGTGTATCTCCGGGAAGCACCATTTTTCTAAACCTGAAACTTTCAATTCCCAGGAAATAGGTCCAGTAATTTTCAGGATCGGGAACGGTGTTGAGAACCAGAATGCCGCCAATTTGAGCCATAGCTTCTACTTGTAGCACACCAGGCATTACTGGGTTGCCTGGGAAGTGCCCCATGAAAAAGTGCTCGTTCAGGGTAACATTCTTTACACCCGATACACTTTCTTCATCCAAATGAATGATCTTGTCGATCAATAGGAATGGATACCTGTGAGGCAGTATGTTTGAGATCTGGTTGATATCCAGAACCGGGGGTAAGTTCGGATTATATTTCGGTATATTCTGCTTGGCGGAACTGGCCATAGCTTTCTTAAGCTTCTTGGCAAATGCCACATTTGCAGCATGGCCCGGCCTTGCAGCCAGGATCTGTGCTTTTATTGGCTTACCTGCCAATGCAAGGTCACCCATTACATCCAGAAGCTTGTGTCTGGCCGGTTCATTACGATACCTTAGCTCGACATTATTAAGGATCCCTTCTTTCTTTACTTCTACCTTGGGTTTATTAAATAGCTTTGCCAGGCTTTCCAGTTCGTTATCCTGTACAATTCTGTCAACCACAACAATGGCATTATTTAAATCCCCCCCCTTGATCAGGTTGTTCTTATGTAGCATTTCCAGTTCATGAAGAAAGCAGAAGGTCCTGCACGATGCTATCTCTTTTTCAAACTGGCTGATGTCAGTAAGTGAAGCATGCTGGCTCCCCAATACAGGAGAATTGTAGTCGATCATTACCGTTACGCGGTAATCATCCAGGGGAAGGGCTGCTATTTCAACATCACGCGAACTGTCACGATAGAATATACTATCCTGAACCTCATAAAACTCACGAAGTGCATTCTGCTCTTCTGTGCCCGCTTCTTTCAGGATATCAACAAATTGCTTTGAACTACCGTCCATAATAGGAGGCTCGGGGCCATCCAACTGGATAAGCACATTGTCTATTTCCAATCCTACCAGTGCCGCCAGGGTGTGTTCCACTGTATTGATTCTGGCACCGCTTTGTTCTATAGTGGTACCCCTCGAAAGGTCGACCACATTGTCTACATCCGCATCAACGGTAGGTTGCCCTTCAAGATCGATCCTCTGAAATTTAATGCCATGACCAGGCTTAGCGGGAAGAAAGGTCATATTCGTTTCCACTCCGGTATGTAAGCCTACCCCCGAAAGTGTAACGGATTTTTTTATAGTATGCTGTTTGGTATTCATTATTGCTTCTCCTGAAATGTCGGCAAATTTAGTACTTTTTCTTCAAGTTGCTTTAATCTGACGCTTAAATCGGGAAGGTTTTTAAATTCTGCGTAAGCGCGGTAATATTCTTTTACATCAAAGGCAGGGCTGCCCATGAGTTTTGCATTTTCGTCTTTTATTGACTTTCCTAATCCCGCCTTGGCCCCGATAGAGGTTTTGTTCGCCAGTACAATGTGTCCTGCTATACCTACCTGTCCCGCAATCACGCAGTTATCCCCGATTTTTGTTGAGCCGCTAACACCTGTTTGGGCAGCAATCACCGTATTTTTTCCTATTTCAACATTGTGGGCGATCTGGATAAGGTTGTCAAGCTTTACGCCATTATTGATCTTAGTGGAATCACCATGAAAAGTGGCGCAGTCTATAACTGTATTGGCGCCTATGTCTACATTATCGCCAATTATGACGTTTCCCATCTGAGGGATTGTTTTATAGGTGCCATCACTTTGTGGAGCAAATCCGAAGCCATCGCTGCCAATAACTACGCCAGAGTGGATGACGCAGTGGTTGCCAACAATTGTATTGGTATAAAGTTTCACGCCTGCATTTAAAATGGTGTTGTCACCAACGGTTACGTTATCGCCAATATATACATGCGGGTATATCTTCACATTATTGCCGATCTTTACGTTGTTGCCAATGTACGAAAAGGCTCCGCGATATACATCAGCGCCAACAGTGCTGTTCTGTCCTATAAAACTGGGATCTTCTGTGCCTGATTTTTGATAGCTGAGAAACTTATGATATTCTTCAAGCAGAATAGTAAAGGAGCTGTACGGATCTTCCACCAGTATTAACGAAGCTTTGATCGGTCTTCGAGGCTCAAAATCTTTCTTGACGATAACAGCACTCGCTTCTGTGCTATAGAGGTGATTTTCATATTTAGGGTTGGAGAAAAAAGAAAGTTGGCCAGGTTTAGCATCCTGTATTTTTGCCAACATATTAATCTTGACTCCTCCATCTCCTTTCACTTCACCATTTAAAAGTGATGCTATCTGATCAACGGTAAACTCCATTAAAACTGTGCAGAAGGTTAGTTTTTAATTTTCACAAAGATACATTTTTAGGACAGCATAGGTAGTATTTTTTGACAATTTTGCTCATAGCCTTGATATTAGGTAGGTCAGCAGCTTCCGCGATATCGATCACTTTTCCCTTTTTGGTAAGGATGTTGATCTTTTGCCCGCCGGCTATATAAGCTTTATTGGTTACTTCGCCATGTGCATAGAAGTACCTGCTGTCGGTCCTTAGTACGTTGTACTGATCCGCTATTTTATTTCTTAGCAACTTGAGATCTTCCTTGCTTAAAGGATCATTCGATAGTTTGATTTTAAATAGCTGTCTGTTTAATAATCTTTTACTCAAAGTGTTGAGTATTTTGTCTTCATCGCTTTGCCAGACTTTGATGGCGCCCCAAATATCATAATCGTCCAGTATACCGAAGGTCTCCAGCAGCCCCTCGTCCTGCTGGAAGTCGTCCAGTGTTTTGTCTGTGCTTAAAAATGTTTTTAGCGCCGGGCTGGCAAATACTTCTCTACCGCCGAGTGTCAGGTCTCTGGCCCTTACGATCAAGTTGATCAACATTTTTTCAGCGCTTACGGAAGCTTTATGCAAGTACACTTGCCAGTACATGAGCCTTCGGGCATTCAGAAAGTTTTCGATGCTATAAATGCCTTTTTCTTCCACTACTATCTGATCATCAACCACATTGAGCATGCTGATAATACGCTCCAGGCCTATTGCTCCTTCAGATACACCTGTGAAAAAGCTGTCCCGTTTTAAGTAATCGAGCCTGTCCATGTCCAACTGACTGGAAACCAATTGATGGAGGAAACGTTTTTTGTATGTATTTTGAAAAATTTTCAAAGCCATTTCCAGGCGATTGCCCAGCATTTTGTTGAGGTATTTCATGAGTAAAAATGACAGGCTCTCATGCTGAATGCCCTTTAAAAGACTATATTCGAGCGCATGTGAAAAAGGGCCGTGGCCAATATCGTGGAGTAAAATAGCTGCCTGTGCTGCTTCGTACTCACTATCGGTGATCTCTATGTCTTTGCTACGCAGGCTGTCGAGTGCACGTGTCATCAGGTGCATAGCACCAATAGCATGATGAAATCGGGTATGTAGAGCGCCTGGGTATACAAAATCAGTAAGGCCCAACTGCTTGATCCGCCTGAGCCGCTGGAAAACCGGATGCTCGATAATATCGAACACCAGGTCGTTTTTGATGTTAATAAATCCATAGACCGGATCGTTGAAAATTTTCTTTCTGTTCAATCTACCTACCTTTGATGAGGTTTTAAAAAGGGACTTAATTTAAAATACTTTTCCAAACGACTCAAAAATAAGAATTATGTTAGTCGGAAACCGAAAATTAATCGTTTATATAGAGAATAAAATATATAAGTATCGTTTAGGAATAGTTGGAATTTAATAACTGTTAACTGAACATTAAATAAAAAGCAATGCTACCTCGATATGCAGAGATATAATATACTATGGGCTGATGATGAAATTGATCTGTTAAAGCCGCACATCATGTTTTTGGAAAATAAGGGTTATGACATCACCCCGGTAAACAGCGGTACAGATGCCATTGAAAAATGTGAGCAGGATCATTTTGATGTAGTTTTTTTAGATGAGAACATGCCCGGAATGTCAGGTCTTGAAGCGCTGACGCATATTAAGTCGATACGACCCGGCCTACCTGTGGTAATGATCACCAAAAATGAAGAAGAAATGATCATGGAGGAAGCCATAGGAGCGAAAATAGCGGATTACCTCATCAAGCCTCTCAATCCTAGCCAGATACTGCTTTCTGTAAAAAAAATATTGGAAAATAAGCGGCTGATCACGGAGAAGACCAACCTCTCCTACCAGCAGGAGTTCAGGAATATAAGCATGGCATTTCAGGATGACCTGGACCACCAGGAGTGGGCTGAGATATACAAGAAGCTGGTTTTTTGGGAGTTGGAGATTGATGAAACAGAAAATAAGAGCATGGCCGAAGTGCTCTACATGCAGAAGGATGAGGCTAACAGCCAGTTCACAAAATTTATAGATGAGAATTATGAGTCATGGCTCAACGACCCCGATGCAGATAAGCCCCTTTTGTCGCACCAGGTAATGAAAAAGAAGGTCTTTCCAAAAATTGAACAGGGAAAGCCGTTGTTCTTTCTTGTGATCGACAACCTGAGGTATGACCAATGGAAAGTGATCGAACCTGCCATATTGGAACTCTTTAATGTGGAAGAGGAAGAGACATATTATTCTATACTACCTACCACTACTGCTTATTCCAGAAATGCGATCTTTTCAGGCATGTTGCCTTTGGAAATGTCTCAGAAGTACAGAGAACTATGGGTAGGGGAAGACGAAGAGGAAGGCAAGAATAATTATGAGCAGGATTTTCTCGAGCGCCAGGTGAGAAGGAATAACTTGAATATAAAAACCAGTTACCATAAGATCAAACAGATCAGTGAAGGTAAGCAACTGGTAGATAGCGTTCGCAATTTAATGAACAATGACCTGAATGTGATTGTCTATAACTTTGTAGATATGCTGTCGCATGCACGTACAGATATGGCTATGATCAGAGAACTGGCACCTGATGAGTCTGCTTACCGGTCTATTACCCGGTCATGGATCGAGCATTCGCCTCTTCTTGAGGCTTTGAGGCTGATAGCTGAAGATGGCGCACGACTGATCATAACTACCGACCATGGTACGATACGTGTAAAAAGACCTTTTAAGATTGTTGGTGATAGAAATACAAACACCAATTTAAGGTATAAGCAGGGTAAAAATCTGGGCTATGACCATTCAGATAAAATTATGGAGGCTATGAAACCCGAGCGTTTGCACCTGCCCAAAGTGAATGTTTCTTCTACATATGTGTTTGCTACGGAAGATCAATTTTTTGCTTATCCTAATAACTATAATTACTATGTGAATTACTATAGAGATACGTTCCAGCATGGAGGTGTCTCTATGGAAGAAATGATTATTCCAATAATTTCACTAAATTCGAAATATGGTAGATAGTTCTTTGCCGCAACTGGTGCTGAAGTGTGAGGGTTTGGAGCAGTTAAGCGCAGTGGCCAGACGTATTATTGAATTTGCCGGGAATAGCAAGGTCTGGATATTTGAGGGAGAGATGGGCGCGGGGAAAACCTCGTTGATCAAGGCTATATGTAAAGAATTTAAGATAGAAGATACGGTGAACAGTCCTACATTTTCTATTGTGAATGAATATAGAAATGTTGAAGATGAAGTCTTCTATCATTTTGATTTTTATAGGATAGATGATGAAGCAGAAGCCATGAATATTGGCGCTGAAGAATATTTCTATTCAGGAAATTATTGCTTTGTGGAGTGGCCCTCAAAGGTGACGGGGTTGCTTCCGGATGAAATAGTAAAAATTGACATAAGCATTACAGGCCCGCAATCACGGGTGTTAGATATCGCCAGATATGACTAAGAAAGAACGATCAGGGTTTGCACAGTTAGCGAAAGAGTCCAGCCTTTATCCCCAGGAAAAATTGATGCCGGTAAAAAAGAGTAAGCATTCTTTTTTTATCGGAATGCCCAATGAGATATCACTACAGGAGAGAAGGATTACCCTTACACCTGATTCCGTGGCGCTTTTGGTGAATAACGGGCACGAAATATGGGTAGAAACCAAGGCAGGTGAGGGATCCAAGTTTTCAGATAAGGAATATAGCGAGGCTGGTGCCAAGATCGTATACTCTTCAGAAGAGGTATATAAGGCAAACGCTATTTTAAAGATCGAACCGCCAACACTGGAAGAAATCGAACTGATGCAGCCCCGGCAAACACTAATATCGGCCATCCAGATGGGAAGTCAGTCACCGGACTACATCAAGGCGCTGAACAGAAAGAATGTAACTGCACTGGCCTTTGAGTTTATAGAAGATAAAGTAGGTGGGATGCCTATTATCCGCGCCATGAGCGAAATAGCGGGTAATACGGTAATGGCGATAGCTGCGGAATACCTGAGCAGCTCGAATGGAGGGAAGGGAATTATTGTTGGCGGAATCACCGGAGTGCCTCCTACAAAGGTGGTCATTATAGGAGCCGGTACGGTGGCAGAATATGCTGCCCGTGCCGCCATCGGCCTGGGTGCCGAGGTGCAGGTGTTCGATAATCATATTTACAAGCTACGCAGGATCAAGCATACTTTAGGTCAGCAGATTTATACTTCCACTATAGACACGGTGACACTAACAGAGTCGTTAAAACATGCTGACGTGGTAATTGGAGCGCTAAGAGCGGAAAAAGGAAGGAGCAGGTATGTGATCACCGAAGAAATGGTAGCCGATATGAAACCCGAATCAGTCATTATTGATCTTTCTATCGACCAGGGGGGATGTGTAGAAACTTCGGAGCTCACCACACACAAGCAGCCGATATTCAGAAAGTATGATGTCATACACTACTGTGTCCCCAATATCGCCTCACGGGTAGCACATACAGCAACAACAGCATTGAGCAATATCTTTACACCTACAATCCTGAGAGCTGCCGAGGAAGGTGGCATTGAGGACATGATCTTTGCCCATAAATGGTTCATGAATGGCGTATACACCTACAAAGGCAGCCTTACCAATGAGCATGTAGCCAGGAAGTTTGGTATGAAGCATAAAGACCTGAGGTTGTTGATGGCTGCGAGGTTTTGAGGCACGGATTGAAAACGGATTAATTGGAATACTCAGATTAAAGTGAGATGATGACGATTAGCCGGTGGAGCTGAAACTCTTGTGCGAGACTGTTGAGAATAAGCATTTTATTTCTTTATTTTAAAATAATAAAGTTAAATTTATATTTTTTCCTACATTAGGAGCGAAAAAATCTGTGCAATCAGGAAATCCGTTCTAAATCCGCGTTCCATTTGGGTGAGTTGAAATATAAAGACATAACAGAAAAAATAATCGGTGCTTCTTTCGAGGTGCATAAGTTTCTGGGTAATGGTTTTCAGGAAGTGATCTATCAACGAGCGCTGGCTTATGAACTGGGTATGGTGGGATTAGATTATGCCCGGGAGATCTCGCAACACATCTATTACAAAGAGCTTACAAAACCCATTGGAACAAGAAGAGCTGATTTTGTTGTGGAAGGGTGTGTGCTTGTTGAACTAAAAGCGGTCATTGAATTGCAGGATGTGCACATGGCTCAGGCACTGAATTATTTAAAAGCTTATAGGCTAAACGTTGGCTTGCTTATCAACTTTGGAAGCAAAAGCTTAACTTTCAAGAGGTTGGTGCGTGGGTAGCTGTTACTTGTCAGTATCGCGGATTATATGGATTAAAGGATTGCACTGATTTCGTGAATTGTGCTTTTGAGGCTATGGGGCGTCAAAAAACTACGGGTGTATTCTAATTCTTTTTGTAGTTCTTGGCTCCTCCAGTAAAAAAATAATAACAATGGCAATTGAACAATACTGATCCTTTTTTTGCAAAATGGCAAAAAGTGGGCACAAATAATCCGTGTTATCCTTCGATCCGTATAAATCCGCGCCTTTTTTTCTTTTCAAGATTAATATTTTTTTAAAAGGATGAAGAATTCCTTACCCCTTACCCTTATCCCTGGTAGCATTAATTACTTGTCAGGATCATGGATTAGGCGGATTGAAGATTGCACTGATTTGACAAAGACCGCAAGAGAGTCTATCTGCTTTTGAGGCTATAGGGCTCCTTCAGTAAAAAAAATAATAACAATGGCAATGGAACAATACTGATCCTTTTTTTTGCGAAAATGGCAAAAGTGAGCACAAATAATCCGTGTAATCCTTCAATCCGTATAAACCCGCGTCACAGCTTCGCCAGACTCTCCTCCAGCACCTTCAACTTAGCCTCCGCATCAGCCTTTTTCAATGGAACAATACTGATTCTTTTTGCGAAAATGACAAAAAGTGGGCACAAATAATCTGTGTAATCCTTCAATCCGTATAAATCCGTGTTACAGCTTCGCCAGACTCTCCTCCAGCACCTTCAACTTAGCTTCTGCATCTGCTTTCTTTTTCTTTTCCATCTCCACTACCTGCGCAGGAGCACTGTTAACAAATCTTTCGTTGCTTAGCTTCTTATCTACTGATACAAGAAAGCCACGGGTATATTCCAGCTCTTTCTGTAGTTCCTCTCTTTCTTTTTCAAGATCGATACTGCCCTCCAGTGGAATAAAGAACTCATCACCTTTGATCACAAAGCTGGCCGCGTTATCCTCTTTTTGCTCTGTAGCTTCTACTGTGGTGAGGTTAGCAAGCTTGATGATTACAGGAGTAAAGGTGCTGAACTGTTCGAAGTGCTCTGAACGTACTTTTAACGTTAAAGGCTCTTTTGGAGATATCTGCTTGGCATTTCTGATGTTTCTGATGTTTGTTACAATCTCAAAAGCCTGCGCTCCCGCTGCTAGTATCTGCTCGTCAGGCTTACCGGCTTTTGGCCATGATGCCACGATAATGCAATCTTTGCTGTCCCGTGCTTTCAGCTCATGCCAAAGCTCTTCCGTGATAAATGGCATGAAGGGATGTAACATCTTCATAAGCTTCTCAAAGAAGTTAATGGTGCTCTCCAGCGTTTTCGGATCAATGGGCTTCTGGTATTCAGGCTTCACCATCTCCAGGTACCATGAACAGAAGTCATCCCAGATCAACTTGTAAATTGACATCAGGGCGTCCGAGATCCTGAACTTGGAGAAGTGATCTTCCACTTCTGCCAGTGTCTGATCAAAGCGGGCGCTAAACCAGGCAATGGCTGCTTCATTTTGCGCTCCATCCAGATTTTCGTCTACCATCCAGCCTTTTACAAGCCGGAAGGCATTCCAGATCTTATTGGTAAAATTTCTGCCTTGTTCGCATAGTTTCACATCAAAAAGCAGGTCATTGCCAGCGGGCGAACTGAAGAGCATACCTGTGCGAACACCATCCGCGCCATATTCTCTGATCAGGTCCAGTGGGTCAGGCGAGTTGCCCAGTGATTTGGACATCTTCCTTCCCTGCTTGTCACGTACTATACCTGTCAGGTACACATTTTTGAAGGGCTTCTCACCCCTATATTCATACCCGGCAATGATCATACGAGCTACCCAGAAAAACAAGATCTCGGGAGCAGTCACCAGGTCATTGGTGGGGTAGTAGTAGTTAATGTCTTTATTGTTAGGGTCTTTAAATCCATCAAAAACAGAAATAGGCCACAGCCAGGAGGAGAACCAGGTGTCGAGCACATCTTCGTCCTGTGCCAACTGATCAATAGTAATATTCGCATCTTTCTCTTTGGCTTTTTCGAGAGCTTTTTCCTTGGTTTCAGCCACTACAAAATTGCCATTGGGCAGATAATATGCCGGTATCTGATGTCCCCACCATAGCTGTCTTGAAATACACCAGTCGCGGACATTTTCCATCCAGTGGCTATAGGTGTTTTTAAACTTAGGAGGAATGAGCTGTATCTCATCATTCATTACATTTTTCAATGCCGGTTTGGTGATATCTTCCATCTTCAGGAACCACTGCATCGAAAGCTTAGGCTCAATAACAGCATCGGTTCTCTCGGAGAAGCCAACACTATTGACATACTCTTCCACCTTTGCCAATTGCCCTGTATTTTCGAGCTCTTTGGCTATTTTCTTTCTAACCACAAAACGATCTTCACCAATAAAGATCTGTGCCTTTTCATTAAGCGTGCCATCATCATTAAGAATGTCAATTGACTCTAGTTTGTGCTTTCTTCCCAACTCGTAGTCGTTCAGGTCGTGAGCAGGCGTCACCTTCAAACACCCCGTACCAAACTCCATAGTCACATAATCATCTTCTATGATCGGTACAGGCCTGTTGATCAGTGGTACCAGGGCTTTTTTGCCTTTCAGGTGCTGATAGCGCTCATCATTTGGATTAATACAGATGGCGGTATCGCCCAGGATAGTTTCCGGCCGTGTAGTGGCGATAGTCACATGAGTATCTTCTCCTTCGATCTTATAGTTGATGTAATACAGTTTTGACTGTACCTCTTTATAAATTACCTCGTCATCCGAAAGCGCGGTCTTCCCCTGTGGATCCCAGTTTACCATCCTGACCCCCCGGTAGATCAGCCCCTTGTTGTATAGGTCTACGAAAACTTCAATTACAGCATCCGACAGCGATTCCTCCATTGTGAAGCGTGTTCTGTCCCAGTCGCACGAAGCGCCAAGCTTCTTCAATTGCTCCAGGATAATGCCTCCGTATTTCTCCTTCCACTCCCAGGCATACTTCAGAAATTCTTCCCGGGTAATGTCGCTTTTGTTGATCCCTTTTTCTTTCAACATGGCCACCACCTTTGCCTCGGTAGCAATGGAAGCATGGTCTGTACCGGGTACCCAGCAAGCCTCTTTGCCTTCCATACGCGCCTTTCTGATCAGTACGTCCTGAATAGTATTATTCAGCATATGGCCCATGTGAAGTACTCCCGTGACGTTGGGCGGAGGTATTACAATAGTGTAAGGCTCCTTATCAGGATTGGGCTCCGAATGGAAAAACTTATTATCCATCCAGTGTTTATACCACTTATCTTCTATTGCAGACGGATCGTACTTTGTTGAAAGAGACATAAATATTTATTGCTTGTTAATTGAAGACCGCAAAATTATGAAAATGCTTGAAAAGTAGCCTTGGGTTTGGTGTGGTTTTCTTTCAACTCGCTGAGAAAGGAGAAGACACAGGGGTAGAAGAGGTTTTCTCCGTGTTTTCTGGACCTTGTGGTGGGTCATATTCTAAATTGCCACGCCTTAAAAGGACGTGGCAATTTAGAATATGACCTGTTTTAACTTTTTGAGAAACCATATCTGCGCACAAACTCCTGATGTTCTTGTTCGAAATCCTTTTTTTGATGATGTATTTCCTGGTTTTTAATATATTCTCTGACTCTGTTAACCTGCGACTCACTAACAGATACTGCATAATATTCATCCTGCCAGCCGAATCTTGATTCCGTTAACTTTTTCTGATTAATCCAAAATGAAGATTCACCTTTGATCAATTGCATAATTTCGGATATGGATTGTTGAACCGAACACCTACGGTGGAGGGCACAACGGATTACA
>NZ_AMZN01000031.1 GCF_000331535.1 Fulvivirga imtechensis AK7 | reverse complement strand
ACTAGTCCTTACAGGCTTAGTAAAGCAGGCTTTTTATTACTTCATTAAGCCCGGTGTCTGAACGGTTCAAAACCGTCTGACACCTTAACGGGCGGGGAGCGTGGCGCAGAGGGCCGAGGGACGATCACCGATTACCGCTTACCGATTACCTATCACCGATTACCGATTACTGGCTACTGGTTGTGGATTGTGGCTTGCTGCTCACCGCTCACAGCTTCCCGGCTGATTTCTGTCTCTCATCGTCCTGTCAAATGTCATTTTCTTCGGAACGGCGCGGCATTATTTTTGTAAAAACTCAGGTATGATTATTTCTCAAAGTGAAGCGACCAGTGGAGAGGAGAATGGTGGAAGTACCTATCCAATGATATTCCAGTCAAAAATAAAAGCGCTCAGACAGATGTTGCCGGTTGTCAAGGGAAGGGGCCTTGAAGGGTTAGAGCTACCTTTAGGATATAATGTGTTTATTAACGCCTTAAATATTCCAAAATCTGGCAAAAAGGCATCCAAAATGAACCGGAAAATAAGAACGGTGAAACCACTGCCTTTTACTGAAAATCAATTTGACTTCATTGTTAATGTCTGCTGCATCAATAATTTTAACGACCTGCATGTCACCTTTGAAGAAGCTCACCGGGTGCTAAAACCCAACGGAGTGCTGGTGTTAGGCTTTATCGATCGCCAACATAGCATGGGCCAACAATACGCCACACACCTGCCACTTATCCCTTTTTACCGGCAAATAAACATATATGCTGTGGAAAAAGTGGTATTCGAGCTGAGTCGTGCCTGGTTTAATGAATTTAGCTTTTGTCAAACCCTCTTTCATCTTCCCGACCAGATCACCACTGTAGAATCTCCTCAGCCCGGGTATGGTGAGGGGGCCTTTGTAGTAGTACGGGCTAAAAAGAAAGATATGCTGTGAAGAAGAGATCTATTGAGGGGTCGGTACAGTCGTAAAAATTCAATAGACTACAGAAATGGATCCTGAACCCATCACAACAGCCCCTATCTCAGCAGTTTCTCCAACTTGGCTTTGTTCACTACCTTCAATCCTTCTCCGCTGATCTCGATCAATCCTTCATCACGGAAATCAGCCAGGGTACGGTTTAGCGATTCGGTAGCCGTACCCACTATATTGGAGATATCCTTTCGGGCTATGGTGATGATCACATCTTCATCCTCACCCGCAAACCTGGAATTGATCTTCAGCAACGCGCTTGCCACACGCTGTCTGACGGATTGATAAGCAATATCCAACAGCCGGTTTTCCATTTCTTCAAGGTTGTTAGACAGCATCTTAATGAATGTTCTGGCCACATCTTTGCTGGAATAGATCAGCGTCAGGAAGTCAGATTTGGGGATGATGGATATGCGCACATCTTCCAGCGCCTCGGCATTTTCATTGTATGGTCTTTCTTCCAGCAACGGCACATAGCCCAAGAAATCACCCGCGCTGTGGATCCCGGTAATCAGCTCCTTGCCATCGTAGTTAATTTTATAGGTTTTTACCCTTCCTTCCTCAATATGATAAAGGTCATTGGGCGTCTGACCCTCCATAAAGATCAGGTCCTTCTTTTTAAAACTGCGCGTGGGCCTGTTATCAGAAAGTTTCTGAAATTCCTTGATCTCTCTGGCTTTACTGAAAAAGGAACTTACATCTTTGGGATGGTTACTGTAGCTGGATTTCAGCAATTCGTTCTTTTTAAGCCGTATCTCGACTACTTTTAGTAGATCCACCCCATCAAAAGGCTTGGTTATGTAATCATCGGCTCCAAGATTCATGCCCGTTCTGAAATCACTTTTATCAGTTTTGGCCGTTAAAAAAATGAACGGGATACTGGCTGTTTCAGGATCCTTATTCAGAATATGCACTACACCATAGCCATCCAGCTCGGGCATCATAATATCGCACAGTATCAGGTCCGGTGGATTCCGTTGCGCAATTTCAACACCCTTCTTTCCGTTAGGAGCGTGCGTCACATTGTAGTGCGCCAGCTCCAGTATGCTCATAATGTTCTCCGCCATTTCAGCATTGTCCTCAATTAACAAAATGTTGTAGCTCATGTTAATACTTTCGTTTTAGTTAAGTTGGTTTCATTGGTTACCAAAGGAAGGTTAACTGTAAAAGTAGTGCCTTCATTTAGTCTGCTTATAAAGTCTATATTGCCGTTTAGGAGCTTCACGTGCTTTTTTACAATATTTAATCCGAGGCCTGTGCCCTGGATCTCATTTACATTTTGGGCCCTGAAGAAGCGTGTAAATATGTGCCTGTGCTCGTCTTCGGGTATCCCTATGCCATGGTCTGTGACCTGAATAGTTATCTGCTTGCCGGTAACCGCAGCAATCACTTCAATATCTGATGAAGCAGGAGAATATTTTATGGCATTAGACAACAGGTTGACCACGATATTCCTGAGCAAATACCTGTCCGTCATTAGCTCTTTTATTTCACCTAAAAATTCAAATCTGAAGTTTTGGCCATCTTTCTTTAAGAGGTCGATTTCTTGCAGCAGGTCCTCAAAAAATTGCTGCAAATTGATCTCACTATATACGGCATGCACCTTCCCCTCTTCCAGCTTACCAAGGGATAGAAAATCGTTGAGCAGGTCAGTCAGCCCCTGTACCGCCCTTTTGATACGCCCCAAATGCTTTGTTTTTTCCGTATCGAGTTGTTTCCCTGTATAATGTTCCATTAGGAAAGCCGAAGACAAGATGGTGGTTAGTGGTGTACGGAACTCGTGTGATGCCATGGTCACAAACCTGGATTTTAACAGACTCAGCTCCTTTTCCCTTTCCAGGTTTTTGATCAGATCCTGCTCCAGTTGCTTCTGGCTGGTAATATTTTTAGCTACAAAAAATACCTCATTCACCTGGTTGTTGCCGGGGATTGGAACAACGGTAATGTTATAGATCTTATCATTTACCGCGGTATCAAACGACAGATTTTCTCCCTTAAATACACGGCCTACAGCGCCTGCTGCATAATTCATTATGGCCGAACGTATGTGCCCCAGTAACTCGTTATCAATCGCAACACCATCACCTGATCTGGTCGTCTTTAAGTCCTGGCCATCAACCAATAGGTAACGTACCTCCTTGTCCAATACCCCCATAATACCATCAGGAAAATAGTGCGCCATCGATTTATAGAGGTGCTGGCTCTTTTGCAACGCCTGGTTGGTATGCTCTAATTCCAGCGTCCTCTGCTTTACTTTATCCTCAAGTTCAATGTTATAGTTCCGTATCCTGCTAAAATTTGCCTCAATCATCTGTTGATGCTTTTTCTTTTCAGTAATATCAAGTATAAAAGCGATTATGAACAGTTCGCCCTTATCATAAAAGTGGCTAAGGCTGATCTCTGCAGGAAACTCATGTCCATCCGCATGAATGGCCCAAAACTCCTGTGTCACAGGTCTGTTCAAGGGCTTTCTTATATATTTTTGAAGGTAACGGGCATTTTGTCGTTGGTATTTTTCAGGCGTGAGTGCCTGAATATCGTGGCCTGCAAGTTCCCCACGTTGATAACCGAACATCCTTTCCAGGAAAGGGTTGGTCAGGATAATTTTCCCACTATTATCAGCAAACAGTATCCCTTCGTTAGCATTGTCAAACAAAGCATGAAGCTGACCGCTTTTTGTTCGCTGTTGCTCATATAACCGGTTGAAACGAAAGGTGAAGGTTATGGCCATCCAAATGGCAACAACAGACAAAATCCGGTTGATAACAACAGCAACCTCCTCAATGGCAGCAAAATGCAATAAAAGGGCGGAGATTAAAAATACCGTGGAGATAGCTCCCACGATAATCAACGACAGGCGCGTACGCGCATACCAAAGCAGACAAAAAACAATCAATATATACCCTGCGGTACCTGATAAAGAACCCACATAAACTTCAATAATGAAAATGAGGGTCATCATGAGTGTACCCATCAACAAACGTCTGGAATGTTCGAAAGAGGGTTTCACGGCAGTTTACATTAATAAAATCATATTTCTCCTACGTAAATTGAGGACTAAATTAACCGAAGCATCATGTCATTGGCATGACGTTTGTCAAGTATAGAGATGATATTTATCATCATTGGATGTTCTGGCCAGGCAAAAGGTCCTGTATACAATGCAGCAGTAACTTTGCCTCTGCTATCGTTCATATTTTTGGACCATAGAGAATATTTCCTTTTTCAGATTCCTGACCAGAATATGTACATCATACATATCTTTAAGAAGCCTCTTATGCATTTGCCTGTATCCTTCTTCTTCCTGTAGCGAATTGACCTTAAACAGTGAAGCCAATGCTTTTTCGTGGCTTTTCACCTCTCCTTTAATGGCATCGATCTTTACATTATCAATGCGTAATTGCTCTTTTTCGAGCGCTGCAATTTCACCTGCCGGAAAATCGGGATCATTTTTCTTTTGCTGCAGTAGTTTATAAAAGAAGGCCATTTCATCCTTCCAAAAACCTATCTCCTGAAGCCATTCTCTGCTTTCCTCATGTAAAGATTCGAGGCTCGCATTAAGCAGGTACTCTTCTCTAGGGCGTGTTATCAATTCCATGACTTAATATTTTTTTATTATGACTATTTTCCTCAACCCCGGATGCATACCCGGGAATTTATACAATGCTAATTTATGCAGAGTGTAAAGCTTACAGTATGATGTACATCATGTTGCTGCCATGATTTTTATCTAAAAAAACGGTTGTGATAAAAATCATTCCGGCTTCCAAACGGTTATCATTATATATTGGAGTAGTACTGTATACTTTTAATAAAAATTGAGTCGTGGGTCGTGAGTCGTGAGATATGAGATATGAGTATTGCGACCGGGCTATGCCACCATTGGCTTTGCATGTCTTTTACTCAAGATTTAATACTCAATACTAATTAAACAGACATGAAACGGATACTTGTTCCCTGCGATTTCAGCGCCCCCTCAAGGGAAGCCTTTACGTTTGCTATGGAGATGGTCGCCCGGGCCAAGGCTGAGGTTGTCGTGCTTCATGCCGCCTATGTACCTGTGCTATATGATCCCGGCTATGCCGGTGGCACTCCTTTGGCATATGATATCTCTTTTTTAAACAGGATTGAAGAGGACACTAAAAGAGGCTATGAAAAAATGAAGAACGAATCAGGCGTCCGGGGGGTCTCTGTTAGTCTTGACATTGTTCATGATAATCTTATTTCAGCCATTCAGCATCATGTTGACAGGAAGCAGACAGACCTGATCATAATGGGAACATCGGGCGCTTCGGGGATACGCGAAGTATTCATTGGCTCAAATACTGAAAAAATAGTGCGTTTTGCCCAGGCGCCTGTACTGGCTGTACATAAAGCGCCACCTGTTTCCTCAATTAAAAAGATACTGCTACCCACTACTCTACGGCTAGATCAAACCGACTTTATGAATAAAGTAAAAGAACTACAGGAGTTTTTTGGCGCCACACTGCATGTATTGCTTGTGAATACCGCTTCCCACTTCAGGACAGATAAAGATGCCGTTGCAGCTCTTGAGGAATTTGCAAAGCATTACCACCTCAAAAATCACACGCTCCACTTCAAAAGCTATGATAATGAAGAGGACGGCATCATAGATTTTACCTACAAAGAAGGTATTGACCTCATTGCCATGGCTACTCACGCCCGAAAGGGGCTGGCAAGACTATTTACCGGCAGTATTACCGAGGATGTTGTAAACCACATCTCCGCCCCCGTATGGACGTATAATAAAATTTAGAGATGAACAAATATGTTTTCAAATGTAGCAAAAAGACCGTAATCGAAGTTCTCGTAGAGAAAGTCTCCGCTAAACAGCTCGGTAAACCTTAAATTTTTCGGGCAACCGGATGAATCTCTTTTTACTCTGCCATGCTCACCTCTCGCTGAACTGGCGTTTCCGGTCCTTTGCGTGTTCTTTTGATATTATGCAGTATACCTCCAAACACCATACACGCCAGCAGCAGCATGATCAGCGGACCTATAACAGGTGTCAGAGTAGCCAGTTTTAGGATGATAAAAATAGCAAAGGCCATAAATACCAGCTTCCTGTTACTCCAGGAAGAGTGGTAGTAAGTATCATTGATCCAATGGCCTGCCACTAGAGAAACTATCACCGTGGCAAACAACAGTATCGTGATGTACCCTATAAACAGGAGCGCAGCTACCGGCAGACCTATAACTGTGAACACGGCCACCACGATGGCTATAGGCACCCCTATTAAAAATAAAACTCCCCATCCAAGAGATTTGGCAGCGCTGTCCTTCACGGTGGATGCAGCTCGTTTCATCGTTTTACTAAAGAGGTATTGTATAATAAAGATCATCAGCAGCGCTGTACCCAGATACCATAAAAGCAGGATAAACGAACTAAAACCGAAGAATTCCCACCTGCCACTCTCAATTTTCAGCGATGGATCGAATATTGCCTGGCTTTCCTGTAATGCATTACCAAAGTCCACAGTACCCTGCCGGCTCCAATAGCGCACATCGTTTCTGAACCTGGCTTGAGGCCCGATGATTATCTCCTCAGCAGCTAATGTCGACTGTCCATCTACTGCACCGTTGATGGTGAGCTCCCCACCGCGGCAATCCATATCACCCAGCACCCGGCCATTCATGGTAAATGCACCAGCCGCACTTTTTACCATGCCCCTCACTTCCCCACTGAAAATAATTTTACCACCGGAAACAAAGAGATTGTCACTAACTACTACACCCGGGCCAATACTTATACTACCACCAGTGACCACCAGGTCTCCGCCCACTCCCTTCATTATGTTGACCGACCCACCGGCACAACGCACATCATCTCCGACATACCCGTTTAGGGTGATGTTCCCTCCGCCAACCAAAATATCCTGTTTCACAGAATCATTTACAATGATAGTTCCTCCTGCCACAACAAGATCACCTTCTATAGGTGTATTAACAGTAACGGTGCCACCGGCAACGTAAAGATCATTCATCACTCTTTCACTGATCACAACAGTCTCTCCCGACTCCACTTGCCCAAATACCAGGGTGGTTGAAGCCAGTACGATCATCAAAGCAGGCAATAGGTTAGTTTTCATACTCAACGATTTTATGTTTTCAGGCTCCCCTCACCTTGCCTTTCCGGGAATCTGCCCTATGTTAACTTACTGCCAATAATTTATATATAAGCAAGGGGTTGGTCAATGATGGCAATCATGGATAAAGGAGATTTGGGTTGTGAATACAGCGCGTGACAAATGTCATGACAATGGTTGACAGGAATCATTACAACTGCGCATAGCTATGAGTAATCTTACAGTATAAAACGAATAAATCAGCATACCGTGACTACGATTTTTTTCATACTCCTTACTAATTGGCATCAACACCTTGCACTTACTGCAACAGAGGTAGTGCAAAGGGCCAACGACAATATGCGAGGCGAAACCTCCCAATCAGAATTGATCATCCGAACGGTTCGTCCTACCTGGCAGCGGGAAATGACCGTCAAAACCTGGATGAAGGGTGAAAAATATGCTATAGTATTGATCAAAAGTCCTGCTAAAGAGAAAGGAGTGGTCTTTTTAAAGCGTGAAAAGGAAGTGTGGAATTGGGTGCCAGCCCTGGAAAGATCTATTAAACTACCCCCGTCTATGATGACCCAGTCGTGGATGGGGACTGATTTTACCAATGATGACCTGGTGAAAGAGTCATCGATCGTGGAGGACTATATCCACAGTTTTGCCGGGGATACTACCATCAACGGTCGCGAGTGTTACACTATTAATATGGTACCCAAACCGGAAGCGGCCATTGTTTGGGGCAAACTGACCCTAAATATTGACAAAAAAGACTTCCTGGAGCTACATACGAAGTTTTATGATGAAGATGGGGAATTGATTAATATCATGAATGCCTATGAAATAAAAACGATGGGTGGCAGGCTCATTCCCACACATATAGAAATGATCCCTGCGGATAAGCCAAACCAGAAAACAGTATTGATCTACTCAAGCGTAACATACAACGAACCGATACCCGATACTTTTTTCACGCTGCAACAAATGAAAAAACTCAATTAAAATGTGGTTCAGACTTGCATGGAAAAATTTATGGCGAAATAAGCATCGCACCAGCATTACTACTGCGGCTATTTTTTTTGCCGTGATATTGTCCATTGCTGCCAGCAGTCTTCAGGATGGTGTGTTTGACAATTTTATTAAAAACATGGTGAGCTACTACACCGGTTACATCCAAATTCACCAACAAGGGTATTGGGACCACCAGGTGCTGGATAACGGAATGCTCCGAAACGAGCAATACGAAACCAGGATCAGGGGTCAAAAGAATATTACCGCTATGGCTCCCCGTATTGAATCATATGCATTAGCATCATTTAAAGACCTCACCAAAGGATGTATGGTGGTAGGGATACACCCTGAAGAGGAAAACAAGATCACAGGGCTCCAAAAGAAGGTGATCGCCGGGGACTATTTTGATCACAATGGCGGCAATACCGTGATCTTATCTGAGGGGCTGGCGGAAAGATTTAGTCTCCAGGTAAAAGATACAATATATCTTATCAGCCAGGGCTATCATGGCGCGCTTGCTGCCGGCAAGTACCTGATCAGAGGTTTCGTCAGCTTCGGTTCACCGGAACTTAACGACCAGTTGCTGTTCATGCCGTTAAAAACTGCTCAGGAGTTCTACGCTGCCCCTGATCTCGTAACCTCCTATGTATTGGGTCTGAAGTTTGACAAAACCCTCGAATCTACGGTTTCAAACCTCAGACAGATATCCGGTGATACGTACGAGGTGATGAGCTGGAAAGAACTTCTTCCTGATGTAGACCAGCATATAAAAATGGACAAAGGTAGCATGTATATCATTCTCGGCATATTGTACCTGCTCATTTGCTTCGGCATATTCGGTACCATGCTGATGATGATGGTAGAGCGCAGGTATGAAGTAGGAATGCTCGTGGCGATTGGTATGAAAAAAGGAATATTGGCCATGCTTTTCCTTACTGAGTCGATATTCACCGTCATCATAGGCTCTGTCACAGGATTATTGTGCAGTATTCCCCTGGTTTACTACCTGAAAGAGCACCCGATACGCATAGGTGGAGAAATGGCCGAAACTTACAAGCGCTTCAACTTCGAACCTGTTTTCCCGGCTTCTACCGACCCTTCTATTTTCATTACCCAGGGATTGATAGTGCTTGGTATTGGTCTGGTACTCTCCCTGTATCCGGTAATTACTGTTTTTAAAATAGACCCTGTCAAAGCAATGAAAAAATGAATGTGATCATCATCATACAAATGGCCTGGCGTAACATCTGGCGAAACAAGGTCAGGAGCCTGATCATCATCAGTTCAGTAGCTATTGGTTTGGTAGCGGGGCTATTCGTACTCAGCCTGTATAAAGGAATTCTTGAAGACAGGGTAAGAACGGTGATTGACAGGGAAGTGTCTCATCTCCAGGTCCATCATGTCCGCTTTAAAGAAGATTTCGACCCCAAATATGTGATCCCCGGGAAAGATGAACTCATCGAGCATCTACACCACCTGCCAACTGTTAAGGTATTTACCTCCCGCACTGTCGCACAGGGTATGCTGGCAACAGGAACCGGATCCTCAGCTATCCAGCTTGTAGGAGTTGATCCGGAACAAGAAAATCAAGTGAGCGGACTGAATGCTAAACTGAAAGATGGAAAAGGCTTTTCTAATGGTAAAAAGAACCAGTTGCTCATAGGTAAAAAACTGGCTGATAAAATGCACCTGAAGGTAGGCTCTAAAGCCATTTTGACGTTCATTGACAAAGAAAGCAATATTGTTTCGGGTGCGTTTCGGGTTGCCGGAATTTACCAAACGGACAATACTCCAATGGATGAAAGGATAGCTTTTGTAAAACAAGACGATCTGAGGCTATATCTCTCTCTGGATGGAGAAGTCCATGAAATAGCTATACTGCTCCAAAAAGATGGTGACGTGGAAGATGTGCAGGCGGCACTGAAAAGTAAATATCCCGAACTGAAAATTGAGTCCTGGAAAGAGATCTCACCTGAAACTAAATTAATGATAGAAACCACAGACCAGTACTCCCTTATTTTTATTATTATCATCATGCTTGCATTATCATTTGGCATTGTGAATACCATGCTCATGGCTGTACTGGAGCGTTCGCGTGAAATAGGCATGCTGCTAGCCCTGGGCATGAACCGCGTGAAGATCTTTTCCATGATACTAACCGAAACGGTTTTTTTAACAATAACGGGAGTTCCAACAGGTGTGTTTGCCACCTGGGTTATTGTAAAGATATACCATCGTCATGGCTTGGATATTTCAGCTCTCGGTGGGCAAGCCATGTCAGAATTTGGCTTCAGCTCAATGATCTACCCGGCATTTCCCTGGGAAAAGATATTGAGCCAGATGCTGATCGTACTGATGGCAGCTTTGCTATCATCACTCATTCCTGCAATTAAAGCAATCGGATTGCGCCCCGTAGAAGCGCTACAAAAATGAATATATGAACAATGAAAACGGTTATTGATGCTCATAATATCAAGAAGATTTACAACCCTGAAACCGTACCTGTAGTGGCCGTGAACAACGTACACCTCCACCTGGAAAGGGGCGAATTTACCGCGTTGGTGGGTCCTTCCGGTTCAGGCAAGACCACCCTTCTCAATCTCATCGGGGGGCTTGATAAACCGGATAACGGCAGTGTCATTATCAATGGTGTGGATATTACCAGGCTTTCGGCCAATAAGTTAATTGACTTCAGACTCCATAACATCGGGTTTGTCTTCCAGTCATTTAACCTGATACCTGTGCTGTCTGCCCGTGAAAATGTAGAGCTGATCATGCAACTTCAACATGTGAAGAAGGCTGAGATCAATGTTCGCGTTACGAGCCTTTTCCGGCAGATAGGTTTGGAAGACAAAATGGATGTCCGGCCAGCTCAACTTTCAGGTGGACAGCAGCAGCGTATAGCAGTAGCCCGGGCGCTGGCTTCGCGTCCGCAATTTATCCTTGCCGATGAGCCCACGGCTAACCTGGATACCAAATCAGCAGACAATCTACTTGACATCATGGCCAAGCTGAACAAGGAAGAAAATATGACCTTTATATTTTCTACCCATGATCAACGTGTAATCGAAAGGGCACGAAGAGTGGTCACTTTGGTGGACGGACAAATACATACGGATTCTTCACCTGTAAGTGTTCATGCAGATTATCCGGTAACAGCATGAACTGGATGTTGCTCATAAAGGTGTTATTGACCCTGACCTATACAACAGCAACATATGCCCAGGATACAACGGTACAACGTCTAAAGTATTCAGGGTACATCAAAAATCTACAATCGCTGAATTATGCGGAAAATTTCACCCACCTGACTACAGGCAACCTGATCCACAACCGGGCCAATCTCAAATGGCAGCCTTCAGGGTCCATTATCGCTGTTATGGAATTTCGGAATCGCCTGTTCTGGGGCGAAGAGGTAGCCTTAACACCGGGTTTCGCCTCTCAACTAAGAAATGCCAATGAAGCGGCAGACTTGTCACTGAACTGGATAAACGAAGAACAAATGGTGCTGAACACCACTATCGACAGGTTGTACCTACTATATGACAAGGTCAGGTGGAATGTAAGAGTGGGAAGGCAGCGCATCAACTGGGGTATTGGCACCATCTGGAACCCAAACGATCTGTTCAACACATTCAATTTCCTGGATTTTGACTATGAAGAAAGGCCCGGTGTGGACGCATTAAGGCTGCAATATTTTACCGGGTTAATGAACCATATCGAACTGGCCATTTCTGTTGGCGATGAAAGTCATGAAATGATTAGCGCAGCAAAATATTTTATAAACTTTGCTAACTATGACTTACAGCTCATTGGTGGCTGGTTTCAGCGGCAGCCCACTATGGGTGTGGGTTGGTCGGGGATTATCAGAGAATCAGGTTTTAAAGGTGAAGTACAGTACTACTTCCCTCGCAAAGACTTTCAGGAGTTGATTAATGTATCCGCCGAAATAGATCATGTTTTTGAAAACGGGTGGTATGTAAACATCGGAGGATTCTTTAACAGCCGAGGCATCAAAGAACCGGCTGACCTGTCCACTATCGCCACATTAGAATTTTCTCCAAAAAATCTGATGCCTACCAAATGGAATTCGATCGTTGGTTTCACCAAAGAGATCACTCCGTTGTTTACGGGTAATACTACTATTATCTACAGCCCGGGTAGCCATCTCGTCATGCTTCTTCCAACACTTAGCTACAATCTTTCGGAAAACCTGGATTTCAACCTGGTGTGGCAATCCTTTTTCAACAAACAAGATACGGGATTTGATGACATGGCCCATCGTATATTTATACGAATAAAATGGAGCTTTTAATCGTACCATTGTTGCTCCGAAACCGTGGACTTGTTCTTTTTATATGGAATAAATCCATATCCCTTCGATGACCACAATCTACCCAAATCAGGATTTTAATCTCCGCTTTAGATAACGAATATCATCTCTTTTAGTGAACTCTCCGGTTAATTTTGAGTAATTGTTCTTTTTTATATTCCTAAAACAATAAACCAATATAAAAATGTCTATAGTTATAGGCCTAATATTATTTTATCCTTTCGAAATACCTGCGGTTCAAACAGTTCAGTTGCCCATGGCACATACTACTATCGAACCGCAGTACTTTCAGAAACCCTACCTGCCAGCAGCAGATACCATAGACAATGGCACTTTAAAAGCTGACCTGATAGAGATAGATAAGCTAATAGTAGACGAAACGATCAGTAAAGCGGGACATGAATTTATGGAGATCTTCTTTTCGCTGTGGAGCTGGCCACAAGTATCCAACGGATCTTTTATGATGATGATCAAAGAACGACCTTTCCGGGGGATATCAACCACTATAACTATAACGATCAATGACCTGACCGTATTTGAGAGTTTTCTACAAACACGGTACGATGTTCTGGAGTCGCTGGCCCAAATGGCAGCAGAACAAACTTATAGCTATTTAATGAACTATGATAATATAATGAAGCAATTAGAGGGGAAGGATATGCAGGGCACAGGAATTTATTGACCATATTAAACCAAACCTCAACTATGAAACTTAACATCAGTGTTACCCTAACCATTCTATTAACCATTTTTCTGCAAAATGTCTATAGTCAGGACCTTGTTTACAAACCCGTTAATCCCGCCTTCGGTGGAGATTCTTTCAACTACCAGTGGTTATTAAGTTCTGCCCAGGAGCAAAATGACTTTAAGGAAAAAACCAACCTCAACTTTCTGAATCAGGATCCGCTTAAACAGTTTGAACAAGACCTGAACAGGCAGATCCTTAGCCAGATATCCAGGAGACTTGTAACTGATGTCTTCGGAGAGGAGGGCTTAAAAGACGGAACCTTTGAAATTGGCGGCTTTCAGATCGAGATCAACAGTCGTGGTGATGGTATCCACATCGATATTCTCGACTCCAGCAATGGAAATGAAACATCCATTATTGTGCCTTACTTCTAACGGCTCCTTCACATGAAAACCACGCTCTTCTATACCCTAATGTGTGTATTTGTGATACTGTTGTCGTCATGCGCACAATATTTTCACCAGCCTCTCAGGATATCTGAAGCACGGTTGGGTGCTGAAACACCGCAGTTCCGGCAGTTTGACGCCCTTCCTGCCCCAAAAGATAAGATTGTGGCTGCAGTGTATAAATTCCGTGATCAAACGGGACAATATAAAAACACTCAGGCTGGCACAAGCTGGTCTACAGCCGTGACACAGGGAGCCACCTCTATACTGCTGCGGGCAATGGAAGAGTCAGGATGGTTTGTTCCTATCGAACGCGAAGGATTATCAAACTTGCTGAACGAGCGAAAGATCATCCGCTCGAGTATGTCGAATTATACTGAAGAAGACCATAATAAATTATTGCCTCCGCTGGTATTTGCGGGTATCATATTGGAAGGTGGCATCATTTCCTTTGATTCCAATATTATGACGGGAGGTGCAGGAGCCAGGTACTTTGGAGCGGGGGCCTCTACCAAATATCGCGAAGACCGGGTCACTATTTATCTACGAGCGGTCTCCACAAGCAACGGACGCATTTTGAAGACAATATACACGTCAAAAACGATCCTCTCGCAGCAAATTGATGTTGGGGTGTTCCGGTTTGTAAGTACTCGCAGGTTACTGGAAGCAGAAACAGGGTTTACCTATAACGAACCCGGTGAGATGGCCGTGAAAGAGGCCATTGAGAAAGCGGTGTATGCCCTGGTAATAGAAGGAATTGTCGAAAATCTGTGGCAGGTAAAAAGTAAGCAGGAGATGGAAAATGAATCAATACGTCAGTATATGGCAGAAAAGGATATCAACAGCGAAATCGATGCTTTTGGCAACAGAGTAGCTCCACGAAGGGCAACTTTCGGACTGGGAATTCGCGGAGGCGGGTTGCTTTATCAGGGTGACTACCGGGGAAGCCAGGTTTTTCCCGGAGGAGAGATCAATGTTGAATTATTTGCCCATAGGCCAATATCTCTGGACATCAACACAGGAATCGGCCGGATGGGTATAGGCGATGAATTTAATGCTACCATCAGCTATGCCACTTTAGGCGTGAAATACAGATTCTTCAATTTATTAAGAACGACACCCTACGTGAGGGTTGGAGCAGGAGTAGTTACCGAAGTTGAAAATAGCCTCGATGGCAGGCCGTCACTGACTAAAAACACCTACCCGGAGGTGACTTCCTCACTGGGGCTGGAGTTTTTGCTAAAGAAAAATCTTGGAATAAGCGGTGCTGTAAATTATCACCTCTATCTCAGCGACAACATCGACCGCTTAGACCAGGGCAAATACAATGATTTCTTGTGGGCAGCGGATGTGGGGATCACATATTATTTAAAATAACAGACTATAAAACTGCTGTGACAAACAGCGGCATTTATATAAAAAAACAAGCTTGTATATATGGATATCCATTTTGTTTCACTTTTAATTTCAAATTTTACCATGAAAAAATTCTTAACAATGTTAGTGGCTGCAGGGATTGCAGTTGCTTCGTACGCGCAAAACGTAAGCAATGTTTTGCAAGGGGGATTCGCCAATAATGCTGCGGTAGTTCAATCAGGTGATGGCAACACTTCTGATATAACACAATCAGGAATAGCCAACAATGCGACCGTGGGTCAAACCGGCCTGAACAACTACTCAGAAAGTGATCAGTTGGGCTGGTTCAATCAGGCAGTGACTAATCAATCAGGAGAAGCCAATGCCGCTTATAAAGAGCAAGAAGGAGTATCCAACATGGCCATCTCCACACAGTCTGGTTTGGGAAACTGGTCACAACAGTATCAGGACGGTAAGTGGAATGTTGCTTCAGTAGTGCAATTGGGTGAAGCCAACCAGGCTGTTCAGACCCAATACGACAAGGGCAACAATGCCATGGCCATCCAGGCAGGTGCGGGCAACTACTCTGATCAACTGCAAGGTGGAGATTATGAAGCCAAGTACAACAACGCTCTCGTACAGCAGATCGGTGTAAGCAACCAGGCTTACCAAACTCAGTATTTGTACAGCAATGTAGCAACAAGTACACAGTTTGGCGATGCGAACCTTTCTTCCCAATATCAGTTTGGAGAGAGCAACTTTGCTTCAGCCCTTCAGTCTGGCGGTGGCAACCACGCTGTTCAGACTCAGGGAGGAGGAGGTGGTGAAGAAGATGGAGCTTCTTTCGCAGCCTACAATATGGCTTCCATTAACCAATTCGGCTACGACAACTTTGCTGAGCAGGTTCAGTTTGGTGGGTCCAACCTGGCAGTGGCAGTACAAATAGGCGCTGACAACGAATCGTTCCAATTCCAGTATGGAACAGCGAACATGTCAACCGTAGAGCAATTTGGTGCAGGCAACTTTGCCGAAGTAACCCAGTTCAATGCGGGCCACATGTCTCATGTAAACCAGATTGGTATCGGCAACTCCACAACTGTGATCCAAAACTAAAATATGAGGGGTAATGCTTCCGGGGCATTACCCCTTGTGCTTTTGTACCATTTGAAAAAATACTGCTATGAAATGACGGCAGGCCCCGATAGGGATATAGGAATCGGGACATGCCATGATGAATAGTCAGCAGTTGGCACAAGCAATAGGCAACCGGTTAGTCGTAGGCTTTGAGCTTTGAGCTATAAACAAAACAGCGTGTAAGCAAACTGAACTTTAAACTCTAAAGATCAAACTGCCATTTCCAGCCTCAATACTAATATCTTAATACTAAAATATACGCATGAAAAAGGTTATTAGATTTTTTTTGAACATTCTGGCCATAGCCCTCGCCTCTGTTGCTATTTGTCAAACAGAAGAAAACACTCCCCTTCAAAAACGCCTTGTTTTGGAAGAATGGCTATTTGGCCCCTTTCCAGCTCAGGAAAGCCAGTTGCTGGTCCACCAGCAGGGCACTGAGAATTTGTTGTATATCGACCAGTACGGTACAAAAGCGATGGTACTTCAAAGTGGTCTCTACAATGAGGCCTACAGCACGCAGGTGTCACCAGGAGGAAAGGTACAGATACGACAACGTGGTACCGCTAATCATTATCACGGAATAACTGCAGGAGAGGAAATAGAGCTGTCGATACTCCAACATGGAGGCTATAACAGTATAATGCAAAACCTATCAGGCGATCAGATGATGTTCGAAGTGATCCAGGAAGGCAACTTCAACGATATCCAACATTCGGGAGATCACTGGTCCGCACCACTGAGAATACAACAGAGAGGTAATGATATGAGATTGATCATCAGATCAAGAAATTAGAAAAAACGCATCTATGAACACACGTAATCACTCCGTTTTCAGGGCAGTTGTCCTCCTTATTAGCTCACTTTTATTCCATTCATGCACAGAAGATAAGGTAGATCCTCTCTACCTGGGCTCTATTCATGGATCAGTACTGTCAAAATCGTCTCTGGAAGCTATTGAGCAAGTAGAAATAACGACAGTACCGGTAACAAGTGTGGTACTTACTGACAATAAAGGCAGATTTATTATCAATAAAATTCCGGAAGGTGAATATACGGTTGTCACCAAGGCCGATGGATACTCGAGGGAAAGCGTTAAAGTAAAGGTGATCAGAAACGCATCTACAGAGCTGGGAATTAAACTGAGGTCCTCCAGCCTGCTGGCCCCTGCACCTTTTGATCCGAATCCGAAAAACGGGGAAACCAATATTCCACTCACAGTGCAACTAAAATGGGATACCGACAACAATACTGATGACAAACTTACTTACACAGTCAGACTTTTCGAGTCCAACAACATCACTCCGCTTGTAGAAAGAGAGCAGTTGGCAGACACTACACTTACTGTCGAAAACTTAAGGTATAATACCACATATTATTGGCATGTAGATGTCGTCAGCAGCACCGGCTATATTACTTCCGGCCCCACATGGCTGTTTCAAACTATTCCGTTTCCCAATAACAGGATTGTGTATACTTCTGCCAAATCCGGAAACTATGAGATCTATTCTTCAGGTCCGGGAGCCACTTCCACAGTACAGCTCACCTACTCCGATCATTATGAGTTAAGGCCCCTGTTCAGCAACAAGAGGGATCTGATCGCCTTTTCATCTAACAAAAATGTAGATTACCACATCTACACCATGAACTACAACGGCTCTGCCATACAACAGGTCACCACAATACCAATAGCGGGCTTCCATAACCAGGGTGTGGGCTTTAGCTGGTCGCCCGACAATGGTAAGTTTATCTACAGTCATTACGACAAACTCTACCGGATCGACAGGACCGGTGTAAACCTCACCACCATAGCAACAGCGCCAAAAAACAGAAATTTCCGTGCATGCGACTGGACCGCAGTGGGCAACAAGATCGTAGTAGAGACGGTCGGCCCGGTCATTTACGATTCCGAAATTTACCTGATGAATGCCAGCGGAAAAGATACTGTCAGGCTGGTGGACAACCTGCCAGGCATCATCCAGTCTCCGTCCTTCTCTATTGATGGAAAGGAGGTCATGTACACCCGCGATGTGTCCGGATATGAATCAGCAACCGGTCGCCAGCTCGATACCCGTATTTTCATCAAAGATATTGAAACACTTGACGTTACCGAAGTATCGGGTGGTAAACCCAATGGCACGAATGACCTTCAGCCCAGGTTTTCTCCTGATGGCGCTAAAATCATCTTTGTGAATGCTTCCAATGATGGAAGTGGCAAGAAATCGGTATGGATAATGAACAAAAATGGCTCGGAGAGGCAATTGCTCATGGAGGATGCTGAGATGCCTCACTGGCAGTAGTGGAAAGCTAAGGCATTCGTTCCTGGTTGATACAGGCTGCAACCTGAGCTCCATGGGAGAAGAGCGATAATCCGAAGTAATACTCCATCAAAACCAATGAAAATTCGAAAAAAATTTTTTTTTCTGAGCCATTCCATTGCCTGGATGTGTAGTGTTACTTCTCAAGAAGTGCTTTTGCGGAAAGGGTCCCGGAACTGGTGCTTGGGAGGGTTTGTGCTATTTTAAAGTTCATTCGGAGCGATTAGATCCTATGCCCCTCCTCAAAAAACTCCAACTACTAATCCCGGACCAAGTTCAGGGGGCCATGGGAGAAGAGCGATATCCGAAGTGATACTTCGTTAAAATCGATGAAATCTGAGAAAATGGCTTTTTTTTCTGAGCCATTCCATTGCCTGGGTGTGTAGAGTTACTTCTCAAGAAGTGCTTTTGCGGAAAGGGTCCCGGAACAGGTCCTATAGCCGTTAACTTCAGAGTAAATGTAGCCCCAGAGGGGCAAAATCTTTGTAGCCCGGGGTGAAGCCCCGGGTGTAAAAAAGGAAGTTGATGTGCCACAGGAAGGCCCAACCATGGAACACAGGCTTCCTTGGCACACATGGCAGGAATGAGTTCGAAGCATTTGCCTTGGTAAGCATGGATGCGCCAAAATAGCCTTCACATCTTCCTAAGCTTGAATATGGCGCATAAAAAATCTAATCCTATCCCGGGGCTTCACCCCGGGATACCAATATTGAATCCCGGGATGCTTAAGTTAACGGCTATGGGAACAGGTCCGGGAACTGCCTGTGTATAAGCAACAAAAAAAGGCACACAAACCATCTGCTTTTTTTGGCAGAATGGCTCGCGTGCCACTATTCCACAAACTCATCTGACAACGGAAGCTACCGCCCGGGAATAAACTACAGGTTTACGGACCTGCAATGGGCTGAGTAGCTTCCGGAATTCATAGTTGAGGTGGTGTTATAGTCTCATGGAGCTTTTTATTGTTGGAGTTCTTCCAGCGTTCGATACGATGTTTAAGCGCTGCAACAGTCTGCTGCACAGCATCTTCAAAAGAGTTACTCTGTGTGGAAGCAAACAGATCATCACCAGGAATGACGATTTTTACTTCACAAACCTTATTCTTTGTAACATCTGATTTGTCCACTTTTAAATATACCCTGGCTTCAATGATCCTGTCGCTAAGGTGCTCGAGTTTCCCTACCTTCTCATGTACAAAATCCAGCAAGCTTTTGCGTGCTTTAATATTCGGAGTTTCAATGATCATCTTCATCTCTATAATTGTTTTAAGTAAGTTTTACGTTTAATACTCCCGGTGTTTCTATTCCTGAAGCACCTGTTCTGCTTCTGTGGCCAACTCCCCCATCCAGGTGTCGATGTAATTAATAATTGTATCGATATCTGCCCCTGATCCATTTTGAATGTAAGCACCTGAAGCAGCCATGCCCAGCAGCATACAATGCGAAAGTGAAAATCCGCAAAGAAGCCCGAGGCAGTAGCCGGCATTGAGGTTGTCACCACCTCCGGTAAGTACCTTTGGCTCAGTTACTAACCGGCCTTTCAGCTCCAGCACTTCATTCTGGTGATACAAAATGGTGCGGTCGACAGGATGCACAAGCAAACAGTCGATATTCATGGCTTTGTAGACATCCGCTCCGGCCTGCTTCACCGGAGGTATCCGGTCTATTACATCAGGCTGGCTGATATCCAGGTTGTTGATAGCCGCCCATAATTTCAGGGTTTCATTTTCATTTAATCCCAACGTTACCTTACCATAAGGGAAGAAAGAGCTCATGATATCGAGCACCTCATCTATTTGGTCTGGAGTTCTTTTGGTCGGGTCCGAAAGATCAAATAAAAAAAGGAAATCTCTTTTGCCGGATGGCTTGATCACGTCATCCAGCAGGCCCGTCCAGATGTCATTGGCATGAGGCAGGTTCACCCAGTTGACAAACGCCAGCAGATCGCTTTTCCCGATCACCTCCCTCATTTTATCCAGGTCTACCGTCTTTTTAATATGGAGCCAGTCATAGTGGTCAAACACACTCAGTTCCGAAAAGATCATTTTGCCATCCTCGAACTCTATAGCATCGCTCCTTCCGGGGTCCAGCACACTGATGAGCTGGCACTTATCGCTCATTTCGCGAAAAACCTCATGTCGCTCAGGGTATCCCAGCGTGCCCAGGCAGACGCTGTCAATTCCAAGTCGCCCAAGTGTATTGGCCAGTATCGGTGCATTACCTCCCAGCTTCACCTTTTGGGTAACCATCTCCACCTGACCACTTTTCCCTGAAGCCGCCTGGATTCGTTCTGCAAATTCGTGCAGTGTTTTAAAATAAACTGTTTTGTCTTTATCTTTTTGCTTTACTGCCTTCCTGATCTGATCTACAAAGCCATCAAAACCTACAAACACCTGTTTTCCTGACGATAGCTTCTCCACAGTTCCTAATTGCTGGCGCAGTTCGGAAAGCAAATTTGTTGATTTGTCCATTCGTTGCTGGTTTGGTATTTAATTCGGTTCAAAGGTAAAGGCAGTAGATTACTCATGGTATGACGAACGTTGTTCGTTGACGCTGATTTTTGTCATCACAATACTTGACCCCGAGTTCGATGTAAAACGCTTAGAGATCGGTCATTTCACAAGAGAAAGGAAGCTTTCTTCGTGCCTGCTCATGAGGTGTTTACTGGCCAACGATCTCCTCAAGGAGAAGGATGTACGTACAGTAGTAATTTGATGGGTGAGTTGTTGCTGGCATTTTGAAAACCTGTGAGTCTACTTTAAACTTGGTGATGGTGTGAAACCAGCATCCTCTCTATAATAGAAAAAAAAACAGAAGGCGGATCTACTCCGCCTTCCTATCACCTCCGGCATGCCTGGATTGTTCTCTCAGACATGACTATCATTGTTGAAACTCACCTGATCAGGAGAAAGAACGCTTGTACTGCTGATAGAGGCGACCATTGACACATGCACACCTCCTTACTTCACAACTAACAGGCTTGTTTCCTCATTGATTAAAGCAAAGATAACCCAACACCTGCCGGGCTACGATGACACAGGTTTTATGTTATCAAGATTTTTATCACTGCCCGGCATAGATCTGTGTATCTATCACCAGGTTGTTGACCACCTGCGTTACTCCGGGCATAGACCAGGCTACGTCTTCTGCCTCCTCTCTTTCAACCCAGGAACTTACTTTTCCTTTGAGGGTAACCATGTTTTGATGCACCTCTACGGAAATATTATCAGCATCAACTGAGGCATGGCGATAAAAAGCCTTACCGATCTTACTTTTGATCTCACTGGCATCTACTTCTTTGGCTTTGATTCTGACTTTATTTACCACCCCTTTCACACCTCGGATATTTTGGATGGCTTTTTCCGCAGCCTTGCGTTCATAGTCCCAGTTTACAGCGCCTTCCAGCTCCACCCATCCGTTGTCTACTACAATTTCTATCTGATCCTGATTGACGGCGCTATGCCAGGCCAATGCATTGCGTATAGCCTCACCAATTTCAGCATCAGTTGGCTCTATGGAAACAGCATCGCCTTTTACTTCAATATCCACAGCCACTACTTTTACCCCCTTCACCCGCTGGGCAGCTTTTTCAGCCGCCAGTTTTTGGGTATAGTGGTCTACCACACCAGACAGTGTAACTACTTCATCTTTAACGGTAACACCAATGCGAGGGGCAATGTCTGCCAACTGAGGCTCCAGGCGAACCTCTTCTATTACATCATTACGAATTTCATCATCAGTTCTCATGTCTTATCTTTTTAGTGTTAAATTTTGTCCTTAAGAAGACGCCACTGTCTTTATTGCGCCAGCTCATTGCGTTTTCTTACAAAATACAACGGAAGGTGAAAAGGACTCCCACCTTCCGTTTTTTACCCCTTAAACAATAGCTTCTCTAAGTCCGTTGGGCATACCCGTTTTTTAACGGCACCGACTCAACAACCTTATGAAACATTAATTTTATGAGTCGGCTTTACAGGGCTTTCTTTCATCTTAGGAATAGTAACCTTAAGAATGCCGTTGTCATACTTGGCCTTAATGTTGTCTTCCTTAATGTTTTCGGGCAGGGTAAATGTCCTGCTGAAAGAGTTAAAGGAATATTCCCTCCTGGAATATTCGCCATCTCCTTCTTTCTTCTCCTCTTTTTTCTCAGCGCTTATGCTCAGCATATTGCTTTCCACTTCAATATTAAAGTCTTTTCGTTCCATGCCCGGAGCGGCTAGTTCGAGGGTAAATTCTTTCGGTCCCTCCTTAATGTTGACGCTAGGTATGTTCACGCCCAGACGTGCAGGCAGATCAGTGTCGAAATCAAACCAATCGCGTCCCAGCAGCGATGAAGCGGGGCTGAAAAAGTCGGAGAACAGTGAAGGAAATCCTTCTTTCTTTTTAACGGTTAAGTTCATAGTTACCTCCTGTTTTTAGTTATATAAGTAAATCTACGCTGGTATACCGGAGTTCACTATGATGGAGATCAGTTGCGCATTAGACTTTCATCAGCTTTGGAAGGGGGTAATCATGATAAGTTTGGAAGGTCCGGCTGAGGGTATAGAAAAATTTCCCCGCACATCTCTTTCCTCAACTTCCTATGGGGATTGAGGCGCTTGAGTGGTTTCTAATCAAAAAATCTGTTGACCTCATCGAGGAGCTCGTTGATCTCAAAGGGCTTACAAATGTAGGCATCGGCGCCCATAGCCATGGCGCGTTCAATTTCTGCCTTCTCGGTCCTTGCGGTAAGATATATAAACGGGATATTCTCCGTTGATGAATGACCTTTAAGTTGTTGGAGTACATCATAACCATCCATTTGAGGCATCATAATATCACATATGATAACGTCTGGAGCATCGTTGAACGCTATCTCCAACCCATCTCTGCCATTTTCGGCTATCAACACCTTAAAATTAGCCATCTCAAGAATTTCAATGGTATTTTCCCTGATATCCTGATTATCTTCAATGATCAATACTGTTTTCATAAATGTAGACTGGCTCCGCTCCAGCAACATCATTAGTTTAAAAAACCTGCTTTTTATAAGCACACAAATAATTTTGAAAATTTAATAAATATCTTTCTAATCCTCTAACATCACTCTACTAAATGCGGGTTTCTTTCGTTATATATTGATTACAAAGAAGTTAATTTAGTGTCTCTAAGAAAACGCCAATATCTGCGTTACGTTCGCCCCAAAAATGCTCACGTACCTCCGTACGCTCTGCTTTTTGGCACTTCGTCCCGCCCTTTGGCCATATCCGTTAACTTAAGCACTCCGCTGGGAACTCAATGCCTGTAGACCTCGTAAAATGATGGAAAAACTCTAAACCCAATCATTTTTATTCCTCGCACTGAGTTATCACAGGCTGAAATATAAGCACAGAAGAACCGCCCTCTCCTTGAGGAGAGGGGTGTACAGACTGCAGTAAAAGCACAGGCTTTTGATGGGTGAGGTGTGAAACATGTATTTTCTAAAAGTCATAATTTCTTTAAGTTACCGCGTATGGCCTCTGGGACTATATTTACTGTTAAGTTAGCGGCTATGGCCCTTTGGCGGGAACGTTTAAAGCCACTAAATTAACGTGAGCTCGACATAGCAAAACCGATTAAAGGTATGCAAACCAGGAAGACCGACCCAAAACCCTCTGTATAAGGCCCTACTGGAATGAAAGATCTCACTAAGTTCAAGGGTACAATTAAAAACCTGGGAAGGCCCTTCCTCTCGTACCAATACCAGGTTTTTCAATAAACTGAAAACCAACACTACCGATAACGACAAGAGTTTTATTAGAGACACTAAGTAATTGATAACGTAAAAACTGCCACAATTACACCTCCCGCAGGGATTCCAGATTAAAGCATCATTCCCGGTTTAGCAATGCCATTTTTTCCCGTACCTTTTCAATAAGATCTTCGACTTCAAAGGGTTTGCCAATATAGCCATCAGCCCCCATGTCCATTGCCATCAAAACTTCATCTTTTTCTACACTGGCGGCAACATATATAAAGGGGATATCAACCGTTGAAGGGTTATTTTTCAACTGCCTGAGGACCTCGAAACCGTTCATTTTAGGCATGAGTATATCGCAGAGTACCAGATCAGGCCTTCGTTCTTTGATCTTATATAGTCCCTGCACACCATCTTCAGCAACCATTATTTCATAATCTGCCAGCTCCAGTATTTCAGCGGTATTATCCCTGATATCGTAATTATCCTCAATGATGAGTATGGTTTTCATGGTTATGCTGTGGCATTTCCATAGTAAATGTAGTGCCCTCTCCTTCTTTACTGGTGAAGTGTATAGTTCCTTTCATTAGTTCGACATATTGATTTACAATAGTCATACCAAGGCCGGTGCCAGAAATACCCTCTGTGTTTTTGGCCCGGAAAAACTTATTAAACATATATTGCTGCTCATCTTCGGGTATACCAATACCATGATCTCTGACCATCATAGAGATGCTCTTTTCGTTATTCTCAAAATTTAGCTCGATGTCAGTATATTCCGGAGAGTATTTTATGGCATTTGAAACCAGGTTTTTCATGATATAGTGAAGCTTTTTCCTGTCCAGGATAACGGTCCTGTCTCCCTTATGGCTTAAGTAGATATGCTGCCCTTTCTTCTTCAGCGCCTTAACGTCTTCGATCACTTCGTACATAAATTTCAACAGATCGAACATCTCTAACTCTAACACTACCTTGCCCTGTTCCAGCTTATCCAGTGATAGAAAGTCGCCCAGTATCGTGCTGATACTATTGATGGATGTTCTGATCCTCTGAAGGTGCTTACCCACCCTTTCATCCTTTTCCCATGTACCATATTGCTCTACCAACATGAGGCTCGAAAGGGCAATACTCAGGGGGGTGCGCAGTTCATGAGAAGCCATAGAAACAAATCTCGACTTCAGGGCGTTCATCTCTTTTTCACGACTGAGCACCTTATGCAACCTCTTTGTACGATGCCAAACCAGATCCTCCAGCTTTTCCTGGGTCAATCGCTGATCATGTATATCATGACAACACCCGACATACCCGGTAAATTCACCTTCCGGGGTATATGCTGGGTTGCCTGTATCCCGGATCCAGCGATATTTGCCATCGTGGCGCCTCAGCCGGTATTCGATTGAAAAAGACTGATGGTTCTCTAAAGCATTGTTATAATTAGTAACCGTTCGGGGCAGGTCGTTAGGGTGGACATTTTCTGTCCAGCCAGTGCCCAGACCATCTTCCAGTAAACGCCCCGTAAACTGAAGCCATGTTTTGTTGAAATAGGTCCATTTCCCATTCGAATCGGTTACCCAGATCATTACCGGAGCATTATCAGCCATACTTCGAAGCCATTGCTCACGATCGGCCAGAATTTTCCTGGCCTGAACTTGCTCTGATATATCGGTTATGAAAGCTACTGCCAGTTTTTCATTGTCCAGTTCATAGTGTCCGAGGCCAACCTCTACAGGAAAGACTTCTCCATTCTTCCTGCGAGCGTATAACTCCATACCCAGACCCATCGGGCGATCCTCCGGATCTTTAAAATATTCTTCCCTTATGAGACTGTGTTTTTCACGGAGTTCCTCTGGGATCAATATCTCGACAGGTTCGCCCGTTAACTCCTCCACAGAATACCCAAAAGACTCTTCTGTATACGGATTAGCCAACTCAATACACCCTCTTTCATTAACAACGATGATACTGACCGTGGCGCAATTAAATAATACCCTGAATCCGGCTTCGCCCTCTAGTGCAGTTGGTTTTTGTACTGTCATTTCGCAACAGTCATTAGTGTTATATAAGGGTAATAATAAATTTAATACTTTTTAGGGAGCCTTAAAACTCTTTTTACCCACATGTAAGTTTATTTATAAGATTGATTCAAAATTGAATTATAACACAGAGGCGGCATAATCAAATTAATAAAATATACATTATTTACCAAGTATAACCCAAAAAATTGGCATTAAATTGATAGGAGCTACGTACGAAGCAGCCTAACCTACGGACAACATGCTAAGATTCGGGATGTACCAGGGCTTTGATTGTAGAACAGACCGCAATTAAAAACAGTTTAAAAGGTTCCATTTTTATTTTTGTGGCAGGTAATATTTTATGCATTTACCCACTCCAACGCTCCTTCGAGTGTGTAGAAAGGCTTAAACTGTACATGAGACTGCTCCTGATTGACTAAAATAGGGAAGATAACCTGATCCGGATTTTGCATGATCAACGCCACTTTACTACCTCCAAATATTGCATGATGCTTCTGGTAAAACGCGGCAATTTCCGTTGAAGCCTCTGGCCCGGCCACTAAAAATCCATTGCTGTATTCCAGTATAAACTTTCTTGTGTTAGGAGGTATCAAACCTTTCTCAATAATATCTTCCCAACTGGCAATGAGATCCTCCATGTAAATTGCCCCCGAGTAATACTTATAGAAGATCCTGGTTTGAGGATCAAACTCACAACCTATGAATGGATTCATGAAACAAAAGTTGGTTTCATTCTAAATTAAATCAAAGGAGCTATTTATCTGGATTGATGTAATTTTAATACATAATTTAACCTGGAGTATGAAAAAAGCAAAACTGGTAATGTCCTGCACCAGAGTTGCTCCGTTCGTTTTTATTAGTACACTAATATCTTAACTTCATCACCAGATGGTCATACTCCTTCAGCGCGCCAGGCTCGGCAAACATCACCTCCCCGTTTTTCTCTAACACTGTGGTGATGATGTTATCCACCAAGTCATGTTTCTCATCGTTGCTCACATAGTAGTGGTAGTTCTTATCGACCAGCAGGAACTGTGCTCGTCCCTCTTTAGCCACAGCATAGCTATCATCCGCTCCGGATATCACAAGCGCTCTGTTTCTGAGCTCCCTTATCGTGCCGATCAGAGCGTTTATATTGGCGTCTTTATGTTCCTTAACTGCATACCAGGCATTTTCAGCGAGTACATGCATATTTCTATCTGTGAAGCTGCCGGTTACGCTACCCATTATCAGTTCAGGGTTCGAGGGCTGAAATTCGTGTAGTAGTTCAGCAGACCCCGCCAAAATGGCTTTTTGGCCGGTACCACTGATGTACTTCTGTACCTGAGCATCTGCGGACCGGATAAATGCATTCATTCGCTGGCTTTGCATCAAAGACTTATCTTTTTCAAAAGACTTCATCGTATATCCATAGGAGTTGCCAAGAGCCGGTCTGGAGTATTCGTATTCTTCATTGTACAGCAGGGGAAAATCTTCATTTTTCTCTTCTACTAATACATTGCCCACTGCGGAAAAAAGACGGATCATCTTCTTGCTTAGCAGTAATATTTTGTATGGTTCCGTGTACTGTTGCAGGTAAAAAACATTTCGGAATTTAAAGTATTTGCCCACCTCCACCTCCTTTTTCACGGTAAAAGGAAAGCGCAAGAGAGCCGACAGTTCCGCAGAAACGTACATTCCCATTCCGTCCAGCGCCTGCTTGGGGTCAACACTCTCGTAAAGCACATTGACTTTGTTAGACAGGTCTTTTTTTAGCTTTTCCGGAGCCCGGGCTTTTTCGATAAGCTCGGTTACCTCGTTGACTGCCAGGCGCAGTGAAAGATCATTTTCTTCCCACGCCGAGGGGTCCCTCCTGGTGGGTATCTGTAAAGTCACACACAGACCGTTGTCTTTGGTTACTTTACTAACTAAGTCCGGGTCCAACATTAGGTGGTGCATGGTATTATTATTTTTAAGGTTGCTAGTCATCTTCATTTTTAAAATAAGACGCCTGTAAAATGTCGGAAACAGGTAATTTGTGATAATAACAGGTAAACCCCCACAGCTTCCATTTTCATGCCTTTTTATATCGAAAAGTACGCTATTATTTATGTCAGCGCCAATGACTGCAATCATTCATAAGAGAGATTTTATACTTCAGTTGGCCATAGCTGCAAACCTCGAGCCCTAAGCTGCAAGTCACAAAACAAACCAGCAATCTGTAGTCAGTAACAAGTGATCGGTGATCGGTGATCGGTAATCGGTAATCAGTAATCGGTAATCAGTAATCGGTAACCTGACCTGACCAGTAACCAGTAACCAGTGACCAGTAACCAGTGACCAGTAACCAGTAACCAGTAACCAGTACCCAGTAACCAGTGACCAGTGACCAGTGACAGACCAGTAGCCAGCAACCCCGCCCCTCAGCTCTCTGCGCCACGCTCTCCGCTCTCCACTCTCCACCCATGATATTAATCATATTGCCACATGAGCCCGATCATTCATTGGCCTGGGGGTAAAAGGTAGCTTTAAAGAATTTATTTTTTATTAGCAAAAATTATAACCCGTATGGAACCACATTTTTATAATGTCAATGTAACCTGGAGTAGCCACAGAAAAGGTGTTATGCACTCCCCTGAACTAAACGATGAATCTTCCAAAAATCAACATATAGAGGTAGCCACTCCCCCTCAATTTCCTCAGGGTATGCCCGGTATTTGGTCTCCTGAACATTTGTTTACCGCAGCGGTGAGTAGTTGCTTTATGACCACCTTTCTGGCAGTAGCCGAAAGTTCAAAACTTGCATTTAAATCATTCAGTTGTCAATCAAGCGGAAAGCTGGAAAAACTGGATGGAAAACTACAGATGTCAGAGGTGTATATTGAGCCCAGGGTCACTATTTTTGATGAAGACGACTTTGATCGTACCATACGGATATTGGTAAAAGCAGAGACAGCTTGTCTCATTTCCAATTCAATAACTGCAAAAGTGGTGATGAAGCCTATAATTGAATATGCCGCTTTAGTTAGCAGGACATAAAAACCTCTGCCAGAGCTTAAACCATGTGTGCTGGCTTCGATCCCGAAAGCCATAAATCTTTAAGGCCTCCGGGACGTTGACCAGTTTGAGGCAGGGGTGGGCAAAACCGGCTTCTGTCTTCACAACTTTTTTCCTTACCTGATTATTGAAAGACGTCTTCGGTTTATATTCTGAAACTAAAGAGAAAGCTTAAATGACGACACATGACACCAGTTAAGAGTTTCTATTTCACCCATTAAAGCTTCCCGTTATCAGTACCCAGGATCATGGAAAGGGTTTTCCATTTGGGATTATAATCTGCCACCAGCTTTAAAATACCAACAAAAGGCACAAAGAGGATCATCCCGGCTACACCCCACAATACACCACCAACGAATATCACCTGCAGCATTACCAACGTGTTAACATGCAGCCGGTTGCTCACCGCAAGGGGAAATATGACATTAGCCTCCAGGTACTGTACAAACGTAAATATAGCTACAACACCTACCGGATACCAAACAGAATCATACGTGATCCACGCCATGGTGATAGGCAGCAGAGATCCTACAATAATGCCCACATAAGGAATAAAGGTAAGGACAGAGGCAATAAAGCCAAACAGGATAGCATGCGGAACTCCCAGTAGCAGGAGGCCTACACTGTTTAACGTGCCCACCACCAGATATACTATCGCCATTCCTTTTATAAAGTTATAATACGCCTGAATGGTCAGAGATATAAGCTCCAGTATACTTTCATTTCGCTCATTAGGAAACAACCGGTAAAGGATTTTCATCCAGTAACTCCTGTAATAAAGGATCAGCACAGCGTAAACCGGGATCAGCAAAAACAGTACAGCAGAAAACGCTGATGCCGATATAGTGTTACGAATTACTGTCAGCATATTTCCTCCAGACTGATCTGACATTTTGGAGATCATTTCCTTCTGCTTATCTTTTGAAATACCGAATACGTCAATGAGCATTTGGCTCAGATCATCGATGGATTGTGACAGTTTGCTCTGTAGCGAGGGCCATTCATCTATAAAGGATATGAACTGGCTGACCAATAGGGTAAGTAATAGCAAACCCAGTATAAGTAATATAAATACTGCAACAAGAATAGCTGTGAGCCGACCTAACCCCTTCCTTTCCAGCCATGCACAGACAGGATATAGAACAAAGCTGATCAGCAATGCAAAACTCACCGGGATGAAAACATCCCTTCCGAAATATAAAATTACCGACCCGTAGACAATGATCTGCAACCATCTCAGATAGGATGACCCTGACACAAATACTGACCGCTGCATTGGCATAGATAAATATCGGGTTTTTGAAAAATCCCCCGTTATGGTAGCCGGGGAGTACCCAAATTTATAAATTATGTGTTAAAAACAACCTTAACTTCTGCCTCAGCAAGCGCAATATTTTCAATACCTCGCATGAGAGCATCAGGATTAAATGAAATTGAATCAATACCACACTCAACAAGAAAGCGGGCAAAATCCGGATAGTCACTGGGAGCCTGACCACACAACCCGACCTTCACGCCATGTTCATGGGCTACCTCAATCAGTCGCCTTATCAGGTACAGTACAGAAGCATCATTTTCGTTAAAAAGATCACTAACAATAGCTGAATCGCGGTCAAGCCCAAGTGTGAGTTGTGTAAGGTCGTTGGAACCGATCGAAAATCCGTCAAACAATGTAGCAAACTCCGCAGCAAGCAGGATATTACTCGGAATTTCAGCCATTACATACACCTCAAGGTCATTTTTCTTTCTTTCCAATCCGAATGATGACATCACATCGAGCACTTTTTTACCTTCTTCAACTGTGCGGCAGAAAGGGATCATTACCTTCACATTGGTCAGGAGCATTTCATTCCGTACTTTCCTGATAGCCGCACATTCGAGTCCAAATCCTTCGCGATATCGTTCGTTATAATAGCGGCTGGCCCCTCTGAATCCCAACATCGGGTTTTCCTCCTCCTGCTCAAAAAGCCTTCCTCCTAGTAATTTGGCGTACTCATTCGTCTTGAAATCACTCATACGCACAATTACCTCTTTGGGATAAAAAGCGGCTGCCACCAAGGCTATAGACTGAGCCAGCTTATCAACAAAAAACTGCTTTTTATCAATATAGTGCCGGGTGAGCGCATCGATCTGCTTTTTCTCCTTATCGTCCGGTAGCTCATTATATTTGATCAGCGCCATGGGGTGTACCTGCAAGCTATTGCTGATCATGAACTCCATTCTCAATAATCCCACCCCCTGGTTGGGATATGAAGCATAAAGCAGCGCCTTTTGGGGATCCGCCAATATGAACATAGGCTTTGTTTTTGTTCTGGCGATGGATTGAAGGGTAGTTTCTTTCTCCTCCCAGTTCAGCTTGCCATTGTAGATATATCCCTCATCGCCCCCCGCACAGGAAACGGTGATCTCCTGCCCGTCTACCAGTTTTTCAGTGGCAGCCATCGTACCCACCACTGCCGGTATGCCCAGTTCTCTCGCAATAATAGAAGCATGACTGGTCCTACCTCCTTTGTTGGTTACGATACATATGGCTTTTTTCAGCAAAGCATTCCAATCGGGGTTGGTAATGTCTGCTACTATTATATTGCCAGCCTCCACCTTAGCTCCATCAGCCAGAGACTTCACAATACTGACCTTGCCGCTGACAACGGAACGTCCCACTGCCTTTCCTGTAAGCAATGGAGTTTCCCTGGTTGACAACTTATATTCTTTCAACACCAATTCCCTATTGGTGGAATGTACAGTTTCAGGCCTCGCCTGTACAATGTATAACTTTCCCGAAAGACCATCCTTAGCCCATTCTATATCCATTGGCAGGTCGTAATGCCGCTCAATACTTAATGACCATTTGCCCAGTGTCGATATCTCATCATCGGTAAGCACATACTGATCTCTCAAGGCAGGTGGAGTTTCTTTCCAGGTGGTGTTCTTACCGGATCCGGCACCATATACCACCATCTGCTGTTTATTACCTAGTACACTGTAGATCAATGACCTTTTGTCCGCCTCGATGGCAGGCTTGAACAGGTAGAATTCATCGGTATTTACTGCGCCCTGAACTACACTTTCTCCTAAACCCCATGCTCCTGTTACATATATCAGGTTCTTATTTCCGGTCTCGGGTTCTATGGTAAATATTACTCCGGCACTGCCTTTGTCTGCTCTCACCATCAGTTGTATCCCCACAGACTGCCCTACCTGCATATCGTCAAAGCCATTATCCATGCGATATTTGATAGCCCTGTCGTTAAACAGGGACGCATAGCATCGCTGTACTGCATCCAGTAAATTATCCAGGCCGGATACATTTAGAAAGGAATCATGCTGACCCGCAAAGCTCGCTGTTGGAGAATCTTCTGCTGTTGCACTGCTACGAACGGCAAAAGTAGCGACCTTTCCCTCTGCTGCTACAAACTCGTAATAAGCATCTGCTATTGCTCGCTGCACCTTTTCAGGAAATGTGGCCTTCAGTATCAGATCGCGACACCGCGCCCCTACTTGAGGAAGGTTGTCTAGTGTGGCACGATCCAACATATCAAGCTCAACCTGAATTTTATTGTTTAGCTCGTTGTATGAAAGAAAATCATAATAGGCGCCTGCGGTGATCGCAAAACCCCCGGGCACATTAACCCCTAGTGGCGTCAGCTTTTGGATCATTTCACCCAACGAGGCATTTTTACCTCCTACTTTTGCCAGGTCCTGCATGGTCAGTTTATTGAATGATAATATATAGGTTGTCTTCATGGCTCCAATTTCACTTCACTTTTAGACTAACAAACTTACCATACGCCTGGTACAACGACTATGACATTTGTTTACACCACAGGTGATTTACATCAGGTTTTGTCACGTAATATCCTACCCCCTTAAAACATGACAACAATCACCCTGAGAACCTGATTACCATCATCCTTGTTGACTAGTATGATGACTAGTTTTGACTACTAAACTAAAAGCACTAATTATGATCTCTGTTACATCGGCTACAGACAGGTATATTGTACAGCCAACACTACTCAACAAACACAGAAAAACGCTGGAGTGGCTATCCTCAGCCGTTTTATGGAAACATGAACTCGCTTTCTTTCAGAAACTACTAGACCAGTATGCCCAAAAATTTTCGGCTGCTGAAGACAAACAAAAAATTGAATATTTCCAAAATATTATCCTCTACTATAGAGGAGAGCTAATTAATGAGCTCACCGGCAAACTGCGGCTTCATGAGAAAAAACTGGCGGATATGCTGGAAAGGAAAGATGAATCAAAAATAGAATACTTCCGGGAACATGATGCAATAATGAACGAACTTGAGTCATTTAGCAGGCAATTTATCCAATACAAGGAGGAGTTTTTTGAGTTTATTGAAAAAGCGATGTAGTGTGCTGGTCACTGGTCTTGTTTCTGGTTTCTGGTTTCTGGTTTCTGGTTTGCTAATTGATCTTACTGATGGTATTCAAGCGCCTCGCTCTCCTTTAAAAATTCGTATACCTCATGATTGAAAGCGTCCAGATCGGCTTGCTTTATTCTGTAGGCAGTGGTGTATTTCACTGTATCCTTTTTCTCTTTGGGTAAAAGATCGTTGATCCACAGTTCGGTCACATTTTGTGGTGATTTTCGCACCAGCTTTGTAAGTTCTCCGGTAATTTTTTCTTTCTGCCCTGGCACTCCTCCACATATTGTTATAAATGAGTAGCGACTGATGTTGTCCTTTTCCAATACCAGGAATGACCTCAGCGGAGAAGCTATTTTGCCCGCCCAGATAGGTGCTATGAATATAAAATTGTCATAATCATTGAGAAATACGTGCAGTTGCTTGATCCTGGGCTTTCTTTTGAAAAATATATCCATAAAAATGGTAAACCCGGTCCTCTTTTTCTCCTCTTCGATCCTGGCCATATCGCAATCCAGTTTTTCCTGTATATCCCTGGCTAAAAGTTCGTTGTTGCTGGTAAAGGAGTAATAAATTATTAAAGTCTTCATAGGTGTAGTGTTTGCAGTTCTAATCGGAGTGTAGTGTATGTTTTTGAAATCTCAATACCCAATACAACCCTTTTACATTGGCCTTCCATTCCGGCAGGAGGATCACAAGAATTATCTCCTCCAAAAGCTGTACTGCCGTAATTAGTGCAGCTATGTAAAACATCAGTTGCACCGGTCCGAGGTGAAAGAATATCATTATAAAAAAAATGGCTTGTACCACAGCCGCAGTCTTGGCCAGGTAAGTATGAAAGCTGGTAACCCGCTGATATGCTACCAAAGCAGCTACGGTTTGAATACCGAACAAAGCCAACAGTGCAACTATAACCATCCATTTGCTGTTGATAAATTCGGGGTGGATAAGCCAAATCGCAATTGTAGATACCAAAACGGTTGCATCGTCTGCCACAGAATCCAGTCTTGATCCAAACACGCTGGTCACATTAAATTTGCGTGACAACGGTCCGTCAATGGCATCAGTTAGAAAGCTTAGCGCCAACAGCCACTTAAACCACACCACCTCTCCGATATAAGCCAGCAGCAGCAAAAATGGCGCTGAAACCAGGCGATACATGGTTATACCGTTGATGACATAATAACTGGTCTTGTGGGTATTCATATCGTTACTATTGAAATTCAACCACATCCGCAACTACCACAGTTGTCACTTTGGTATAGAAGAATAAATTTAAAGACTCGGAATCGTACCTAACATTGACCAAAGCCAGCTTCCGGTCAACAGGTTTGCCATTCGCTGATTCAAAGTTGTTCCACAAATTTTGCATAGCCGTTTTGTAAAGCAACCGGTTATTACTCAAGGGTATCAACGCGACCTGGGTAGTAGCCATCCCCAGACCATAACTCACCCCAAAAACCGCTCCTGATGAGGCCTCACCAGAAACATTCGTAGCCACAATTTTAAAATTTGGTTCTCTGAGTTCAACGTTGGTCAAATGACTAGAGGTTGTGAGACCGGTAGAAGCACATCCCCCTATGATCAATATTAACCCTGTTAAGCCTGCGGTTATCAGTATTCTTTTCATAGTGGTAGGTTTTTGGCCTGAGAATCATTTCCGGCCCTTGTTCTGATAACAATATTACTTATTCAAACATCTAACAGGTATGATGCTTATCCTTACGTTCCATGATTTTCATCACTTCCCTGGTATGCATCCAATCATTGTTTTCGAAAATGGTTGATCACGCCACCAACTAAGATCATTTTTACCTGCCGCTCGCTGAGGCTGTGTTTTAATTCACAGGTAAGCCCTTTAGTTTCATTAACAGCATAGTGTTTTTCATTGTTTTTAAAGCTATCCACCAGGTTGTCCAGGCGCATGACATCACCGGTAGCTATATGATCATAGTCATCCGCATTAGCAAATTCAAAGGGTATAATCCCAAAGTTGATCAGGTTTTGCCACCCCAGGCGGGCGTAACTTTTAGCCAGAACCGCCACCTGCCCCAGGTATTTCGGGGCAATGGCTGCATGTTCACGGCTTGATCCCTGAGCATAATTTTCCCCGGCTACCACTATATGCCCTCCGAATTTATCCTGCGCCTCTTTCGCATGATCATAGAAGTTTTCATCTATTACAGCATAGGCCCATCTGCTGATCTCGGGAATATTGCTGCGCAGCGCCAATACTTTAACTCCTGCCTTTAAAATTTCATCGGTGGAGATGTTATCACCCATTTTAAGGATCACCGGAACTCTCCTGCTGTTTTCCAATGAAGAAAATTCGGGGAAGGTTTTTATATTTTTTCCTTTTTCAAGCGATATACCCCGCCCGTCTTTCGGTGGGGCTAATAACATATCCTTATTAACGATCTCCCTTTCCGGATACTTATAGCGCGGGTATTCCATATTGTAAAGCTCCTGAAGGTCTCTCGGGTCCGTAATTTTTCCTGTAAGGGCCGAAGCTGCTGCCGTTTCAGGGCTGCAGAGATACACCTGGTCATCCAGCGTGCCTGATCTGCCGGGGAAATTACGCGGCACTGTACGCAGGCTGATCTTTCCGGAGGCAGGCGCCTGCCCCATGCCTATGCAACCCATACACCCGGCCTGATGAAAGCGTGCTCCTGATCTGAAAAGACTTGGAAATGAAGAAGTATCGATAAGATTTTGAACTACCTGCCTTGAAGTAGGGTTAATGTCCAATGATACATCAGGATGTACATTCTTCTCTTTAAGGATCTCTCCTACCACCCAAAAATCACGGATCCCCGGGTTGGCTGATGAACCCACTACTGCCTGTGCAATGGGTTTGCCCGCTACATCTTTAACCCTTACTACATTACCGGGGCTACTGGGGCAGGCAATCATAGGCTCCAGGTCTGATAGATCAACCTCATCCGTAAGATCATAATGAGCCTCGGGATCAGGCACTATTTCTTTCCAATCATCTTCCCGCTCTTGTGAGCGAAGGAACCGTTTAATCGCGTCATCTGACGGGAATACCGTGGTCGTTGCCCCCATTTCCGTACCCATATTGGCAATCACATGTCTGTCCATCGCGCTCAGGCTTTTAAGTCCTGGCCCATAATACTCAATGATCATACCGCGGCAGCCCTTTACATCATACCTGCGCAACATCTCCAACACAACATCTTTGGCACTCACCCAGTCCGGCAACTGGCCAGTCAGTTTAACTCCTAATATTTGAGGCATTTTTATATATAAAGGTTCTCCGGCTATTGCAAAAGCCACATCAAGTCCTCCGGCTCCTATGGCCAGCATACCCATGCCACCGGCAGCGGGTGTATGGCTATCGGAACCTACCAGTGTTTTCCCGGGAACTCCAAACCTCTCCATATGTACAGGATGACTAACACCATTCCCCGGTCTGCTATACCAAAGCCCGAACCGCTGAGCGGCAGACTTGAGGAAAATATGGTCATCGGCATTTCTGTAGTCTGCCTGTATAAGGTTGTGATCTACATATTGAACAGATAGTTCAGTTTTAGCAGTTTCTATGCCCATAGCTTCCAACTCAAGCATTACCATTGTGCCGGTTGCATCCTGAGTGAGCGTTTGGTCAATTTTCAGTCCAATCTCACTACCAGACACCATTTCACCTGATAATAAGTGCGAAGAAATGAGCTTTTGAGTTACATTGAGTGAATTATTCATAGGCTGAAATTTGAGATTGCGTTATAGGTATAGAACAATATGGAGGGAATGATGGTTATACTTCCTTATTCGTCCCGGAGCAGAATTTTAGAATGACAGGATGACCAGGATTTAGGTCAGTCTTTCTTCGACAATACCTATCAAATCTACAGACCGAGCTTAATGCTCCTTCCCCAAATTCTGCAATCCTGTAAATCCTGATACAGACAGTTTTACCACCCTCTATATGATACAGAATTTTAGAATGACAGGATGATCAGGATTTGGGCTAGTCTTTCTTCGACAGTATCCAGTCAAATCTACAGACCCAGCTCTATGCTCCTTCCCCAAAATTCTGAAATCCTCTATTTCTGATCCAGACAATTTCAACTCAATTGTATTTTGGATTAAATAATAACTTATATTCCAGGCTCCTGCCTCCAAAATTGATTAACAAACCTCTGGGGAAGTCGTAGGCTACTGTATAATTCTTTCCCTGGGCAAGGTGAGCATCTTCTAACTTGACAACAGCTTTTAGCTCCACGACCACTTTGTCCTCAACAATAGGTGTTAACAATTCTTTATATATCGTAAATATATTGATTTCTATAAAATCGACTCAGGTAATCAGGCTTTCTGTAAAATGTCAACGCATACAATTTCCTGATTTACGCTGCATTTATCATTTATTTACATAAACTTTGCGTTTTATAACTTAAAAATCAGCATGAGCACCAATGTACACGAGATCAAGCCGGGCCGAGGATTAGGCCAGATCAAATTTGGAATGAGCACCGCACAGGTAAAAGATATTATCGGGGAACCGGATGAAGTAGAAACCTATGCCTATGAGTCAGAGGAGGGCGAGCTGAGCGAAACCTGGCACTACGACAATTTAGAGCTTTCTCTTTCTTTTGATGAAGAAGAGAACTGGCGGCTTGTTTCTATCGCCCTGAGCTCACCAGAAGCTACCATAAAAGGGCAGCGCCTGATCGGCCTCAACAGAAATGACCTCATTAAAAGGCTGGAAACGCTGGAACTGGGACCGCTTAACTTCGAGGATTGGTCATCTGCTGAAAGCCCTGACCACAAGCTTATATCCGCTGATGAGGTTGAGGTTAATTTCTGGCTCGATGAAGAGGAGCTATCGGAAATACAGTTTGGCCCTTTGTTTGACGATGAAGATAACATCCAATGGCCTGAGTAAATTAATGGAGTCAATGTCTCCTGTGCAACTGCAGAAAGTTGCATAAAGAGACATTGCCGACACTGGCGTGTAGAATACTAATTACCCAAAAATTTACCTAGAAAAAACAAAGTATAATCAAAGATTTTAGTTCGTTTAATTAACACTGGACACACTAGGTTCGTAGTTTTTAAGAAAGCGTATTTATAATTCTGGCGAATCATCATCTATCGTTTCCAGGCAAGTGATGATCACCGTTTTTCCTTTCATACAGGAAGACCCATAGTTGTTAGTGTATTCAAATCCCAGCCTCAGTTTCTTGCCATCTTCAAACTGAAAGTCCCACAAAGGGTCTTCGGTAGCGCCTTCAGGCAGAGGTGGTGTACCACAAAAGCCCCAGCGCCAGACAGGCTCCAGGTAATCACCATTTTCAAGCATAAACAGATACCCGCACCCATCCAGACCACTCAGATCTTTTATGGTTGCATTGTAAGTGCAAGACTTATTTACTTCGATGGCCTCCGATTCGCAGCTCCACAGGCCAAGAGTTACAAAAGCCACAATTATAAAATGGTATGTCTTTTTCATCAGCATTATTGTCATTTCATATATGACACTAACTCTGGCCAATTGGTTGGAAAGTATTGAAGCAACATTAACTGTGAATGGTCTTTATTATCTCTTCCGGCTCTTTGCTATCAATATACTGACCGTGAAATCCGAATGTAATATGCTGCGGTACCAGCACCCGGGCTAACTCCCTGAGATTCTTCGCATCAAGGATCAACAAAAATGACGTCTTTGTATTGGTATTTAATACAATAGACAGCAGTATACCATCGTCTTCATTTTTTGCATTCGGACGTGCGACAAATACAGGCTCACCAGGGTAGCAGTGTGCCTCACGCCAAATTACCACGTGCCCGTTAGATACATTTACTTTGCTGATGTTATCAATAAAATTACCCCTGACGGTAGTACCTACCCCGTAAACATACTGGTAAACTCTGCCACTTACCTGCCAATAATTAATCCTTGGCAACTCTATGGGCACCCTCGTTATCACGGTTCTGGAAACAGTCTTTTCTGCGGTATTGAGTCTGTACCGCCATAGTTCTGTTGTAGCAGATAATCGCTCCCCTGATCGCAAATGATCCAGGTACAATTCATCAATTACAGTAGCATCTTTATATGCCACAATATCAAACACAACATCATCCTCCTGTTCAAATGCGTTGACATGGTGAAAAGCAAAAAAAGATGTTGTATCAAAAGACTTTATCGCTCCGTTCTTCTTATCGATCAAATGTATTCTTGTACCTCTCTCCTTTTGCCACTTATAGTTCTCGATAAATGATCTGCCACCAAATCGAAGCTTCAGCACATTAGTTACCAGAGGAAATTCGGTTAGTATAATGTATCGCTCAGTCATGCCAAAACTATGCATGTATGCAGGCTTGTCAGTAGTAACGGTACCAACAAGCCGTCTTTCTCTGCTGTTGAGCTGCTGAGAATACACCTTATACTTGCTTGCAGGTCCAAATTTCGTGATAAAGCTAAACAATGTGCCCTCACGGTCATAATGGGGATGCACAACGGTAAGATGTCCTCTGACGTTACCTTTGATGCCCACCGGACCTATGGTTCGAAGATCATCCATACCAATTGCCACGGGTTTTGGTGTTTCGGTAACTGCCACAAGACTCTCGCCACACAAATTGATATTAATGCTTCCGTTATCCGTAGGGTCGGGCCCGCTGAAGAATGAAAACACCTTACCAAAAAGATCAAGGCATGGATCAGTGCCAAATTCACCATATATGATCCGGTTCTTTTCAACAGCTTTTTTATACGCCCGGCTTTCCAGCAGCTTGCAGGCATAGCTTACATTGGTGCGGCTAAAGGTAAACTTATGAAGCATGGCTAGCCCATCGAACCAATGACGGTACCTACTGTTACCCACTTCAAATTTAGAAGGGGCGGTTCTTAATAAGCTTCCGCTGAGCCACTCAGGCCATGCACCCTGTACAGGAAGTTCATTATGCACTATTTCATTTTCCTGACTTTGAAATCCAATGCTATATTCGGCCTTTGACATATGAGTCAAACAAGATTTTTCTGTAAATGTTGCACCAGGCTTTGTAAGATTTAAATCATTTTTTACTTGCCGAAAATAATAATCTTCACTATACTGTAAGTTTATTTATAATATTTTATATAATTTCAATTCACTTTGAAACGACAAGAACAACTTGAATTTTGCAAAATTTGCCAAAACAGGCAAATGGATATGCAAAAGGGCATCGTTTGTAAGCTTACAGGCGATGTGGCTACATTTGAATACTCCTGCAATGACTTTATTAAAGACGAAATAGAGGCCGCTTATCAGGAAGAACAGAAAACCACCCCCGTACAAGAGGCCAAACCTATAGAAATTATAGAGCAACTGGACGCAGACACTATAGAGCGATTGCGTGAAACGCAGGATATGCTATTTGCCCTCATCGGAGGTTTGGCTGCTGCATTATTGGGTGCTGTTTTATGGGCAACAATTACAGTTGCTACAAATTACCAGATAGGCTTTATGGCCATAGGCGTAGGGCTAATTGTCGGTTTCGGAGTACGTTTCTTTGGCTCTGGTATAGACAAAACATATGGGATAATTGGTGCAATCTACGCCCTGCTTGGGTGTCTCCTGGGTAATCTCTTTACTCAGGTATGGTTTTTAGCTGAATATCAGTCCATTGGATTATTTGATGCTTTTAAGCTTTTAAATACCAATCTTCTGGTTGCCATTTTTGAGGAGACTTTTAGCCCTATTGACCTGATATTTTATGGAATTGCAGTTGCTGAAGGTTATAATTTTGCTTTCAGAAAACTTTCATTTGAAGAGCTGGCACTATTGAAAAAGTCACCGGAATTCATTCCCTATCCGGCCAACCATAAGTTGCGAACACCATTGGTAGCAGTCATTTTCGTGGGCCTGTCTGGGTTATTCTTTGGTCTTCGTGGTGGTGTTAACGGCTTGCAAACCTACTACTACGAAAGCGGGGCTAAGATGTCTGAAGGAGAACTTGTAGATGGTGTGGTCAACGGCCCCTGGACATATTATGATGAAAATGAAAACATTACCCTCAAAGGAAACTACGAAAATGGGCTGGAGAATGGGAAATGGACCTGGTATGAAGGCAGTATTATGACCAAAGAAGGCCACTATTCAACCGGAATCCCACATGGAGTCTGGATCAATTATTACAGCAATGGATTTGTGGCTGACTCAGGGGCCTACAACAATGGAAGAAAGGATGGATGGTGGATCATTAGGCATGAAAGTGGTCGCCTTGCCGGCCGGGGTAAATTTCTCAGAGACAAGCTTACAGGAAACTGGGACTACTTCTATGAAAACGGAAAACGGAGTTCAGAAGAAAGCTACGACAAAGGGGTATTATCCGGAAAAACGACCTACTACTATGACAATGGTCAAAAATCAAGGGAACTTGAATATCACGATGAAAAACAGCGGATCATTAACTGCTGGTCGCCAACCGGTGAAATATTGGTGGCCGAAGGCAACGGTATTTTTAATACTTACTTTTCTAATAATAAAATAGCCCAAACAGGAACCGTTAAAGATGGCAAAAAAATAGGTGTATGGAAAATTTTCCATGATAATGGCACTCTGCAGGCCGAAGGAGAATTTGACGAAGAAGAAATCTTTGTCATCGATAAATATTGGGATGATACGGGTAATATTGTTATTAAAAACGGAACAGGTAACGTTACAAATTTTGGCATTGAGAATGGTTTATATCAAGAAGGCAAACTAATCAAGGGTTACCGACAAGGCTTATGGCATACTTACAACACCAACAGTGCATTACTGATAGAAGCAAACTATAAAAACGGAAGGTTTCATGGCACTTACAAAGGATATTTTCCTTCGGGGACATTAAATATCGAAGGGTATTATGAAAATGGCAAACAAAGTGGGATCTGGTACTGGTACTATGAAAATGGTCTGTTAGAAAGCTCTATTAATTTTGCCAATGGCAAGAAAGATGGCGTTCAGGAGTTTTATAACGAACTGGGCATAAAGATCAGAGAAGAAGTGTATAAAGCCGGAGAATTGGTCGAGGAAAACATTACCAGCCTTTAGAATATTTGGAGCTGTCTCAAAAGAACATCCCGAGGTAGCCAACAACTTTTTAGTTGATTTTGTGGATAATGACAGTTACCCGAACGGCCTTGAGCAAATGGCGTTAAGTATTTCAATGCAACACGTACTTTGTAAATCACACTGTTTGTGACCGATGACAACCGGGCGAGTTTGTGATCTGTCATCACAGGGATTGAAATTTAGCCATTTGCTCACAGCCTTGACTTTTTCACATAGGTATCCTCCACAGGAGTCCTTTGGACCTTTGGGATTTATTACTTTTTTGTGTCAAGACAAAAAAGTAAAGACATGCAATGAAAAATCAAAATAGCCACAAAAGTTACAAACTGAGCAATAAGATGCTATCATCTGACTATCAGCATGAAAACTTGTCATTGGTAGGTAACGAAGGACCTTACTAAGTTATAAGGCAGGTATTTTCATCGTAGTGATCCCGATAATTATTATAATTATCGGGACTCTTTAGTTTGGCT
>NZ_AMZN01000030.1 GCF_000331535.1 Fulvivirga imtechensis AK7 | reverse complement strand
TGTAATCCGTTGTGCCCTCCACCGTAGGTGTTCGGTTCAACATTAACTATGAATTGTTTTCCGAAAAAGAGAAGACGATTACTGTAAAAGACTGTGATGCTTACCAGAAGAATAGCATGCATTATTTTACCAATACCAGACTTTCTATTTCTCAGAAAAATATCAACTTGATCACTACAGATAAGGGAAAAGTCAGTTTCTCCTACTCTTCGGGAAGACAAGATTTAACAGGGGGTGTTATGCTTAGTAGTGTCACACTCAAAGATCATCAGAATGTTCAAATAGATAGCTATGAACTAAACTATAACTATTTCAACAAGAAGCCACTTTACTACAATATTACGGCTACCGAAGTATCATGCGGGGGTGATAAGAACTGTAATCGACTTAAATTATTGTCTATTAATAACAATGGAAGTGCTTTCAGGGCTTTTGAGTACGAGGAATCTACGTTACTGCCGCCACGAGACTCTCCCCATATAGACCATTGGGGCTATGCAAATGGGTATCGGTACCAATATGGTGCCAATGGCCATAGAGCATACTCCTCATTGATACCGGAAGTTAATATAATTGAGAACAGTACACCGGTGGCTACCTTCGAGGGGGTAGACAAATCTTCGCATTTTGATGCTACTAAAGCTTATGCGCTGAATAAGGTTATATTTCCGACGGGGGGCTATCAAAAGCTTGTATATGAGCCACACACCCAGTCAGGAGGTTTGAGAATATTTCAAGTATTATTAAGTGATGGAACGTCTGAATGGACTGATAGGGAGTATACTTATGAGGAAGCAGAAACATACAGCCGTCCGAAATATCATTACTATTTGGACACTTACTCTTCGGATACGGAGTGTTTTTACGCTTGGTGTGAGACGACTGAATGTAAGGTCGAATATATTTTAAGAAAATCGCAGTCTTTAACTCATCTTTACGATTTAGGTGGAGTCCATGTGGGCTACGGTAGAGTAACTGAAGCTCTTGCCGATGGTGGTGAGATAGTTCAGGAATTTTATAATTTCAGTGATCGTCCCGATTCGGCACCTAGCCCTGTTACCTCTTACAAGTATAAGGAGGGCCCAATCTATATGACATATTTCGAGGGTAATTTGGATCCGAATGGCTTACCATTCGCTCCTTATACTTCCTACGCCTGGGAGCGGGGTAATTTAGCGGATATATATTACAAGAATGCCAGTGGCAAAACGATCAGGCATATCCACAATGATTACAATTTTGATCTGTCCGAGGAGTTTAATATCAGTTCCTGGGTTATAGACTTAAATACAAAATTTGACAATGAATGGCATTTGGTATATGCTGCTAAATACGATGTTGTTATCAAGCCGTTCAGCGTGCAGCAAAGTATTGTTTCTGATTATGATCAGGACAACACCAATAGCATTTCAACAACTACAGCTTATACATATAATACACAATACCCATCTTTAGTGTCGGAGGTTCTTCAAACATTGGCAGATGGTACTGAGTTGAAGACCACTTTCAAATATCCTAAAGATTATAATATTAGTAGTCTTCCCACCTCTCCGCCGGTAAGATCCGGGGCCATCAAAAGTCTTGGGGTGAATAACAGCATTGCCACTCCTTTGGAAGTGGTGTACTATAAAAAAGGTCCATCTGAAACTTCTTTCGCCGTAGTTGGGGCGAAGTTGACAACCTACAAAAAGTATGGAGGAAATGTAAGCCGCGCGCTTCCTTTTGAAGAGTATCAGTTACTAATTCAAAATCCTATTTCAGATTTTCAATCTTCAGCAATAAGTACCACCACGGGAGATTTGACCTGGGATAGTAGATATAAGAAAATGGCTGAGTATACTTATGACCCCAATGATGGTCAAGTCATTAGTATTGTCGGTGAAGATGAGACAGAGGTAGGGTATACATGGACAGCGGAGGGAAGAATGGCTTCCGAAATTGTAAACCCATCGTCTAATGCTTTTTCAACTACGTATACACACGAACCTATGGTGGGACTAAAACAAGTGGAGGATTTGAATGGGAAAATTCGGACGTACGAGTACGACCACATGAACAGGCTGAAATTAATCAAGAACAATGATGGACACATCACGACACGGTACCGGTATCACCAAAAAAATGAGTTAGGGATTGACGCTACTTTTACTTCTAGTCGCGACTTTGCAGAAGTAGGTCAGTCGATTAGTTTTACCGCTACAGGTGCTGATCCTGTTGTCGGAAAAAATCAATACTACTGGGATTTTAAAGACAATACAGTGGTGGAAGATGATAAATACATTAGCCACTCCTACAGTGCTACCGGCACCTATAATGTTACATTGACCCTGCTTAATCCAGAATATGAAACGGTTCAATTTTCAAAGCAAATTAAGGTTTATCAACCTATGGAAATTGGCCTTTGTGTTGATGGACCTGCAGAAATAGATATTTGTGGAACGAATAACCCCACATATGGAACATGTACCTCGAGTGGAAATACCAGTATCACATACGTAAAGGTTAGCTCTCTAACTAAAGGATGTAATGGCCCATATACCTATGAATGGCATTATCAGAGGCCAAATTCTTCAACATGGTACATTTTGTTTGGTTCTTCTAATACCGTGCAATTTCCCGAGCAGTTAGTTTCTGGGTACTATACCATACGTTGTACGGTGACTGATAGCTGTGGCACTGAAGCACAGGGTTCAGCCACAACCCTTGTAAGATATTATCAATCTGATGCTGATTGTGGAGGAGCAATACAGAAATAATCCATGATTAATAAAAACATTATGAGAAGAATATATATTACCCTTTTCCTTCTATTTGCTGTTGCCTTTTATTCCATAGCTCAACAGCTCCCTACTCCCATCTGCAACGGACCTATTAGCGGAGAAGAAATAGTTAATGAAACCGAAATCTCTTGCAACAACGGTAAATCTTATCTGGTGATTAAGAGCCTTAAGCTGACTCCCGGATTTTCGGTGAGTGCATCTGAGCATGGAGAGTTTTATATTAAAATGCTTGATCAACCTACTAATGTTCCCCCTAATCCGGAACAAAACTATGTGCGAACGGAGATCATACAAGAATCTGGTATAACTACTGAAAACCAGATCGCGCCCCTATCTCCCAACGGGAAGGTCACCTCTTTTAACTATATTGATGGCATTGGAAGAACCATCCAAACCGTAGCTCAGGAAGCGGGAGCAAGTGGCAAGGATATAGTTCAACCTTATTCCTATGATAATAAGAGTAGAACCGACAAAGCATATATTGTCCAAGAGCATTCCGGTAAGGATGGGGCATTTAGGCCATCGGCTGTTACAGATCTTTTGAATACTTACACCAATGAGGTGCCTTATACATCATACAGCTATGAATCCTCGCCTTTAGATAGACTTTTAAGTACTACCGGACCTGGGGCAGTATGGCATAGCAACAATAAGAATATTTCCGGTAAAACAAAATTAAACACTGCCTCTGAAGTGCGAAAATGGGATGTGTATTCAGGTCTTCCACGATCTATCTCTACACACGCTGCTAACACATTAGTTTATGAACAGGTTGTAGATGAAGATGGTAATATCATTAAAGAATACTCTGATGCACAAGGAAGAGTAGTACTCTCCAGAGTGAGTAAAACAGGTAGCACAGAGACATTGGACACTTATTATGTATATGATGAAATGGACAGGTTAAGGTTCATAATACCTCCTTTGGCTGTCAGTAACTATACACCCACCGCTGATTATGCAGATACCTGGTATTACGAATTTGAATACGATGAGCGTGGTAACATAATTATTAGTAAAAGCCCAGGAGTGGACAAGGTAATAGCAATATACGACAACTATGGAAGAGTGGTGCTGATACAAGATGGCAATCAGCGTGCAAAATCTCCTGCAGAATGGTCGTTTTTTAAATACGATGAGCTAAACAGGCCGGTAATCACTGGTATATATAAAACGGCTAGACTTTATAAATACCTGATCAATGATGTAAAAAATACATCCTTAAATCCGTATCGCTTTGAGGTTAGAAATACTTCTTCCGTAGGGTATACCCTTAACAGGACATTTCCAACTACGGTAGGTGAGAGTGATCTGCTTTCAATAAGCTATTTCGATGACTATAGTTATTTATCTAATACTAATTGGGACGTGGAAGGGCATTCTTATGCTGCTATAAGCCAGCCGGAAGTGGCAGTAGCCGTTGATTATGCCGTCAAGGGACAGCCAACTGGAAGTAAAGTCAAAGTCATAGGAGGTAGCAAGTGGCTGAATACGGTTGTTTACTACGATAGCAAGTATCGCCCTCTTCAACTGATTGCAGAAAATCACTTGAATGGAACTGATCGAATGAGTATGGCTTACGATTTTATGGGAAGGTCGCAAAAAATGTTGCTTAATCATGTTACGGCCTCCGTGCAACTTAAGGTACTTGAGGAATATGAGTATGATCACAGTGGAAGGTTACGAACAGTAAAACATGCTATTGATAACCAGGATCCAGTAATCCTTGCCAGCTACAAATACGATGGACGAGATCAGATGATCGAGAAAAATCTATATTCGACTAACAATGGCAGCAGCTACATACAATCTATAGATTATATGTATAACATCCGGGGATGGCTCACCCATATAAACGATGCAGATTTGACTTCAGGCGAGAATGACTTGTTTGGGATGGAGCTTGTTTATAACAACGCCACCGTCTCAACGATAAATGGTCGATCTATTGAAAACCAGTATGGAGGTGATCTGGCAGCCATTTTCTGGAAGAGAAATGATGAACATAACAGTAGTATAAAAGAAGCTTACAGCTTTGAGTATGATAATTTTACCAGACTTATGCGTGCCAATTATGCTAACGAGACAGGCGGGTACACAGGTGATGGAGGAATGCATGATGAACGCGTCTTGCAATACGATAAAAATGGCAATATAAAGGCTTTGCAGAGATATGAAAATGTTGCTGGAGCAACCAACCCTACTTCCATTGATGACCTTACATATGCGCATACCGGTAATCAACTTCAGCAGGTTGAGGATGCTGGCACTTACCGCTATTTTGGATTTAACGAGCATAATGTTTCACTTCCTACAGAATATACCTATGATGAAAATGGTAATGTAAAAGAAGATCTGAACAGTGAAATTGTATCTATAATATATAACTATCTCGATCTTCCGGAGCGTATCGAATTTTACGATGGGATAGTGATAACGAATACCTACGATGCCACCGGAACACAATTGTCGAAAGTAGTTACTAAAGATGGTCAAACGATCAGGAGTACAGATTATATAGGTTCAATTCAGTATGAGAATGCTGAACTTGCCTTTGTATTACATAATGAAGGGCGAGCTATTAATAAAAGCGATAAATATGAATATGAGTACTTCATGACTGATCATGTAGGAAATACTCGTCTGACCTTTGGTATGCTAAGTGAGGTAAATGTGTATAAGGCTACCATGGAAGAGGAGCTGGCATCGCAAGAAGAATCAGATTTTTTAAATGTTGCGGCAACGAGATCCGGGGCAGCTTTGAATAGCCAGGTACTGAACACAACACCTTCCTCGCCAATAGTTCCTTTTCCGGAATATATAGCAACTACGAAGGGCAATACAAGTAGAACAGTGGGACCTGCCATACAACTGGCTGTAAAACAAGGGAGAAGCTTAAAATATCTGCCAATGCTATATTCACGAGTGACAAAGGGGGGGATAATTCATTAATACCTAATATAGTGGAGATTGTCACTAATACGTTTCAAATAGCCAACGGTGGAGAAACGCAGGTAATGTTTAATGCTTTTGAAACACACTTACCTGGTTTTTCAGCGCAGGTCAGTAATAACAACTTCAATGCACCTAAGGCATATCTGAATTATATGCTTTTTCCGGAAGATTATACGGGAACGCCTCAATTCGGCTATGATGCTGTTGGCGATGACGCATGGGGACAGTGGACCGAACTAGACATCGAAATAGACGTTCCGTTTGATGGGTATATCTACATTTATGTAATCAATGAAAGTACCGTTACAGAATGCTACTTTGATGACGTAACTGTGGTGCATGATCGCAACAATGCCAGGCTGCAGGTAACGAGCACTTCCGACTATTATCCTTTTGGTATGGAAATAGCCAGCAAAAAATATGTAAATGAAGGCCTGGTCCCTAATCATTTTAAATACCAGGGTTTATACAGTGAGTATGACGAGTACACACACTGGAATGCCTTTGCCATAAGGGGAAATTATGATAGTCGCTTGGGTACATGGTATAGTCAAGACCCTTATGCCCAATTTGCCAACCCTTACGTTGGTATGGGAAATAATCCGATAAATGGTGTGGATCCGGATGGGGGATTTTTTGGACCAACTGCTCAGATAATAGCTGGTGCAGTTGTTGGTGGTGCAGCAGCAGGCTATGCAGCTCGTAAAAATGGTGCAGACCTTGAGCAGACAGCATTGGCCGCGTTGGGTGGTGCTGTAGCAGGAGCGGGTATGGTTTATGGGCTTCAGCATGGAGTGCTGTCAGACGTTGGAAGGTCTATTGGCGACTTTAGTCGCATGGTGGGACCAACTGTGAATACCTTGATACATCTTTTTAAGATTGGGCAAGACATACCCAAAGGGCAGATAATAGTTGGTGAGATGTGGCTTGAGGAGACGATCTATGATCCGGCGTTTAGTGATTATTATCCATCCTCATTTTTAACAGGAAATGGTATAGAACCTTACAATATTGATGTAGATCTTCTAACACTTGGTTCTGGTAGTATTGTCAAGGGTGCAGCAAAAAAGATATTTTCCACTGCCGTAAAGAAGCAGGCAAGGAAGAAGGTTACCAAAACTGTCGCTAAGAAGAGTACTAAAACTATCAACGGCTTTAAATCAGTTGGAGCAGCAGGAAGAAACATGAACAATATTAAGCTGATTAAGCCTAACATGCTAAAAAAAGCCGGTATAGATGCTCATGCTCTAAAGAAAGAATTTTTGGGATCAAAAGGAATATCTAAATTTGATTTATATAGACACACAGAAACTGGTGAAATATTGATATTAAAAAAAGGTGGTGTAGGCGAAGCGATTTTTACAGGTATTTTCTTATGAAACAGGCACATACATTTGTTACTCAACTTAAGTTGACCTTAGTCGTATTTGGAGATCCTTTTAATCCTATCGATTTTACAAAAGACATAGGTGTTGAGCCGTCTGACAGTTGGTTAAAGGGGGATCTAATTGATACCTACATGGAATTGAGAAAAGGAAAATCAATGCAGAAAAGAAAGGAATCAGCTTGGGAGTATTCGATCGGTTTCATAAGTAGTTTGGATTTCAGCGAATTAACTCTGCAATTCGAAAGGATATTTGAAGGAAAGACTGGTGCAATTAAGAAATACGTAGAGAATAATCAACTTGAGGTGACTGTAAATGCGGTTATTGAAATAGCTAATGGGGAAACGCCATCATTGAACCTATCAAAGGAATTTATTTCATTTATTCATGATCTTGGTGCTGAATTGGATTTTGATTTATATCTATTAGAAGATGAATGAATTAGCTGTTAAAATATATGATAGTACGAAGAGCAAAGTGGTCTAGGACAATTATCCATCAATGCAAAAAAACTAAAATATTATTCGCCATATCGCTCATCCTACTCCCATTAACACTGTTTTCTCAAAACTTTGAAGTAAAGCTTAGTGACAAGCAAATACAAAAAGTAGAGAAAGCCAGGGATGCTCGTACTAAGCTGAAAAGGTATAAAAAGTACTACAGCAAAGACAGTTTGAAGCAGGCAAAAGCGGCAAGGAAGTATTGGAGGTATAAATCCGATAGCTTAGTTAAGGCCAACCGCTTGGCAGATGAATTGCCGGGGGGTCAGCATATAGATGCGCTTAAGGGTGTATCGCCAGATAGCAGCCAGGTGGACTCTCTGCAGGCTATAGCGCAGCAAAAGGTTGAGCAGGAGCTGAAAGCAGCCACGGGCGCTGCAGAAGTGGAACGTATGGCCGGTCAAAAGATCGGAGATCTGGATAATCCGGATAGCCTGAAATCTGCGGCTGGCCACGTTGCACAAGAGGAGGCAAAGCAATATGGGTCGAAGTTGGAGGGTATGGAAGAGTTGCAAGCCTTCCAGGAGGAGCGGAATGCTCTAAAAGAGTGGCAAGATGCTCCGGATACATACAAAAATGACGTGGAGAAGTATTCTGATGTTGAGGAGATGCGCAATACGGGAAGAGAGATGGCAAAAGAAAAGGCTGCTGAGTTTTTTGCCGCTCACTCAGAAAAGCTCCAGGCAGCTCAAAAAAAGCTTCAAAGGCTTCAGAAAAAATACATCAAGCTTCCTAATTCTAATGATATGTCCACAGCAGTAAAAAGAAGCTCATTAAAGGGAAGGCCGCTAAAAGAGCGATTATATTTAGGGGGTAACTTTATAGTAAATAGTATTAAACCATTTTCTATTGACCTTACTCCCCAGGTGGGTTACAAGTTTAACAAGAAATTTATAGTAGGAGTAGGGGGTACTATAAGACATACCTTTGGTAGTGATACCATTGCTTCTGTGCCTGCCATACCTTCGAATAGCTATGGCTACAAAGGCTTTACCAGTTATGATATAGCCATGGGTTTCTTTGCATACGGGGAGTTTGAAAGATTATCAAAAAAGGTAGCCATAGCTGGTAGTGATCAACAAGAAACAATATGGGTAAACGGATTACTTGCCGGAGCCGGAAAAAAATTTAACGTCCATGCATTGGTCAATGTCAATGTGTTAGTCCTTTACAACTTTCTCCATGATTATCAAAATGCAATATATCCAAGAGCGTGGACCTTGAAATTTGGATTTGAATTAAGTGAACGAGCATTTTTAAGGAGGAGGTAAGCAACTTAGTCCCTGTCCAACCTATGGTAATATTTTAGATTAACATCAAAATGAAAAAACTACTACTCATCACCACACTTCTATCTTTCAATTTTGCATTATTCGCTCAATGGGTGGAAGATGGAACAATAGTTACCACACTGGACCCTGTAGGCATAGGCACAAATAGTCCCTCAAATAGTCTTCATGTAAATGGAACTATGCGTCTGAACGGACTTTCGGCAATGCCTACAAATGCTACAAGTAATAACTCTTCCAATTATGTTACGAACTATGATTTTAAGCTAACAAGTGCTAACAATGGCCTTTTCATGACAGTTTCCAATACACAAAATGAGCGGAAGGTTTACATGCAGTCGGGGCATAACCATACAAGTTATGCCGAATATACGGGTATACTCTCCTTGAATCCTTTCGGAGGGAATGTAGGTATAGGAGAAAGAGATCCCTTAAACACGTTGCATGTGAACGGAACGATGCGGTTGAATGGCACATCATCATTACCATTAAATGCTACAAGTAACAATTCCTCAAATTATGCCAGTAAGTATGATTTCAAACTGTCGAGCAGTAACAACGGCTTTTATATGGCGCTTTCAAATAATTTCAATGAGCGAAAAGTCTATCTGCGGGCAGGTCATGAACATTCTAACTTTGCGGAGTATGTTGGTGTGCTTGCACTGAATCCTTTTGGCGGCAATGTAGGCATCGGTACTACAAATCCTGATGCAGCACTTGCGGTCAAAGGCCAAATACATACCCAGGAAGTAAAAGTAGACCTCAATGGTGCGGTGGCTCCCGATTATGTGTTTAAAGAATCGTATGAATTGCAGAGCCTGGAGGAGGTAAAGCATTATGTCGAGAACTACAGTCACCTACCTAATATCCCTTCCGCTAAGGAAATGGAGGAAAATGGTATAGAGCTGAAAGAGATGAATCTGAAATTGCTTGAGAAAGTGGAGGAGCTTACGCTTTATTTGATTCAGCAGAACGAGATCAACAAAGCTCAGGCGGAGGAGATAAAGGAGCTGAAACAGCAACTTGAAGAAGTAGTGAAGCAGAAGTAGTTCTATGCTCCATGATCACTCAATTTAAAACTCTTTTTGAAGAAGGTAAATACGATGATGTTGTGGTACTTTGGAGTGCTAGTTCTGAATTACCAAAACAGCATAATGCCAAAGTTGATCTATATCAAATCTTAGCCATAACTGCCGACAAACTTCAATTGTATAAGCTGGGTGTGTGGGCTTCTAAATCAGGAATGGACCTGCTCATAGACGAACCTCTATCCGATGAAAAAAGAGGCTCGATGAAGATGTTTGGCAAAATTGCCCTTGATTTTGAGTTAGGGGAGAGGAAGTATTTTAAAGCTTACATTCTCATTAAAAAATATGATCTAGCTTCCTATTGGGATTATTTTGAATCTCAAAAAGCCCATATATGCACAGTGCTTGCAAACAAGATATATTCAACGACAAGCATTGCCTTTACAGTAGCGGCTTTTTCGTTTATTTTTTTGAATAACAAGTTGGAGCTGTTGAGTCCGCTACCCTCCTTGATAGTCTATGGAGTTTGTGTGGTTCTGGGACTTGTAATTTTGTTGAGAAGGATTGCTGTCAAGAAACTGTGCTACCGTTGGCTAAGGTAGAGAATCCTGTGCGACAGACCTGCCAGGTTTTCGAGACCTGGCAGGTCTTAGAACCCGCGTACTGGTTCAAATCTTGAGCAAAGCGGTGACTTGGACCTTTGAACCATTGAAGTCTTCAGACTTCCCGTACCGAAAATTGATCCTGCTTTAGAAAAATCCCAATCCAAAGATGGTAGGCTCTATCAAACTTTGAAAGTTTAGTAAAGCAGCTTTTCAGACAGGAAGAGTTGGAAGTTCCGCATATGTCTCCGAACATTCATCGGATGAAACTTGCTCTGAGGTGATATTCATCCGATGAGGAGCTCTGCCATGTGGTTTGTTAATCTTCAAATGGATTTTTCGATTGTCTTTAATGGAAAAAGACCTGACAGGTTTTCAAAACCTGTCAGGTCTCTTGACTTTGGCTAATTACTAGATAATAAAAATAAGATGCTC
>NZ_AMZN01000029.1 GCF_000331535.1 Fulvivirga imtechensis AK7 | reverse complement strand
GCAGCACTAACCGTTGTAGTGGCCGTTGTGGCGATTACGCTACCTGAGTTTAGCCAACGATAGGTCACGCCTTCTGTTGTTGTGGAGCCGATCAGTTCTAAGCTGGTAGTCAAGCAGGTCAAAGGGCCTGTGTTGCTGGCTGTTACCTCTTCAGGCTGGGTGTTGTCTGTGATCACTTCGGTGGTGACGGTGGTCGTGCAGCCTGTACTTTCTTTGGTCACCTCAAGGGTGTATTCACCAGCAGCACTGACCGTTACGGTGGCTGTAGTGGCGATTACGCTACCGGAGCTTAGCCAGCGGTAGGTCACTCCTTCTGTTGTGGTGGAGCCGATCAGGTCTACGCTGGTAGTCAAGCAGGTCAAAGGGCCTGTGTTGCTGGCAGCAACGTCCTGAGGTAAGCTAATATCCTGCATCACTGTAACTGTGTCCTGTTTTGTACAGCCATTGTCGTTATTAATCACCTGAGCAATGTAAGTACCTGATTCGGAAATTGTAATTGAGCTTTCCCCTGGCGTAAACCCATCCCAGGAAATTGTAATATTAGGCGTAGTTGATGACGCTACTAACTCGACAGCAGTGTGGGCACAACTCAGAGTGTCTGCCGGAGAGATTGAAATATCCGGTATTGCGACATCTTGCGTAACTGTTGCGGTGGCAGTACCTGTACAACCGCCACTAGAGGAAACGACCAATGTATAGTCACCCGGAGTACTTACCGTGATGACCTGTGTGTCCGCGGTAAAACCCTCCGGACCGGTCCAGTTGTAGGTAACACCGGGCTCGGAAGACGCTCCGGTGATGTCTACTGAAGTATTGCTGCAAGTCAATGTTCCATCTACAGTCACAATAGCATCTACACTACCCTGACTGGTTCCTGCGACTGTTACGTTATCGAAATAATATTTCTCAGTGGAGTGAGAGTTTCTTACTCTAAAGATGATCTGGACGGTACTACCATTTAATGGTTCCGATTCAATAGTTGTTGACGATGCCGCATTATTTGCCCCGTTAAGGCCTCCGTTATTTCCAAATATCAGCGTTTCCGCACCACCATTCAGCTTATAGTAAACCCGTATATAGTCGTCTGATTCAAAATAATCGTTAGAACTGGCGGTTGCACTGCGCAGATCAGCAGATACCGTAGCGTTACTAATCCCCGAAATATCGATGACATCAGAAAGCCAGACACCCTCGTTAGCTGAATTGAAGGATGCCTTGAATTCATTTCCTTTCACCGAAAAGGTACCCGATCCCGAATTTTGTACTGTCCAGCTTGTCGGGCCATTATCTGAATTTGTACCATCTGCGAGGGTAAAATTTTCCTGCCATACAGTATTTATACCACCTCCATCGGAGGTTACTTGGGCTATGGCTGTAGCCGTACACCCTCCGGGAGTGGATACCTCCAGTGTATAGTCACCAGGCGTGCTGACGCTAATCACTTGTGTATTTCCAGTAAAACCACCCGGTCCGGTCCAGTTATAGGTGACGTTCGATGCATTGGAACTGCCGGAAATAGTTGCTGACGAATTGTTACAACTCAGGCTCCCATCCACAGTTGCTGTGGCAGTTAGAGGTGCGTTTACCATCACGTTATCGAAATAATATAGCTCATCCATGGCAGTGGTCCTCCCTTTGATAACGACCTGAAGAGTAGAACCATTGAGTTCGCCACTGGTGATAATACTGGCGTGACCGTTGTTATTGATCTCCCCTAAAAACTCATGGGCCAGTATTTTAGACCCACCATCCAATATGTAATATAGCCTTAGATAGTCGTTCAGGTTCCCCGAGCTTTCCAATCCATTTCCACCATTGATCACCTCGCTTCTTGCCGCCATGGTAACGGTTACATTCGGCATATTTGAAATGTCAATAACTTCTGAAGTCCATTTCGCTACTTTCCCGGCACCGGTGTTGACAATCACAAACTCATTGCCTGAGACCTCGAAATTTCCACCTCCGCTGTTTTCTATACTCCAACTTGTGCTACCACCATCGCTGTCGGTACCATCAGGAAGTGTGAAGTCTTCGCTCCACAAAGCAATGGTATTAAATTTCAATACCTCTACCTCCGCGACAGCCGTACATTCTGTCCCCGGGGCAGTCACAGTCAGGGTATACATTCCCGGTTCCGTAACCACAGGGTTTTGGGATGATGATGTAAAACCGCCCGGCCCTGCCCAGTTGAAGGTCGCGCCTGCAGTATTCGAGCCGCCGGATAATGTCACCGAGGTGTTGGTGCAGCTTAAATATTCACTTGCCGATGCCGTTGCAGTGACTACAGAGTTCAATTCTACATTATCGAAATAATAGAGCTCATCCGGGGCTGTAGTCCTGCCTTTGATAATGACCTGTAATGTGGAACCGTTGAGTTTACCGCTGGTTATCCTGGTGGCCTCACTGTTATTTCCATTGATCTCCCCTGAAAACTCATGGACCAGTGTTTTCGATCCTCCATCTAGCCTATAATATAAGCGCAGATAATCATTCAGATTTCCTGAGTCTTCGAGTCCGTTTCCTCCATTGATCACCGCACTTCTTGCCAGCATGCTGATCGTCACATCAGGTCTGCCTGAAATATCAATTACCCTGGAGGTCCATCTTGCAACCTCCCCGGCACCAGTGTTCACCACTACAAATTCATTTCCCAAAACCTCAAATTTTCCACCCCCACTATTTTCGATGCTCCAGCTAGTGCTGCCTTCATCACTGTCGGTGCCATCAGGATGTGTGAAGTCCTCTCTCCAGAATACACCGGAACCTCCTCCGGACACCTCTACACCGGCAGAGTTCGACTGCCCGGATGTAGGATCAGTCACGGTGACGGTGTAAGTTCCGGGTACGTTGACGGTGGGATTCCGGTACGTAGATGAAAAGCCATTGGGACCTTCCCACAAATAGTCAACATTAGAACTATTCGTGGTTATACTTATTGTCACCTCAGGATTCGTACAGTTGAGGGTTCCTCCTGTGATTTCTATGATCTCCAAGGTTGGCTTACCAATGACAATCATGTTATCGATCACATGTCTTTCATTTTCAGAACTGTTACTCACTTTGATGATAAACTGTACAGTATTCCCGGAAATATCGTTCACAGACACTGTAACGGGGGCTGCGGAAGCGCCTGTAAAGCCCCCGATCAACACTTCATTTCCCCCATCAAGCCGGTAGTAAGCTTTTATATAGTCCGAACTTTCCATTTTTCCGTAACCGGACAAGTCAACGGACATATCCACCGATGAATAGTTGGATATGTCTATTGATTCACTGATAAGCTTTGCCTCTCCGTTTAACTGTCTTCCAAGAAACCTGTCCTGCCGTACTTCGAAATATCCGACTGAGCCGATGGAGGCACCGGATACATCTCTCACCCACAGACCGCTGGAGGTAGAAAAATCGGGAAGTCCGTTAAACGTTTCATTCCAGACGAGGTTCGCAGGGAGGTTACCGGCATCCCCGGTCACTATCACATCGTCAAATACAATGTACTCCGCAGAATGATCGTTATACACTTTAATAATTATCTGTAATTTCTCACCTGCCAGTCCCGTAACAGTAGCTGTAGCCTGACCAAACGATCCGTATTGCGCCCCGTTGTCGAGCAGGGTCTCAGGGCCTCCATCCAGCCGGTAGTACACTTTGATATAATCTTCATGAGACTCCAATGCTCCTGTTGAGGACAGATCCACCCTAATACCAATGTTAGTGTAGTATTTGATATTGATCACTTCCGATTTCCAGATAGCTTCGATATCTAGATTATTGGATTCGTAAGCCTGATTTGCTACTTTGAAATGCCCGCTAACTCCTGAGGCTTCTCCATCCCATCCGGCTTGCCCGGCATGGTAATTCGTCCCATGGGGCAAATTATCAAAATCTTCATACCAAATGGTGTTGAATGGCAGGCTGGCGCTCTTGTAGGAGATATGCTCCATACCTGACATTTTAGCTTCCGTTGTGGGTTCAACTGATGATTTTGTCCTTGCCGGTATTTCGTGGTTTGGAGCTGCTATGTCCGGGATAGCTAAGGTATGGGTTAAGCTTGCTGTTAGCACATTGCTAATGAGTAAGAAGGAAGTGGCTATGAGCCTTTTACTTCTCGAAAGGTGAGATAAAATAGGTTCCATGCTGTTGGGTTTTAGTTGGTTTAGAAATATTTTATCGGCTGCCATGACCATTTATAAGCTGCTACCCGTTTGGATTTAGCCTGGTATTTGTTGGTCAGGGTAAACCTGGTTGTTATCAACTAGAAGGATACCGGCTTGCATTACTTATGCTTCGCTACCGGTATTGGCCTTTTCTTATTGGCTTTCATAGAATAGCCCCAGTACCTTTTCACCTGAGCTTTTGAATAGATCTTCATAGCGGGTAACTTTTCGCACAAACGCGTCAAAGTATCCTATCTTCCGGTAAGATCCCATAGCCTCGAGGGCCAGAGAAAAACTTTCGAATTCGCCAATAGAAAATCTGTTCAGCCCGTCATTGCCCATGTAGACACTAACTGAACTGATGTCGACTTTTTCAAAAAAATCGATTTCCGGGGCCTCTCTTTTTCCTAATGCCAATAACTGTACAGTATAGTAGATGGGCTGACTCAAGGCTTCTTCGCTCAGCGTATCCTGCACTAAGACAATAGCGGTGCTATCCAACAGAACTGTGGTATCAGGTACAGGTTCCGCTTCTCCAAAAGTGATGACGGCACTATATATGTCGGAATAACTTCCGTTTCCCGAGCTACTATAAAGTGCCAATCCGCCGGGGTCCAGACTCAGGTAGGCATCAAAGCCCTTTGTATTTATCTCAGGTCCCAGATTAACGGGTGTGCTCCAATTTTGCCATGTATCGTCCAGCCTTTCGGTCATAAAAATGTCAGAATCGCCAAACCCGCCATGCCCATTACTGGCAAAAAAGATCCGTTGCTCATCATCAGTCAGGAAAGGGGAAATTTCAAATCCGGATGTGTTTATTTCCGGCCCTAAATGAATGGGGTCCTGCCACTGACCGTTTTCTTTGATATAAATATAGAGGTCTTCTTCTCCATAGCTATTTTCCGAATTCGATGACAGCAGTATGACGTTTCCACTGGCAGAAACAAAGTATCCCCGAAAGTCTCCGGTATTTTTAAAGACCACATCATATTCCTTTGGCGCGGTCCAAATTCCGTCACTATCCTTTGTGCTGTAGGCTATTCCCCACTTTTCCCGTAAAGGGCCTGAATATGAATTGAGCAGATATAGTGTATCGGAATTTTCTGATATGCCGACTACCAGATTGTTATCAATGGTGTTCAGTGAAGTCAAATTACTGGCCGTGGACCAGGTACTGTCTTCTTTTAGCCGGCTATACCAAATATCCTGACCTGCCAGCTTACCACCCATATTTTCCTCTGAAAATGTCCTGACAAAATAGAGTGTCCTGCCATCGTTAGTCAGCATAGGATTCGATTCTTCCATTTGGCTGTTGACAGAATCGGAAAGCACCTTTACATCACTGACACTAAATTGTGCTACTAAAAGAGGAGCAGGTCCCAGGCACAATATCACAATGACAGTTGAAAAGACTTTTCCAAATGTGTGTTTAAAAAAATTACCAGATCGGAACATAACCTCTTTTATTAAAAAGTTGCAAACCCAGAGCGACCTCGTGGCTACCCGGCTTAAAATCACGAACATCCAAAAATTTATACTCATAAGAATAGCCAAACCGGAAAGTATCATTTATGATCAATCCCAATGAACCGATCAGTGTCTGATCATTACGATAAGCCATACCGGCATCCAGCAATTGGTTAAACCTTAGCTTCACCCCCAAATCAAATGAGGTGGGATTTCTTTTCGAGTAGCGTACTATAGCACTGGAAATCAGCTCCAGGTCCTGACGCAGACTGAACCTGTACCCTCCCAAAAGGCTGTGAGAAAATTTGGCAAAGAGGTCTTCTCCGGTTTCAAATCCCGACAAAACCACATCCCCGGCATTCAGAATGGAGTAGCTCAGGTAATATGTTGGGGAATACAACGCCAACCCACCATTTATCCTTAGATAGGTAGATTCCGGGGCATCTTTCAAATACGCGTTGTAAAGAGGGTCGCCCGGGTCAATGACGCTCACCCTTTCAAAGTCGATCTGCGTTTGATTAACGCCATATGACAACCCCAGCGAGAGATAGGTTTTGCGCTTGATAGGAACGTGCACAGCGGTATTGCACATGATCAGGTTTTGAGTAAAGGCTCCCAGTTCATCCTTAATTACATACCCGCCAAGTCCGAGTTTAACACCGTTTCCCTCGTAGGGGGAAAGATTACTTACCCTGGAGGAGTTATATTTGTATTCGTTATTTCTGAACTTTTTAACACCATTTACGCTCACCATCAAAGTTTTTGGCGCTCCTTCGAACCCCACCCACTGCTGGCGATAGGATGTACGGATGTCAACAAAGTCCATAGCGCCTGCAAGTCCGGGAGCTACGGAAGGCAGGTTTTGGTAGTATTGGGTCATGAGCACGTCACTTTGCGCGCAAGCGCCCACCCCTGCTAGTAGCAATATCGATGTAAAGAGGTGTCGGGTCATTTTTTATACGGTTTAGGTTAAAAGCTTTTACAGGATCATTACAAATCCTTTATAGACTCGTTCAGAGCTGTCATTCAATTCGATGATATAGAAGTATGTATCTTTACCCAGTTCTTTGTTGTTGCTGGTTCCATCCCATGGCGCATGATAGCCTTCCGAATAGAATACCTTACGGCCATTGCGATGCATTACCGTTACTTTGCAGTTGGGATACCTTTCGATCTCAGGAATTACCCATAGATCATTAAATCCATCGTTATTAGGCGTAAAAGCACTGGGAATATCTAGCTCCCGGTTGGTATCCGGGATGACGATTATTTCAAAATCTCCTTCAACAAACTGCCCACCCTGATCAGTCGAGCGGATCGTTATATTGAAACTGCTCCGCAGGTCATAATCAAAGGGACTATTGGACAATAACTGATTGTCCTGAATGGAAAATGAAGCATCATCCCCACCAACTATGGTATATTGATGCACATCGCCAATATCTTCATCAGTAGTTAAAAGCAGGCCTACCAGAGTCCCTGCCGCTTCCTCTTCCAAAATTGTGTTGTTGGATAAGCTGATGGAGGTTGGTGGTTCATTAACATCCAGAATAGTGATCTGAAATGTCCTTTCGAAGGACCCGCCTCCCGTATCGGTGGTTCTTACCAGGATTTCATAGCTGTCTTTCAATTCAAAATTAAAAGATGCGTTGGTGAGCAGTTCATCCCCATCGATCGAAAATGAAGTCACATCCGCACCACCTTCAATGGTATAGGTGTGGGTATCGCCAACATCATTGGTACTAAAAATACCCACTAATGTACTCACTGGTTCATTTTCAGGTACCGTGTTTGATGAAAGGGACAGGTCAACAGGTGGGTCGTTTACCTGGTGGACGATAACCGTCAGGAACTGCTCATCGGCAAAGGTTCCATCACTTGCGGAAACGACCACCTCATAGGTATTATTTGCATCATCATCTGCCGGATTTGCAAAATCAGGGACACTAATAAAGTCCAGGTCACCGGAGGTTGCATCAATATTAAACAATGCCTGATCCTCGCCACCGACAATGGAGAATGTGAGGTTACTGCCTGTATCCGCATCGGTAGCGGTAACAGTGGTAACAGCAGCAATTTTTTCATCAGTATGGATTGTGGCCTCATCACCACCACCATTTGAGGTGATCACAGGTGGATTGTCGTTCAGGTCATTAATAGCTATGTTCCAGCTTTCGGAATCACTGTTTCCATCGGAGTCGGTAACTGAAATCTCTATTTCATAGACATTATCTGCATTCGCATCGTCCGGGGACTCAAAGTCTCTGGCCACCATACTTACCACGCCCGTAGTGGAGCTGATAGTGAACGCTGCTGCATCTGCTCCTCCTGTTATAGCATAACTGATACTGCCAATTGGGGTGCCGGCAATGGATGGAGTTACTGACGTATATGCAGCATTCTCATCTACGGTAGCATCAGAAATAGCATTGATGGTCAGCGTAGCGGCTTCCACAACATTGATCACCGTTACAGTCCAGCTTTCCGAATCATTATTGCCGTCAGCATCTGTAGCGGTAATTTCAATCTCATAGATGTTATCCGCATCAACATCGTCAGGAGCTTCGAAATTTCTGGGAACCATAACCACCACGCCCACAGGATTAATGGTGAAGGCAGATGCATCAGCTCCTCCACTGATCGAAAAGGTGACCTCTCCAACGGGTGTTCCCGTGATGGAAGGCGGTGGCGCCAAGGTATATGCCGCATTTTCGTTTACAACGTCATCAGCAATGGGGTCTATAGTAAAAGTGACGGTCTCTACCACGTTATTGACCGTCACAGTCCAGCTTTCCGAATCGCTGTTGCCATCGGAATCTGTAACGGTGATCTCTATTTCATAGACATTGTCCGTATTCGCATCGTCCGGGGATTCGAAGTCTCTGGCTACCATGCTCACCACACCTGTAGTACTGTTGATCGTGAAGTCAGCCGCGTCTGCTCCTCCGGTTATAGCATAACTGATACTGCCGATCGGGGTGCCGGTAATAGCAGGCGTCACAGAGGTGTAGGCTACGTTTTCATCAATATTGGCATCAGCAATCGGGTCGATGGTAAAAGTGGCTGCTTCGATCACATCATTGACCGTTACAGTCCAGCTTTCCGAATCGCTGTTGCCATCGGAATCTGTAACGGTGATCTCTATTTCATAGACATTGTCTGAATTCGCATCTTCCGGGGATTCGAAGTCTCTGGCCACCATGCTCACCACACCTGTAGCACTGTTGATCGTGAAGTCAGCCGCGTCTGCTCCTCCGGTTATAGCATAACTGATACTGCCGATCGGGGTGCCGGTAATAGCGGGCGTCACAGAGGTGTAGGCTACGTTTTCATCAACACTGGCATCAGCAATCGGGTCGATGGTAAAAGTGGCTGCTTCGATCACATCATTGACCGTTACGGTTAGTGTTTGCAAGTCGGTTTGTACGCCATCACTGACAGTAACCTCCACTACATACACATTATCCGTGTCACTATCGGTGGGGGCCTCAAAATTGGGGGCTGTGTCGAATACCAGCACCCCACTGCTACTGTTAATATTAAAAAGCGCCTGATCCGTACCTCCTGTAATGCTATAGGTAAGCGTAGTGCCGGCATCCGCGTCTGTGGCTGTTACCGTGGTAACAGCAGTGGTGTTCTCGTTAATATTGACAGAAGCATTGTCGCCTCCTCCGTTGGAAGTGATCACAGGAGGGTTATTGTAAACGTTGATATGCACCCAGGCTGTATCCGCGAAGCGATAAGGATCTGCAAAAAAAGTGCTGTCAACTACGAGGTATTGAATAGAGTCTTGACCCAGATAACCTGAAGTAGGTGTGTATGTAATATCAGTTCTGCTGGATATTGTCGCGGTACCGTTTTTAGGCGGTGTCACAATAACGCTGGGCATCACATAGATCTCATTAAAAATGTCATTGCTTTGAACGTCCAGTACATCATTCACGGCATTTGTATGCACGTTCACCGCATCGTCTATACTATTGATCTGCGGTGACACCACGTGTGCGTCTCCAAATAGGTCAATGTTTTCGTAATGCGGATAAAAAGGAGCAGGCGGTGAGTTTGCGGTATTCAGTTCAGCGATACCATAATTATAGATGTATCCGTTAAACATGCGATCAAAATGCCATGTACCATATAACGCAGTATCTTCATCACCTCTTAACCTACTATAGAGATCTGCCTGAACTTCAGCTTCAGACCTGAACCTGTTCCATAGTCGCAGCTCACAGATATCCCCTACCAAAAAATTACCGCTATTCATGGTATAGGTTTTTGCCACGTCATTTTTACCGGAAGTTTCGCCACCCACGAACAACCGGGTGAACTGGTTTTCAAGAGGAAGTGAAAAGGTTCTGCTATCTACCTCCTGCCCATCGATGTACAGATGGTATGTATTGGCTACATCACCACCTGTGAAAGTCAGGTGATACCATTGATTTTCATTGACGGTCAAAGTTGCCGGGTTGGTTTCCACCGACTGGCCCGTAGTGTACACATAAGCGCTAAACTTGCCACTCAGGTACTCTATTTTATAATACGCTGTTTTACTACCGTAAGCTGATTCTCGAATTAAGATGACCTGGTTGCCCTTAGAGGTATCATTGATACGTACCCAAAGTTCGACAGAAAACCTTCTGTCACCGTTATTCAAACTGAGGTACATGGAATCACTTACTACACCATATCCGGCGCCATCGAATCTTGTAAAGGAAGAAAAATTCTCCTCTGAGGTAGAGGCGTCAACGGTTGAAAAGCTACCTTCTACACCATCGAATGAGGCAACAGCATAAAAGTAAAACTGGCCATTGGTTAGCCCGTTATCCGTGTAGGTGTTTGTACCAAAAGGCACACTTCCCAAAAGATCAAAAGTAACCGAGTCCGTAGACCGGTATATTCGATATTCCGAGACACCGGAACTTACCGTGGGCAGCCATGAAAGTTCATTTGCTTCATCAAGCGAGACAGCATGAAAGCCTGTAGGAGGATCCGGTTGGGCGTTTGCCACAAATGCAGCAAACACCATAAATAATATAGAAATAATTCTATACCATATTTTTGAATAGGTTAGGTGGTTCACGAAATTCATGTAAGTATGTTGGTTTTAAAAAATGATCTGCCATAACAGATACCATTAGGTTGATTGCTATCAAAGAATGATAGTTAAAATAACATACTCACTAGCTTAGCACTTTATGGATTAGTCGAAATTCCCGATGTACCATTGTACCTAAAGGTATAATACCTCCAGATGGATAAGCGGGAAAGAATCAATGACCTTGTTTTCGGCAAAGCCTTTGATTAACATAGCACGACCTCGTGTAATATAAAGAACACCAGGTCCTTATCGGGGTTGAACCTGCAACTTACTAAAGTGTTATGATAATGCATCGGGTATAAATACTTTTAAGGCACACATGTACCATTATTAGATGAAAACCCATAATAAGCACCTCTTTATACAGTCATACAAGCCCATTCCTTTTTGTACAGAACAGTTTGAACCGTCCGTGGCTGAAGACTTTTGAATATCATGTATTAGAAAAACAGCCCTTCGGCACATTATTAATAATTGAGAAAAGGGCTGTTTGGTTAGTGCCTCGAAGAAAACTCCAATGTCCGCGTTACACTCGTTCCAAAAAGGCTCTTCCCCGACAACTGTAACAACTGTACGGGACTACACCGCTGAGAGGCGGTTACCCAATATTCATCAGTTACTCCAGCGTCATCACCAGTTATTCTTCATCTCCTGATCCGGCATCGTTCTGCCCATAGTGTCCCTTAAGAAAAAGCAAACAAAAAAATGGGGATTAAAAGTGTTAATCTTCTCATTAGAATGAAAAAGTTTAAAACCACCAATTTGATAAAATATAAAATGAAACAGAAGCTTAAAAGGTGTGTAAGTTTTTATACATAAAAGGCAATACCAATCCCAACCTCCTAAGTCAGAATTTTCTATTTTAGTATAATGGACAAAAAACAACAAGAAAATATAATGAGAGAGGCCATCAGGCTCTCTATTCATAATGTAGAGTCAGGAAACGGAGGGCCTTTCGGAGCTGTTGTGGTAAAAGACGGGAAGATAATAGCTCATGGCACCAACCAGGTGACAGCAACTAATGACCCTACTGCTCACGCGGAGGTGGTGGCCATCCGGAAGGCATGTGAAATACTAGGTTCATTTCAGTTGGATGGTTGCGAAATATACACTAGCTGCGAACCTTGTCCGATGTGCCTGGGAGCCATTTATTGGGCAAGACCGGATAAAATATACTATGCCAATACCAAAGAGGATGCAGCAGCGATCAATTTTGATGACCAGTTTATCTATGACGAAATCGAGCGCCCGATATCAGAAAGAAAGCTTTTCACACAGCAAATGCTTCGTGACGAAGCGATAGAGGCTTTTAAAAAATGGTCTGAAAGTTCAGACAAGATCGAGTACTAAGCAACACTAATGGAATTTATTCTAAATAACAGATTGGTAAAAACTGACAAGCCGGGCGGAATGACACTGCTGGATTTTATCAGGTATGACCACCAGCTTACCGGCACCAAGATCGGCTGCAGGGAAGGTGATTGTGGTGCCTGTACGGTCTTGATCGGAGACGTGAAGGAAGGCAAGTTAAGGTACCAGTCGATGACATCTTGCATCACTCCACTGGCCAACGTCAAAAACAAGCACGTGGTAACCATAGAAGGTTTAAATATGGAGCAGCTTACACCGGTACAACAGGCGTTCGTAGATACAGGGGGCACCCAATGTGGTTTTTGTACTGTTGGTTTTATAATGTCCTTGTCAGGATACTGCCTGTCAGCCGGGTCGGCAACGTTAGAGGAAGGCATCAGTGCTATTGATGGCAATATCTGTCGCTGCACCGGGTACAAGTCTATCGAACGGGCCACAGGGATCATTGTAAGTAAATTAAGCCGTAAAGATGATAAACATCCCATTGACTGGTTGATCAGAGAAGGGTTTATTCCCGGGTACTTTGCAGGAATACCTGAGCGACTGATCGCATTACAGGTAGCCAGCCAAAACCCCAACGGACGTGCGGATAGACTACCCAAAGTAGGCGGAGGTACAGATGTGTATGTACAACGTCCGGACGATTTAGTGACCTCTGATATCCATCCTTTTTTCGATCTCACAGACTTAAAAAGTATTTTCCTGGATAAAAACATTTGCTATGTGGGAGCAGGGGCAACAGCAACCGACCTGCTGGAATCAGATGTATTTAACAGCATGTTTCCCAACCTCAGGAAGCATCTGAAGTTAATCTCGTCCACACAAATAAGAAATATGGGCACTATAGCGGGAAACCTGGTCAATGCCTCCCCGATCGGTGATCTGACAGCATTTTTTCTGGCCCTGAATGCCACTTTGACAATTAATAAACCGACTGGTGAAGTGCGGAAGTTGCCGTTGAAGGAGTTCTACCTGGCCTACAGAAAGGTTGACCTCAAGGAAAACGAAGCGGTTGAGATGCTTGAATTTCACCTCCCGGACGAAAATACTTTCTTCAATTTTGAAAAGGTAAGCAAACGTACATACCTGGACATTGCCAGTGTTAACACTGCCATCAGACTGGCCGTCATAAACGACAATATTGAAGTGATAGATGTATCAGCGGGAGGGGTATTTGCCACACCGCTATATCTGGAGAAAACATGCGCTTTCTTAAAGGGTAAGCAGCTAAGTTCTGAAAGTGTGAGCGCTGCAGCGGAAATATTGGATTCGGAGATTTCGCCCATCAGCGATATACGTGGCAGCAAAGAATATAAAAGGTTGCTGCTGCGCCAGCTCTTTTTTGCCCATTTTATTGAATTATTTCCTCAAAAAAATTTAAAATGGAGGCGCTTATATGAAAAATATTGATTCAAAAGGACATGTGCGGGGTGAATCAATTTACCTCGATGATATCCCTGTACAGATCGGTACGCTCCATGGGGAAATTTTTGATGCTCCGTGTGCGCATGGAAAAATAAAAAATGTAGACTATTCCCAGGCAGAGCAATTTCCCGGGGTAGTAAGAATTATTACTTTCAAAGACATCCCCGGTGAAAATCAGATTGGCGGCATTATACCTGATGAGCCTCTGTTTGCCGAAGATGAGGTCCACTTTTGGGGTATGCCGGTGGCTCTGATCATCGCCACATCCGAGTTTATAGCCAGACAGGCTAAAAAGCTCATAAAAATTGATATTGAAGAGCTCGATTGTATTGTTGACCCAAAAGAAGCCAGAGAAAAAGGAAGCCTGATATTCCCACCCCGAACCTTTAAGATCGGTGATGTTGACAGCGTTTGGGAAGCATGTGAGCATGTATTTGAAGGAGAGGCAGACTCCGAAGGGCAGGAACATTTGTACATAGAAACCCAGGGCGCTTATGCCTTTCAAATGGAGAATGGCAATATCAGGATAGCCTCCTCTACCCAGGGGCCAACGGCTGTACAGCGAACTGCGGCCAGGGTTTTGGGTGTGGGCATGCATAAAATAGAAGTAGATGTGACCCGGCTTGGCGGTGGGTTTGGCGGAAAGGAGGATCAGGCAACTTCCTGGGCAGTAATGGCAGCCCTTGGCGCTCACCTTTTAAAAAGACCGGTAAAAATAGTACTGCATCGGATGGATGACATGTGCATGACAGGAAAACGGCATCCTTACCGGTCCGATTTTAAGATCGGACTTTCAAAAGACTTTAAAATAAAGGCTTACCAGGTCACCTTTCACCAGAATGCGGGGGCTGCGGCTGACCTGTCGCCGGCTGTAATGGAACGGACCTTGTTTCATGCAACAAACAGTTACCACATTCCGAATGTTACCGCCACAGCATATAGTTGTAAAACGCATTTGCCGCCGAATACTGCATTCCGGGGTTTTGGTGGTCCGCAGGGTATGTTTGTTATCGAGTCGGCTATAGCCAAAGCTGCACATGAGCTGGGTATAGATGCTTCACGCATTCAGGAAAGGAATTTGCTCAAAGATGGCGATGAACTGCCATACGGACAGGTCATGGAACATGCTCTGGCACGAAAAACATGGGCAACCGCACACAAGAAGTTCCAGCTAGAGGCCAAAAGAACAGACATTGCCGATTTCAATCAAAAAAACAAGTACATCAAAAAGGGATTGGCGATACAGCCTGTCTGTTTTGGCATTTCATTTACCAACACCTCCATGAATAACGCCCGTGCACTGGTACACATCTACAGTGACGGCAGCGTTGGTGTAAGCACAGGTGCTGTTGAGATGGGGCAAGGCGTAAACACAAAAATGCTCCAGGTGGCAGCCAATGCATTTTCTATTGCTCCCGAAAAGGTAAAGCTTGAAACCACCAACACCACACGGGTAGCAAACACCTCTCCCTCTGCCGCCAGCGCAACAGCAGACCTGAACGGCAAAGCGCTGCAAATAGCCTGTGATAAGCTACTCACCAGGCTAAAAGAGACTGCTGCCAACATGGTAGGTGCCGAGGTTTCGTCCATCGAGCTACAGGATGAACAGGTTTACTGCAACAACAAACCTGCGGGTATAAAGTGGGAGAAGCTTATTCAGACAGCTTTTCTGGAACGTGTTTGCTTAACGGAAAACGGACATTATGCCACTCCCGTAATCCACTTCGACAAAACCAAAGAGAAGGGACATCCTTTCGCCTACCACGTCTATGGCACTGCTATTCTCGTAGTTACGGTAGACTGTATCAGGGGTATCTATACCTTTGATTCCGTGGAAATAGTTCATGACTTTGGCAAAAGTATGAATGAAACCATCGACCTTGGTCAGATAGAAGGTGGCCTAGTGCAGGGCATGGGCTGGATGACAATGGAAGAACTGAAGTACAATAGTAACGGGAAGCTTCTTTCCAATGCACTGTCTACGTACAAGATCCCCGACATCTATTCGGTACCTAAGGAGATAAAAGTAGAAGCGCTGGAAACAGAAGGACATGAAATGGCAATCCGGAAATCCAAGGCTGTGGGAGAACCTCCGCTGATGTACGGACTGGGGGCCTACTTTGCTATTCAAAATGCGGTAAAAGCATTTAACCCCAACTACCAACCAAAGTATCACGCTCCGTTTACCCCGGAGAAAGTGCTTTTAGGACTTTATGAAAAAGTAAATGTATCTGTATCTGGAATATAAGCTATCAAATATAGTCAGAGGCGGAATCATCTATTGTGGCGGAGATACTATTGCAGCTCTGATACTTGGTGAGTTTACCTTGATCAGAATGCTGACGATGTTAGTGGTCGGCAGCACGATCTACGCATTTGAGATACCCAATTATTTCAGATGGATCGATAAGAAGACCCTCACGCTCTCCGGCTTGAAGAAAGCACAGGCAAAGACAGGTCTCGCATTGCTTTACTTTAACCCGCTATGGGTTGCCCGGCATTTATTCTTTATTAAAGTCTCTATGCTTCAATGGAATGAAATTGCTGTAATATCGCTGATCAATATCGGTTTCTATTCGTTTTTGGTAAATATCCCTATTGCTGTAATAGCCAATTACCTGATCCAAAATCAGGTAAACCTGAAATGGAGGTTTCTGGCCAGCGCTATATTTTCAGCTTTAATGGCCATTTATTATGCAATGAGCGCTGTTTGGTTTAGTTGATGGAATTTTGGAATGATACATATCGCCTCTTAGCTCAATATAAAAAAGTAGCGCTCTTGTACGTTGTTCAAAGCAAAGGCAGCAGCCCGGGAAGACAAGGCTTCAAAATGATCGTGGCTCCGGGTCAGGACATGAGTGGTTCTATTGGCGGGGGTATTATGGAGCACAAATTTGTAGAGCTGTCACGCTCCTTGCTTAAAGGTAACAACGCACTTCCAAAACCATTCATCAGACACCAGGTACACCGCGATGATGCTTCTGAAAAATCGGGAATGATATGCTCGGGTGAGCAGACCATTGCCTTTTACTTTCTTCAGCACGAAGACCTGATATGGCTGAAGAAATTGCTCAGCGCCCTTAAAAGTAACGAAAAACATGTGCTAAGACTGACCAGCGATAGGATCAACCTCCTGAAAAAAGACTTGGCAGCTCCTTTTATGTTTAAGGATATGCAATCATCATCGGGCTGGGAATACGAGGAACAAGTGGGTTTTAAAGAGGCCATTTATATCATCGGTGGTGGCCATGTTGGCCTGGCCCTGTCGCAACTTATGCGTAACCTCGGCTTCTATGTTGTGGTGATGGATGACAGGGAAGATCTAAATACTTTGACAGAAAACAGCCATGCTCATCAAACCAGCGTGATTGCCTATTCCGAAATACACAAACATGTACCCGAAGGAAAGAATGTGTATGTGGTGATTGCCAGTTTCGGATATCGTACAGATAAAGTGGTACTAAAACAACTGCTTGGCAAGAAATACAAATACCTGGGTATGATGGGGAGCGAGGAAAAAGTAAAACGGCTTTTTGATGAAATGAAAAAAGAAGGAGCAACAGAAGCACAATTATCCATTGTTCATTCACCTATCGGGATCCGTATCAAAAGTAAAACCCCTGAAGAGATTGCAGTGAGTATTGCTGCGGAGATTATTGCGGTAAAGAATGGTGGAATATAATGGCGTTTGAATACTTGTCCTGCTATTAAATCAGTAAGAAGACAATGATCAACAGCAGCAAAATGATAAATGGCACCAATGAAACCCCACCCTTTTTTGTCAGCAAATACATCCTCTCCTCCTCATCATCTGTTGCCATAAGTACATTTTTAATGTTTTTGTCGGCTTTTCGAATGTAAAGATAGTTACCCACGAAGCCCCACAGCACTCCAAAAGCAAAGGATGAAACGTAAAAGATCATGGTTTGGGTGTCCTCACTGACAGCGAACAGGTCATAAATTACGCCTTCAATCATCCCCGAAACCAAAATAAAAAGAATAATGAGTATGCCTTCAAGCCATAGCTTTCTGTAAAAGAACCAAAAGAAGCCAATGAAGAAGGGTGCAATATTAAATGAGAACTTATCACCGGATGTATAAGCTTCAAATTTTTCAATATAGTAACCGGACTGGCGTCCAAAGTAGGCCTGTAGGTATTTATCATCCGGCAGCGAAGGCTCTTGAGGAATGTCAATGATATCTTGCATTAGCTTTGATTTTCTGGTTTTTCAACGAATTAATAACTTCCGGTATATTACCGAAGGTGATAAGATGTATGATGGCGTGTGATGACTTCTAATGTTTCAAAACCGCCCTGACACCTGCGGTTCACCGAAATCCGCACCAATTAGTGTCTCTAAGAAAACTCTAAGTGGCTTTAAGAAAGCGTCAAGGTCAACAAGGCTTGCGGAGTTCCAAAAAGCGGAACGTACTAAGGTACGAGAGCATTTTTGGGACAAGCGTAACGCAGACATTGACGTTTTCTTAGAGCCACTAATTAAATAAGATTATCCGGACCATGAAAGAATGTTTATCGATACTTCTCCAAAAATTAATCCTCGTCTGAGTTTGTGATTTAAACCTAATCCCGAAAAGTGATAACAAATTTCGTTCCTTCGTTCACCCTGCTTTCCACATGAATTTGCCCACCCATATCGGTGACGTGGCTATGCACGAGGTATAGGCCTATACCTTTGCTATCGGAGTGTTGGTGGAATTTTTGGCCCAGCCCAAAAATCTTGTCTTTTACCTTCTCCAAATCAAACCCCTGACCATTATCAGCTACTATGAGTTGTTTTTTGCTTCCTTCCTGGGTAGAATAGATTGAAACAACAGGGGGGCGGCCGGGTACGGAATACTTGATCGCATTGGTGATCAGGTTCAAAAAAATGCTCTCGAGATAGGCTCTATTGAACATCACTGTTTCCCACCCTGAAAAGTCGGCATGAATAGTGGTATTTGATGATCGAATTAGCGTGCCGATGTCGTCAAGTACTCCTTGTAAGATCTCTGCAAAAGAGACCTCCTCCATTGCCGCATGCAGCCGGTGCTTTTCGCTAAGTACATCGACATAGCTATTGAGCGTTTGCTGTAACTTACTGCCCGAAAGCTTCAGTATCTCCAATAACTCAACCGTTTTTTGGTCCTTAACTCTGGAAATATCAATAAGGCTGATAATCGCCAGCAAGTTATTTACCGGTGACCGCAAGTCATGTGAAGTAGTATATGTGAGTTGTTTGAGGTCTCTGTTGGCCTGACTCAGGTTGGCAAGCAGCGAATTACGCTTTTCTTCTTCCCTTTTTTTATGGGTAACATTTTTTGCAATCGCAAAGATCAGTTGTTGACTATGTACCGGATAAGCTGTCCATGCCAGCCAAACGATCTCACCGCTTTTGGTTATATATCTGTTTTCAAAGTTGAGTAGTGGTACTGACTCGGTCAGCTTTTGACGCATGTCAGCGGTTACCTGCTTGTCATCATCATATACAAAATCGTTGATAGGCCGGGAGTATAATTCTTCCATTGTGTAGCCCAATGCTTGTGATACAGCAGGGTTGATCCGTTTAAAATACCCATCATACCCGGCTATACACAGCAGGTCAGGTGAGAGATCAAATAATAGTTGGTAATTAAAATCCGTTTTGCCCATTCACAACCGTAAAATCAAATCACGCCTAGATATATTTTTACCATTTCACCGATAAACATAAGCTTTTTTTGTCAGGCTCACAACCTGCTGCACCATCATTATCAGATGGTTAACCTGATGGTTTTCTTTTGCAGTGGCACTGATCGCAGGAACGATTTTTTCATCAGCAAATGGGGGGATCAGTTGCTTCTGCCGTTTACAAAGTGGCAGCTCGTCAGTATAACATCTGCCTGGAATAAACAAGCCTACCCTTAGTGGGGCTGAAAATGATCACGCTGATCATAATGCCTTTCTCATTTTTAGTTGGTATGCCAATGGCAATGGTTGCATTTCCTCGATCGCATGCCCTTTGCAAGATATCAAATCTTTCATCGCCCTGATAAGTCGCTCGTGTGATGATCACTAAATTCGTTCCTCTTTTTGCTTTTATCCTGCATTAAAGTTTGATACCATAACGCTGCTATACTTTCAAATTTTGCCTTGTCTAAAGAAAAAACAGCCGCAAAAATTTAGTAAACCAATTTAACAATCACTACACTATTCGTCTGGCCGGCTTTGGCTCATAACCTGTAGCAGATAACTCTGAAAAGAAAATCAAATAAGAACCCTTGTTCACAGCTATCTCTATGAAGGCCGCCCTGTGTTTCTCAATATTCTTCTCTATGTAACCGGGGCTTCGTACTATACATATCTTCATCTGCTGTGCTTTTGTTCCTTAAAAATATGGGGCATATGACAATGCTGTCATCAAGTGCAAGGAATGAAGTTACCCATTCATTTTAATCACGACTTTTCCTTTTATCTGTCCTTCTCCAAGCATCCTGATGGCCTGAGGCAGATCCGCTAAAGGATATACTTTGTCGATAATGGGTTTCACGCTGCCACTATCGAACATTGTTTTTAACTCCTCCAGATCATCTTTGTTTGGTCGATGCGCCAAGAGACTTAATGATCTGTTTTTTCCTGAGATCCATTTTCCCAAAATGCCTGTTTGAAGTAAAGTAAAAACAGCTCCACCTACAATTACAAGGCTACCTCCGGAATTCAGTGCGCGTCTGTAATCAAACACAGATCTTTCAGCTAATACGTCCAGGATCAGATCATATTTTTGACCAGTCTGAGTAAAATCTTTTTTGGTGTAATCAATAAAATAATCAGCCCCAAGGCTTCGGAGCATATCCCGCTTATCATATTTGTCTACTGCGGTGACCTCGGCACCCCATAGCCTTGCTATTTGTATGGCAAAAGTGCCTACCCCTCCTCCTGCCCCATTGATCAACACCCTGCGCCTTGTTTTGATCCCTCCCTTTCGTAGCCCCTGCAGCGCTAACACTCCGGCTTGTGGTATGGCAGCGGCCTCTTCAAAAGTCATTTTTACAGATTTAACAGCCAACAGATTTTCCGGCACCGCAACATATTCCGCAAAGGCGCCAAAACCAATACCGGAAATATCACCAAACACTTCAGTACCAGGTTTGAGGTACTGTACTTCACTACCCACTGCCTCCACAGTGCCTGCAATGTCGGAGCCGATGATCGGGAATCCGGGTTTTAATATTCCAAATAGCAGTCTGTAAATAAGAGGTTTACCCGTTATCAAGTCCCAGTCCCAGGAGTTAACAGACGCGTTTTTAACCTTCACTAATACCTCATAAGCTTTAGGCACAGGCTTATCTACTTCTATAAGCTGAAGCTGTTCAGGGGAGCCATATTTTCTGTAAACCATTGCTTTCATGGGTCAATCCGGCAAAGCTTCAATATAGTAACCATATTTTTTGATCAGGTTAATGATATCCGTTTCTTTCAACTCTCCATTGGTTTCAATTCTTAACACATTGTCAATATCAGCAGTATCTACCGACCATCCGTCAATCAGGGGGTGGTGGTTAAATACAGGCCCCAATGCTTTTACCTTTTTCTTTGTTTTTATATCCGTTCTAAATATTAGTACCTACATTTTTTCTCTATTTGACATAAATATGGTCAACCTGTTTCTTATCCCCACGCACTTTAGTTAAGGTCGTGATTGCCCTGCAAAATCTATGCATATGTCTCCCCCAGGGGCATTTTCGACTCCTTTTATATCTCTATCACTACCTTTCCCCGGCTATGCCCTTCACAGAAGTATTTAAATGCATCAGAAATTTGATCCAGACTATATTTCCGGTCCATAACCGGCTTCAACTTTCCAGTCTCGAGAAGTTCGCTTAAGAAGCTTAACGATTCCCGGTCAGGTTTTGCCAGTAGTACACACATCTTCCTGCCGTTTCTTCCAGATATGACCGGTGCCAGAAAGAAAGTCTCGAACATCTGTGTTTTCTCACCACCAATACACACATAAACGCCCGTTCCTTTCAGCATACGTTTGTATTTAGTGATGGGGTGATAACCGTTTATAGCCAGTATCAAATCGTACCGCCTATCCGTTTGGGCAATGTCCTCTTTTGTATAGTCGATAACGTGGTCTGCTCCCAGCGCCTGGACCATCTCCATTTTTCCCGTGCTACATACGGCCGTTACTTCAGCTCCAAAATATTTGGCCAATTGTACTGCATACGTGCCTACGCCCCCGGAGGCCCCATTGATCAACACCTGATGTCCGGCCCGAATCCTCCCTTTATCGCGAAGACCCTTCAATGCTGTAATAGCCGCAAGGGGTACGGCAGCAGCTTGTTGAAAGGAAACATTGGCAGGTTTAGCTGCCAGCACTTTCTCCGGGACACAAACATATTCGGCAAATCCTCCGAAACCACATCCTGACAGGTCTCCATACACCTCATCGCCCGGTTGAAAAAGACTGACCTGCCTCCCTGCTGCTTCCACCCTACCTGCAATGTCGGCTCCGAGCGTCTTTTTAGGTTTTAGAAAACCAAAACCCAGGAATCGCCCCATGCCATTCATGATGTGCATATCTGCGGCATTAATAGACGTTGCGTGAATTTTTACCAGTACCTCATCATCGGCCGGCACAGGTTTTTCCACTTCCTTGATCCGAAGCTTATCCGATGATCCATATTTTGTTAATACAACAGTCTTCATTTTATATCATTTAATGTCTTAAATAGTCGATAGCCGCGGTTGCCATTGGAGGTCGGTCCTTTATCCCCCTGATCAAAAGCCATAAACAAATAGTCAGTTCGCCAATTGTAGCAGGCAGGGTAAGGATCGTTGAAATATTCGTATTACCATACGGAGGATATATGGAGTATGCCAAAAAGTCGACCAGATACCCGCAACAACCGATCATTAGAAATACGCCCAATATTTTAGGTAAATACCCTGATCTGTAGACCAAATAGCCAAAAGGAAATAGCCAAAGCGCCCAGAATACCTGACTTACCAACAACCCGTTGCTATGGTATTGAAGAGCCAGCATTACCTGTGCCTGCAACTGCTCCGCATCCAAGACACTGAGATAGTCTGCCTCACTTAAAAGAGATAGTACGTTGAACTGAAAAAGTATGCTGACAAATGAGATGGGGACACTGACCACTACAAAAACAACCATCATTGATGCGTGAGTTTTATCTACCTCACGAAAGAGCTGGTATAACACCAGGGGAAGTAATAAAAAGGCAGTATAACAAACTAAACTGCTTACTGCACCCAACCGGAAGAGCCATTCTGAAGACCTTATATTGCCAACTGTGGCAGCAGGATCTTCCCATACGATAAGCTGGCCAGGCACATACATAAGACTGAAGATACCGGTGATCACCACTATAAAATATAGCACTCCTGCAATTCTCGCTGTTTTCTTAGTAACTTTCATTTTAATTGCTGTTTAAATTAACTGGCTAAATACCCAATCTGTCAAAAGCTTCATAGACCAGAAAGGCGGGCCAAACTATCGCTTTTAGCAGACCTAAAACGCTCATCCAAAAGCCAGAGGCATGCCCTACAAAGTAAAAGGCAGCTCCGATCATACCCAGGAAATAAATACAGTCCGGGGACGGGCGATATTTTAGTTTTTGTTCCATAATATTTCCATATGTTTATGATTAGTTTTGAGATAGCTCGAAGATCGAAATCGGGAGTGCATCCCTAAAGACTTTCGACTATTACTCACAGCATTTTTGCCACTACTTTCCCACGGCTATACCACAATTGGCTTGGCATTTTTTACTCACGACTCACCTTTTGCCTGCTGCTTTTGCCTACTGCCGGCTATTTTTTTTCATTTAAAAATAAACCCGGTACATCAGGTTAGGAAAAAATCCAAATTGAGTTACATAACCCACCGAACCAGGTTCACTTGCGTCATAAAATTCAGACAGCCTTCCTTTATGATCGGTAATATTGTCAAGATTAAGGAAGAGCTCGTGAGTGGCTTTGGGTCTGTTCCACTTGTAGCTGGCCGATATTATGACCGCATACACATCCTCAAGGTCGTGCTCATAAGCCTTTTCATAGTCCCAATACCTGTTATTTTGAGGGTCAACAGCCAGGTGTCCGTTTTCATCCCTCAGCAGCGGAATGATCTTTTTACCCCCGCCAAAAAACACTTTACCATTCAGCCCCAACGTTTGATTCCTTTTTTTACCAAGCCGTGTAAACTCTTTGCCGAACAATATATTCAGCAAGTAGTTGCCATTATATTGGGTATTCCGCTCAACACCATCCAGCGCTGTATACTTCGATTCATACAATGATCCGTTGATGAGATAATAGTATTGGTTATCGAAAAACTTCTCCAAAGTGACTTCAATACCATAATTTTTGCCTGTTCCTTTATTCACCAGATCAATATACCTGAATTCGAGGCCTTCATTGATAGTAGAATAATAGCTGGTATCACTGTTTTCAACCGGTATATCGTACAACCCCTGGTAATAAGCTTCTACTTTTGCTCGCAGGTTCCTCCCCATACGCTTTTCATAGCCTACTACATAATGATTAGCCTTTAACAACCCAAGATCTTTGTTGGGTTTGGTTATGCTTCCGTCTTCATGCTCCACCTGAGCAAAATAATTATGGATACTCTCCATGTTGCTATGTTTTCCGTATCCGAAATGCACCGAACTAGTATTGCTCATCTGCCAGTTTAGAGCAACCCTAGGTTCTAATGTGCTCTTATTGTTCAGCAAAACATTCATGTTGTGAAAGCCCGCTACAATAGCAATATCTCCACTTACACGGTATTTCCAGCTAATAAAATTCCTGATAGTACTTACCCCGTCATTGAAATCAAGAAGTGTAAATCTGCTGCTGGCGTCATCACGAAGACGGCTTTGTTCATAATTATAATCAAAGTAAGCATATGTGGTACCCAATTGGAACTTATTCCTGGCATTGATCTTATTATGGTAGGTAATGGCCCCTCGGTAAGTAGTTTTTGCCAGCCTGCTTTTAAGGTTCAGCCTTTTATCTGCTACTGATTCGCCTATCAAATTCCCCTCATCATCATATATTTTCTCGATCTGAGATTCAAAAACATCATCATTTATTCCTTCGTTTGAATAGGCGATAGTAGTATTGATAAAGCTGTTGTTATTAATGGTAGCAATATGATCGATACCCAGGTTAAGCAAGTGAGCGCCTTTTTTATAGTCTTCTTCAATATCTTCACGCATAAATCTGTCACCCGGAGTTTCCCAGTTAACGGGCGTTACATCTTCTATAAGAAAGCTACTCAACCCACTCAGGCCGAAGAGGGAAAAAGATCCCAGCTTTTCCGTTGGCAGTACTATCTTGAAGGCGGCATCCTGAAATTTGGGTACTCCATTGATGTCCACCAGCCCAAGGTCTTTAATAATAGTGGCGGTAGAGTACCGGTAATTGACGAGGTATGAGCCTCCATATCCCTTCTTCAACGGTCCTTCCAGCGTGAGGTCGGTTCCCAAAAGTCCGAAGCCAAATACCGATTCGAATTTCTCGTTATTGCCGGCCCGTAGTCTTACATCATAAACGCCTGATAGTACATCACCAAATTCGGGTGAAAAAGCTCCGGTATAAAAATCAGAGGTAGCCAGCAAGTTGTTGTTAAGTGTACTTATTGCCCCGCCAACCGCACTCTGATCTGCAAAATGATTGGGGTTGGTGATCTGAACACCTTCCAGGCGCCATTGTACATACTTGGGTGAATTTCCCCGCACAATAATATCGTTGCTGCCATCCTGAGTGCTGGTAATACCCGCAAAATTAGACATGATACGAGAGGGATCATTGAAGCCCCCGGCATAGCGGTTGGTTTCTTCGGCAGAAATAGAGCGTGCGCTGACAAGCGCCATGTCGTTAACGGCCTCTCCCTTGTTTCTGACGGCAGTGACCACTATCTCATCCATTTTAACGGCGGACTCTTCCATACTCAGGGCCAGAACTACCTCTTTACCTGAATTCACAATTACATTGGAAATGATCTCAGGCTCGTAGCCAACATAAGATAGTTGGAGTGAAATCCTGCCCAACGGCACATATACTAATCTGAACGTACCGTTTTCATCGGTTATGGCCCCAATGAGAGGATCTGATCCCTGCACCACTACGGTGGCACCTATTAACGGTGATTTACTGTCTCTGTCAGTGATAACTCCCCGTACTGTCTGGGTGAGCTTTTGACCAAAAGCCGTGGTAGCCCATAGGACTACCATGGCAATTACTGTTAGTTGTTTCATTTTGAGTTGTGTTGTTGTTATTGGATTTCATATTTGTTAGCTTTGAGATGCTGGCTTGGAGTATTGAAAAAGAAAACTCATTCACCATTTTCCTTCCTTTCTTTGTGACCTGACCACGATACACTTTTAGGAATTTCAGGATCATTAGCCAAAACTGTTATCAGTTAATATTTGGGTCATCATAAACCTCAATATTGACAGTTCCTGATGATTGAAAAGAAACATACTTAAAAACATTATCTATTCCCCTGAAGTAATCGCCATGCTGCAGGGCGACATCCAGAGAATCAGTATTGAAATTCTTCATTTCAATCTTGGTACTTCCCATAGTTTTTATAGCTCTTAACGCGGGAGCCGTTATTTTGACCTTAATACTATTATCATTTGCTGTGGTGGAATTCTTTTTAAAGTGCAGGGTCCCGGCACTATTTTCGATCACTGTTTTTTCAAACCCTCCGTTTTCATTAGCCACCTCTACCTTATACACCTTACCTTGCCTTATCTTCACATCCCAATTGGCTGAAAAATTGAGTTTTTCAAAATATTCCACTGGTACGGCCTTATAATTGTTGGCAGCCTCAGCCTGAATCAAAAAGGTTTCCAAATGATTCCTCCACAGCACCATGCTGGCAACCAACAGGGCGATAATAACTCCTACAGCGGTTATCACTATTTTAGTACTTGTTTTCATTATCTACTATTGATCCTCGTGTTTGTACTTTTCATAATACGTTGTAACATCTTCAATTGTCAGGTTAAGCAGGTTCATGGCTTTAAAAAACCTGGGCAATTCCTGGGTGATAAAATCCTCCTTCTTTAGCGCCTTTGTTTTCTGAAGGCCGTCTTCAGAAACAAAATATCCAATCCCTCTTTTGTTGAATATGATGCTCTTTTCCTGCAGATAGTTAAATGTTCTCATCACCGTATTTGGGTTTACTTCCATGTTTACTGCTGTTTCTCTTACTGAAGGTATACGATCTCCAGGATGCCACTTTTCGAGTAATATATTCTCGCAAAAGAGGTCAGCTATTTGCAAATAGATAGCCTGATCGTCTCTGAATTCCATGCTATGCCTCCTGCTCTTTTAATCCTATATAAGCTGTTACCCAACAAAATGGCGCCAGTACCCACAAAAACACCCACTTAATGATCATCCAAAATCTGTGCGCCACAATTTCATCAAGAAGCTCACACTCATAACCCAGACACTCATGATCAGATAAGAATACTCCTTTTAAAATAAAATAAGCAAGTGTGCCTATCGCTGCTCCGAAAAGGACCAATACAAAAAGTGTCTTAGGAAGGACATATCCCTTAAAATGTGTAGCCCCAACCAGGAAAATGCCATGGAGGATAAAATAGTATTTCATTGTATTGACAGCAAAATCGTCAAGCGGATTGAACGGTTCGAATGCCACACCAGCAAAAAGTAATTCGCCAATGGGGTTAGCTATTAAAGCATATATAAAATAGGTAAGGGTAAATAGCCCCATCCATCCTACTGAAGTCAAAAGCCACATACAAACAAACTTTTCAAGTGTAGATGCGGGCAACGTAAGGTAATGGTAACGCTTCAAAGAGTTACCCAGATCATTAAACGCCAAACTACTCAGCACAAATCCCCCCGCGAGCAAACTGAAGATATAATTTTCAGTATGTTCATAAAGTCGCTTGTGCGAGTCAACAGCGATATCCAGCAGCAAGCCGATGAAGAACAGCATACCAAATACAATCACAAATGTCATCAGTATACCTTTTCTGCTCCTGAATACTTCTAACTTCAGTAACAGCCAAAATCTTGATATGTCGAAGTAGCGACTCATTTACTTACTCACTTTTGAATATTTCATAGATCTTTCTCTTGTTACTCACCACAGCATTGAAGAGTATCTCAAGATTCATATTAGTCTCCTCCCTGGTAGTGTTTTCGGATACCACCGTATAGCCACCCAGAGAAGACTCAGAATAGACCAAAGCATCGTTGTCTGGCAGTTCCTTTTGCTTGCTCACCCTCAACTTTTTTGATATTTGTACATAATTCTGAAAAAAAACAATCTCACCCTCATCGAGAATAATGACAGGATCGATCAGGTTTTCCATATCCCTGGCCTGGTGGGTAGAGATAATAAAACTCCGCTCCTCATGAATAGCATTGGCCACCACTTTTCTAAATTGACTTTTGGAAGGAATATCCAGACCATTGGTAGGTTCATCAAGGATCAACAGTTTGCAGTCTGTAGCCAGACCAAACGACAAAAGAAATTTTTTCTTTTGTCCGTATGACATCTCCGAAAGCTTCTGCCCTCCGGTAATATTGAATTCATGCAAATATTCCTGCAACAGCGCATAATCGAAACGTGGATAAAACGGGCTGTAGAGTTGAACATATCGCTCCAGGTACATTGACGGTAGATGGAACTCTTCACTTACCAGATAAATCTCTCTCAGGTATTGCGGGAACCGGTCCTTAGGCTGAAAACCTGCCACATCCAATGTTCCCCCGTTTGGAAACAATAGCCCTGAAATGAGCTTCAGCAAAGAAGTCTTTCCAGCTCCATTCTTGCCTAGCAAGCCATAAATATTTCCCAGCGGCATCGTTATGCTCAGTTGATCGAACAGTTGGTGTCGCTTATTATAGCTAAATGAAAGGTTTTCTATCCGGATCATTATAAGTATCTTAGTGTACTACTTAACTAATACACTGCAATAGTATTGTTTTTATTTTAATTTAGCAAGAATAATTTTTAGAAATGACAAGTTTATTGACGATGAGATGAGCTATAGTCAATTTTTTAAAGCGGCAAATGGAGGTGACTATTGAATAACAAAAGTGAAGTTAAAAGTATAGACTTCGAGTTCATCCTTTTAGCTTATAGATCTTCCTTCTTAACTTTTTCATCTTGCTTATCTTCTTCTTTACTCATTTCCTTTTTCATTTCTTCAATAGCTTGTCGGGCTTCATCATAAGCTATCATACCTTCATTGGCGTTGTATGATGCGGCTTTCTTCATATTGGCTGTGATAGTAGCACGGGACAATGCAATGTTGGCCAGTGTGTCCGCCCCTTTTAAATCCGGTTTGGCTATGTGTGTTACTGCCATCGTCTCTGCACCTGTAAGCAGAATTAGAGCATTTTTTGTATGGTGGCTATCAGTAAGGATAAGTTCACCGGTCAGCGGATTCCCGCTCGTAGCTGTATCTGTGCTAAAAGCCACAGGTGGTGGATCTACTTTAACTTTCTCTAAGGCTATTTGCGCAGCCCTTTTTATTACCTTATCTGCTTTTATACCTTGAAGGAAGCCTCGCCCATACTCTTTCGGGATCATTTTTGCCATCCCCTTTTCTTCTGTGCCCATCCATGCTTGCTGGTTGAGCACATTGGCAACGGGAACTTCCACAACCTGACCATCAATTGGTCCTAGTACCTTTTGCGCCTCACCTTCCTCCTCTTCAGTCCACTTCGCCTGAATAACCCCATCCGCTATATTATTTTCATTAATATTTAAGAAGTCGCTTGTATCTCGTGCTTTCATCTTCATAGCCTTCTGTCCCATTACATCAGCCTCCTTTTCCAGCCCTGGGTTATCATTTACTTTAACTCCACCCGTCATTTGCGTTGTGGGTTTTACCCTTCCCTGTTTTTGTTGTACAACGTGCCAGGCTTCATGAGGTAAGTGTTTTTCCTGCCCGGAAGCAACATGTATCTCAGTACCTTGAGCATAAGCATGTGCCTGCAATTGGGAGGGTTTATCGGAATTGTAATGAACTTTAACATCATCCATTGAGTACCCTGAAAGATTTTCAATACCTGTCTTTAGATGATCGGGCAAGCCCGTGTTGTTCTTTTTCTGAGTGACCGACTGATTTTGACTGTAAGTGTTCTTATTGGCTATTTCCTGAAGCTTTTTCATTTGCTGTACCTGGGTACTGCCGTTTACAACCTCCATCAACTTTCTTTGAGCTATAGCTTCAGGGTTATCAACATTCAATTGAGGGGTGCATTGCCCTGCTTTTGCTTTTTGTTGTGCCACAGCAGTTGACGCTTCGCTTTTGTTTTTTGAAATACTACCAATATATACATTCATATAAGTTTTTTTTAATCTATGGATAGTAACGCCTCCTACACAGTTTCAGCAGACTTAATGACTTTTTCTTTTGGCAATGTAAAATAAAACTGAGCGCCCTCATTCACCTTTCCTTCTGCCCAAATCTTACCACCATGCCGCAGTAAGATACGGTGTACAAGCGCTAAGCCAATACCATAACCTTTGAATTCACTTTCACTATGAAGCCTTTGAAATATACCAAAAACCTGGTCGTAGTATTGCATATCAAAACCGGCTCCATTGTCTTTTACAAAATAAGTTATTTCACTATCCGAGGCTTCACCCCCTATTAAAATTTCCGCCTTTTCACTATTGCCGGTATACTTAATGGCGTTTGATATCAGATTTACCCATACTTGCTTTATTAAAACAGGGTCACCCATCGTGGGAGGCAACTGATGGATCTCGCAGCTAATATCTCTGCCCTCTTCCTGCTCGATAAGTGATTCACATATTTCCTCCACCATCTCTGCCATAGATATGCGCTCATATGAGAGATCTTTTTTCCCAAGCCTTGAAAAATTCAGCAAACTATGGATAAGCTCATTCATCCCATTGGCCTTCGCAATAATAGATTCAATTAAATTTTGAGCCTCGGTGTGGCCTGAATAATCTTCCTGTAAAATGGACAGCCGCCCCGTGATGGTCCTTAGTGGAGCTCTCAGGTCGTGAGCAATAGAATGCGAAAAAGCTTCCAACTCTTCATTTACCGCCATCAATTGCTCGGTTCTTTCCTTAACCCTCTGCTCCAGTTCGTTATAGACATAAACATTTTCAATAGATACGGAAGTGATATCAGCAAGAGACTGCAGTAATTCTATCTCTTCATCAGTAGGATTGTGCTGTTTTGCCCAGTAATTTCCAATGGCTCCCACCGGATCCATAGATCTGATCGGAACGGTAATGAGGCTTTTCACGAAAGTGGGTTTGTATGCTTCGATAGGAATACGATCATCAGTGTAAATATTTTGCACCACAGCCGGTTTTTTATGGATCATAGCCCAGCCACTTATGCAGGAAGACATGGGAAACCTCTGCCCCTTCCATAACGGACCGATGGCATCTTCATCAGCATAATAGCACAGGTCCCGGTCTCTTAATACAAAAGTTGCACCATCGGCCCCTGTCAATTTTCTGGCTGTTTTCCTTACCACATCCATTATGGTTTCTATATCGCGGGCCAGCGATAGCTGCTGAACTGTTTCAACCAATAACTTTAACTGCTTACTTGTCATTGTGCTTTGTTTGACATTCATCTCAATGCGTTGATACAATTTATACAATAAGATGAGGCATTATATTACTCAAACTAGTTATTTCCTTAAAGGCTTACAATTCAATTTTAGCAATAAAGGTACATCAGGATATCCTTTGTTTGAATGAATTAAAACCATTGACATTAATTAAAATCAATGCGGCCTTGAATATTTTTCATACCCAACACAAAGACTTAGTACATGAAGCGTTATATTTTTGATCATTAGCAAATTCAAATATGATTGAAATTCGCCATTTAAAACTTATCGATGCGGTTGCAAAAGTCGGATCATTGAAGAAAGCAGCGGAAAAGCTGTTTCTAACCCAATCAGCCCTGAGCCATCAACTCAAAGAGCTTGAGACGCACCTGGGAACGCAGGTGTTTTACCGTATCAACAACCAGTTGCATTTTACCCCCGCCGGCAAAGAATTCAGGGATGCAGGCAAAGCCATATTAGAACAACTCGGGCAACTTGAAAACCGTGTGCAGCAAATCAACCAGGACCGATTGAAAAGCTATATTCATGGATATTCGAGCGAGGAAACCCAGCGGCTGAATGATCAGGCCTCGACCATATCAGAACTACTGCACCGGGACTCTAAGTGGGAAGACGGGGCGTTGATATTGGAAGCAGGGTGCGGTGTAGGCGCTCAGACCCAGATCATCAGCCATAAAAACCCTGGTTCTAACTTTATATCGGTAGACCTTTCGGAAAAATCATTAGCCCAAGCCTCACAGGTCATTAGGGAAATGAACATCAACAACGTAGAATTTCAGTTGGCCGATGTGTTCGACCTGCCTTTTAATGACAACACTTTCGACCACATTTTTGTGTGCTTCCTTTTAGAGCATGTGTCTAAACCGGAGCTTGCACTTCAGGAGCTAAAAAGGGTGCTGAAAGCAGAGGGTACGATCACGGTGATCGAAGGAGACCATGGTTCAACCTATTTCTATCCCGATAGCAAAACAGCCCGGAAAGCCATCCAGGCACAGGTGACGCTGCAAAAACAAAATGGTGGAAATGCTTATATCGGCAGGCAACTTTATCCTATGCTTTCAGATGCCGGATTTTCCAATGTTGCTGTTAGTCCACGGCAGGTGTATGTTGATGATTCCAAGCCTGAGATGGTGGACCGCTTTATTAAAAATACCTTTACTGCCATGATAAAGGGCATTAAAGATGAGGCGCTTTCTAAAAGAATTATTTCCAGAGATGAAATAGAAGGTGGCATAAGGGACCTGTACAAAACCACCGAAGGAGGAGGTACGTTCTGTTATACTTTTTTCAAAGCCATTGGATATAAAGAACGATAAAGCAACAACTCTTATCATTCAATAGAATAAAGCTCATGGTTCTTCTGAACAACATAGCACAAACCCTGGTTTTTCTTTAAAATAAAGTTCTTTTTCCCGATCCGGCTAACCTGGCAGGCTAATTGTAAATGCAGTACCTATATTTTCCCTGCTTATAAAGTCTATATCGCCTTTCATAAGCTCCACATAATGCTTCACGATATTCAGACCAAGGCCCGTACCTTGTATGCCGTTGACGTTCCGGGCTCTGAAAAATTTACCAAACAAGTTTTTCTGCTGCTCGTCAGGAATTCCTATTCCCTGGTCCTTCACGATTATAACCACGTGGTCATCTTTAACTTCTGAGGTCAGGTCGATGTCTTTTTCTGAATATTTAATGGCGTTGGAAAGCAAATTGAGCATAACATTACGCAGTATTTTCTTATCCAAAAGCACTTCTCTTCTTCCATGATGTAAGTGGTTGATAACCTGTCCCTCCTTTTTCATAGGGTGAAGATCTTCCACGATCTCTGATAAAAACGACTTCAGGTCAAATCCCTCAGGCTCAGTTTCCACTTTACCACGTTCCAGTTTATCAAGTGACAGGAAATCTGTAAGTATACCTTCCAGGTTTTTTACCGATGACCTGATACGTTGCAGGTGTTTTGTCCTTATTCCCTGTTCATCCGCTTTGGCATATCTTTCTGTCAGGTATGCAGATGAGAGGATCGTGCTTAAGGGTGTTCTGAATTCGTGTGACGCCATAGAAACAAATGCGGTTTTGAGCTCATTCATTTCCTTTTCCCTTGCCAGAGAATCTGCCAACTCACTGGTGCGCTCCTTTACTTTGTTCTCAAGCTCTAAATTAAGGTACTGCATGGCACTGTTGATCCTGCATCGTTCAATAAAGCTCTCCGCATTACGTGCAAAAAGCTCCATCCTGTAAAGCTCATGCTCAGTACAACGGCAAGGCTCTTTGGAATGAGTGGTGATAATGCCGATGGGAAGCCCATTCCGATCAAAAAGGGGTGTAGCTTGTACCGCACGGTATCCATACCTGCAGGCTATTTCATATTGTGGAGGCAGATTTACTTCCGTCCTCATATCTGCAATGGCCATCTGTTTATGAACTTGAAAACTCGTACTGTCTTTCACAGAGACCTCTGCCAACTGCTCAAGAAACTCACTGAGCAAACCTACCTGAGCCTCTGTTCTCAGCACATGTTTCTCCGGATCAAGTAACTGGATGTACCCCACTTCTGCTTTAAACAAACTTATTGAGGTACGGAGTATCTCTTCCAACCCCTCCTGAAACCCGTTGATCTCCCATAGCCGGCTTCCTGCATCATTAAGGTCGGCCAGTACTTTCGCGTCATTTTCCAACTTATTTCTTACCTCTATGTTTTCTATCGAAACAGCCGTGATATCTGCAAGCGCCTGCAGGAGAGTCACTTCCTCTTCAGTGGGTGTTCGATAGGTAGCCCAATAATTACCAATAGCACCTATTGGATCCAAAGTGCGAATGGGAACCATTAAAAGACTCTTCACAAAAGTGGCTCGGTAAACATCTTTGGGAATCCGTTCGTCCGCAAAAATATCGGCAATAACCACTGATTTTTTATTTGCCATAGCCCAGCCGCTAATACAGGTCTTCATAGGGAACCTGCTTCCTTTCCAAAGCGGGCTCACGGCATCCTCATCGGCATAGTAGCAGTGGTCGCCTTCTCTGAGTACAAAGGTTGCTCCATCCGCTCCCGTAAGTTCACGGGCAACAGTCCGTACAATCTGCATTACCGAATCAAGATCTCTGGCTAGTGACAACTGCTGCACCGTATACACCAATCGCGTCATACCCGAACTACGGTTAGGCGATTCCCCTGTTGACGGGGTTTTCTCTGATGTATCCAATATAGCCATGCTACCAAATAGTGGGGCTTTTTAGAAGTCCTCTCCGGCGCTCAAAGCCTTCATCTTCTACAAATTAGGAAATTGATCGAATAGTTTCAAGTCATAAGAACTTAATTAGTGTCTCTAAGAAAACGCCAATGTCTGCGTTACGCTTGCCCCCAAAATGCTCTCGTACCCCAGTGCGCTCCGCTTTTTTAAAACTTTATCCCACTCTTTAGCGGGAACGTTTTTCTTAAAGCCACTTAGAGTTTTCTTACAAACACTCATTAATTAATTTATACATTTAATTACTAAATATAATCTTTAGCCCACAAGCCAAAGACCGGCCTCTAAATAGTATTCACTTAAACTTTCTACGACAGCCCTCTTGACAAGCCGCAAAAAAGGCCCCGGTACTCATGACATAAAGCACCAGGGCTTGAGCAGCAAAGCACCGGAGAAGGCTCACCGCTCCTCCCCGGGATATTTTAACTAAAACTACAAAGCGGTATCTACAGGCAGTAGTACTGCATCAATGATATGAACCACACCATTGGCAGCCAAAACATCCGTATTCGTTACTACAGGATTAGCAACATCCGGATCTTTGTCTGTTAGCGTGACGGCATCACCAACATTTACTACAAAGGTATTTCCTTCTACTGTGGTGGCCTCTAATCCATCGGTGAGATCAGATGAAAAAACTCTACCTGAAAGCACATGGTATGTCAGGATGCTTTCCAAAGTACCTGCACCCAGCGTTGGATCCACGTCTTCCGGCCCGTCAATGCCCAGCGCACTGTACAATGTCTGAAACGCAGCATTGGTAGGAGCAAACACGGTAAACGGACCGGCTTCCTGCAGCGTACTCACTAAGCCCGCTTCCTCCAATGCAGCAGCCAGGTCCGTAAACCCCGCATTTGTTGCGATACCCACTACGTCTAGCTCGGCTGGTATCAGGGTCCGGCTGATCACATGTACTACACCATTGTTGTAATCCAATGCCCCTCCACTGTTGGTAGCTACCTGTACCTGTGAATTACCATTGATAAATACTCCATTACTATTGTTAGTAAGATAGAAATCACCATTCAAAGTTGTCACTGCCGTGGCAAATCCCCCGGTGGTGGAAGGCAGATCAGAGGCAAAAACTTCCGAACCCAGTACGTGATACTGTAAAATTCCCGCCAGGTCCAGACCTTCCAGTGCAGTGACCCCTGCTGCTTCAAATGCGTCATCATTAGGTGCAAAAAGGGTGTAATTGGCGGCCGGATCGATCAAGACTGATAACAGGTCCGCTTCCACCACTGCGGCTGTGAGTATACTAAAGTCATTGCTGAAATAAGCAGGTTCAACTATGGTATTTAAAATACTCTCCTCCAGACCAGGAACAAGCACAGCATCAATAATATGGACAATACCATTAGAAGCCTCTACATCTGCTGTAGTCACGGTTGCATTGTTGACCGTCACTGTGCTACCGGATATGCCCACTGTTATTTGATCATTATTACTGAGTACTGTTGAGGCTGTTTGCCCGTCTGAAAGATCCGTAGAAGCCAAAGCCGCACCCGCAACGACATGATATTGCAATATTCTTTTCACCACATCTTCGGGCACATTGCTAATGTCATCTTGCCCGATAGCATCCAGCAGACCTGCAAATGCATTATTAGTAGGTGCAAATACGGTAAACGGACCGTCTCCTGATAATGCACCCACCAGGTCGGGGTAGTTGCCGAGAAGCTGATACAACGTGCTTAAACTTGATGTGGCGGCTGCGGTTTCTACAATATTAGGAGCCGAAGGCATTAAAACACCCGCGATCGTATGGATGACTCCATTGCTGGCAGGCACATCAAAAGGCTCAACTATGCTGATACCGTTAACCGTCAGAGCAGACGCATCGATGGATATATTTTCACCACTCAGGGTAGCCACCTCTCCTGTAATAAGGTCTTCGGAGTTGACGGTACCACTTGCCACATGATAAAGTAATATTTTTTCGAGATTGGCAACGCCTGATACGTTATCTTTTGTAATTCCCAATGCAGCAAAAGCTTCGTCAGTAGGTGCAAAAACAGTATATGCTGTCGTGCCAGAAAGCTCATCATCGAGTTCAGCCTCAACCAGTGCAGCGGCAAGTGTGTTATAGCCATTGGCAATAGCCACATCTACAATGGTCTGAGGTCGCGCCTCCGAATCATCATCACCACAACCGGTAGTGAGTAATACAAAGGGTAAAAGAAAAGCCAAAATCAATGAATAGCTTCTCTTTAATGTGCTGGTAATGCTTATAGCGATTTTCATAGTATAGGTGTTAATAAATTAGATGTTACAACTCATATTCCCTCTTAACGAAGCGTTCTACAATTTTGTTTAACAACTATAAAAATTTATTAAACAAAATATTTTGTTGAAGTTTAACGCGATCTTCACGCATCCCTCTACAGTAAGATTGCGGGGTGTCTTATACTGATATAAATCAGCTTATTTGGTATGGAAAGTATGACCCAGATCATAAAATTTGCAATGCTCCGCTTCTACTTTTGCTTATTGAATAAGGCAGAATTTATAAATGCAAAACAGAAAGCTACTTCCCTTTATCCTTCCAATAGTGATGCTATCACTATTAGCGGGCATTTGGGCCGGTTGGATCCGCATTGGATGGGACTTTCCGCTTTCGGCCACTGCCGGCAAACATGGAGCCTTAATGGTGGGAAGTTTCCTGGGTACACTTATCAGCCTGGAAAGAGCTGTGGTGCTGAAAAAACACTGGTCAATGCTGGTACCAGCGCTTAGCGGCATAAGTCTGTTGTTTTTTCTGTTCAACGTAGATGTTTGGGCCTTTGCTTTCCTTACGGCCGGCAGTCTGGGACAAGCCATCATGATGGCGTACTTTTTAGATAAACACAAAGAACTTCACATGAGTGTGATGTTGTCGGGTTCTATCTGCTGGCTAACAGGCAACCTTATGTGGCTGGCGTATCAGTCATATCCACTCGCTGTGCCCTGGTGGATAGGTTTTTTACTGCTGATGATCACGGGAGAAAGGCTTGAACTGACACAATTTTTACCTGTTAAAAAGTACAAAAGGCAGCTATTAATGGTCGCCCTTGGCATTTTTATGATTGGTATTATCATTCCGTTTCATGGAAATGGCAGATACCTGGCCGCTGCCGGATTGATTTTAACAGGATTGTGGCTATTGAAATACGACATGGCGACCAAATCCATTAAAAAGGAAGGCCAACACCGGTATTCTGCAGTTCTGTTGCTCACCGGGTATTTCTGGCTGATCAGCAGTGGTGTACTTATTATATCGGGTGATATCTATGGTTTTATGTACGATGCTGTGTTACATACTTTTTTTATCGGTTTTGTCTTCTCCATGATATTTGCGCACGGTCCGGTTATTCTTCCGGGAGTTCTGGGCATAGTGGCCAGGCCATATCACCGGATCCTATACTTCTGGGCAGTATTATTGCATGCTTCGCTAATTCTGAGAGTGGGCGCTGACCTGTATTCAAATGTAGAGCTGAGAATGTGGGGCGGACAACTTAATGGCATAGCAATACTGGCTTTTTTTGCTACAATGGCAGCATTAATGATAAGGGCAGTAAAACATAATAGCTATAAACGAAACGGCAATGTTTCAACGGCTTTTATTGATAGCAACGGGTTGTTGCAATGGAATAAAAATGAAAATTTAAAAGATGAATCCAAATAAAGAAATAAGCTCAAGAGAAGAAGTAAAGGAGCTGGTGGACAGCTTCTATGCCAAGGTAAACGAAGATGACCTGCTCTCCCCTGTCTTTAATGATTTTGCCAGAGTGAAATGGGAAAACCACCTTCCCATTATGTACGACTTCTGGAGCAGTATACTGTTAGGTGATGCCAGCTACAGGGGAAATCCATTTATAAAGCACATGGTGCTGCCCATCGATAAAGATCATTTTTCGCGTTGGCTGGACCTGTTCCTGGAAACGGTAGACGAACGATTTACGGGCGCTGTGGCTGAGGAAGCAAAAAAAAGGGCAGGTACCATAGCCGGTATCTTTCAATATAAGATGGAAATGCTGAACCAGCAGAGATGATACAAAAGTGGGTTAAATTATCTTTTATATATTTATTTTTTGTAGGTGCACTGGGATGTCTTCTTCGCTGGGTGATGTTCTCTCCTGTGGAAGGTATTAACTTCCGGTATTTTTTGCACACCCACTCTCATTTGGCCTTCCTCGGCTGGGTATTCAATGCTTTGTTTGCTGCAATGATCTTTGCTTACCTGCCCCACAAGGCCAAGAACTACAGGTTGCTTTTCTGGCTTTTGCAACTGGCGGTACTGGGAATGATGTTCACCTTTCCATGGCAGGGTTATGCAGCCGCCTCCATTGCTTTTTCAACAGCGCATATTTTCCTGTCATATTGGTTTGCGGGTAAATTTTTATTCGACACAAAAAGCAAAAAGCTTTCGTCTAGTCCGCTGTCGTTGATGTTTATGCGATGGGCGCTATTTTTTATGGTATTGTCATCAATAGGCCCTTTTGCCCTCGGAGCCATTATGGCCAAGGGACTTGCCGGTACAGACCTGTATCAGCTAGCCATTTATTTCTACCTCCATTTTCAATATGACGGCTGGTTCACCTTTGCTGTTTTCGGACTGTTCTTTTGGTTGCTGGAACGCCATAAGGTGGCCTTTAGCATCAAAAGCGGTCACAGATTCTTATGGCTGATGGCCATTGCCTGTCTGCCAGCCTACACACTATCCACATTATGGACGCACCCACCAGTCGGGATATATGCTGTTGGCTTTGTAGCTGTTGCTATGCAAATTATGGCTGTGGCTTATCTGTTTCATATGATAAGGAACAGGAAAAGGCAATTGAAACAGATCCTTTTACCCTGGACTACACGGCTCCTTACATTTGCTGTTGGCGCCTTCCTGGTCAAGATCACGCTACAAACTGCTTCTGCTTTTCCAGCTATAGCAGACCTGGCTTATAATATCAGGAATTTCACCATCGGCTATCTGCATATCGTATTTTTAGGCTTTATTTCTGTGTTTTTGATCGGCTGGTTCCACCAAACCGGATTATTCATTATCCATTCCAAAACGATGAGATCAGGTATTGTTTTGTTTCTATCAGGTTTTGTTTTAAGTGAATTATATATATTCCTTCAGCCGCTTTACTTCATGGTCGGCTTCGGCTTAATCCCTTACAGCCATCAAGTGTTATTTGCTATTTCGCTCCTTATGCCGGCAGGCATCGGAATGTTCCTTTTTCGTGCTGTGCGCATTACAGTTTCAGGTACAAGGCGACATTCCCTCAAGATAGTTCCTTCTTTTCAAAGTCATCAGAAGAAAACATTTGAAGTTGAAAAGTCAGGAAGCCAACAAGAAGCGTAGGCTAAGCTGGAGCATCCTCAAGATCCTTGTTAGCTACAGATTGTAGCTATCGGTTATTTTAGCAGAGTCATAAAAGATGGAGTGCTACACTGCATGGATTTCTCCCTTTAGGGTCGAAATGACCTGGAAAGTCGGAAAGTAGACGCTGATAATTGTTAATCATTTGTAAGACTGCCCAACTGCTTCTCCCTACTGCATACTTTGCTCGTTGGTTAATGGCTAATGGTCAACGGCTAATTAATGGTTTATCCATGTCTTTCCTGTTTCCTGTTTGATGTTTGATGTTTTCAGAAACTGAACTGCGAACTGAAAACGGTGAACTGTGAACTGTGGAAGTTTCTACTTTTTTCCTCAACATGATCTGGGTCATAAAATGCCCGGGACATAGTCACTAATTTCACATCAAACAAATGACAAGATATGAGAACTGAACATTTGCTTGATGTGCGCATCATAGAGCCGAAACTGAAGCACCCAACCATATTTCAGCGTTTTGATGAACTGGAAACCGGAGAGCAACTGACTATCGTCAACGACCATGACCCTTTGCCTTTATACTACCAGTTTAAAGCAGAGCGGCCGGAGCAATTCGAATGGAATTACCTTCAGGAGGGGCCGGATGCCTGGAGGGTGGGCATTACTAAAACAGCTCAGATAAAAACTGTTGCCGATGTGTTGGTAGACAATCCTAAAGCTGCCACTGTTTTTAAAAAATACAATATAGATTTCTGCTGTAAAGGCGCCCGTCCTTTAGACGAGGCATGTGCCGAAGCTGGCGTCAGGTCAGATGAGATCCTGCAGGAAATTGACAAGGCAGAGGAAATTCCACAGTTCAACATGCGGGCCAACGAATGGTCATTAGACTTCCTGACAGAATATATCGTCAATAATCATCATAAATATGTCAGAGATAACGCGCAGGACCTCGAGAATTTGGCTGATAAGGTAGCCCAGGTACACGGGGAGTTTCATCCTGAGTTGATTGAAATTGCCGGAATTGTCAGCGAGATCACAGAAGACCTGCTGGAGCATATGGAAAAAGAGGAGCAGGTACTTTTCCCCGCTATTCGCACTATGGTTTCCAAAGGAAAAGTGCATTTTCCTTTTGGTTCAATACGCAACCCCATCATGATGATGGAAGATGAACATTCGGAAGCAGGCCAGGGATTTGATGACATTCGAAGACTGTCGGAACAGTATACCATACCGGAAGATGCATGTGCTTCATACCGTCTGCTGTTTGAAAAGTTGCAAGCTTTCGAAGACGACCTGCATCAGCATGTTCACCTGGAGAACAATATCCTGTTTCCTAAGGCCATTGCCCTGGAAGATAGTTTTTAATAATTCAATTGCAATATAAACAACTGATCATGCACCAACATACTCACCCGTCATTCTATATCTCACCTTCAATATTTTTTGCCACTGTATGAAGGTAGACTATTATTTATGGCCGGCCGATCTGTTAGCTAACTATGTGATCAAGGGTCACCATATAGCCATTCTTCAACTGATCTCTGAAGCCAAAACCAGTTTCGGGCATCTGGTAGAGATATACGGACATGAATACCCACAGGTATATGAAATGCAAAACCTTTTTTCCTTTTGTGCCTGGAAGCTGGAAGCCCATTTTGGCAAAGAGGCGATTACCATTCTGCCTTATGTAAGAAGGTACACGACCGAATTGAAGAAGCACCGTACTAAACGAAAGTCTACCCTGTATTCGGTGTGTCCTTCCATTCACAAGATGTACTATGAGCATAAGGCGGAAAAGCTCCGATTCGACCTGCTCCTGAAATTGATGCGCCAGGCTGCTCTTCCGGCAGAAGACAGTCCGGTTTTCGAAACCACATATCGCAAATTGAAAGAACTGAAAACCCGTTGGCATGAGCTGACACTGTTGGAAAATAACATCCTCTTTCCAAAAATAATTGAGATGGAGGCCATTTTGAATCCTATGTAAACATTAACTACTCAATCTCATGATCGCTAAACTACCGGAACCCACAGAAACCTTAAAGAAGTATGCAGAAGAAGAAGTTCGAAAGCAAAGCATTGCCTATTTCCAGGGCGACACGCTTGCTGCCGAAGTGTGGATGAGTAAGTATGCGCTAAAGGACAGCAAGGGACATTATTATGAAAGATCGCCTGACGATATGCATCGGAGGCTGGCCCGTGAGTTCGCACGGATAGAAGCAAAATACCCCCTGCCTCTGCTTGAAGACGAGATATACGAACTGTTGAGAAATTTTAAGTATATCATCCCACAGGGAAGCCCTATGTCGGGCATCGGTAACAATTTTCAGCACGTATCGCTGTCCAACTGCTTCGTTGTGGGTGTAGAACAAGACGCTGACTCCTATGGTGCTGTGCTTAATCTGGATGAAGAGCTGGTACAACTGATGAAAAGACGCGGGGGTGTAGGCCTTGACTTGTCGCACATCCGGCCCGAAGGTAGTACCGTCAACAACTCTGCGCTTACGGCCACGGGCATTGTGCCCTTCATGCACCGGTTTTCCAACTCCACCCGGGAGGTGGCTCAGGGTGGTCGAAGAGGTGCACTCATGCTAACGCTGGCAGCAAAACACCCCGAAGCTATCTCATTTGCCAAAGCCAAGGGAGACACAACAGCCGTAACAGGTGCCAATATTTCCCTGAAGCTGGATGACGAATTTATGCAAGCCGTTGAAGAGGATGCGGAATACCAGCAGCAATTCCCCGTCAATAGTCCGTCTCCTACAGTAAAAAGATCAATAAGAGCCATGGACATCTGGCAGGAGATAACAGAAGGCGCCTGGAAATCGGCCGAACCAGGGGTGATCTTCTGGGATACCATCATTCGTGAATCATTGCCCGACCGGTATGCAGACGAAGGCTTTGGCACAGTTTCCACCAATCCCTGTGGTGAAATACCCCTATGCCCGTACGACAGTTGCAGACTCATGGCTATCAACCTGACTGGTTATGTAAAGGAGCCCTTTCAACAAAACGCTCATTTTGATTTTGACCTCTTCAAGCAGCACGTGCGGATCGCTTTGAGACTGATGGATGACCTGGTAGACCTGGAGCTGGAAAAAATAGACAAGATCATAGGGAAAATAGACAGCGACCCCGAACCGGAAAGCTATAAGCAAGTAGAGCGAACCCTGTGGCTGAAAATCAAAGAAAAGTGTGAAAAAGGAAGGAGAACCGGGTTAGGCATCACCGGACTTGGAGATATGCTGGCCAACCTGGGCATTAAATACGGCTCTTCGGCATCTATTATTATGGCGGAGAAAGTGCAAAGCACGCTGGTGACAGAGGCTTACAGGAGCTCCGTAAACCTGGCAAAAGAGAGGGGTGCATTTCCTATTTATGATGCGGAAAAAGAGACGGATCAACCATTTCTCAGCCGGATAGAAGCAATAGATCCGGAATTAGTGGAGGAAATGAGAGTGCAAGGCAGAAGAAATATTTCTATGCTAACCATAGCACCAACCGGATCCACGAGCTTGCTGGCACAAACAACATCAGGCATAGAGCCTGTGTTCAGACTGTACTACTCCCGAAGAAAGAAGGTAAATGCTAAGCCAGACAATGATAAACCCTACTTTGTAGATGATAATGGCGACTATTACGAAGAATTTGCTATTTTTCATCATGGATTCAAAAGATGGCTGGAGGCACAGGGATTTCAGCCTGACGAAATAGAAACACTAAAAGCAAATGACCTGAAGCAACTGGTGGAGAAATCTCCCTATGCAGGCGCCAGCAGCGAGCAAATTGATTGGTCTGACAAGGTAACACTACAAAGTGTACTCCAAAAGTGGGTGGATCATTCCATTAGTATTACAGTGAATCTACCGGAGGAAACACCGCAAGATATGATCTCAGAAATCTACCTGGAAGCCTGGCGGCAGGGTTGTAAAGGCATCACAGTATATCGCGAGGGCAGCAGGGCCGGTATATTGGTAAGCGAACAAAAAAAGGAGAAACACGATTTCGTAGAGACCAATCCGCCAAAACGTCCTGCCGAGCTGGAAGCCGCTGTGCTTCAGTTTAAAAATAATGAAGAAAATTGGGTAGCTGTGGTTGGTCTGTATCACAACAAACCCTACGAGATCTTTACCGGACGAGCCGAGGATTCTTTCTCCATATTATCAAAGGTAAAGAAGGGAAAAGTGATCAAAAGCAAAGGACAGAATGGCAAAAACCGCTACGATTTTCAGTACCAGGATAAAGATGGCTATAAAGTGACTATCGAAGGGCTGTCGCGAACCTTTAACAAGGAGTATTGGAACTACGCGAAGCTGATCAGTGGTGTACTGCGCCACGGTATGCCGATAAAATATGTAGTGGAAATGGTCGAGGACCTATTCCTGGATGGACAGACGCTGAACACCTGGAGAAATGGTGTGAAACGCGCCCTGCTTCAGTTCATCCCCGATGGTACCGTGCCTACGAATAACGCTTGCCCTCAATGTAAACAAGCATCTATGGTGTACCAGGAATCTTGCCTCCAGTGCAGCCAGTGCGGTTACAGCAAGTGTGGGTGAGATGACCGAAGACGGAAGTCGGAAGTCGGAAGATCGAAGTCGGGAGTCGGGAGACCGGAGTCGGAAGTGGTTGTTTGATGTTTGGTTAATCGTTAATTGTTATCGGTTAATCGTTAATTGTTAATAGAGAGTTGCCTGACTACTTCTGCTTGATGATTGACATGTTTAATGTTTCTGGTTCATTAGTTATTTGTTAGGTATTTTTGCTATTGCAGTTACCGATGGTCTGTGTGAATGGCGGAGGTTCGCTTAAGGTTCATTGTCAGGAAAGCTTTACTAGTCCTTACAGGCTTAGTAAAGCAGGCTTCGTTCCTCAGTACTCAAGACTAATTAGTGTCTTTAAGAAAACGCCAATGTCTGCGTTATACTTGTCCCAAAAATGCTCATCCCGACAACAGTATGGGACTCCGCTTTTTGGGACTTCATTTCTTAAAAGCCACTTAGAGTTTTCTAACAAACACTAATTAATTACTCACTACTCATCATCATTACCACTTCGGTCTTCGGTCTCCCGACTTCCACATGATCCAGATCATATTATTAAAGCCTTCTGATTGCCACCTTTGTGGGGAACTAATATTTAGAATATGCAGACAGCCATTCACCACTTTCATATCCCTGTTATGGGGTTAGCATTCACCATTGATTCACCTATTAAAGTAGCGCGTTTCGGTATTACATCAGCAGTATCCATCATCGAAGATAACCTGGTAGAAACGATGCGTAAATACTACTATCAGCAATACGATGAACCATATAGCCCCATTACACCGGACGAGGAAGATTACAGGGCCAAAAGGATCACAGATTATCTAAACCTGCTCAGCAGGATTGTCAAAAATCAATTTGAAAAACTCAAGTCTTCAGCATTTGAAGCTGGTTCGGAAATAGTAAAGTACTTCGACATGCTACCTGAAGATAGTAACCTGAAGGCTATATACCGGGAGATGATGCGCTCAATGAGTGAGCGGGAAAAACACACGCTCGAACATTTCCTAAAAGAAGAAATGAAACCGGGCGCTATAGAGGTGAATATTATGACAAAGCTGGACAAAAACAACTACAGCAAAAGCGGAGAGCTGATTGAAGACGGATCGGACGCATTAACTGCTTTAAAAGGTTATGCCGAAAGCGAGCTAAAAGATTCAGCGGTCATCTTTTCTGCCGGCATGAACCCCAGACTTTTCAACTACCTCGAAAAATTTGAAGCGTTTGATCCCAAAGGCTGGGGCCAGTTTGATAAAAAGATCATCATCAAAGTCAGCGACTTCCGGTCTGCTTTGATACAGGGTAAATATCTGGCTAAGAAAGGAATTTGGGTGAGTGAGTTCAGGGTGGAATCGGGGCTCAACTGCGGAGGTCATGCTTTTGCCACAGAAGGACTGCTGATGGGACCTATTCTGGATGAATTTAAAAATAGAAGAGAAGAACTTATTAACAGTTTATTTGAAATCTACAATCCTGCGATGGAAGCCCTTGGAAAACCCACTTATGAACGGCCACACCCGATAAAATTCACCGTACAAGGGGGGATCGGCACACACCAGGAGGATGTTTTCCTTCGAGAATATTATAACATTGACAGTACCGGCTGGGGAACTCCATTCCTGCTATGCCCTGAAGCTACTACGGTTGATGAAGCAACTCTGACACGCCTGACCGAAGCCGGGGAAAAAGATGTAGTACTCAGCACCAACTCACCTCTGGGAGTACGGTTCAACTATCTGAAAGGGACGTCTTCCGATCTTGAAAAAAGGGAGAGGATAAAAAGAGGATTTCCCGGAAGTCCATGTACGGAAAAATACCTGGTATCAAACACAGAATTTACCAATGAGCCCATCTGCACTGCTTCCAGGAGGTATCAAAAGATGAAAATCGAACAATTGCAAACCCTTGACCTTCCAAAGGAACAGCTCCAGGATCAACTTGATGAAGTGCTTAGCAAAGAGTGTTTGTGTATCGGACTCAGTAATTCTGTTACTCACCAGTACAAAATACCCTTTGTCAAAAAACTGGAGTCAGTAACCATTTGTCCGGGACCCAACATTGCCTACTTTTCAAAATTGACCACACTTCAGGAGATGACCGATCACATTTATGACAGGGCCGATCTCCTGGAAAATACCGAACGACCACATATGTTTGTGAAAGAACTGAGGCTTTATGTAAACTATATTCGCGAGCAGGTGGATAAAACCTACTCTCCAGACAATAAAACCCTCAGGAGTTATACCAATTTCTGCGAAAATCTTTTGGCAGGTATTTCATACTACCTCGATCTGCCCCTTGCCTCAAAACAGTGTTTCTCAGACAATTTAACTGTAGAGCATTTGGAAAGTGCCAAAACCGAAGTGCAGAATATACAAGATCATATTCACAAATTGTCGTCTGCAAACCAGGAAGCATAGCTGGTATTGGTTTCCCTCAGGCAAACGGAATATAGCCTGAGGGGGGCTTTTATTTTTTCTTCTATGCGACTGACAAAATCGATCAGAAGGTTTTCGCACGTAGGTTGATAGCTGGTCTTTATCACGTGACTAAAACCATGGATACCGGCCACCAGCGGGTCTGTGTCCTTTAACACCAAAGCGTGATCAAATTGATCGACAACCTGCTCCTTCACTATCATTTTCAATACTGAAAAATCCACCACCATTCCTAATTTGGGATCGCCCTCCTTTGCTCCTGGCTTGCCAATGACTGTCACAGACAGATAGTATGTATGCCCATGAATATTGGCACATTTACCATCATACCCGTGAAGTGCATGCGCCATTTCAAAATCAAACTCCTTGGTGACACGTAATACCTGCATAGAGATCAAATAGCTTTACTAAATACGGGTTCCGATGCGGCTTTGGCGCGTTTTAATCGCATATCAAATACCATTGCGATATTTCTTATAAATGCTTTGCCCATATCAGTCACTTTTAACAGACTTTTATTAAGGGTCAGCAAGCCCTCCTTTCTCATGGTATGGAGTTGAACTATAGCTTCTCCGCCTATTATCCTGATAATTTCCTCTCCTAAAAAGCACTGGCCGGTACACAACAATTCCAGGATATGCTTTTTGAGCAAAAGATCTTCCGCTGTCATTATATGACCTTTCAAAATGGCTGGCTGTCCTTCCAAAACCGCCTGTTTATACTTCTCTACCACCTTTAAATTTTGCATATAGCCATATTTCGCATCGCTGATCGATGAGGTGCCCAAGCCCAGTAACAGATCAGTATTACAGGTAGTATAACCCATGAAATTTCTGTGAAGGGTATCATTTTCAGCAGCCTGATATAGCACATCATGAGGAAGTGCAAAATGATCCATTCCAATATCTTTATATCCCATTCTCACAAATTTTTCTTTGCCCAACTCGTACAGCTTTCTTTTGTTTTCATCGCTGGGAAGATCAGCCTCAGAATACCCCCTCTGAGCAGGCTTGATCCACGGCACATGAGCATAGCTGTAGAATGCTATCCTTTCCGGCATCAGTTGTCCTACCTGGTCGATGGTATTCGAAACACTTTCGGGGGTTTGAAATGGCAGGCCATAGATCAGATCAAAGTTGACAGAAGTATAACCCACCCGTCTTGCCGCTTCCGTAGCGGTCTTTACATTTTCATAAGGCTGGATCCTGTTGATAGCCTGCTGCACTTTCAGGTCCAGGTCCTGAATACCAAAACTCACTCTGCTGAACCCCAGGTCGTACAATGTCTGCAAGTGTGCTTCCGTAGTATTATTAGGATGCCCTTCAAAACTAAATTCATGATCAGAATGTACCTTGGCCTTTTCTAATATGCCCTGTAATAACAACTGCAGGTTCTCAGGGCTAAAAAAAGTAGGTGTACCACCACCAAGATGCAATTCCCTGATCACAGGCTTGTCTTCCCAACTATCCACATACATTTGCCACTCTGCGTGAAGAGCTTCGATATACCCGGTCTCTACTTTATGATTTTTTGTGATCCTGGTATTGCAGCCACAATAAGTGCACAAGCTTTCACAGAACGGCAGGTGTATGTACAGACTAATACCTTTTTCACGGTTACTCTCAACAAAGGTTTTCTTTACGATCCGCATCCAGGCATCGGTACCAATCTTTTCCTCTTCCCACATGGGTACTGTGGGGTAGCTGGTATACCTTGGTGCAGGCACATTGTACTTTTTGATTAACTCTTGCGTGGTCATACCCTCATTCCAATTTTTCTGCTAAAGTAGTGGTTAAGCCCTGTTTTATTCATGACTTGCTTCAGGTAAAACCCTGATATAAATCAGATTTTTGTTAACCTTCCGGTATTATCTTTGACTCATGACAATAGATACATCTACGCTGCAGAAATACGGTGCCAGACAGGTTAGCTTAAAGAAAAATGAGATCCTTTTTCTGGAGGGCAGTTCGCCATTAAACTACTATCAGGTAGCGGAAGGAGTGATCAAAATGAACAATTTCAGTTCTGATGGGCAGGAGTTCATTCAGGGGATGTTCAAAGAAGGGGAAAGCTTTGGTGAGCCACCTCTCTTCGGCAATTTCCCCTACCCTGCCAATGCAGATGCAGTAATTGATTCTGTAGTATGGAAGCTGTCTAAAGATAATTTTATTGATCTGCTCAAAGAGAACTTCGAACTCCATTTGAAATTCTGCTCAATTCTAAGCAAACGGCTCCAGTTCAAAGCCATGATCGCCAAAGAGATCTCCAGCTATACCCCCGAGCACAGGATCATGACATTGATCGACTATTTCAAAGAAAAAGAAGATACCCCTGAACTGGAATATGAGGTACCCTTCACACGCCAGCAAATTGCCGACATGACCGGCCTAAGGGTGGAAACGGTTATCCGCACCGTAAAGGCGCTGGCGCGAAAAAAGGAGTTGAAAATTGTGAACAGAAAGGTTTTTAGGGATTAGATGTAAGATGTGAGAAGATCGAAGACCGATTCCCTGGTTACGCTACCCGCGCTACGGTTTTAAGATTTCAGATCTCAGATTTACTCATACGCGTAACCATGCTCCTCGACCCCTCGTGAACCTCTGCTGCGCTACGGTTTCAGATTTCAGATTGGCTTCTCCATTGCCTTCTTCCTCAGCTCTGGCGGCATTTTTTCTATGGCATACCTAAGTGCGGTTCTGGGCATGAAAGCTTTGTTTTTTATTACATAATCATACACTTCCCTTTGATGGCTTTCGCTGGCAGCTTTAAGCATCCAACCATAACCTTTTTGCACCAGGTCATCCTGATCATTCAGTAATATATCCGCAATATCGAAGATGTCTTGAAGAAACTTTCCCTTTCTGGCGGGAATGATGAGTGTTACAGCCGCGGCCCTTCTAGACCACCGGTTATCTGATCTTGCCCATTTCTTCAGATCATTCACATATTTCGGATACATGTCCACAAATGTCCCAACCGTGTGGTTACAGAGGGTGTCACATGAAGCCCAGTTGCAGACATACGTATTTACCCACTTTTCAAAAATTTTAAAATCGACCGGCTCATATGATTTCCTGAGTGCATACGACCACTGGCACGCCACGAATGATTCCTCCATATACCCTGACTGCCACAGTACTTCGCACAACTCCAGTATCTCCGCTTTTGGTTTTTCTTTTATAGATTTCAAATGTTGCTTGGCTATTTTGGTTACCACAGCAGTCTTTACACCATATAACTTCACTTCTTCTTTAAAAAACCTGAAGCCGCTTTGCCTGGTATCATCATCGCTATTTTCTTTTAATTCTTTCCTTACATTATCTATAATAAGGTTCATGCCGGTGTGGTTAATTCGATATTTATCCTACTTTCACAGTTTCCTGCTCATTCACAACCTCCGAAGGCACCAGTAGCACAGGACAATGGAACCGCCCCGGTAAATTTTCATCACTCATCTCCCATTTTTCTTTCAACTGTTGTTGAATACTTTCAGAAAGCACCACAAGATCAATGTTAAAACGTTCAACTGCAAGGGATATCCTGTCGCTGACAAAGCCAACCTCCGTTAAAAAATGGTGTTCAAAGTCCGATAATTCGGGATAACATTGCTTCAATTGTTCAAACTGCTTGTTAGCCTCCTCCTCACGCTCTCTTTTTATAGAAATTTTATTGCCATAATAACGCCCGTCTGCACCGGAAATTAATCGATATGTATATAAAATTATGAGTTCGCTCTGATGAGAGCGAACAACATCCAAAACGTAGGAAAAGGCCTTGGCTGAGGATTCGGAAAAGTCCGTAGGAAAAATTATACGCTTAAACATAGCCATGGATTTTCAATTTATCTCCTATTCTTGATGCTAAAATAGGTACTTCCATAAGTTCTCATTATGATAATCTCTCATGGGGGTTACTGATTTTTATCATATTTTTGAAAAAGGAAAAGATTTTTAATTTTATCAATAAAAAAAGTTGGGACAGGAAGAATATACCGAAACATACGAAGCCATATTCGAGGCTTGCGAGGAAGGCATATTGGTGGTGAGCAAAAAGGGGGTTATTGCCCTGGCCAATGAAGCCAGCCATCTCCTGTTCGGCTACGAGCAGGGTGAACTTATCGGCATGCAGATAGAGTCATTGGTTCCACCTGCTTTACGTCATAGCCATGTTAAAGATCGTCAGGAGTATGAAGAACATCCTTCGCCCCGACAAATGGGCAAAGGAAGGGATCTTCTGGGCCGAAGAAAAAATGGTGATGACTTTCCGGTCGAAATTAGTCTAAACAGGGCTCAAATTGATGGGGTGGATCATACCGTAGCCTTTGTAATAGACATCACCGAGCGAAAGAAAATTGAAGAAGCTTTGAAACGCAGCGAAGAACAATTGATCGTCTACGCAGCAGAACTGGAAAAAAGGGTAACACAGCGCACCCGCGAGCTAGACCAAACGATCAGTCAGTTGGAAAAAGCCAATAAAGAACTGGAGGAACAAATTACCATCAGGAAAAAGGCTGAAGAAGAAACCAAAGTGGCGCTGAGTCGCGAACGAGAACTGAATGAACTGAAATCCAGGTTTGTATCCATGGCTTCTCATGAATTCAGAACCCCTTTGAGTACCATACTGTCATCTGCCTCGCTGATAGAGCGATATACAGCCCCTGACACAGAGGATAAAAGAAAAAAGCACATTCATAAGATCAAATCTTCCATTAATAATCTCACAGGCATTTTGAATGACTTTCTTTCTCTCTCTAAATTGGAGGAAGGCAAGGTGGAGCTCATCAATGAAGATATCGAGTTGATGGATATGCTACGAGATGTGGTAGACGAGATGGATGCCATTGTAAAAGACGGACAAAAAATTCATATCGATACTGAGGAAGAGGAATATTACTTATATTCGGACAAAAAAACACTGAAAAACATACTCATCAACTTGCTGAGCAATGCGATTAAATATTCTGAACCGGGTGGCGAAGTGATCGTGAAAGTCCTGGATATGGAAGAAAAATTGTTGCTACAGGTAGTCGACCAGGGTATAGGTATTCCGGAAGAAGAACAGAAGCACATGTTTGAAAGGTTTTTCAGAGCCAGCAATGTCACGAACATTCAGGGTACCGGCCTTGGCTTAAATATTGTTAAAAAATATGTAGATATGCTAAATGGTGATATCTCTTTTGAAAGTAAATTTGGTGAAGGCACTACATTTACGATCGTACTGCCAAAATAGCTTTTACAGCGTACATAATTGAAGATTAAACCTACTTAAACCTATATGAAAAAGATACTCGTCATTGAAGACAATAAAGAAATAAGAGAAAACATTGTAGAAATATTAGAGCTTGACGGATATAAGACTGTAGAAGCAGGTAATGGAAAAGAAGGTGTGCAAAAGGCTCTGGAAGAGTTGCCAGACCTGATCATATGCGATATTATGATGCCGGAACTGGATGGCTATGGCGTGCTGCATATCCTGGTAAAAAAAGAGGCTACCGCAAATATCCCTTTTATCTTCCTCACCGCTAAGGCCGAACGCACAGATATGAGAAAAGGAATGAATCTGGGCGCTGATGACTACTTAACAAAGCCTTTTGAAGATACTGAACTACTGGATGCCATAGAAATACGGTTGAGGAAGGCCGAAGCTCTAAGAAAGGAGTACCTGTCCAATGCTGAGGGGTTAAATGAATTTATTAAAGATGCTAAGAATGTTCACGACCTCAACCACCTGCATGCTGACAAAAAGGCGAGACAGTATAAGAAAAAACACGACATATATCGTGAAGGAGAATATGCCAATTATGTTTACTTCCTGGTATCGGGAAAGGTAAAGAGTATACGTACCAATGAAGACGGAAAAGAGCTGATCACCGGTATTTATACTGCCGGTGAGTTTTTTGGATATGAAACACTGCTTGAAAATAAAGAGCATGATGACAGTGCGGAGACTATGGAAGACTCAGAGATCATCTTCATTCCCCGTGATGAGTTTTTCGATCTTGTCTATACCAACCGTGATGTTTCCAGAAAATTCATAGAGATGTTATCCAATAAAGTGACTGAAAAAGAGCAAAAGCTACTTAATCTGGCTTACAACTCGGTGAGGCAGCGGACGGCAGAAGCATTGCTGACAGTTAGCGAAAAATTTAATCCGGAAGGCACAGAAAGCTTTGAGTTAGGCATATCTCGCGATGACCTGGCCAACATGGTGGGTACGGCCACAGAATCGGTGATCCGTGTGATCTCCGACCTTAAGGACGAAGGTATCATTGAAACGAGAAGTGGTAGAATTGTTATTAAAGATAAGAATAAGCTGCTTCAAATTCAGAGATGGCATTTTGCCAAATAGAGGAAGAGGCTCTTCAAAAATTATAGCCAGTCCGGATCAACCATTCTTTATAGGTGGTCTCATCGATATGACAATCATATAGAAAATCTGAAAATCTACGGAAAAACAGAGGTCGCGGAGAAAATCTCTCCACGCCTCTCTAAACAAATCCTTTGTATACTACAGTTGCCCCTAATCGCAACATGCTGAAACCAACATGGGCATCTAATAAATCTACGAAAGTGAACTTGGCTAATTTTTAGCGCTGACCACTCTTATAAGCATTTAACATTAAACCGCTCGAATGCCTCTCTCTCCAACTGCTCCTGATGATCCGGGTGGGCTATTGATATCAATGCCTGGGCCCTCTGCTTCAGGTTTTTGCCATACAAGTCTACCACGCCATATTCTGTAGCAATATAATGCACGTGTGCTCTTGTGGTCGTTACCCCTGCCCCTTGTTTCAGGTAAGGGACAATTTTTGTCTGGCCTTTAGAAGTTACTGACGGCATAGCTATGATCGGTTTTCCTCCCCATGACAAGGAAGCGCCTCTGATAAAATCCATTTGCCCGCCAACACCGGAATATTGGTAATTTCCAATTGTATCGGCACATACCTGTCCGGTAATATCAATTTCTATAGCGCTATTGATCGCTGTCACCTTAGGGTTCTGTCTGATGATAGCCGTATCATTGGTGTATGCGGCCTCCTTCATATGCACGATGGGGTTGTCATTCATGAATTTGTAAAGTTTTTCCGAACCCATAGCAAAACAACTTACGATCTTTCCTGGCTTCACCTTCTTTTCTTCCCCGGTAATAACACCCGATTCAACTAACGGAAGAATACCATCTGAGAACATCTCCGTGTGAATACCCAATCTTCTATGATTGGAGAGATTGGCCAGCACCACATTAGGAATCGCGCCAATACCCATTTGAAGAGTTGCCCCATCTTCAATTAAAGTAGCCACATGCCTGCCGATCTGTATTTCTGTTTCATTGGGCTCAGGTAAGGCTACACTATGTATCGGCTGATCTGCCTCCACAGCATAATCGATATTCTTTATATGTATAATACCGTCACCATGAGTTCTCGGCACTTGCGGATTGATTTGCGCAATCACTATTCTGGCAGACTGAATGGCAGAAAGAGTAACGTCAATGGAAGTGCCCAGCGAACAGAAACCATGTGCATCAGGCACGGAAACCTGGATCAGGGCGACATTGATCGGCAAAATATCTTTTTTAAACAGCCAGTGTATCTCACTTAAAAAAATGGGAATATAATCGCCATTGCCACAGTTAACCGCATCCCTCACATTTCCACCCACAAAACAACTGTTTACTTTAAAGGAATTACAATATGGTTCCTTAGTATATGGAGCCGGCCCTTCGGTGTGCATATGAACAAACTCCACATCCTCCAGCTCTTTATACCGGTCGCAGAGTTTTTCGATTAATAATTTTGGCGTCATGGCGGCTCCCTGTATAAACACCCTGTTGCCTGATTGTATGTTTGCTACCGCTTCTTCCGCAGTTACAATTTTCAGATCATTCATATTGCTAATGTTATTGTTATCAATTATTTGCGCAAATCTACAGTGCCGGCATCCCTTCCCTCATGACGTTTATCAGGATATATGCTGAAAAGGATCACCTTTTACTATCCTTTGTATTATTTAAAAAAATTTAAACCTGAATTGTTACAACAAATCTCAAAACCCTCTGCTTAAGATCCATTCTGCCTTGTCTCTAACTTACTTAACTTGCTTCGGGGAAGCATAAAAAATCTTACTAAGTTTAAGTGTACAATTAAGAACTTAGGAGGACTCTCGTACCAATAAATAAGTTTTCAGCAGATTGAAAGCCAACGCTTTCTGGGAAAAGATCAAGCATCGTCTTCGCGTAGCCGCTATGCGTAGCAAGGGCTGTGGATAAATGGCTAAATTTCTAAGCTTGCGATGAAAATCATGAGCTCACCCCGTGAAAAAGGGCTAAAACATTGTGATTAGAATATGTGCGTCTCATTAACCACAGATGAAGAAGGGAGCAACAGCAATCATAAACCACCACGTCCTCCTGAAATTTTAGTAGTGCACCGGAGAAAATATTCAGGATCCCCCTGATCCATGGCAGAAGCTGACGCCCGGACACTGCCAGTAGTGAGGATATCCCGGATCTTCACTGCGTTACGTCCGGGATGACGGCATTGGAAATTGAATAGACCATTGATTATCAGTACGTAACGAAAACTTGTCATTGGTACGTGAGGAAGGATCTTCCTAAGTTCTTAATTGTACACTTAAACTTAGTAAGATTCTTCGTGCCTCCCCGAGGCACGTTCGGGCCAAGGCAGAATGACCTTAAACCCGAATTATGTAATAGAAGTCTATTCCGCGACAAAACTGACTGTAATCTAAGCATCCCGTCATTCGCCGGACAGGCATTACTCAAATTTTGCTACTCACCGTAGCGATGCTATGCCTCCGTTGCAAAATTCTGTGTGAGCACTTATCTCACAGCCATTTTTATCGCTCATCACGAAGTCTATTGCATAATACGGGTTAAAAAGCAATTTTAGGTTATTTTTGGATACGAATACTATTTAATTGGTTCTACTATATCGAACTCACGCTAGAATAGTACCGGACAGGCAGGGATAATCTTATTTTTAAAGTATTTTACTTTGAATTCTCGTTAAATATTAGCGGCTGTTCACTGAGGCTACCTTCTCCTCCATAGCGGTACTCATCACCTTGTAAATATTCTTTACATTATTTTCCCAGGTATGAGATTTGGCAAACAGGATCCTTTCTTTCGCCAGTTCAGGGGAGTCTTCCTGCAAAGCTTTTTGTACGTGCTGTGCAAACTCCTCTTTATCCCTGCTCAGATATACATGGTCTTTGAAATAATCCATAGCTTCGGTATAAGTAGCCACCACAGCCTTGCCCATGGCAAGGTACTCGTCTACCTTACGCGGATAGTTTCCAATAGTAAGATCATTTACCTCCTGAGGATTAATAGCAACATCGAATGCGGCAATATAAGCAGGCAGTTCAGGCCCTTTTTTATTACCGAGAAAGTACACATTTTCCATATTATGAAGGCGTGAACTCTTAAAATCATCATCTTCCGGGCCTACAAGCACAAGGCTTCCTTCCTTCATAGAGGTGGCCAAATGCTCCATTAGCCCAATATCCAGTCGCAGACTGGTAAGAAAACCAAGGTAGCCCACAATCGGGCCCGGTATATCCTTAATATCGTTTGGCCTTTCCGAAATAGCCGAAAGGTCGAAAAGTGAGAAATCACACCCCTGCCCTACCATATACGACTCTTGATTATATGGCTTAAGATAATTGGCCAGATAGTCTGAATTAGCAACAACAGCATCGTATTTTTTTGCAAGCTGCGGCTCCATATCGGCACCATGCCTGGCAAAATAATCCTGAGAAACCAAATTGTCACGTATGTAGTAAATGGATAATGCAGGACACAGCATCTCCACAGCATAGTAGCCTAAAAAGATAAGACTGTCATTGAAAAGAATTACATCCTTAAATGACAATGCGTCCATCGTCTCTTTTATTTCCTTGTAAAATATCCTGTTATTTCTTCTGTTAAGGTAGTTGTATAAAGGCGATCGCGGCAGCCAGTTGATGCTTTCTATCATCTTTTTAGGATATAGCGTCCAGATATTGTCGCCTACCTCTACCAAACCCTCCCGTTGACCCCTGATCACCTCCTGGCGCATTTTCACTTCATCAGCTTGTTTGTCCCGAATACTTGTAATGCGATTCAGCGGCTCGTTGACGTATAACACCCGGTTATGTTTGGCAAACTCTTCAGCAATATTCTTGCAATTGCTTCCGACATAATAATCCCACGGCTGAATACCTATTACAACTATATCTCTGCCTGATATCATTATCTATATTTTCAGGTTTTCGTTCTCCACTTTATTAAGTACGGATCCCATCAGGCGGCCGTCCAACGATTTGAGGTAGCTGATAGACTCCTTGTCCACCTGCTTAATTGTCGACTCGGCAGAAAAAATAGGAAGTACAAGATCTGCATACTCCACCAATTCTTTTGTGTCTGGAAAATCATTAAGAGACGCTCCCTCCATGAGTATATAGTCGTAGTTTTGCTCAAAAGTTTTAAGCATCTTCTTAAAGTCTCTTCCCGCCAATATCTCCATTGGAGAGTTTGTGGATGGGTTGCTACCTATAATGTCGATATTCTTGTGCCCCGTAGGGTATATGATCTTTCTGCTAAACTCCTGGTCCATATCCGGTTCCTTGGGAGGTTCCTGCCCTTCTTGAACAGGTTCGTTTGTTGCAGCATTGAGCAGGTGGTTAGTCCTTCTTTTGGTATCTCCTTCCTCCAACAGGCGATGGAAATTCGGCTTTACCAAAAGCAGCTTAGTAAGTCCGTTGTTTTTGAAGTTAGTATCGATGATCAGCACCTTCTTTTTGATCAGGCTCAGAGAATATGCCAGGCATAGAATAAAAAAGGTTTTCCCCTCTCCCGGTTTTGTGCTTGTTACAAGCACGGAGTGCCCGCCTGTGGATTCAAGTTCAAACCTTACCTTTCTCAGCAATTGTTTAAATACTATGAGGTCCGCATTTTGAGAGTATTCATTAAAAATATCGTTCAGCTTTAGGTTTTTAGTCGGGATTTTATTGATTGTTCCAGCCAGTTTGAGTTTAGTCACTTTCCTGAAATTATCACTGGTTTTGATCCTGAAATCAATAAATTCCATAAGCACTATAAACACTACACAAAGTGCAAAGCTGCTAGCGCCAGCCAGGGCCGTGATCACCAATGTATGGGAAGATTCGGGCTCCAATGCGGGTTGTCCTTCTTTGATAAGCCTTAGCGAACTACCCAGGATCAGGGACCTATTCTTGTATTCATTGTACTTATCCAAAGCCTGGTTGTACTCCTTGGAAGCCAGCTCCACTTCTTTGGTAAGGCCATCCAAGGTGGATTCTTTGGTATTGTGTCCTGCAATTTGAGAGCGTAATCGTCCAAGCGTACTGTTAATGCCTGCCAGACTGGATTGTGCAATACCCAACTGCAACTCATAGTTGTCCAGTTGTTCCTGAAGCTTGGCTTCATCAAGAAGACTGGCCTCAGTTCCTAGCCTGGTCATCTCGATCTGCAGCTCATTCCTTAGATCCGCAATACTTTTTTCAAGCTCAGGATCATTGGATCCACCGTCAATATAAAGCTGGTTCAGCTTGTTAATATTTTCTCTCAATTGCAATACCTTGGTATTATTGGCGCCACCCTTATTATTATTAGCCCTGCGGATCCTGTCCCTGGTTTGAGCTATTGAAAGCCTTAATGCACGGATATTATCCTCTTCCACACTTTTCTTTCCTTCATATTCTGCAATCTGAGTGAGTTTGATGTCGTTTTCCAGCCTTTGGTTAAGCACCTGGTTGCTGCTTTTAAACTCATTAAGTTCTGTAGTTCGTTTATCCAGTGCTTCCTTTTTCTCCTGCACCAGCTTAGCCAGCAGACTCACTGACTCATCTGATAAGGAAGATTTTAAATTACGGTTGTAGCGGATAAATTCCCCACAAAGTGTATTGACCACATAAGCCGACAACGCGGGGTCCTCAGAGACAAATTCTACTGAAATGAAGTCGGAGTTTTTAACCCTGCCAATGTCAAGTCCTTTCTCCTTCAGGGAAAATGAGTTGTAGCGATAAGCCTTCAGATACTCCAGCAGCTTGAGCTCCTTAGGATCAAATGATGACAGCAACTTCATAGACTGAAGCTTTTCCTTATAGACTTTCACCATTTCCTGTTTTTCCTCCGGCGTTGGCTTCTTCAGTTCAGAAGTGGCATAATCCACTGTTCTGAAAGGAATATCAGAGGTAAGGTCATGGATGATCAGGTTATAGGACACCAGCGTCACTACCAGCTCCGAATTCATCTGTTCGATCAGGTTATTAAAATCCTGAGTGGTCTTTCCTACGTTAAACTTCTCATCATTTAGCTTAACAGTTTCATCCGTGGTGAAACCAGTAGCCAACTGAGCACTCGACCTATATTTCTGGGGCAGGCTTGAAAGCAACATAAAAGCCGCTGCGGCCCCGATTATGGGAATGATTATGAGTAACCATAATCTCCGTTTTATCAAATTTATCAGGTAGTATATATTCATTACCGGATCAGATACTTAGTTATTAGAAACAATAATCAAAACACCATACTTTGCGTCAAATAAAGCGGTCGCTGCACCTTGTGTCATATTCTTGTTCGACTCATTAACATGGATTTTACTCTCATTAATTCCAGAAAGTTTCAAATAATTCACTATTTTATGTAACCTTTTTTCATGCAATGCAGCACTTTCCTTTTCATTTGCAAAGCTCAGCAAATTAATTTTAGCATATTGCTGATAATTCAAATCTTTTACCAGATTTGACAGTTTTGTTTTTTCCTCCTCGTTTATTTCTTCCGATTCGTACTCAAACTCTATAAAATACTCTTTTTTATTGCCTTCACCTCTTATTTCCGCCAACAGGCTCCTTGCCTCCTGGATCAGGCTTTTGGTCAGCTCCTTTTGATTATCCTTTTGTTGACCGGCTATCCTGCTCACATATATGTCTGATAAGTCATCAGACCTGTTGCTGGCCAAAACGGCAGTAGAATCATTTGCAATACTAAAATATGCATCAAATTTGCTACTATTAATGGGAGTTCCAAGGTTTCTGGGTTTCGACCATACCGTCCAACTGTCGTATAACCGTTCGGCCACAAAAATATCCGCATCGCCATAGCCCCCGTGGCCATCGCTGGCGAAATACAGTTTTTTACCGTCTGCGGAAAGATACGGAGATATTTCAAATCCGGAGGTATTGATAGTAGCTCCGAGATTGACAGGAGGTTGCCATTGTCCTCTGCTGTTTTTTAAGCTGACATAGAGGTCTTCATTACCGTAGCTTTTATCACCTTTCATAGAAATAAGCAGGACATCATAGGTTGGATTCATATAGAATCCAATAAAATCCATTTTAGCTATTCCGGGTACTTCTATGATCTCAGGGGCACCCCACTTGCCATTAAGCTTCTTTGAAAATGCCACGCCTCGCTTATTGCTGTAAGAATTGAGCATATATACTACCTTACTATCTGCCCGGAGACCTATAACCGCGTTATTATCCCTGTTATTCAGGCTATTTAACCTGTTAGTAGCCTCTTTCCACTGTCCTTTTTCGTCTCTTTCAGCCACCCAGATATCCATTCCTGCAAATTCTCCACCTATGTTCTCTTTATGGAAGGCGCGTGTAAAATACAGATGCATACCATCAGGTGAGATCAAAGGCATAATTTCTTCGGCAGAGGAATTAATAGCAGATCCAAGCTTCACCGGCTCGTCAAAAACCAACCCCTGTGCATGTATATTAGATATGATCCCGAAACAAATAAAGGCAAGAATTAAACTTCTGTTACTCATTACATTAAAAAATTTATCTTCGCTACCTACCACAGCCTGGGTTCGGTTGAGTATTTGTTAAATATGGCAATACCCAGGGTAAACTCATGGTTGCCGGTGCTAAACTCCCTCAGGTCATTAAGATAATAATCATAGGAATAATTAATATTGTATCTGCTATCAAAAGTCAAACCAAATAACAGTGAGGCCTTTACGTCATTTTGATAAACAGCGCCTAAATAAATGAGTTTATTGTATCTCAGACGGGCATTTACCTCCCATGACAAACCATATATTTCACTATGTCGCATGCGTATGCCTGGATATAGCTCCACATAAGGACTCAGCTCAAACTGCGAGCCCGCTAAAAATTCCAGAGAGAGGTCTGATGGAAGCTCTAATAATCTACCACTTCCGAAACTACTGGCCACGAGGTTGGATGAAGATAGCCCGAAAAAAAATCGTGATGTGTAGAGCACTATCCCAAAATCTCCAACAAACTGTTGTTGTTTTCCCCCGGCCTCGAGAAGTTCATCGTATACAACATCAGGATGCTCTCTTACATCAAATACCGAAAAATCAATTTCGTAATTATTATAACTGATCCGTGTACCGAATGAAAGGGATGTGAGGCCCGTTATGGGCAAATGATAAGCATAATTCGCTGATGTCTCCAATGATTTAAAAGGGCCTACTGTCTGAGACATCACCATTCCGCCAAGGCCATGCTTCCTTTTCAGGTTTTTATTCCGGGCCAGCCGACCATAGGTAGAAGGATTGCTTACTCTTAGCGCATTATTCCTAAAAACCGTAGGCGAAGTGCTTCCCAGAGACCCGTAAGCACTGATATAAAAAGAATTATTCTTTTCAGAAAAATTATTCCAACGCTGACGATAAGCAGTTTTCATGTCCAAGAAAGGTTCAAAACCTGTAAACCCTGCATTAATCGCTGGTAAGTTCAGATAATATTGTGTAAAAGTCTGCCTCTGTGCCATACCTTCAAAACAGATCAGTATAAGCAAGCACAACAAGGCAATTAATTTTATATAACCTTTCATCTTGTTCATCATCTTAGTATTGTGACTACACCCTCATACTTCCTTTTTCCATTATCAAGATCAATGGTATAAAAATATGCATCGGCAGGTAACTCTTTACCTCTGTGAGTACCATCCCAGGCACAGTCTCTATCGATACAGCTATATACCTTCTGACCGTGTTTATTGTAAACAGAGATAGCCACAATCGTATAAGCCTCCAAATTTACAAAGTTCCAGTGATCATTCACACCGTCCCCATTAGGAGTAAATGCATTTACTATATTTAACTCGGGTAGCACATAAATATTAATATCTCTGTGGGCGGGCAGGCTGGTATTGACGCTATCAGACACCGTTAATTTAAGCCTTTTTTGAGTTACCTGCGTTTCTCCCATGAAACTATTACTATAAAGTACATTTGCCAAAGCCACTTCGTAATTTGACCTGGTGTCCATACCTGATAACACCAATGTGCCTTCGCTAGCAATGAATTCAGCCGTAATTTGTTCACTGCTTCCGTTATATTCCAAACGATCCTCTCCGTCTATATAATTTTTGTCGATGACGATAGTTGCGCTATATATATGTGTATCGTCAAAATCATTGATAATTACACTTTCAGTAATAGGTCTTCCAGCATCTCCCTGATCGTAGAATAATGCATGTTTCTCAAGGTTGGTAATCACGGGCCTGTTATCTCCACCTGGCTCTCCTCCTTTTATGGTCAGCTTTCCGGAAGTTTGTCCTTTATAATTGGCCTCCCTGATCACAGCCTCTACAGTATATTCTCCAGGGTCAACCGGTGGGGCGCTTATACCATTATATGTTACTTCAACATTCAATCCGTCCGGGGTGGTTGTAACAGCCACCGCTTTAGGGTTGCCATCATAGGTAGCCGTAAGGTTGTTCAATGCAATACTGGCTGTAGCCTTGCTAATAACCATTGTTCCGGTGGCAGACCCGCTGTAATTTGGTTCAGTAATAGTTGCTTTCACCGTATAGCTGCCTGCATCTATGGGAGCTGAGGGCGAACCATTGTAAGTAACATCAACAGAAAGCCCCGGGGGGGATGTGGTAACCTTAGCAGATTGTTGACTGCCGTTATAGATGGTATTCAGAGCGCTGAGTGTAACATTGGCCGCCCCTTCTTCAATAATCAACGTACCAGTGCCGCTTCCCGTGTAATTCTTATCGTTAACCGTAGCCTTCACATTATAGCTACCAATATTTGTTGGGGGTTCTGAGGAACCGTTGTAGGTAAAAGACAGGTCTAATCCTGCCGGGGTGGTCGTAGCAGTAGCATGTTGCGGATTGCCATTGTAACTCTTTCTTATGGTCCCTACTGTTACATCAGCGGGAGCCTTATTGATCACCAGCGTACCAGTAGCCGATCCTGCATAATTGTCATCATCCACTGTGGCTTCCACATGGTAGCTACCTGCATCTGTCGGGGCTGCAGATGACTCATTGTAAGTAATTTCCACATCCAGGCCTTCTGGTGATGTAGTGACCTTCACTTCGTGGGCATCTCCGTCATACGTAGTATTGAGATCATGCAAAGTCACTGAAGCCTCATATTTGTCTATGGTGAGCGTAAATGACTGCACATCATTTTGACTGTGATTACTCACCCTCCTCACTGTTAGCTCAATAAAAAAGCTGCCTGCTTCCTCGGGTGTTCCACTAAGTTTTCCCGTGCCGTTACCAAAATCCTCAAGTTCAATACCATCGGGAAGCTCTCCATCAGTCATCACTATCTCTCTGGCAAAGAACCACCACCCATCAGTGGTGATGTTATATTCATAATGCTCTCCCAAAGCGCCTTCCTCCACGGGGATACTCGTGAATTTTGGTGATTGTGCCAGGGTACGGAATGACAAAGCCAGGCTTCCGATCATTATTCCTATATAGATTACTAGTCTCACTAGTCTCAAGTTGTTCAATTAACTGTTTGGTGAAAAATACCATGTGACTTTGTATTGATTTGAGATCAAATCACCTCAAAATCTTTAACTTACAGTGTCACATATTACTCTTCTTGAACAACTGAGATAATTAAAAGTTACAGACACAAACTAAAAAAACTTATCCGTCTTCCTCGTATCAGAGTACGCTTGCTCATCACTAAATATTCTATTTCAGGATGGTAACCGTACCCTGATACTTACGCCTGCCATTGTTAAGATCGATTGTGTAGAAGTAAGAACCTGCCGGCAAGGCTTTCCCCTCCATAGTGCCATCCCACTTGCAATCTACACTGCTACATGAAAAGACTCGGCTGCCATTATCGTTAAACACTGAGATTTTTATAGTAGTGTAATACTCCAGGTTCTTGAAATCCCAGTAATCATTAGTCCCATCATTATTTGGAGTAAAGGCGCTTACTATATCAACTTCGGGGAGCACTTCTGTTATTTCTATTTTTCGATTAAAAGCTTCACTCTTTTCTCCATCTTCATCTGTAACAACAATACTGATTGTCTTTTCCGTTTTGTCCGTTTCTCCAAGGAAGGTATTTTCATAAAGCACATTTTTGATTGCTTCCGCATAATTGATAAAATTATCTATACCAGTCAATTTCATTTCTCCGGTTTGTGCGTCAAATTTGCCTGTGATATTTGAATTAAAAGAATTATCGTACTGAAGTATATCCTCGCCTTTTATATACCCTTCTTGAAGTATGTTAATTGTGGCTTCTTTCAAGTTTTGATTATCAATGTCTCTGATCACCAAAATACGAGTAACAGGCACAGGGCCGTCCCCTTGCTTATAAAATATTGGTTCATCCTCTTTTTCCTTAAAAAATGGGGCATCATTAATAGCAATAACCACTATTGTTACCTCCGCTAGATCCGACCAGTCGTAACCATCAAAGGCTTGCCAAGTAAAATTGGCCGTTCCAGATTCATCAATAGGAGGAGTGTAAATTAGCTGTTTAATACTACCGTTATCAACCGTTATTTCATCCCCCGCCTTAATGGCCGTGCCTTGCCAAGTAAAAGTTTTGACGAAATCCGGCAATGACTGAATTCTTATTTTGGCAATATTATCATTCTCCGTATCCGAAAAAACACTATTGAAATCATCTATCAAAAATTCATATACTTCATCTTCATCAATGGATATATCAATGTTATTAATCAGTGGCGGAGTATTCACACTAATAGTAAAAGCCGTTGTCGAAAATTCTCCTGCCTGATCAGTCACCTTTACCGTTACAAGATAATTAGTTCCGGCAGCCCCTTGTGGCACTGTTCCTGATATGGCTGCCATACCATTTCCATTATCCTCCAGGGTAAGCCAGCCGGCTTCAGTGCTCATTGTTATTGTCAATACATCACCGGTATCAATATCTGTGGCCTCTACAACAGCAGAGAACTCCTCACCTACTCTGACGCGCTGGTCCGCATGGGTTTTCGTAAAAACAGGCTTATCATTGACAGGGTTAATCGTCACCTGAAAAGACCTTGAAATGCTATTGAAGCTTTCCGCACCACTGTCCTGTACAGTAACAGTAATATTGGCAACGCCATTTTGGTCGGCTTCAGGTCTAAAAGAGAGCGAACCTCCAACCTCAGGGCTGGTATAGTTCACATCTACATCGGAAATAAGATTTTCATTGTCCGACACTACGGTAACAGATAATGTTTGAGTCTCACCATTGCCCGCTGAAATACCAGTTAGCGGCACTGTTATTGTGCCGGGGTGATCTTCGTTAAAGGGGCCCTGGTCTGCAATGGGATCAAGCGTGGGTGGGTAATTTTGATATTCTACCGTGATCGTAAACTGTTGCTCGTCAGTGGCTCCCGCTGCATCTTCCACTATAAGTGTAACATTGTATTCTTCAAAATTGGTCGTACTGACAGGAGGTATTCCCGACAATAATGCCATACCATTTCCCTGATCAACAGGCTGGTCTAGCCAGGAAGGTATTGTGGTAGCGGTAATCGTATAATTGTCGTCAGGATCCTCGTCCTTTATCTGGATGTTGTATGTATATTCGATATTCTGCGTGGCCGTTGTCACAGGCTCCGAGGTAAACTCAGGCGCATCATTTATATTGATCACCGTAATGATAAAAGACTGCTCATCGAATGCTCCAAACATATCAGTAGCACGCAAAACAACGTCATGCTCACCCACATCAGCATTGGTAGGTGTGCCATAAAGAACATCATCTGTCCCATCTACTTCCCCTAATGCCAGCCAATCTGGCTTAGTTACAACAGAAATAGTCGGAGTGTCACCGGCATCCGGGTCTGTTGCGGTAACGTTGTAAGAATACAATTCATCCTCGTCCACAGATGTTACAGGTGTAGAGGTAAAGGATGGTTCAAAGTTTGTTTCTACCACTGTAATTTGAAACTCCTGTACCGCTTGTCTGCCCCCATCAGTAACAATCAGTAACACATCATGACTACCAATATCACCTGCACCGGGTGTTCCTGATAAAGTTCCCGAACCACCGCCATTGTCCTGAAAGGTTAGCCAGCCTGGCTTTACCACACTAGAATAAGTTAGCACATCACCTACATCCGGATCAGTGGCCTGGGAATTATACGCATAGTTACTACCTCTTACAGCTCCTAAAACAGGTGTACTGGTAAATACAGGGTTGTCCTGAACGGCTGCAACAGAAACTTTAAATTCATCATCCACAAAAAGGCCTCCTGTATCTGTAACCCTTACCGTGATAAAAGCTTCCCCATTTTGGTCTGGTGCAAAATCAAGGATCAACACGTCAGAGCTATTGATGTTGGTACTTGTGAATAGCGTGGGATTAGTGTTGTTCACCACTGCAAAGTTAAGGGCAGCATCACTATCCTCAGCATCGGCAAAGATTGGCCTCAGCGCTATGTTATAATTAGCAGCATCTTCGTTTACATTTACATCAGGTATCCCTGATGTAGTAGGAGGACCATTGATCACCAATACCTGGGAAGATGAACCTGAATAATTTGCGTTGCTAACTATAGCCTCTACCACGTAAGATCCCGGTGCAGAGGGTACTGTTGACGAGCCGTCATAAGTAACGGTAGTAGTCAGTCCAGAGGGAACAGTAGTAACTGTAACGGGTTTTTCGTCACCATCATAATTTTGATAGAGATTACTGATGGTAACTGTAGCCACTGCTTTATTTATGCGAAGAGAGCCACTATTAGAACCGCCATAATTCGTATCATCTACGGTAGCAACCACCGCATAGGTGCCCGCATTGGTGGGAGGTGTAGTTGAGCCATCATACGTAATATTTACAGTAAGACCAGATGGTGTGGTAGTAACAGTGACCATTTTAGGCGCTCCATCATAAGTTTGGATGGTATTTGATAACGATACCATTGCTGATGCCTTGGTGATACTGAATGTATTAGACGCTGACCCTGTATAGTTGGGATCATTTATTGTAGCTATTACTGCATAAGAACCAACATTAGTGGGTGGCGTCAATGATCCATCATAAGTAATGCTCACTCCTAATCCTGCCGGTGTGGTAGTAGTAGTAACAGGCTTCGGGTTGCCATCATATGTAGCAGTAAGACTGCCAAAAGTTACTGTTGCGCCGGCCTTGTTAATGGTAAAGGTGCCAGTGTTATTACCGCTGTAATTAACATCATTCACCGTAGCTGTTACCTCATAGCTCCCTGCATTGGTCGGAGCTGTGGCACTGCCATCATAGGTCACATCTACCGTAAGACCGGAAGGTGTGGTAGTGACCGTTGGTGACTGAGGGCTGCCATTGTAGGTAACAGTCAGGTCGTCAAGCGTTACGGTAGCGGTGGCTTTATTAATGGTGAAGGTACCGGTAGCGCTACCGGTGTAATTAGCATCATTCACCGTAGCTGTTACCTCATAGCTCCCTGCATTGGTCGGGGCTGTGGCGCTGCCATCATAGGTCACATCTACCGTAAGACCGGAAGGTGTGGTAGTGACCGTTGGTGACTGAGGGCTGCCATTGTAGTTAACAGTCAGGTCGTCAAGCGTTACGGTAGCGGTGGCTTTATTAATGGTTAATGTACCGGTAGCGCTACCGGTGTAATTAGCATCATTCACCATGGCTGTTACCTCATAGCTCCCTGCATTGGTCGGAGCTGTGGCACTGCCATCATAGGTCACATCTACCGTAAGACCGGAAGGTGTGGTAGTGACCGTTGGTGACTGAGGGCTGCCATTGTAGGTAACAGTCAGGTCGTCAAGCGTTACGGTAGCGGTGGCTTTATTAATGGTGAATGTACCGGTAGCGCTGCCGGTGTAATTAGCATCATTCACCGTAGCTACTACCTCATAGCTCCCTGCATTGGTCGGAGCTGTGGCGCTGCCATCATATGTCACATCTACCGTAAGACCGGAAGGTGTGGTAATGACTGTTGGTGTCTGAGGGCCGCCATTGTAGGTGGTTGAAAGGTCATCAAAACTTACAGTCGCTGTTGCTTTGGCAATGGAAAGCGTAAAACTTTGTGTATCGCTGCTGGCATTATCCAATTCTTCCCGCACTGTGAGAACAATGGGAAAACTTCCCGTTTCAGTTGGAGTGCCTGCCAACTGTCCTGTGCCATCTCCAAAGTCGGTCAGTGTAATACCTGCAGGAAGATCGCCCGAAGTCAGTAAGATCTCAAGATCGCCAGCGCCCGGAGAGGTTGTAATATTGTACTGGTAAGACGCACCATATTCACCATTTTCAACGGGTGTACTGGTAAATTGAGGCGACTGGGCGCGGGCATTTACCAAAATACCGCAAATGCTGATCGTGATGAAAATAACACCTATGATACTTTTAAAACGCAAACCGTTCGCCATTTATTCTAATAAATTGGGATAACAAATTTAACAGAAATATTACACTGATCTATTTTTTAATATTTTTATATATAAAAAACATTTTTCTGAAATCCCGGTTAAAAATTTTGATTTAACATTATCATCAACCTTTTTTGCTCAAATTTGCCTTTCAGGTATTTTTAGCATAACCGGTTAACTTATAAATAGTGTCTCTAAGAAAACAGCAATGTCTGCGCTACATTCGTTTTCTTAAAGCCACTTAGAGTTTCCTTACAAACACTAAATAGATCGCTTTAATGAATGAAATAATAGAGATTTGCTTCTGGACCTGTATATTCATTGTCGTTTATGCTTATGTTGGTTATGGGTTTTTACTCTTCTTTTTAGTTAAGATCAAACGTATATTTTCACGCAAACCAACCGCTACTTCTACAAAATTCTTCCCTGAGGTAACTCATATAATTGCTGCATACAATGAAGAAGACTGCATACGTCAAAAGATAGAAAACTCCCTCAGTCTCAACTATCCGGAAGACAAAATGAAGGTCTTGATCGTAACAGATGGCTCTACTGATGAAACAGCAGAAATTATCAAAAGTTATCCGCAGGTAGAACATCACCACGAAAATAAGAGGAATGGCAAGATCGCTGCGGTTAACCGTGTTATGCCTTTTGTCAAATCACCTGTCACTATTTTTTCGGATGCCAACACCACTCTTAACTCGGATGCCATTCAAAACATTGTACATCATTTCGGTGATCCTAAAGTTGGCCTGGTAGCTGGTGAGAAACGGGTGTTCTCCAATGAAAGTGATAATGCCGCGGCATCAGGTGAGGGTTTTTACTGGAAGTATGAATCAAAGCTAAAACAATGGGATTCGGAGCTGCATTCGGTAGTAGGAGCTGCCGGAGAGCTTTTCGCTGTCAGAACAGAGCTATTTGAACCTGTAGACAATCATATCATCATTGAAGACTTCTACGTATCTTTAAAAATAGCCATGGCAGGATATAAGGTAGAGTATGAACCTGACGCCTACGCCATGGAAACGGGGTCAGCATCTGTAAAAGAAGAACTAAAAAGAAAGATCCGGATCTCAGCGGGTGGCATACAAGCTATTGTGAAGTTGAGCCCACTCCTCAATATTTTTAAATATGGCACATTAAGTTTCCAGTACATATCACATCGCGTACTCCGATGGACCCTGGCTCCGCTGGCGCTTATCGTGATCTTTTTCAGTAATTTATATTTGGCCCTGTATAGTCATCAGCTTTATCAAGCCATTTTTGTCCTTCAGGCATTATTCTATATCTTCTCTGCTATCGGCTGGATGTTACAAAACAATAACCTGAAAGTGAAAGTATTTTTCATCCCCTATTATTTCACTATGATGAATTATGCCGTATTCAGAGGTTTCTTCAGGTATATAAAAGGCACCCAATCAGCCGTATGGGACAAAGCCAAGCGAGCCACCGCACAGGTGAATGTGTAGCTGATAGCTGGTCGCTGATTTCTTGTTACTGGTCTCTGAACTGTGAACCGTGAACTGAGAACTGTGAACTGTGAACTGCGAACTGTGAATCGAAAACACGAACTATTCATTTACTTTTTCAATAAAATCAAACTACTTTGCGTTTTAGTAGTTCTACTTGAAACGTGTTTTAACCATATCGCTCCTGGTCCTTAGCCTGCTATTTGCATGTGACAGTGCTAAGTACACCACTGTAAAACATGTGAAGCCTGACAACAGGAACAGGTTTTTCAACAAAAAGAAGGACAAGCATAAAAAACGGGTAAAATATGTAAAGGTAAAGATCCTGAAACAATCAAAAGAGGTGAAGCCTCCTCGAAAAAAGCCACCCAAAACAAAAAAGATCAAGGAAACGGAAGAAATTAAAGGACAGGACCTTGAAAATGTTGAAAATGAATCAGACAGCACAGGATTACTATATTAAAGGTATTGACCGCTGTAAAAACGACAATTTTGCAGAGGCCATAGAATGGTTTAGCCAGGCTCTGGCAGTTGATTCGAAACACCATGAAGCCCGCTATAACAGGGCGAAGTCCTTCTTCAAGCTGCAGCGCTTCAGTGAAGCGTTAGATGATTTCAACATACTGATCGAATTGCAACCGGACAATGCTTTCTACTATAGTGAGCGTGCAGTGGCATTACATCTTTCCGGAGACAATGGCCTCTCTTTACAAGACCTGAACAAGGCCGTAGAGCTGGAGCCTCACAAACCATTCCGGTATTCAAGCAGAGCCTTCATCAAAGAACGGATGGGCGATCTTAAAGGGGCCATTGCCGATTATGAAAAAACGATCGCCCTTGACCCTGAAGACGCCATCGCCTTCAACAACAAAGGCCTTATCGAGGAAAAACTGGGATATATTGAGCAATCTAATAAAAGCTTTGAACGAGCCGATCGGCTTGATCCGAAGTATGATCCTGAAAAAACAAAAAAAGCACCGGCTTCGGATCTCCCAAAAATAGAGCTTCACAAAAAGAAGGAGCAAAAACTGCAACGGGAAGAAAAGCTTACCATGAAAGGTTACTTACGACTGGTAAAGAGCCTACTGACCACCCGGTCCGAGCGAAAGGCGTTTAAAGAGTTTCTGAAGGGATTTTTGAAGCGCAAATCTTGAAAGTTTCGGTAGTTTTGCCAGTATTCAATGCAGAAAGCACCATTGAACGGGCTATCCGCAGTATTTTACAGCAAACCTTTGCAGATTTCGAACTGATAGTTGTTGATGATGGTTCAACAGACAACACTACACGGACAGTGCAGCGAATGACAAGCATGGACGACAGGCTCAGGTTATTTCATCTTTCCCGGTCAGGCATTGCGCGGGCGCTTAATTTTGGCATAAAAATGAGTTCAGGAAAATACATTGCCCGTATGGATGCTGACGATTTTTCGCTAAGTACGCGGTTAAAGCAACAGGTCGAATACCTGGATACACATACTGATACCGGCCTTGTTTCGTCACTGGTACGATACAAAGGGGACACAGTGGCCCGGGAAGGTTATGCCACTTACGTCAACTGGATCAACACCATTATCACCTCTGGAGAAATTCAGCATAAAAGATTTGCAGAATCCCCTTTCTCCCACCCTTCTGTAATGTTTCGCAGGCATTTGGTACATCGGTTCGGGGGCTACCAGGAAGGTAAGCTGCCTGAAGACTACGAATTGTGGTTACGCTGGCTGCATCATGGTGTGGCAATGGCCAAAGTAAATGATTATCTTTTAGAGTGGCACGACTACCCTGAAAGACTATCGCGCAATCACAGTCACTATGCCTATGAGAGATTTTTTCTTGTGAAGTCCAGGTACCTAAAACTATATTTGAAGCAGCAATTTGGTAAACTGCTACCACCTCTCTGGGTTTGGGGAGCAGGCAGGGTTGTCAACAACAGAGTCAGGTACTTAAAGCAGTTGGGGCTCACCATCGACAAATTTATAGACGTGAAGTTAAGAAATGATAAAGGCGAGCGTTTTATCCATTATACCCGGCTTCCTGCTCCGGGCAATTTATTTATTTTGTGCTATGTGAGCGACCGCCGGGGAAAAGCGGATATCCTTCAATACCTGGGGCAGAAAGGTTATAATGAGGGTGTGGACTTCCTGATGATGGCTTAGTGTAATCCTTTTAGCAGGTTATCAATATTTCTCCTAAAAAAGGCCCTTATCGGACTAATCTGCTCCAAATGCGATGTTACCACCGAACCATAGAGTACTGTCAGAAACAAATTGGCAAGTTCTTTGGTATCACTCGAAAGCGTTATTTGCTTATTGAAAATAGCTTCAAGAAGAAATTTCTCCATCATTTGATGAATGGACATGATCTGTATCTTATTCAGATACTCCTCTTTTGGGTAAAGAAGCTGTCTTTCAACAAGCTTTAAGGGAAATGGAGATGGTGGCCTGCTCAAGCTTGTAAAATAGCTGATCAAATTAAGTATAAGCCCCGGGTTTCGTTCAAAAGTATCAGACACCCGATCAAAAAGATATTTGACCCCCTCTATGCCTTCTTTTGGATGGTGATAAAGCTCTATGGCTCTATCGAGGCACCAGACTCGCAGATAATATAACAGGATGTCATCTTTTTGCGGGAAATATTTAAAAAAAGTAACCTTCGAGATCTTTACTTTCTCGCAGATATCATCGACATAAAGATCAGTAAATGACTTTTTACCAAGTAGCTGTGTAGCAGCATGAAGGATGTTCAGCTTGATCTTCGCAGACTTCTTTTCTCGTACCCCGACTTCTAGAGTTTCCATAATTCAGCAAACAATATACTATTATTTCGGTAATTAATACCGCAGTTTGTTTGTAAAATCTTACAGCAAACAAGTATATTAGAAATTGTTTAAAGATTTATATATGAACGCAAGAATATTAGCTATTATTTTCCTGATAACCAGTGTCTTTGCCTGCCAACCGGATGAACCATCATCAAAGCAACCGGTTATGGGTTTGATCACTGATAGCGCTATGGTGGTATCAGCTCATCCGCTGGCTTCTCAGGTAGGTGTCGATATACTTGCAAAAGGTGGTAATGCGGTTGACGCAGCAGTGGCCGTGCAATTTGCCCTGGCTGTAGTATTTCCGGCAGCGGGGAATATTGGTGGCGGAGGATTTATGCTATATCGTAGCCACGATGGTAAAACTGATGCTCTGGATTATAGAGAGACAGCTCCTTTGGCATCCCGTGAGACTATGTACCTCGATGAAAACGGTGAAGTAATAGAAGATCTCAGCCGCATGGGCCATCTTGCTGCGGGAGTGCCTGGCTCCGTAGCCGGTATGGTGGAAGCTCACAAAAAATATGGCCGTTTGTCCTGGAGTGAACTGGTACAACCGGCTATTGACCTGGCGAAAAATGGCTTTCCCTTAACACAAAAAGAGGCGAAAGGGTTGAATGGCAATAGGGAGCAGTTTCAGCAATACAATACGGTGACACCCCACTTTGCTACCCGGCAATGGGCTGAGGGGGACACACTACAACTCCCTCACCTGGCTGAAACGCTCATGCGCATCCGGGATCATAAGAGGGCTGGGTTCTATGAGGGAAGAACTGCAGACCTTATTGTGGCTGAGATGAAACGTGGGAATGGCATTATAACCCTGGAGGATCTTAATAACTATCATGCTATTTGGAGAAAACCGGTAGAAGGCGTCTACAAAGAATATAAAATAATTTCTATGCCTCCTCCTTCAAGTGGCGGTATTGCGCTCATACAATTACTCAAAATGATAGAGCCTCACCCTCTTGCAGATTATGGGTTTCATTCTCCCCAGGCTATACACTATATGGTAGAGGCAGAAAGAAGAGTTTATGCCGACAGGGCAACACACCTGGGTGACCCGGATTTTTACCTCGTACCCACGGCACATCTTCTTGATACCACATATCTCAAAGAACAAATGCTTACCGTAAGCCCCACAAATGCCACTCCGAGTGATTCTATCAATGCCGGTGACTTCTCACTTTATGAGTCGGAAGAGACAACACACTTCTCAATTATTGACACAAAAGGCAATGCGGTGGCCGTTACAACAACGTTAAATGGCAGTTATGGTTCTTATGTGGTGGTAGATAGCGCAGGGTTCATTCTGAACAACGAAATGGATGACTTCAGTGTGAAACCCGGGGTACCAAACATGTACGGTCTGGTAGGAGGCAAAGCCAATGCTATTTTACCTTTAAAGAGAATGCTCAGCTCAATGACCCCGACAATATTAGAGAAAAACAAAAAACTGTATATGGTAGTTGGCACACCGGGGGGCTCTACTATCATCACATCTGTTTTCCAGGCAATACTGAACGTCACTGAATTTAATATGACCATGCAGGAGGCGGTAAATGCAGGAAGGTTTCATCACCAGTGGAAGCCGGATGTTATATTGATAGAAAGGAATGCACTGGATAAGGATACCCGAGAAACGCTTGAGGAAATGGGACACCGGATAGAGGAACGGGGAACTATTGGTCGCGTGGATGCTATTTTGGTACGGCCCAACAGGGAGCTGGAGGGAGGCGCTGATCCCAGAGGTGATGATGCTGCACGAGGTTTTTGAGCGCCAACTTCCCTGGGATCAAATATTTACCCACCATGTAGTAAGTTATTTATGTTCTCACTTTCCACTATACTGGAAGTAAGAGAAAACACCTCTCTTTTGAGCGTTCTGTGCGCTTTAATGAAGTCTGCAAAATCATCTTCCAGTTCTGCATGCTCATTTCTAAATATTATCTCATCATAGCTAAACGGGTTTTCCATCAGATCTTTAAGATGCCTCATGTGTTTTAAAACGCAATGGATCAAATCATTTTTAAATTCCTGAAGCACTGAAAGCTTCAGCTTCACCTTTTCGACACGTCTTATATTATCATTTTCCGTAAGCCACATACTATACCTGTTTAAAAGATTTGAAAGGAAATTCAATTCGTCCGAATAAAAATCCATATCAGATTTCCAATGGCCGGATAAAACATACAACTCTTCCCAACCTGCCTGCTTCAGGTAGTCGCTTTTGGGTCTTATTCTCATTTCCATGGCTATGGCGCTTAATTTGTTTAATTCAAAAGTAAAGACTAGCGCAAGAGGCTAAAATGACTTTTATCAGAAGATATGCTGATTTACGACCTATACCTTTTGGTGATGATTGAAAACAATCCATTTCATACCTAAATCAGCGACAGTTTCCGCGAAACTTCTAAAATCAACAGGTTTTACAATGTACCTGTCAGCCCCGAGTTCATTACACCTTTTAATTTTTGGGTCGGAAGATGAAGATGTAAGCACTATCACCGGTATTCCGGCCGTTTTTGTATTCGATCTCAATTTTTGAAGCACTTCCAGTCCTGAGACTTTGGGCATATTCAGGTCAAGCAACACTACCCTTGGGGTGCCTTCTTCTGCCCGGCCCGGAACACCTGCAGCGCCAAAGAAAAATGTAAGGGCCTCTTCACCGTCATTCAAATGTATCACTTTGTTGGCCAGGTTTTTTCGCTTCAGCGCCCTTATAGCCAACGCTGCATCATCGGGATTATCTTCTATCAAAACTATCTCTATTTCCTGCTCCATGAGAGAACAATTTATTAACCGGCTAGGAATGGCTCCTTTTGGTTTAACAATGGCAATGAGATTAAGTTAATAGCTTTCTGAAATATATTATTCGACCTCTCGCACCTGTTCCCGGACCCCGTTCCGGGACCCTTCAGAAAAGCACTTCTTGAGAAGTAGTCCAACAAACCCGAGACAATGGAATGGCGCAAAAAAATCCTGGCCCTTCGGATTTTCATAGCTTTTGGTGAAGCTTACTTCGGTTATCGCCTTTTGCCAGGGGGCTCTGGAACAGGTCCGGGACTGGTAGGTTTTTGGGAGTTTTTATTCTGGAAATTATCCCCGACATCTTTACGGCATTGGCGATTGTGCTGCACCTCAGAACCAAAACTTAATATAGCCTTAATAATTAATTTCTATTTACCAGTGGAGGCCCCAGTACTTTTGAAGCAGTAAAATTTTCTTCATAAGTGGGGTTTCACTAAAAGGGTAAAACCCGGGCCGGCTGGTTACCGGCCTTTTTTCTTTTTTATTTTTTTACTTAAGATTCTAAGTAATAGATTTGCCTGCAAAAAATTAATCTCTCGATATGCACATCGCTATCTGCGGCAACATTGGTTCCGGAAAAACAACTCTCGCTAAAATGCTCTCCAGACACTATGGCTGGCATGCTGAACTGGAATCCGTTGAAGATAATCCATACCTGGCAGATTTTTATGAAGATATGGAACGCTGGTCATTTCATCTCCAGGTATTCTTTTTGAACAGTAGATTTACTCAAGTAAAGAAAATAAGAGAAAGCTGGCAGTCTACCGTTCAGGACCGCACTATTTACGAAGATGCCTATATTTTTGCCTCTAATTTATATAAATCCGGATTCATCAACGACAGGGATTATGGCAGCTATCTCACGCTCTTTGAGTCGATGATGCAACATGTGGAGCCACCTGACCTATTGATCTATTTAAAGGCTGATATTCCGAAGCTTGTTAGTCAAATTGAAAAAAGGGGGCGCGACTATGAAAATGCAATCAGGCTCGACTATCTAAAAAACCTGAATGAACATTATAAAAACTGGATCCAAGGCTACGACCTGGGCAAGCTTTTGGTGATAGATGTTAATAACCTCGATTTCGTGGCCAGGAGAGAAGACTTCGCGCACATCGTCAGCAAAATTGATGTGGAGCTACATGGTTTATTCAGCACCAAATAGAGTGGATCTGTAATCGGTGATCGGTGAACTTTCATCGGATGAGTGTCTTCTCAAAGCAAGTCTCATCCGATGAATATATGGAAGACTGAAGTCCGAAGAGGACCGAAGCCGGTGATTAGTGATTTCACTACCAACTACCGGTACCGGTTTCTTCGTCTCAATACTCAAGTCTCACATCTCAATACTCCACTTTACCAGTCCCCTTCCTTCTTTCCTCCGAGAGAAAAGGTTCTTGAAATGTTAAAGCCAAAATGAATATCGCCATCAAAGAAGTCGTCCCGGTTTTCCGTGATGAATGATCGCTCTACCGTCATAACGGAATTGGTGAAGTGCAACTGGAACACATGCCCTCCCGTTTCAATGTCAAACCCAATGGCGACAGAATTCTTGTACGGAGAATCTGTGGGAGGATCTAATCTATAATAGTATTCTGCATTCAATGCGAGCCTTTTGGTAAGCTTTATCCTTCCTCCTACTCCTATAGCCACCTGGTTATTCTCATCAAAGCTTTCCACCCTGTTTTTATGAACGAACACGGGCATCACCTGAAGAGAAAAATTGTTGCTGAACTTTTTAGCTATCAAAAGCTGATGGGTATTGGCCAAACGATCCGTCAATTCATACGTTGGATCATCCTCTTCTTTTGGAGTTGTTTTCAATGCTATACTATTAAACAGTACAACAGAGAATGGGAAACCCTTTTCGGATTGTTGCACTATTCTGTATTTCAAAAAACCATCAAATGTTTTGTCATAAGAGCTTCGTCCCACGCCAACATTGAGGTTTTCGCTTATACCATACTCCAGTCCCAGCCGAATGTTGGCCTGGTCCAGGCCAAAAAGGTTGTGAGCCCCGGAATTGATACGGCCGAAGCGGTGGCTGATCAAAAACTCCAGTTCATTTTTGCTTTTAGTCTCAACAGAATGCCCCAGAATGATACGGGTACCTTTAAAAGTAGCTGAGGCATAACCTTTATCGTCAGGTTCATCCACAAGGTTCATCAGATCATCTTGTGAATATGCAGGCGCCATACACAAAATGACAGCCATTAGAGAGATTATTTTTTTCAATTTCTTAGATTTTGTCATGGTTAAAAAATACTGGCTATATAGGTTGGTAAATAAAATTCATGGTCACTTCCACCTCTTCGGCAATATTCTGCCAAAGGACCTGAGGTATTTTTACATTGTAGTCTTCTAATCTTACTTTAAAAACGCTCTTCAGGTATATCTGTCCATCTTTCAGTTCCATAGTGCCATCCACGTTGACAGGTTTAGTCACGCCATGAATGGTCATGTCTCCTTGTGCTGATACCTTCTGAGTGCCGGCCTTATTTTCAAAACCTGTAACTGTTCCCTTAAAAATCGCCTTGGGATACTGGTCAGACTCCATGTAATTTTCATTGAAATGCTCTTGCATCAGCGATTTCCTAAACTCAAATGACTTAATGGGCACCGAAAACACAATATTGCCATTGCTTTCGTCAAATACGCTGGAGGCTTTGGCGTTGTCAGCGGCAATATTTTCAAGGGTTGCTTCCGAGAAGAACCTCACTTTACCTTCCACTGACTTATACTTTTGCGCCTGAACCTCAAAAAAAAGGCACAAAAAAAGGATTACTATAACTAGTCTCATCATTGTTTTTTATATGTTAAGGTCAATAATTAATTATCAAGAGCGCCATCATCCACCCAACAGGCAATGAGGGCTTTTTCTTCTTCAGTGATTGAACCTGTTAGTGGCATGGTTCCGTCTTGGGTAAGTTCTTTTATTCTGGCTGCTTTATTCTGGACATTGGAGAAGACCGTCCAGTTTCTATCAGAGCCGTTATCACCATTATGACATCCGCTGATGGCACAGTTGGTCATAATAATTTCTTTTACCTGCTGTTCATAGCTAGTTCCGTTTAGCACCTTCTTTTGTGAGGATACTTCACAGTCTGTATCGTCTTTAATGGTAACAGTATATATACCAGCAGTCAGGCCACTGAAAGTGCTGGATGCCTGGAAACTACCTTCATTTAACTTGTATAATATTATACCATCTCCTGCAGCCGTTACAGAAAGCTGGCCATTGGAGTCCTCACAACCTGCTACCGTGACAGATACCGAGGAAATAGCCAATGTGGCACCCTCTACACCCACTGGCACTTCCGTGGATACTTCACAACCATTATCATCCTTCGCAGTAATAGTAAAGTTACCGGCTGAAAGATTACTGAAGGTTCCTGAAGATTGGAAGGCGCCGTTATCAATACTAAAGGTGATCTCTCCTTCACCACCCTCGGCAGACACACTGACACTTGCATCGCTGGAAGCACAGCCTGATGCTGCTTCAATATTATCTACATTGATCAGCAGGCCTGATTTTGAACAATCCACCACAGGTTTGGGATCATCTTTTTCATTGGTGCAATTGCTCAGCAGTGGTATAACCAAAATTAACAGAAAACAATATTGTAAAAGGTTTACTTTCTTCTTCATGATTATTATTTAGGTATAAATTGATATTTCAGATTTAAAAATGCACCCGTACTCACCAAATCGACTTTCCCCTCTCCCACTCCCGACATAGGGGCTTTGAGGAAGGGCTCCAGTTGTAAAAATATGTGCCGGCCTATTCTGCGCTCATAACCCACCGACAAGTTTAAAATGCTAAACCAGTGGCTATTTTCGTTCTTGATCTCCTCTGACCACGACCAGGGCCCTGAGCCACCGGTCTTCGTGTAATTATAATTTTCCCTGAGCATCACGTAGCTGGAAGCGCCTGCTGTAAAGTATAAACTATGATTATCGGCCTGTTGAGCGTAATAGTGGATATTCAAAGGAATATCGATTACGCGACAATCTGCATCCAGTCTGTCTGTGGGCCCGGAGGAATAGCTTCCACCACCTTCTTCGTTAAAGTATATTTTTTTGGAATAGATGGCTCCGGCTGAAATACTCCATCGCTTTCCTATGGGGTACTCACCCAGCAGACCGAAATTACTTCCCGGCTTATCTGGTTTGAAGTAGCCGATAGAACTGAAATCCGGGGAATATGTCAGCTTTAATGCAAACCCACGTTTTTCCTGCTGCTCCTTCTCTTGTTCCTCTGCCGGCACCGGTAGTATCTCCCCTTCACCAAGGTGATAATCCCATGGCAAATATCCCATCCGCAATACTGTATCAGGTTCGTCTGCAACATCTCTTTGAAGGTAAAAAGCCTTATTAACTGATTTTCGGTTGATTTCTGTCACCACACGCTCTTCCCTCACCTCAGATATGCTCTGCTTTTGATCCACCACAGAATTCTCATTCCGATCGGACTGAAGAATAATGGCCTTCTCCATTTCGCCAGAGACCGCTTTCTCCTCGTCAGATACAGCCCTTCTCGCTGCTTCCCATTTGGAGATGACGTCTTCATCTTCCATGTTCGATACAATAAGTTCTGATAACTTCTTCCCCGGCAAACCGGCATCTTTCTCTCCCTGAGAGTCTACTATTTTCTCGTCATTTTCCTGCCGGGTAGCCATAGCCTCATCTTCCAAAGACCCATCCAAAGTCATTTCCTCCCGCTGGCTTATCGAGGTGCGGTTATGCCGCTCTTTCCTGCTTTGCGTTGATACAATCGCACCGCCCTCATTATCAGCATCATGTAAGGCCACCTGGTCATTTTGGATGGCACCTGTCTGGGCTTCTGTATGGCTATTGGTGTCAAAATCCCTGGTTTTTATATCTTTATCGTCAACTGCGCTTTGATCCGGTTCCTCCGGTGAAAGTGAATTTGACGAATTATCGATTCCATTAATGCTGTTTCGATCCAATGCGCTTGTCTGATCAGACACTTCCAGGTCCCCGGCCGCCTTTGATGGTTCTAAAGATTGTGCCGCACTGTCGTCTTTAATTGAAATAGGAGCTACATTTCTATCCACCTCATCATTCCTGAGCGTATACCATCCAACCATCACAGAACCGAGGATGAAAAGGCCAATGACTACCCCAAGAACCTTGAAATATCCCATGCCTCCATCAGGCTCATCTCCGTCCAGCCTGCGATCAATATCTTTCCAGGCCTCCTCATCAAAGGTGGTGCTATATTTTTCAGCGGCTTCCCGAAATATCTTGTCAATATCTTTATCAGATATGCTGCTCATATAGTTCTTTATTCGTCTTCACGAGCATCTTGCGTAGATTAGCACGTGCTTTTGATAAATTAGATTTTGAAGTACCCACGGATATCCCCAGCTCCGAAGCTATATCTTCATGGCTATAACCATCTATTGCGTACAGTGAGAAAACTGTTCTGTACATCGGTGATAGCTTCTGAACAAGTCCCAATAATTCATTATATGACATCTCACTAATGACATTACCATCAGCAGGGTCATCACAACCTTCGAGGTCAGAATGATAGTAATGCTTTTTATTGGCCCTGAAATGATCTATAGCGGTATTGATCAATATTCTTCTCATCCACCCCTTAAATGATTTGCTACTGTCATACATCTTTATTTTAGCAAAAACCTTCATAAATCCATCATTCAAAATTTCCTTTGCCTCCTCTTCACTTTGTGCATACCGGATACAGATGCTCATAGCATATACATAGTAATGCTTATAAAGCAATCTCTGGCTTTCACGATCATTGTTCCTGCAGCCTTGTATCAGGATCATCACATTATCCGGGTTTACCTTATTATTTAAATTTTCCACTACACGAGAAAGGTTGCGAATAGGTTGCCTCCCTATTTCAATTTAAATGTTTAAACTCATTTTTCCGCTTTATTTCACTGATTTGACCTACATCAAGAGCGACAAAACCAACTGCAAAAAGAAATATTTTCTTCATGAAGAATTTAATAAAAGCAACTATTCAATGTAGACAACCCTAACTGAATTGGTGTACAATAGGTGAACAATAGTAGAAATATGCTTTTAAACAGCGAATTAGTGTCCTCTAAGAAAACGCCAATGTCTGCGTTACGCCCGCTCCAGAAATGCTCATCCCGACAACTGTAACAACTGTACGGCGCTCCGTTTTTTGGTACTTCGTCCCGCCCTTTGGCGGGAACGTTTTCTTAAAGCCACTTAGAGTTTTCTTATAGACAGGAATTAGTGAACAAATGTATTCTTGTGATCAGAAAAAAGCATTTGATTATTTCCTATAAAATAAAAATAAACTTATATTGGACCTCAAAAAACAAACTCCAATAAAAAATTTCATTTCATGAAGCAAATTTTCCTACACCTGTTTTTTCTATCTTTATTTATCTCAGCCATAAATAACTGTTACGCACAAAAAGTTCTTTTTGCAACAAAAGCAGGGAGTAATAGCTCCGGGAGCACAGGTGACGAAGCAAATAGCATTGCCGTTGATGAAGAAGGAAATGTTTATCTCACCGGTACCATTTTGGCTGGTTCCTCCGGGGCTGTTTTCGGTGAGGGGGAGGCAAATGAAACTACCCTTTTCATTAATGGTTCTTTTGTTGCTAAATATGACAATGTTGGAAAACTGATATGGGTTCAACAAGCAGGCGCTTCAAATAATAGTATCACTAGTTATGCTATCGATGTAGACGATAATCAAAACGTTTATATTTCAGGCTCCTTCTTTCAAGAAGCCACGTTCGGTTTGGGGCAGGTCAATGAAACCACATTATCCGGAGCATCCGGGGAAATATTTATTGCCAAGTATGATAAGGATGGAAATCTAAACTGGGCGAAAGGTATTGGAGGTGAAAATGATGACAATCCGGGTGGGCAAGGATTAGTGGTGGATAAAAATGGCTATGTGTATGTTACCGGTGCATTTTGGGGGACTGTTATATTTGGAAAAGGAGAAGCAAATGAAACAATCCTTGAAGGCCAAAATACCGACATTTTCATCTCAAAATATGCCCCGGACGGAACTCTTTTGTGGGTAAAAAGTGCAGGGGGAGCAAATTTTGACTCTGGTAAAAACATTGATATAGATAATAACGGATACGTTTATGTAACTGGAAATTATTTTGATGAGGCAACTTTTGGAGGAGGGTTGTCCAATGAAACGGTTTTAAATGACGGAAATGAATCCTCCTTTATCGCGAAATATGATAATGATGGTATTTTTATATGGGCAATTGAACCATTCTCTTCAGGGGTTGGTGATGTCAGTGGCGATATAAAAGTCGATGAAAGCGGTGATGTCATTTTTACAGGAAGTTTTTTTGGTTCAATAACATTAGGTTCAGGCTCTGACAATGAAACCCAGCTCACCGGCACAGGATTAGACGAGATAATTCTCGCCAAGTACAATTCCTCCGGAGAATTTATTTGGGCAAAAACAGGTATCAGTTCCAGTGATGACAGAGGAATTGGGTTAGACATTGACAGCCTCTCAAACATATTTGTCACCGGATATTTTGGAGATGAGATTCAATTTGGTGCTAACGAGAGAAACGATTCAACTATTGCAAACTTGGGCTCTGGTGATATTTTCCTGGCTAAATTTTCGACAGACGGTGAGTTTATTTGGGTTACATCAGCTGGCAGTACAGACTGGGAACAGGGTTCAGACGTAGCATTGGACAAGTTCGGTAATGCCCACTTAGCAGGTTTTTATAGGGGTGATATTGTTTTTGGTGATAATGAAGCAAATGAAACTACGCTTCCATCAAATGGATTCAACGAGATTTACTTATCAAAATTTGAGAAATCTTTCAATACTGAGCCTGAATTTGAAATTGTAGGAAGCAGAGTTTTTCAAGAAGATTTTTCGGGAACCCAAGTATTAGAAATGTCTCAACTAAATACTCCATCTGAAGAGACGGGTCAAGCTGTATCTTATACTATATCTCCAGATAATTCTGATCTTTTTGAGTTTACATTTGACCAATCCACCGGTAGGCTTGAAATAACATCATTGCAAGACAAATTCGGTGAACAGAGTTTTACAATTACAGCAGATGATGGAGCCAAAGAAAATTATTCTTATACAGAAGTGCTGATTATTACCATTGATCCGGTAAATGATGCCCCATATATTACGGGTCTCGCAAGAGAACTGACTACACAAACAAACACTTCACTGGAAATTTCTTTGGCAGACTTACTTGTCACAGATGTTGATAATAACTTTCCGGAAGACTTTACTTTGAAAGTCATGGAAGGAGAGAACTTCACGGTGTCTCAAAATGAAATAAATCCAGAAATTGATTTTATTGGAAGTCTTAGTGTACCGGTAACGGTCAATGATGGGGAGTTAGAGAGTGACAATTTTATCGTCAATATTGAAGTAACAGAAGTAGTTGGAACCAATATCGAGTTTACATCAAAAGACTTTGCGGTTTACCCAAATCCTGTCATTGAAAGTGTAACAATTGTTTTAAGGAACAACGCTGAACCTTACGGAGTCAGAATTTTCACACCTCAGGGAATATTGTTGCACTCATCAAATCACAGAGGTGAAAAAGAGAAATCCATTAATCTACATTTTTTACGAGATGGTATCTATATACTACAAGTAACCAAAAAGAACAAGGTTGAGACTGTCAAGCTACAGAAAAAATAATGCTTCAGAGCAAATACTTTGCTCAACATTGAAGCTGTAAAAAAATCCCCCGAAGACCTGGCTCCGGGGGATTTTCTGTTGTCTATAGTTGGCTTTAATTGTTGCCAAGGTAGCAGGATAATATATGTAAATGAACTACACATCGATCAGTTTCCAAAATAAGCAGATAATATACAGATTGCAGGGATAATTGGTTTGCCGGCAAAGAATAAACGACAGACTATTGAGCAGGACTCCGCTTTTGAGAAGACTTCATCCCCATTTTTTTTTTAAAGTCACTAAATCTTTCATCGAAAATCATCAAACGGAAGTTCTTTTAGTGGGTCCCCGCCATCAATGTAAAGTTTTCCATTTTCAGTTAAAGCTTTGGCAATTCGAGGAAGGGCCAATGCTCCTACTTTCGGATGCCGGCCATCCAATGCGCCCACTCGGACGGCAAATGCAATATCATAAGGCTTTTCCCCGGCCTCCAACTCAAAATCCTCAATAGCAACCTGTCGAAAAGACAAACACCCGGATTTTATTTCTGCTTCAGAGTTCTTTACAGCCTGCTGGATTGCCTTTGCGGAACGGTCAATCGCCAGAATATAACCATCTCCTATCCTGTTAGCAATTTCACGAGCGGCAACACCGGGTCCACAGCCAATTTCCAATACACGGATACTTTTGTAAAGTGGAAGTGCATTTACAATTTCCTCCAGGCGGGGAGAAAGTTTCTTACTCATAGAAAAATGTCATTTTACTTCGAAGTATTAGGTTCATGCCAGCCATTTTCACACCTTTCCAACTCCATCATTAATGCAAGAGACAGTTTTAAACCATAGATTTGTTGCAATAAGTGGCTTTTTCAAAGTCCCTGATGTTGATTGAAATAATGGGAACATCGGGAAACATAGATTTTAGAGCCGCGGTTATCCTTTTAGAAAGGTCACTCTTTTGGTCCACAGTTCGCCCTTCCATGATGTTGGCAAAGACATGTATAAAATCATTTTTCGTATTTCCGACATTGTAATGTTGAAAGGGATTGATCCTCACTTTTATGTCTCCGTTTGCAAAAAGCCCGGTTGATTCCGCTGCTTTATATACTTTCTGCATAATTTCCTCGGGTAACTTCAACCGGGTGATGTTCTCCGAGCAGTCAATTACAAAATGTGGCATATCGTGTATTACGTTACCGACCCGATTGTGTTACGGTTCCTGCTCAAATGTCGTTATCATTCATTCAATCATAGATTAAATTCTAATAGTGTCAATGCCAAATTACGATTATGAACGGGTAATTCAGGAGTATCCGGGGTAATGAAATTTTCAACAAAATTAAAACCAAAGTTCTTGTAGTAGTCTATAATTGTAGGGTTGGCGGTCCATGTGTCCATCCGGATACTGCTAAGTCCGTGCTTTTTGCAGTGGCTGATTGCCCATTCCAGAATCTTTCCAAACAACTTCTGCCCTTTAAATTCCGGGTTTACCACAATTCGATGCAAGTATATAGATTCTCCTTTGTCTCGTTCACGCCAAATAATTTTATCGACATAGCAAACACTGAATACAATGGCCGGCTTAGCATTTATCATCACCTTATACTGATTTTTATTCTCGATATCCTTGACGATTGCATTGCGATCGTAGTTTTTCCACACCGGGTAACCTCTTTTCTCCTGGTAAATAATAGATTGTTCGAATAAATCAAAGATGAGGTCCAGATCAGCTTTTCCTGTATTTCTCACTTCATATTGGCAAGCCATTTGTGTTTCTTTGCACTGGATTAGTTCTTATGTCGCTTTACTCCCTTAAATTCTTACTTACCCACAGCACGAGCTCCACCTCATCTACAATAGACCATGAATGTGGATGTCGGAATCCGGCACTTCTGAAACCCGGCTGCTTCGCAGGCACAAATTCCGCCTTCTCATTGCCCGCCAGCAAAAGTCTGTTGATCAGCTCGGAGGCTGCCAGCGCATTGGAGTCAAACAAGCTTCTCCTCCTGTTTTGCAACAGCCAAATAACATCTATATCATGGTATACACGTACGCTAACATCTTTAAGGAACCTTTCATTGCCTGGTTCGTCAAGGTCTGCATTGAAGGGGGTCAACTTGTCGTAAGTTGCCTTATTTTTGACCGGATGTCCTATTTCCCTCAACATTATTTCTGAAACAAAGTTGGCTTCACCTACCCCTGCTTCAGAATAATTTTTCTTGATCTCCCTTTGGAAATAATCCCAAATATTAAACAAATCTACAGGTGAGTCAACGCTAAACACTCCTTTTGGTTGAATTGATGCCTCCTGTGGACGCTCATAGCAATATTCAGCGTATCGCAGGCTGATAGTTCCACCAGCCGAGAAGCCTCCAATTACAAACTGGTCCCTACTCAAGTTGTACCTTTCTTTTACGTGCTCCAATGTTGCATTCAGTTTGGTCATCACTTCTTCATCAGCATACAACTTTCGTCCACCCGCCACAGCAATGGTCAAAATGCCGTGCAGATAGGCAACGTTGTGAATTTTAGTCTCAGGAAAGATACTTTCTGCTGTTTGACCAAATCCGGGCAACAGTACGAGAACTCCTGAAATTTCTGTAGATTCAGGTGCTATGGCCAGGTAATAGCCATCACCGGGTTCATTATTAAAGACTACTTTTTCATAATTCTGGCCGAACGATACCCCAACACAAAACACCAGACATATCACTGAAAGAAAGTTTTTCATATTTTTTTTAAAAGGTCTATGATATATATTTCTTCAAATATGATTGATCTTAAAAAATATACAAAATAAATTAGGTATTCCTATGCCCAAAACCAGCAACCATTGTGATTCACTATCTCCAACTAATAGTTTTTGATATCTAAAATTTAAGACCAAAAAACATGATCAAATATCCCACCAATGATACTACCAATGACGCACCTAAAACCGGCATCATATTCTTCTTGAGAATAGCGCTATAATTCTTAACGTCAGCCACAGCAGCAGCGGCAATTATATTAAAAAGACAAATGGCATTGCCCAGCGATGCTCCGGCCAGTTGAAGTGCCAGAATAAGCTCTTCCGGGTAAAGTAGATGCTGGGCAGTATTGAGTTGTACTGGTCCGAAAATCACATTAGAAACAGTTGTGCTACCGGTAATAAACGCTCCTAAAACGCCTATAAAAGGACTTAATACAGGATAAGCAGCACCTGACTCACCAAAAATGGCGCCTAGGGCTTCTACCATTGAAGGCATGGTAGTTCCGCTCGACAACATAAGGCGGGTAATGGCAAGTGAAGGGAACAAGACAAGAAAAACAGCCATTGTTTTTGTAAGTACCGGCTTTATCTCAAACGAGAGGTCCTTGGCTAAAAAAGCGGCAGAAATCGCTGCAACGATAAAAGGAACCAGAGGAGATCGCAGTGGCTGTAGAGAAGCGCTCACACCGGTACTCAGGATTTCATTAAACGATAACCGGAAAGCCAGCAAGGAGGATAGTGGAGAAATTATTTTAGGGATTAAAAGTAACCCTACCAAAAGAACATAAGGGATCCAGGGCTTCCATTTTAATTTTTTATTGGTAAAGAAAAAGAGGTAAGAGATTATAGCCATAAACACTGCCGCCACCACTCCGGTAAGCTCCAGTAAAAAGTAGCTGAAAGTTACAAACAGCCCCATAATACTCAGGTATACCATCCAACTGTAGTCCCTGACACCTGTGTTTTCTTTTTTCAGAAAACGGTGAACCGACAGCAATACAATAACACCTGCTGCGGCCATGGTTATAGCAGCGTAAAGGTATATTTTAGGGATCATGGCCGAGGGAAGCCCGAGTGGTGCTTCCAGCCCTACTGATACGGGAGTGCCAATGGCACCTGATAAAGCGAAGATACCATCTATGAGCAATACAGATGCAACAGACATGGTTGCGGAAAAGCCCATGGAGATGAGCAAAAGCGGCACAATGGCCCCAGGAGTGCCAAAACCCGCCACACTTTCAAAAAAGGCTGTCAGAAAAAAAGCCAGAAAGTAAAACTGAAAATTTCTATCTGAGTGAACCCCTTGTAATGATAGCTTTATGCCATTGATATACCCCTTTTGATCCATCGTGTGATAAAGAAATATCGCTCCAAAGACAATCATCAGTATGCTTATAGTATCAATAAAGGCAGCAATAAATGAGGCAGGAAAAGCCAGCCAGTTGCTGTCCCATATAAAAAACAAAACTGAAGTAACTGCAAGACCGGTATACACCCCTGGTTTGACCCCTTTCCACAGACTTATCAGCAGAAGCATGACAACGGGTAAAACAGCCAGCGCACTATAGGTGAGGCTCATTCTGTTGACGTTTAAGCGTGTACTTTTTCAGACTTCACCTCATTATCAAGTGCTTTAGCTTCCAGAAATTGATTGATATTGGAGACTGTAGTTTCCGCAATGTTTTTCATCGCATTTTCCGTAAAAAATGCCTGGTGTGAAGTGATCAACACATTTGGAAAAGTGATCAGCCGCATAATCAGGTCATCGTGAATGATCTGATCACTCAAATCTTTAAAAAAGAGGTTTTCTTCCTGTTCGTAGACATCCATACCAAGATAGCCTATCTTTCCGGACTTTAGCCCTGTAATTAATGCTTTTGTATCAATAAGTCCGCCTCTGCTCGTGTTAATCAGCATGACCCCTTCCTTCATCAGGTGGATAGCATCTTTATTGATCAGGTGATGGGTTTGGGGTGTCAGGGGACATTGCAGGGAAATGATATCTGATTGCCTGAACAATTCTTCGAGAGAATGATATGTAACACCCATCTTCCGCACTTCTTCATCAGGATATGGATCATTTCCTATAACATTGCAACCCAACCCAAGCATGATCTTGCAAAAGATACTACCAATTTTCCCTGTTCCGATCACCCCTACCGTCTTTCCATGTAAATCAAACCCTATCAGTCCGTTAAGGGAAAAGTTATTTTCCCGCACCCTGTTAAAAGCCCTGTGGGTTTTTCTGTTCAGTGTCATGATCATGGCCAGCGCATGTTCTGCTACGGCATAAGGAGAATATGCCGGCACCCTTACCACTTTTATGCCATGATCAGCAACAGCTTCCAGGTCTACATGGTTAAACCCAGCGCTCCTCAGAACGATCAACCTCACGCCATTTGCAGCCAGCTTCTCAACGATATGACGAGTGGCTCTGTCATTCACAAAAATACAAACTGCTTCAAAGCCTCTGGCAAAATCAGCAGTCTCTTCGGAAAGGGAGTCTTCGAAATAATGAAATTCCACGTTATGGCCCTGAGCGGCTTTCTGAAGGAAATTTTTATCGTAGGGTTTGGTACTGTATACTGCTACTTTATACATAACGCTTGTATTTAGGTTTGTTGTTGAAGTTTCTTATACAAAAGCAAACATCGCAACAGAAATGGAATGCTTCCTTTGTCTTTAAAATTAAACAACAATTCAAAATAATGGATGTTAATTTTTAATTTGTAAGTCCTACTGTTCAGACATTAACTGCGCGGATTGATCCGACTTTTATTGTCTAAAGATTGTGCCACTGTTAGTTTGGTGCGGTATCCAGCGCCTTGATCTCGCTTTTATATTTTGATGGAAGAATGAGGGCCTTCATCAGCCAATCAACCCTAATGCTTGTGGCCAGCTTGTACGCTGCGATCAGGGGATTCAGAAGGGAAACTCTGCGCAGGCCAAGCAACTCACGGACCTTCTGCGGCACAACCAACGCTTGTGTTTCAATTAAAAGCCTGTAGCGCATTAGGCCGAGGTGTTTTCGATACTGAGTAAACAAGTCGTCTGTAAAATGTGTGCGCTGTAGGTGATGTTGCAGATGTTCCTGCCGCATTTCTACCCATGCTTCAAAGGTTTCAGGCAGCTCCTTTACTCCCATTCGGCTTCCTAACCTATAAAACACCTGAAACACCTCTTTCTTTTCTCCGGCAGTCAGCTTACGCTCCAGCACCTCAAACGACCTGATGGAATAGTCGATCAGCATAAAAAGTACATCGCGATAGGCCCAGTCAGGAATTTTTGCTCCTCGTTTCGCCTCCACACCAGCATGTATCTTCGTCATGGCATCAATGGCACGTATAGCAGCATGCTTTTCAGAAAAGACAATAGCCCGGGCGTACGAGACGGTAGAGAAGAGCCGCCCGAGAGGATCGACAGGAAGGCGACCGGTGAAATATAACCAATCTACCGCCTTATTGAGTGCAAATTCAGCGGCGGCACCGGCAAATATGGTAAGAATGGTATCACCCTTTCCCCATATTTGGCGCACCACTGAATTTTTATCTACGAAATATTCCATTAGTTTTTTTAGACTTGAGCATTGAGATATGAGTATTGAGACGCTCTCATTAAAACTCATAAACACCCAATTTAATTCCAACTGCCACCCAGTCCTAAAACGCTGCCAAGCCAGAATCCGATGACGAAACAATTACTCTAAACATGACAGCCAATATTTTTCACCCACCTGTTTTTAAAATCCTGTTGAGTGACAAAATAATTAGTGCCTCTATGAAAACGCCAATGTACGCGTTACGCTCGTTCCAAAAATGCTCACGTACCTCGGTACGCGTCAACTCAGCTCCATTTGTGTAGTTATCGCAGCGACACACTTCGGGAAAACGAAGAATGACATTTTTTTTACAATTTGGATACTAAGGATAAAAAAAGGGCAATAGGAAAAACAATACACCCGATATGGAAAATTATTTGGCCACCGACTATAAGTGCCATCAGACAGTATTTTGGTCGACTTACATATATGCCATCCAAAAAAGGCCTATCAAGCCTGGCAAAGCCGTACTTACTTACTTATATACCCAAATAATCCAACATCGGACTCCTCCGGCTTTGCCAAATCTGCAATTCGCTGCCTTTTTAGAGATGTTAGCAAGTCATGGTCAACAGATACTCATCATGAATTAGCGTACCATGGGCAACTTTTTATGTCAGCTTTTGTCTTTTGACTATTTCATTAATCCATATGGGGGCAAAGGGCGAAGTACATCCTTTAGAAACAGGATAATCACGATATATGCCAAGCTTTTCATCAATTTCAATAGCTCTTTTTCTGTGTTTCGGATGATCAATTCCTATCTGCGCCAATGCTGAATTCATTGTCCATTGTACCTCGGGTGCTACCTTTGCCATCTCCGACTCCAGCCTCTCTAAGATCTTGTTGAGATCCAACCCCTCAGCATCTCTCGCCACTCTGCCTGCAGTTAGGCTCCACCCTGCCCGGGCAGCCCAAATATTATCAGAATTTAGCCATTTTTCACGAAGAAAATCCCTTTCAGCATGTTCTTTTATAATGTATGCATTGAACCAATCTGCCACCTGTACAAACCTAATTGACTTTACCATTTCGTTCAGTTCATCAGCAGTAAGTGATTTTGGCTTCATTATCAAAATGGAGAGCAACCTAGCATCAATATTTCCGGTCTTCCACAGCTCTAAAGCCAGTTCGTGGTTGGTACGCACTTCCTTTGCCATTTTACGAAGGTCTCCTAATTTAACACCGAATTGGTTCTCTCCCGCTCCATTTTTGACATTGTGAGCATACATCTTTTCATGGCTAAGGGATTTAAGCCTTATGAGTATTTCCTGAAGTGTCATTGCATTTTTTTTGTGTTATCAACTTTACAACAAGCCAACCTTGCCATGCTGCACTTCATGCTTCTTTCCTTTTCAAAATTATTGAGCTCACCAGTGCAACGATTACCCCTACTGGCAAGACCTCCGCGTAGGTAATGAGGATAACGAAAAACGGGCTTTCATACATCTTACCGAAATTTTCCATTTCCTCCGTTTTGGTTGCTATCTCAGCCTCTGAAGTACATTGATGCAAAACATGAGCGGTGTACTTTTCGATAAAATCAGGCACGAACAGGTAATAGTAAAAGAGCCATACCACTACGTAGACCGTAGAAGCCACCAAAGCTATAAAGAATCCCGTTTTAAAGGCTTTCCTAAATGAGATGGTGCCACCGAGATCTTTGTTGCGGTAGTTCCTGATACCAACAAAGATCAGAGAGAAAATGACCACCATAACGACATAGCCTAGCAGATCGTTACTCTTAAACTCCGGATTGTTGTACAGCATGTTGACCATTATGATCATGTTAGTACACAAGACAGCGCCCATCACTAATCCAAAAATCAATGCGTTTCTTTTCATTTCTAATTCCGTTTGGTTATGGATACAAAATTATTACGACAGCATAATGGACACTTAATACTTTAGTACCAATTCTTCGCTTTCAAGACAAAATTCATACTAAAGTAGGAGATTGGCTATTCAACAATTCTCAGTCTTTTTGCTTTCTCTATTGCCTGGGCCCGGCTTTTTACATTCATTTTCACATAAAGGTTTGAAACATGTGTTTTGACAGTGCTTATTGAAAGAAACAGGCTTTCTGCAATATCTGCATTGCTGTATCCTCTTGCGACAAGCTGTAATACTTCGTGCTCGCGGTTGGTAAGATCAAGTTTTTCCAGTTCTATTTGGTTGATGACGAAATTCTCCGGCTGCGGTATAAAAACCTCTTTTTCTACTACGACTTTCTCAACTTTCGGTTTGGTCAGTTGTGTCGCTACCCAAACCCCCAGGATGGTAAAGAAGATTGCGATGAGTCCAATGTAGATGTCGAGAGAGTTGTCAACGATCAGAAACTTCCACTGTAACCATTTCAGTACAAAAACCAAAACAGCCAGGACTGATCCGTACAGAATAATGCGCCTGGCTTTGAGAAATATTTTGATTAGAAAGGTCATAGCTCTTGCATACTCTTTGGTTTCTCCCATTGATTTCTGAAATGAATTCAATCGACAGCAGTAAAATAGTAAAATCTGCTTAAGCTAACAAAGGTTGCAAATGGATGCAGGAGGCTAAAAGCAAGAACCCCTGAAAGTGAATCTGCACCTAACCTTCGTATTTATGAAATTCGGTAACTGTCAAGTAGTATCCGTCAGGATCTCTAAGCGAAAACTCTTTTCTTCTAGAATTAGGATTCAGGTGGATATCCTCCTCAACTGAATAACCAAGTTTTTCGACATTTTTCCGTATCGTATCCATATATTCAGTCCTGAAGTAAAGGATCAGACCATTTCCGGGCGTAATATCAGAATTGATCATCGTGGGATGCTCGTGTGCGCCCCATTGGTGAAGGCAGATCAAAACTTCACTATTTTCATCTACCAGTATATCAAACTCTCTTCCCCCATGCATACTTTTACATCCAAATACTGCCTGGTACCATTTGGAACTGGTTTCAACATCTTTTACAGCTATTATCGGATCTGTTTTTGTCATTTTGACGCTTCTATCCGCTTTATAATATTGTATTTGAATTGAGGTCTAGCATCACAGTATCAACTCCATATTGTTTGCTTCTTTTATGAAATAAGAGGAACAAGTCAGTTGAGTTTATTTTGCCATTCCTTTTCACTTTTGCAAATGAAACTTCTCTAAGCATCTTCTTTTTTGTAAAAGGGTCGAATCCAAATGACACACCTGAAGTCATGTAAACATCTCGTACCGGTAACGCCCTCGAATATATCGCCATTCCAATTTTTGCTGTTTGAGAAAGACCTAAATCCATTAATTTTAGTGCTGGTTGATGTGGGTTAATCAAATCTTTCAGCATCACAGTAAAATTATTTGTGTCTACTTCTATAATCTCGAAATATGACGTTTTATTATTCACCATACCTTCCAGCACTTCTTCCTCAATGTCATCTAATTGAACGTTGCTTTCATAGAATTCGTCAACTAACCTGGTATTAAGTTTATTTCTCTCATAAATAAGGAAATCCATTAAAACATCACTTTCCTCACTCGCATCAAATATCATAGCTCGCCCATCCCAAAAAGCCAAGCTGTTTCCCTGCATAGATGATATCGCTTTGCTTATCTTTTTTAAAATCGAGAATTTTAGAAGCCAGGATCTTCCTTGTTTCTCTTATGTTTTTGTAATCTTTTAAATTCATATTTTTTTATCTTGTAATAATCTCTTCAACATAAAAACCAGAGCTTGGACTAAAACGTGCTTACGATAAATTACGGCATTTATTGTAATGCGGAAATAACCGGCCGAAGCCCTGCCACCTATTTCGGCTTCTGACTATTTGGCGTTTTGTTCTTCAATTTAGCTTTATTTAACTATAAAAAAGCTAGACTGAAGCAGAATTTCACTCGCTATTTTGGGCCATACGCTGTACTCATTTGAAGAAAAAAATACATCCCTGGAGAACTAGTATCAAAGATGTATCATGGCCTGTAAATTATCCCACACAAACTCAGTTTTTTTTGGAAAGCCAGGTTCAAAGAGATTCCAAAATTTGCAAGCTGTTAATTCTCAAAGCCTTTTTGTCAAGGTTTATTCGGTCCTGTAATTTTTTGATTACTCTATTTAACCACCGTAGCTTCCAATTCTACTTTCAGTGTTTCATATAGACCCTTTACCTCGATGAGCGAGCTCGCTTGTTTAATATTATTCTTCTCTATCCATTCCTGGAAGATACCGAAGCTGTTGAGCAGCTCTTCCGATGAAGTGGTATAGACATTTAATCTAACAATATTTTCGCATTTATAGCCGGCCTCATAAATTACCTTTTCAAGGTTTTTAATAGCTTGTTGAAGTTGAGTTTTCATATCGGCAGTGCTGGAATTTCCTTCATTATCAATTGCTGTTTGACCAGACACATATAGGGTGCCCTCTACATGTTTTACTTCGACAGCCTGAACATAGCTGCGTGCATCCTGCCATTTCCAAGGGTTAATTACTTTCTTTTCCATTTGATTTACGTTTTTGTTTTGTGCTTTAGCACATGTGATTGCCAATAAGATCATACCTATGGCTAAAGTTTGCTTTTTCATTTTGTATTACTTTTTATAGGTAGTACAAAGCTGGAAATCAGGCAGGAAATTGACCAGTGACATTAATCACTATTTCAGGACATGTTGCATAAAAGTTGATCTGTATTTTAATCATGTAGCCTGCTCAGTGTCTCCCGGGAAACACCCAGGTAGGCGGCCAGTTGTGTCTTGGATACCCGTTGCAACAACGCTGGATATTGTTGCAGGAGCTGCTCATATCGCTCCCTGGCATTAGTTGTTAGTAATGATAAAATACGCTGTTGCGACCCGATAAAACCCAAATGTGCTTTTTGAAGGAAGAAACTTTCCATCTTTGGCATGTCCCGGCATAAATTCTGATAGTCATTAAGCGACAGGCAAAAAACAGTGGTTTCTTCAAGACATTTTAAGGACATTGCAGCCTTCGTTTGGGTAAAATAGGCATAGAAGTCACTTTCCCACCAGTCTTCCATTGCAAAAGACACGATATGCTCCTTTGCCGAATCATCGACATATGTCAATTTTAAAAGTCCGGATATAATGTAATAAGCATGCTTAACTTTTTCTCCTTGTTCAAAAATAAAATGGTTCCTTTTAAAATCTGCAACAGTGAAGTGAGATATTACCAGCTCAAACTCCTTATCCGTCAGAGGTACTATTTTTTCAATATGGCTTCTCAGTAATTCCTGCATTTACCCTATCGATAGCGATATTTATATCCTTGACCACAAATTCTTTATTAATAAACTCGTATAAATTGAATTTCTCAAGATCGTGCTTTAACGCATCACTCGCACCGGAAATAACAACTTCGGTTCCATGCGCATGAAATGTTTTAATGATTTCCTTCAAGCTTTGAAATCCTGTGGCATCTATCAGGGGCACATACCGCATTCTTATAATCACCGCTTTGGGTTTGATATGTAATTGTGTTATTGTTTCCTGGAACTGCCTTGCCGCCCCAAAGAAGAGTGGTCCGTTTATTTCATAGAGTACCACATTTTTTGGTATTTCCAGTCCTTCATTTTCAAAAAGTTGTTCACCGCTCACACTGTCTGCTGTGAAGTTTTGGATATGTACAGACTCACTCATTCTTTTCATAAATAGAAAGCTTGCCAGCACAATACCGATCTCAATGGCAATAATTAGGTCAAAGATAACAGTGAGAAAAAAAGTGGTCAATAAAATGATGACATCCATTCTATTTCCTTTGAGGATCGACAGGAATTGTCTCCATTCGCTCATATGATATGCTACTACGATCAGAATGCCTGCCAGGCAGGAGAGTGGAATTAATTTAGCATAAGGAGCAAAAAGTAACATGATAGCCAGCAAAACGACCCCATGAATAATACCGGCAATTGGGGTTCTCCCTCCGTTTTTCACGTTAGTGGCGGTTCTGGCAATGGCCCCTGTAGCAGGTATTCCGCCAAATAGGGCCGAAAAGATATTGGCCGAACCTTGTGCTACCAATTCCATATTAGAGCGGTGTTTGCCGCCTATCATGGAGTCGGAAACAACGGCAGAAAGTAGTGACTCTATGCTGCCCAACAAGGCAATGGCAAATGCCGGTTGGATCAACGATTGTATAGTACTAAAATCTATCGCTGGAATTGCCGGTATGCTCAATTTGTTAGGAATTTCACCGAAGTTACTTTCAATGGTGTCTACGGGTATATTGAAGAGCTGAACGGCTACGGTGGACAAAATGATGGCAACTATGGAGCCGGGTATCTTTTTTACCAATTTTTGGAAGTGCAGGGTCAGTAAAACAGTACTAACAGCAATGGCAATGGCATACCCATTGATATTGTTAAAATGATCAAAATAAACGCTCCATTTTTCCAAAAAATCAGAAGGAATGTTCTTTATACCTAACCCAAAAAAATCATTTATCTGGGAAGATAAAATGATAAGCGCAATGGCACTCGTGAAGCCTACGATCAACGAATACGGTATAAATTTTAAAAGATTGCCCAGCTTTGCAAGTCCTAGTCCGATAATGATAAAACCAGCCATAAAAGTAGCTATGGTTAAACCATTTAAGCCAAATTCCTGCACAATGCCATATACGATAACAATAAATGCACCCGTTGGCCCTCCTATCTGAACCCTGCTGCCTCCGAATGCAGAAATAATTATTCCGGCAATAATGGCTGTTATCAACCCCTTTTCGGGGGACACCCCGGATGCAATGGCGAAGGCAATAGCCAGTGGCAAAGCCACAATTCCAACGATCAATCCGGAGATAATATCTTTTGATAGTGTTTCTCTGGTGATCCCTTCTTTTAGAAGTGAAAACAATTTCGGAGTAAATTCTACTTTCATTCTTAAAATACAGTGCTTTCTGAGTGAATTATTGTCTCATCGGCAACCTCAGTCTTTGTAATAACCGAAGCAGGTAGCAAAGGTAGCTTTGGTAAAAGTAAATAGAAGTGGCGATCTTAACAATGGTGTGTTTAGCTGATTTCGCTTGGCTAAAGTCGGTAACTTTCATTTGCTTAATCCTATTTCCTCAAAGGCAAACGTGATCTGCATCCTTTATTCTCCCGGATCGTCCTCATGACCACTGATCATAGCATCCCGGCGATGTAATGTTAGTAGCACCGGGTTCCTTAATTCTATTAAGTTAAGGATGTCATTCCGAGAACAACAACTTTTAGTTGATCTTGAGGATAATGACATTATGCCATCATTAACATAGAAGAGGAGCAAGAGAGATCACAAACCACCACGTCATCCTGGAATGACGGTAGTGGAGAAATTAAATAACTCATTGATTATCAGCATGTAATGAAAACTTATCATTGGTACGGATGTCATCCCGACTTGAGAGGGATCTATGCACATGCCACTGCTACAAAGGACCTCTCCCTCTGGAGGAAAGTCTTGTTGGTCTATAGTTTCACAGCACTAATAATTATCATAACTTTCCAAAACCAAAGGCAAATACTTTGATGCTGCTTTCATTCCAATAACTGATAAACCTAATAAAACAGTGGTTTTTACCTCTTCTCTTGAGGCTCCAGCATTTTTGCCATCGGAACATGCATTTTAACTGCCCTTTCATCATCAGCAATCATCTTCATTCCAATATAGATCAATTGCTTAGTCTTATTATCAAGCCCTTTGTCTCCAATCAAAGATTGAATGAAATTAGCATAGGATTTTTGAATTTCAGGGGCCTCTTGAACAAATGTTTGTAACGGATTATCGTTCATAATATTTAATGTTGATTTTTGGTTTCAATTAGTCAAAATGCACTCCACGTTGACAATGGATTATGATAACCGAGTGCCTGCCCTTTCTACACCATATTTATCCACCACAGCCGAAGCTCAACGATTAATAAATTTACAATTCCTGGTGCATTTTCAAAGACATGTTTTGTCCTTGCCTATTGCCGAATTTATGGATAGTTCTTTATACCTGAAATAAAATCAAAACTCTTCTGTCCCGGTTAATTTTCTCCTGACCGTTTTTTCAATAAATACAATTGTAAAAAGACAGAGACCTGCTGCAAGTATCAATAACCAGGATGAAAAATCGATGGGCTCCGAGTGAAACAAGATGTTCATAAACGGTGCATGTATAAATATAAGTTGAAGAAGCAGCATGGTAAAGGTGCCGTAGTAGACCCACTTATTGGAAAACCACCCTATGTCTTTTACCGACCTTCTCAGTGAGCGGCAATTAAAGAGATAAAATGCTTCTAAAACAATAAAAACAGTAGTAGCTACGGTCTGAGCTTTCTGCAATGTAGCTCCTCTCGATAGTTCATAACGAAACAAAACAAATGAAGCCACCATGATCAAAGTACCCACAAGGAGGGTTCTCATGATCAAAGGAAAGGTGAGAATAGGCTTATTTGCCGGTGTAGGTGGCCGGTTCATGATCCCTGGCTCTTTAGGTTCAAAAGTAAGCATCAGACCAAGCAAGATCGCTGTTGTCATATTGATCCACAAGATCTGAACAGGAGCAAGTGGCAATTGAGTGGCAAAAGCAATACTTGCCAGGATCACAAGTCCTTCTCCCAGATTGGTAGGGAGTGTCCATACAATAAATTTTGTAAGGTTGTCCAATACACCCCTGCCCTCCTCTACTGCTGCTTCAATAGATGCAAAGTTATCATCAGTAAGAACCATATCTGCGGCATCTTTTGCCACTTCTGTTCCGGCAATACCCATTGCAACCCCTATATTAGCCTGCTTCAAAGCCGGTCCATCGTTTACTCCGTCTCCCGTCATGGCAACTATATTATCCATCGCCTGAAGCGCCTTAACCAGCCTGAGTTTCTGATCGGGGCTGACCCTGGCGAATACCGACACCTCTTCGGCTACCTCCTGCAGCGCTGCATCGGATAATTTTTGCAGCTCCAGTCCGGTTATCGCTGTCAGCTTGTCGTTTTCGGTTTTTCCTTTGATACCTAATTGAGCGGCTATGGTGGCAGCCGTTAAAGCATGGTCTCCGGTGATCATTTTCACCTTGATGCCGGCTTCCTGGCATAATGCAACTGCCTTTATAGCTTCCTCCCTCGGTGGATCTATCATTCCCGCCAGACCGGTAAAGATCAGGCCCTCTGCTACATCCTGGTGGTCTACATTGGTTTTCGACTTGTCAAAGTTTTTAAAAGCAAATGCCAGTACCCTTAGACCTTCTGCGGCCATTTTCTCTGCATTCTTCTGAATAAAGTCTTTATCTATGGATACCACCTTTCCTGTTTTATCCATCATATGTGTGCATGACCTAAGCACAGCTTCCACGGACCCTTTGAGGAACAATATATTTTCCTCATGTTTATGCAGAGTAGCCATATACTGATATTCAGACTGGAAAGGAATTTCGTCTATGCGGGGATAGTAATGATCAACATAATGATCCATTATACCTGCCTTTTCAGCCGCACTTATCAGCGCTGCTTCCGTAGGGTCCCCTTCGGCTATCCACCTGCCTTCATCCTCTTTTATCCGACTGTCGTTGCATAAAACGCTCCCTCTTAAAGTGTGATGGAGAGCCGGGCTATCATTTAAATCAACCTCTTCCCCTTCAAAAAGTATTTTACCTTCGGGTTTATAACCTATCCCCGTCACATCAAAAAAGTCTTCCCCTCCCATTATCTTTTGTACGGTCATCTGATTTTCAGTAAGCGTCCCGGTTTTGTCCGAACATATGACATTAGTGCTTCCGAGGGTTTCAACAGCTACGAGCTTTCGTATAATGGCCCTTCTTTTGGCCATTTTAGAAACACCAATGGCGAGCATAATAGTGACTGCTGCCGGCAGGCCTTCCGGTATCGCCCCTACCACCAGGGCTACCGATACCATAAAAGCGTTTTCAAGGCTTTCTCCTCTTAACCAGGCCACTAATAAGATCAGTATAGAAAAACTGAGAATAACCCAGAGCAACGTATGACTGAACTTTCTTATTTTTATGGTTAAAGGCGTGTCCAGTTCCTCCGCAGTAGCAATAGATTGATTGATCTTACCCACCTCAGTACGGTCTCCTGTGCTTACCACAATTCCTTTTGCCGTGCCATAGGTAACTACTGTGGTTGCAAAGCCAAGATTTGTACGGTCCCCAAGTATAGCATCAGTATTGACCACTTCTGTACCTTTTTCCGCAGACACCGATTCTCCGGTAAGGGCTGATTCATCAATCTGAAGGTCCTTAACCGACACTAATCGCACATCTGCCGGCATTTTGTCGCCCGGTTGTACGGTTATAATATCTCCCGGAACGAGGTGAACGCTTTTAATAACCGTTGCTTTTCCATCTCTGATTACCGTAGCACTGGTAGTCATGCTCCTGGACAACGCATCTATGGCTTTCAGCGCCTTTGTTTCCTGTATATATCCGATGATGGAGTTAATAAGTACCACGGCAAAAATAACTATGGCATCCAGGTATTCTCCTAACAATACGGTAACAAGAGTAGCACCAAGGAGAATATAAATCAGCGGCTGATTAAACTGGAGAAGAAAACGCACTAAGCTGCTCTGAGCCTTTTTTGGTGTAATTTTGTTTTCTCCATATCTTTTTAAACGCTCATCAATTTCCCCTCCGGACAACCCTTTAAGAACATTGGTTTCAAGTTCTTTTGTTACCTGATCCGGTGTAAGGGTATGCCATTTGATGTTCCCGTTTTCCATGGCTATATTCTTTCATAGTTCTTTTACTAAAATAGACAAAATACAGCTTTTGTTCGAATTAATACCATCTATCACATCTCACCCAGGTTATACATGACCTCTTTTTAGTAGCTTGACAGTAATAGAAGCCACTTAGCGTTTGTCTCATATTTGCTAATTTGATTTAAAATTTACTATCCTTAAAAATAATGGGATCAGGCCCATTGAAACGGCTATAAAAATGCCCACTCTTATGTAATTTAAAGTCTTCCAGACATTGGCTCGCTTGTGCAGGTCCGCTGCCGAACCTATTCCTTCGGCAATTTTTTGAAACTCAATGATATTTGGCGCAAAATATGAGAGTGTCCAAACTCTGACTGCGAAATGAATAGCAAATAGTACCAATAATCCATTTCTAATTGGGATGAGCTTCCAACAAAAGATGATGGCTAATATAAAAGTCAATTCGTGCAGGGAATGAACGACAATCCAAAAGGTCTTTAACCCAGCTCCATTTTTGTTAGCTAATAGTGTGAAAGTAGCAGGTGGATTGGCTGTCCATTTTGGGACCATTACAACAGTTTCAAAAATTTGAGCTCCGTTCATTAAAAAATAGGTCAGACTCGTGATGAACATCCACAATTCTGCCCGTGACAAATAACTTTCAGTAATATTCATTAGTCTATTGATTTTATGGGGGTTGTCGGACGGATACAATTGATTTAGTGATTAAAAAAGCAAGATCAACCTGATTCGTGTCTCTAAGAAAACGTCAATGTCTGCGTTACGCATGTCCCAAAAATGCTCTCAAAAGGCCACTTAGAGTTTTGTTTCAAACATTAATTCGTGTTTGTAATAAAACTCACAACTTATCGTCATTGCGAACGAAGTGCGCCAATCCGCTCTTTCCTGGCGTGCATTAAGAGAGGATCGCTTCGACTTCTCCCCGTGGCCAGCCCGAGGCAGGCGCGATGACGGTCAGAGTTTTCTTATGGACACTAATTCAATGAAATATCTTACGAAATAAGTATCTTAGTTTCAAAGATAAATAGATACGATGATTAAGAAAAATTTGTTTGAAATTCTCCTTTGCGAATATTGTAATGATGTTGATGGTTCTACATCAGACACTCCTGGCAGTGAGTTATTGTCTTGGGTAGGAATCGCAGTGTTTAGTGAAGGAGCCCATATGGTAAAATAGGTGGAGTAGCTGAGCGAAACAATATAATTCACTCATAGCCCACCCACGGCAGGGTTTGGTCCACTACCTCTGGCAATTCTTGTTTCGGTCTTACTGCAATTCAATTATTGAATGAAGTGATTGATTTTACTTTTACATCCTTTGCTCCACTAAATTCATAAAAATCCGAGAAGGCATATTTCTTTCCATTCTGCATTATCATGGTCCCGCTTGCTGCTCCTTCCTTTCCGTGGGTCAAAATTCGCTCAATCACTAATTCTGCCACCTCTCCGGATCTTATTTGCTTCAATTCATGATCAAACTTTTCATTTCCCTCAATTACTTTATCCCCGACTACATTCCAAGCGATTTCTGCCGTTACACTGTAGACCAAAAAGTCCACATCCCGCTGTGCAAAAGCGATGCTCAACTGTTTTATAAATTCTCTTTTCGGGGCATTTCCACAGTCAGGACTTACAGTTATCTTTGTCATTTTTTGAGTTGAGTTTTATAAAGCGTATCTAAGATAGGCCTCGCTCATCTTCCCGCTGTTGGTGTGTTTTACCAACAACTAAAAACGCTAATAACTCATTGGTGAAAACACCCACAAGTGCCTACTTTCGGTCAGATCAAGCGCAGGCAGTCCATTTCCCCGTTTGTTTTGCAATGTCAATGAGTTGCAGTCCCTGCTCCGTCATGCGCCCCTTCTTTCATCATTCTTTCTGCTCGTTCTATGTTATTTTTGCTCCAGTTGCTGCGCTTCGGATTACGTTTTGAGAAAGCAAGGTAGTGCTTTCATCGTCTCTCCTTTTACAGAGACAGTCAATCCAGCCGAAGCAAAAGGCTTCTTCAGTGGCTTCAATGAGGCTAAGCGATAGGGTGGCGCTATGCTTGCGAAACAAAATGAGCCACACCGATTTTTCATTTTGGCTGTTAGCTGCCAGCCAGTCTCTCCACTGCCGCCTGGTTTTGGCATAAAAAGCCATTTTTCCATCTTTCATTTCCATAAATACTACAGTTTACTTCTTATGCGAAAAAATTTCCAGGTAATGCTTATTGGTCATGATACCAAAAATATTCCCAAAGGGGTCCACTACAGATGCAGTTACGAAAGCCCCCATTCCCTCCACTATGGTCAGTCAACTCCTGTTCCCATTACAGTATCAAATCATATCTTGTGCTGTAAGCTTCGTCACCATAGGGTGCCGTCCAGCCGCCATATTGGAAACCGCCCGATGTATCTTCCTGAGGACTACCAGGGGCTTGCATTACCCCATCTAAAGTAATCATTGATAAGACAATTATTTTTCTCATAGCTGTTGCCGGTTGGTTACATTACAAATGTCGGCAACAAAAGGGGTAACCATTGCAGTGTAAATGCGGCAATTTTGGGGGTGAATATGAAAAACCTGCCACAAATACGACATGATCATCAAGAATTTGCAGCGAACATCAATGAATGAATGGCTATAGCAATTGGCGCAGAAAATAGACCTTTGAAATCTTACCACCTTCAATCACATAAATAGCGACTGCATGCGCCACAATTCCGTTGGGCAGTCCTGTTATTTCCTCATGATCAATAACCTGACTTCCATATACCATTCTATTAATTACCTTTGCTTTACGTTCAGTCAGCCGTTTAAAGCTTCCTTCATATGATGCCCGCAGCTTATCCTTTCCTTTGTACTTTAGATCATTGGGAAAAGTATAAACCTCCACATCCTCGCTGTAAGGCGTAATAAAAGTCTCAATATCCCGTTGGTTATAGCCTTTCAGTTGCAAGTCAACCAGTTCAACTGCCTTTTTTTCACGGTCAGAAATATCCTTAAGAATCTCTTCCTTCGTTTGAGCAGCAAGTTCGCCAAATAGCAAAACGATCAAAAGGGTATACAGCATTCTCATATCACAGGTATTTGATTATTTATTTTTAGAACCATGCTAATAACAGAAATTATGTTATTTATCATAACTAAATATGAATATTTTTCACAATACATGCAAGGTTGTAATCTATAAATAAGAAACTACAGTTGATAAGAACGAGCTGAATGGCTGTTGGCGATCAGTGGTGTTCAGTTCCACCAAAAAGACCCGGCTGAGATTACCCAGGAAGACATCATCAGCTACCTCAATTTTATTAAGAAACAGTTTGGATCGGGGTATGACAAATGCCGAA
>NZ_AMZN01000028.1 GCF_000331535.1 Fulvivirga imtechensis AK7 | reverse complement strand
CTATGTCATTATCCTCAAAATCAACTGAAAGTTGTTGGTTACCTCGGGATGACATCCTTAACTTAATAGCATTGCGATCCCCTACCGGGGACCTGACCCCGATCAATACCGAGGTTTGTCTCTATCCCCCTTCCAGGATACGGCTTAGCTAATGACCATTCCATTTTCAAATAATTATCTGAAGTCGAAAAAGCTCAACCGATTTTGTCCTTTTCTTAAACGATATGCTGTAAAGTCATTCTTATTTTTAAACTGCAGATAAATGTTGTCTTTTAGTATCTGCGAAAATTCCTGACCGGGCTGCTTGCCATAGCTATGCCCCGGGAAAACACGGGTTTCGGGTTTAAGCTTACTTTTTAAGTATTCAAGGCTTGCATACATATCATGGGCAGCCTTCACATCAGGACAAAGACCACAACCTTCGGCAAATAAAGTATCACCGGTAAACAGGCTGTTTCCTATCAGATAACACATACCACCAGGTGTATGCCCCGGAGTGAATATCGGTTGGATCTGTATCTGTCCCATTGGCCAGGGCGTTGTATCTATGCCTACCAATTGCGGAGCGTAAAACCCGGAACCGGCTATTTCTTCATTAGACATCCAGATAGGACAATTGTATTTTGCTGCCAATGGTTTGGCCAGATCGGTATGGTCCGGATGCGCATGGGTAAGTAATATCCCACTAAGGATCGTTCCGGTATCCTCCAGAGCTCTTTCTACTTTCTCCATATCCCAGGCCGGATCTACAATGACTGCCTGATTATTGATATGATCAACCACTAAATAGCTATAGTTTACCATAGACACGTATGTCATCCTCAGTACAGCAACTTGTATTACCCCACTGTATCCCGCATCTATATAATTAATACCCATTACTGAATCTTCAAACTTCATTTGACATATAGATTATGTTGTTTAACTGTGTGTTTTAGAGGCGCTGAGTGGATTCGAACCACCGAATAAAGGTTTTGCAGACCTTCCCCTTAAGCCACTTGGGTACAGCGCCATAGGTTTTCATAGCTATTGATCTTTAAGTTTTACCGGCTCATGGATCATGGCTATTTTCAGAATGTTTTAGAGGCGCTGGATGGATTCGAACCACCGAATAAAGGCTTTGCAGGCCCTCCCCTTAAGCCACTTGGGTACAGCGCCATAGGTTTTTATGGCTATTGATCTTTAAGCTTTACCGGCTCATGGATCATGGCTATTTTCAGAATGTTTTAGAGGCGCTGAGTGGATTCGAACCACCGAATAAAGGTTTTGCAGACCTTCCCCTTAAGCCACTTGGGTACAGCGCCATAGGTTTTCATAGCCATTGATCTTTAAGTTTTACCGGCTCATGGATCATGGCTATTTTCAGAATGTTTTAGAGGCGCTGGATGGATTCGAACCACCGAATGAAGGCTTTGCAGGCCCTCCCCTTAAGCCACTTGGGTACAGCGCCATAGGTTTTTATGGCTATAAATATTTAGGTTTTATCTGCTCATAGATAAAAAATTCTTTTTAAGGTATTCTGAATGAAGAATCTTACTATGTTCAAGGGTATTCAACTTAGGAAGATCCTTCCTCTCTTCAGGGATGAAGGCCTGTTTTTAACCGTTTTTAATCTTGAACTGGCTTCAATTCTGTCAAATCGAAATACCCATTATATCCCTCCATATAAACTGCTGCCCGGTGCCCGAACAATACCATGGCCTCGGTCCTGGTTTTCAATTCCTCATCATAAAAGCCGGAGGTTACTTTCGTACCCACGGGGTAGATTTCGTTCCATTGTTCAACAAGTACACCGGGCTCTGGCTTTTGCTTTACTTTCGCTGCTGTTTGTTCGTCCTTTTCATCTGGTGTATTTGAGTCTCCCGTTGATGCTTCGGTACCTTTTTTACCGTTGGTACTATTTTTCACCTTAGATTGTTCACCGGCAGGCTTCGCATCACGCTTGTCGCCTCTTTTTATATATCCGGTTAATTTGGTCAGCACGTCACCCACGCCTAGTTCTTCAAATTCCATCTCGCCCTGGTCCAACAGATACATAATACTTTCAGACCATCTTACGCTACTGGATAGTTGGTCGGTCAGGTTTTTAGATACATGTTTAAATTCGTAGGGTTTGCCGGTTACGTTAGCTATTACTTCTATTTTTGGTTTGGAGAATTTTGTCTTCTTCACCAGCTTACCAAATTCGGTGGCAGCTTCTTTTATATAGCGCGAGTGAAAAGCTCCGCTTGTATTTAAGGGAACAAACATGGTGTTCGCCTTTTCAAAGTGTGATTGGGCTTTGTTAATATCTTCTTTTAAACCGGAGATTACAATCTGAGAGGGGGCGTTGAGGTTTGCGATATCAATTGAAGTCAGTTTTGCTTCTTTTAATATTTCATGAACCTGGTCTTCCGAAGAATTTAAAATAGCAGCCATGCCTCCGTTCTTGGCCTGACTCATAAGCTCCCCACGCTTTTTTACCAGCTTTAGTCCGTTTTCAAAACTAAAAACTCCTGCCGCCTGTAAAGCATTATACTCCCCTAAGCTATGGCCTGCTAAAAAATCAGGCTGTTTTTCTCCGTCTTTGATCTTTTTCTGATACGATAGCGCATTCACTACATACAAGGCCGGTTGCGTGTATTGCGTTTGATTCAGCTTCTTGTCAGGATCACTTAAACAAAGCTCCTTTATGGAATACCCGAGTATCTTATCGGCCTTTTTGGTAAGCTCCTGAAATTCATCAAAAAGGTCCCCTCCCATTCCTTTTCTTTGGGAGCCTTGCCCTGGAAACAGGTATGTTTTTTTCATTTTTCCTAAATTTTTATTCTAATCTTCTGTAGTCTTAAATATTTTAAAAAGCTGTTACTTCAACAGGCATTGCTAAATAAGCTGTCTTTCAATCTTTCAATAGCAGTCAAATCTCTTCCAAATGGACTTAGCACCGGAAATGAAATGGAACCGGAATCTGAAGAGAGGATATACTTGACAAATGTGGCCAGTGTTCCGCTCGGCCCTACATCTATAAAAATGTAGTCACCCGTTTGCAGTAATCCTTCAATGGTATGTTCAAAATTGACCGGATTTCTGATTGCGTTCCATAAATAATCAGCATTTAATTCATCTATTACCCCGGCCCCCAAAGAAGATATGATGGGTATTTCGGAGGTTGACGGGTTAATTTTCCTGACTTTTTGCTTGCACATTTCCTCAATCGGATCTATTAATGCTGTGTGAAACCCATGCCTAACGGGTAATATTTGGGACGTAATATTTTCTTTATTCAAACCTTGCTGAAGATGTTGTATGGCATTTGGCGGACCACTGACAACAAAATGCGCCGGAAAGTTTGCTCCTGCGAGCCAGCAGTTGTGAAATAGCTCTGAAAATTCGGTCATGATCGTCTTTGATGCCATAATGGCCAGCATACTGGCCGGTGGTGTACCATCTTCAGCAAGGCGGGCAATATCAACTACCAATTGAAGCCCATCTTCTAACGATATGGAGCCTCCAACCACTGAAGCTACTATTTCTCCAAGACTGTACCCCATCAACAAATCCGGCTGGATACCTACTTCATTCAGTACCTTGCTCAGGCTATATTCAATACTCAGCAAGGCAGGGTTGGTGTAAAGAATATTATCAAACGGTTCACTTTTACCCTTTCCCTTGTAGAGAATATCAAGAAGGGAGGCTTGGATCATTGGAGAGACCATTTCATTGCAATGATCCATCCAGTACCTGAATTGCGCATGACCTTCATAGAGTTCTTTTCCCATCTGATAGTACTGAGAACCCTGACCTGAAAACATAAATATGACCTGTTTCTTCATGTATGTTAGTATTGAGTATTGAGTATTGAGATATGAGTACTGAGAGCAATACTCACGACCATTCTCGGTTTCAAGCAGGATCAAAACTGGTACTGAAACCTCAGACCTACCTGCTTTTGGTCACGATAACGATAAAAACCGCTTTTAACTTCATCACTAATAGGTACCAGCACATCAAAATATACGGTGGCCTGGTCATTCAGATTGTAGGAAGTTGTCAGCAGGTTAAAAAAACTTGTATAAGGTCCATTGTACATTGTTACCCAGCTAATGGATAGATCATTTTTCATTAACTGCTTACCCATTACAAACAGCAACATATAATTATTTTCCGGCACTCCCAAGATATCTTCATCCCAATCAATAACATGATAGTTTACTGCTTCCATGCTTAACTTGAAGGTATTGGTCAGCGAATAATCAACTCCAAGTGACGCATCCAGTGCATTCTTCTTCACAACTTGAAAAGATGCATTATTATAGGCCTTTGGAGATTTTATCGCAACTTCTCCCTTGATCAGGAAATTATTTATCGCACGGTTGAAGGTAATTCCTGACACGAAATATGGCAGTGCTCTTTGTGTAATAGTCTCCACAGTATCCATTCGCATGGTGTATTCATTATTGACTAACCTGGCCGCCATCACACCAATGTCGCTTTTTCCAAAAGTCTTTTTCCACCTTACCCCGTATTCAAATAAATTTCTGTCACTACCTTCTATGTGATAGTTTATACCCTCTCCAAAAGGGGCATAATAATATCCCGTTCCTTTTTTCGGGTGCTGGTTGAATCTTGGATCCGGTGTAAAAAAGGTGCTCCACTTGCCAAATGATGAATACTGGTCAACAGTAAACATGAACTGACAAAGTCTCAGCTCGTCAATGTTCAAAGTAAGGGGTTCCCTGTAATCCAACGGACTTATTTCATCTGTAACTGTGGCAAACTCCGACTCCCCCCAGGACAGCGTCTGATATCCCACTTTGATACTGGTTTTATTAAAACTCGTTTGCAGGTAAGCGTCTCTTGCCCTTCCTGCAAATGATATTTCAGCTTCGCTGGGAGAGTCATTGAGCCATACCGTTGTATTTCGGGTTCGATGATCATTCTTCAAAAAGGCAAATACCCTGGCATCTACCTGCAACGTAACTTTGTTAAAAAGAAATTTGGAATACTCTACACGAAATGAAGTTCTGTTGTTCATTATTCTATCCGGCTTCGCCACCTTATAAGCAATTTCATACTTAACCTCCAATCTCATAGGATCAGCTATATATGAATCCCAAAAAGAAGTACTGGCTTTCTGTCCGTACACTACTCCCCCGGAAGGCATATCGAATCCCTCTCCCATCTCATCGAAACTCAAATCAATCGATTCAAAAGATGGTGTATCTGCCGTATCCATTTCAAAGAATGTGGTGTCAATACTCAAACTGTCGCCTTCATTAGGAGCCTGACCAAAGCCGCCCGAAATGCTCATAAAAAGAAACCCGCTTAATATGCCAATATAACTATAGCAGCGATGCCATAATAAGCATCGTACTTTCACCTTGTCCTTTCTATCCACGTTGTTGTAAACTTTAGTTGGTTTGGTTGGTAGGTCAAAACCGGTAAGCAGTCGATTTTGAAAACCAGGTTTATGCTCATCCTCAGAACAATTGAACCTGATTTACTGCAAATTAGAACGAAGTTGCCCCAGGATCTTTTCCCTGTACGCAAAATCAGTTAACGTTCTTTGGGTTAAGAAGCCTTCAGGCACCTCTATGTTGTAGGCTATCGATATGAGCTCCATAATGGTTACCCTGCGGGTCAGGAGGTTGTTCATCTCAGCTTTTCTGGCAACCCATACTTTGTCTATCTGCTCGATGTTGCTTGCTGTCAGCCGCTTAAAAAGCAACCCATTTCTATCATACAGGTCTTGCCGTAAGATGATAAACCTTTCCTTATCTATCCAGAGCACAGCCTTACCGTACATTGACTTTTTCGCTCTTTCCGGTGTGGGTAGCAACTCCAGCACCCAAACCGGACGGTTGGCATAGTCTGCCTGCTCCACAAGTTTGTAAGTATAGTCATCAATCTTTCGCGATGTCATATCCTCAACAGAAAATTCCGAACCAAAAAAGCTGGCGCTCTCATCGCTACCCTCGCTACTGGATACCAGGCGTTTCACCTTGCCCAGTGCCGGCAGGTATACCCAGTTATCATCATCTTTTTCAGGGGCGGCATAGGTATAGGTAAGCATGCTGATCCCTTTGTCTCTCGCTGGCTCGATAACCATGGATACAGATCGGGAATCCTTGTTATCAACGCCATCATCTTCCGACACCATTTCAAGTACACTTACTCTCGGCTTTTCAGCGGCACGCATTTTTCCTTGCTGAATAGTGTATTTGCATGTCATCAGCTTGGTCTGCTGAAATAATGAGAATGACGCCTCCTTTGACACTTTATCATACTTGATCATAATGTCTCTTGCTGACTGGGCTGACAGGTTGAATGACGCTGCCAGAAACACGATTAAGCCAAGGATCGTTATAGTTGGTTTGGTTTTCATTTTACTACCTCCTCTTCCTTTAATAATAGGTTTTCGTTTAACATATTTTCATTTAGAATATCTTCGGTTTGCACTACCTCCTTGCTTTGGAATGTTGGTTTGAAAAGCAGGATCATGGCAGGCAGTAAAAACAGATCGCACAGTAAGCCTGTAAATATTGCCAGCGCCCCCAGTTTTCCGGCATTTGATATAGGACCGGTAGCAAGGGATAAAATGCCAAAGCCAATGCCTAAAACGAGGGTTGTGAACGTAACGGCCTGTCCCGCCTCACTGACAGCAGCTTTCAATGCTCTTTTTACATTTCCATCAATGACAACCTCGCTTCTGTAGTGGGTGATAAAATGAATGGTATCATCTACAGCCACCCCAATGATGATCGGGCCTATAAGCAGGGTGTTCATATCCAATGGTATGCCAAGCCACCCTAACAGGCTATATGTCAATATGGAGGGTATCAGGTTAGGAATAATAGCGATCGCACCGGCCTTGAAAGATCCGAAAACTATCAATAAAGTGATCGTTATTGCAACAATAGCAAATGCCAGACTGCCTCCCGTGGATTCGGAAATATAAACACTGGCCTTCATCATCATAGCCAGGGTACCGGTGAGTGTAACTTTTGTATCCGGGTATTTTTCTTTAAGGCCGGCCACCATCTCATCAATATCCCTTTGCATCAGGTCGAACATACCCTGATAAGAAGCAGCATCGGTGTTGCGCAGGTTTACAGTGATATGCGACTTACTATAATTGTCAGATACCAGCTTTCTTCTGTCACTGGGATTGGCGTTGTTGAACATAAAAAGGGTTTGAGATACTACCGACTGGCTTTCAGGAATCACATACATCTCCTCTCTGCTTTCATTTAGCTTCTGGTTGGCATCTTTAACAACATCAGCCAGCGATTCTGTCCGGAGGGTGTAGTTGCTGTATTTCCTTTCGATCAGGTCCTGCAGCTTGTCAATTGTTGTAAGCACAAATGGGTCCTGAAAGGCATATTCCTCACCAAGGTCAAGGAAGATCTCCATGTTTTGGGTACCCATCATGTGTTTATCTACATGCTCGTAAGAGTGCCTCAGGACGGATTCCTTATCGTAATTCTCCATCATATCAAATGACACTTTAACTTTGGATGCACCAATAAAGCAAAGCGCCAGAATCACAATAAAAATACCTGTAATGGTCATCGGCCGTCTTTCAACAATTGGAATAATGCCGTCTAATCGATTCTGTAAGAAATTGGAAAAATTGGGTATAAATGAGGCTTTCGCTCCCGATGCTTTTTTCTTTTTAACAGGCGACCATATATCCAGCATCAGTGGTAATATGTAGACGGTAAATAACAGCTCCAGGAAAACCCCTGCCGCAGTCATAAACCCGAATACTTTGATGTGAACGATTGGGGAAACTGACAAAGCCAGAAAGCCAATCATTGTTGTAAATGTCGTTAAAAGACAGGCAAAAGCCACTTTTCGGTATGTATTGCGAAGCGCAGTACGATGATCTTCATTTTGGTTGCGGTAATACATGTACTCTGACATAACGTGGATCGTATCAGCCATACCCATTGCCAGCAGCATCATCACAGTCAGCATTACATAAAAAGAGGTGGTAACACCAAGCCATCCGGTGAAACCCATAATCCAGATAGTAGCTATAATAATGACCACTACAGGCCATACTACCCCGGAAAGTGACCGGAAGATAATCCATAGAAGTACTATCATAATAGCCACCATACTCAGGTACAGCAAGCCCAATTGAGCCATGATCTCTCCGTCATATATAGACTGAACAGCATTGCCAACCGGATGAAACTCCAGGTGATCGGCATACTTAGGATTGTTCAGGTAAGTATTGATTTCTGTCATCAGTGCATGATAGTCCTGCGTTTCGGTAGGTTTGAAGCGGACCTTCTCACCAGTAGCGTCCATATCTGTCTCCATAGTCATTTCATTCATCACCAATACATCGTCTGCAGGCTCTGAATCATCATCACCAGGCTCTTCAAAATCTTCGGGAATAGCTCCAAAATCGGTCTGGATCAGGATCCCACCGTAAGCCATATCCTTTGAGTAGTAGGCTAACTCAAACTTTTTCTGAGCTTGAGCGGTTTTTCTCATCGCATCCAGCTCTTCCTGAGACGTTGGCACGCTGGCCCCTACCAGCGACCTGGATATGAGCAAATCATCTTTTGCTTCCAAAAAATTTGCAGTTGCCAGGGAGGTAACCCTTACAACATGGCCCAGCGGGGATTTTTCTTCTTCTTTTATCTCCGCCCTGGCGCTGATAATGTCATCGCAAAGGCTTTTTACTGCTTCCAAAGATTGGGGGGAAAATAAGTTGCCATCTTTGGGTTTATAAACGATATAGATCCCATCATCGCTTCCAAATTCAGCTTTGAAGTCGTCCAGCGCTACTTTCACCGGATCGTCATCTTTAAACCATCCGTCAGTTGACAAGTCAAATTTGACCCGGGGAAACCCCAGAATGGCAAATACTGTAATCCCAACTAAAAGCAGCCAGACCATTACTCTTCGTTCCCGGACAAAATCCGGAACCGAGGCAAAATACCTCGACAATACATCAGATAATTTCTTCATGTTTTTTAAGTTGATTAAGATTCGTGTTAAGAAAAAGCAGCATAAATGCTTTCAATAGGGTCTTGCAATTTGGATATTATCTCCAGGAAGATCTTTCGGAATACAGCGCAAGGGTATACTCCTCTATATTATTATTATTATTGAATAAGCCCGTTATGATCTATAAAAGGGCTCCGCTTTAAGCCCTTTCGCGATCAGCCATATAGCCATTACCATTTCCTGCAAAAAGATCGGGAAATTCATAATGCTTATGGAGGTGGATGTCTCTGTCTGCACCCCAAATAAGATAAGAAAGCCGGTAACTAAATGAAGTATGATGGCTATTAAACCCCAAACGGATAACCAGCGCGGAAGGAGTTCCGACTGATACAAAGCCAAATAAAACAGTATTGCTCCTATTCCAAAAGTAAATATGATACACATCGAGCCAAGTTCACGGAACCTGAATATGACATCCGCCGCACTTGTCAGCCATTGAGCATCATCACCTGAGATGGCATAGCTTTCGCCCACAAACAGCAGTAATAGCATACTCACCCAAACCGCCAGATAGGTGACCGTTTCAATAGCTCCGCGGAAGACAACATAACCAATTGCTAATGCCTTGTTGTGGTTCTTTAAAACAGGGTAAAGAACTATGGGTATAAATGCCAGTGAAAAGCCCATCAGCAATATGAGCAATGATCCGAATATGAACTGCTTGTCACTTTCTGCAATTTGAGCAAGGTATTCAGGAGAATCACTTACGGTACCTGTAAAGAAAAAGCTCAGTATACCTGAAAACGTACCTACTATAAACAATATACCGATAATTATACCTGTTCTCCGGTTTGCTTTCACAGTTTTTAATAGCTTTTGGTTTAACAGTTGCGTTTGTTCATGTGTCCGAATTTGTTTTATACTGAGAGGATCACCTTCCGAACAAGGTACTGATCCTGTCTTTGACCCCGGGCTGACCGAAGGTCTTATCGTGCATCATTACTTCCTGCTCTATCACCGCAGGGAGCCCTTCCCTGAGAGGGGCAACAAGATGGTCCTTCAGTGCAATCAGTGACGCTCTGGGCTTTTCAACAAGCGTTTCAGCCAACTCCAGGGCATGCTCCAATACCTGCTCGCGGGGCACTACGGGAAAAGGAATACCACGCATCTGCAGCTCTTCTCCCCGGTAGTTCTTAGCGGTAAGCAGCATCTCCTGCGCCAGACTGATCCCCAGTTTTTTGGGCAGAATAAAAGTGGCCCCCATACCGGGTGTAAAGCCATACTTCATGAAATTAGTCGTGTAGAAACTCTCACGGCTTAAGACCACAAAATCGGCAAACAGCCCCATGGCGAAGCCACCTCCAATCCCATGGCCCTGCATCGCTGAAATTACAGGAATCGGGCAGTTCAGGGCCATGCTGTAGAGGTCCGACTCTGTAAACTTGGCTTTACCGTCAGCGAGGGCAAGCAGTTGATCCTGGGTGCCCCCACTGGCGAAATAATTGTCGTAGCCGGTGAGTATGACCACTTTATAGCGAGGCTCGTTCCTGATCGTTTTAAAAGCATCAGCCAAACCCGCTATCAGCTCCATGGAAAAGGTATTTTTGCTTACCCTATCCTGCATTTTTATTCGGATGATACCCTCACCCATTTCCTTTAATTCAACTACCTGTTCCATATTTACTCCCAGGGAAATTGTCCCGTTTCTACAAACCTTGTTATTTTATCCAAATTTTCCTGATCGGAAAACACTTCTATATTAGCCGCAAGCGCATCTGGTTTAGCAGCAGACGGGAAGTCATTCAGCTTGTTCATATAACGTTTGTAGCGTGCTACCCCCGTTTTGTTAAGCCTTCTGAGTCTCAGCAGGTGCTTTCTCAGCAGATTCTCGGAATTTTCTTCGCAGGCGTCCACCAGTCCCCATTCCTGGGCTTGCCTGGCGCCTATTGGCTGTGTCATCAGGGTCAGGTAGTGTGCCTTGCTGAATCCCATTCTGCGGATCAAAAATGGCAATACGCATGCAGGCATTAAGCCGAATAATAACTCTGACAGGCTAAATATTGTTTTCTCTTCGCATAACACTATGTCGCAGGCTGCAACAAAGCCTATTCCCCCGGCATTGGCCTTGCCGCGGACGTGGGCCACCGTAACATACGGACCGGAAGCTAACCGGAGCCATACGTTATACAACGGCTCAGGGTCCTGCTCACTGCCATCATCGTTGCCCTGAAGCTCATTAAAGTCTGCTCCAAAACAAAAAACCTCTGGTAAACCTTCAAGCACCACGATCTTCGCAGTCTCTTCGCATTGATCCAACACATCGGAAAACTCCCGGATCAAAATATCATTGATCGTGTTGTTATTCTCGGGCCGGTAGATTTGAATGAAGCAAATGTCGTCATCAAATCTCACCCGGATCGTTTCGTAATTTGTTGTTGTTAAGCTACCCATTCGTACTTTCTGTGAAATTCTTTGATCTCCTTTAAAAATAATACTTCTTTACCCTGAGCTTTCCTTGCCTGAGGGATGAAATCGGTGTTCAGAACAAGGTTACGGGTACCAAATTTCACCGCGGTGCTATTTCTAAGCAGTTGCTCGTATTCATCTATTGTCATTTCATACCTGTTATCAAGCTGCTCTTTTATTTTTAGGGCTCGCAGGCGATCCTGCCCTTCCTTCCGCACCACTCCGCTGAAGAATTCAGAACAACAACCAGATCCGTATGAAAAGCACCCCACCCTTTGAGGGGTATCGAAATTTCCATTATCAATGGTGCTGGCCAGTGACAACATGGCTGTTGCCCCCATGATATTTGCAACGCGCTGGCAATAGAGCATGCCGGGCATAACCCTGCGCTGAAAATCCTCTTCTATTACTTTCGGGTTGGCCTTTGCCACTTTACGCATGATATTGCGATGAGCGCCTTTAACCATACCTCCAAAAGGTGTATGGAATGCCAAAAAGCCAAAAGTACTTGAGTAATCAGCACCGGCTACACGCTTTTGGTATTCCAGGTAAGCATTTTCACAACAATCCAGATAAGAGAGCAGAGACAGGTCCGAATCTCCGGCATCTCCGTCAGCCGTAGGGCGACAGGTGTCCATCACTTCATAGCCATAGTAGCCACTGGCACCGACATCGACCTGAAATACGTACGGTTTTTCACTGATCAGCATGGCCACACTTCCGGCTCCCCCACTGGGTTCGGCAAATGACCAGTCTTCTGTAAGTGCATCTCCACCCTTTTCAACCATAAATCTTGAAACGTCCGTTGCTATTACTAACGCCTTGGCACCTGGTGAGGTCTGAGACAATATGAAATTGACTGCCATTTGAAATCCTGCAACACCTGAAAAACAGGCATTTTTCAACTCAAACAGGCGACAATTACGATTCAAACCCAATAGATCATGAAAGTAGGTGCTCATAGATTTTCCAAAGTCGAAAGCCGATTCTGTGCATGATATAACCATTTCAATGCGATCTTTCTCTTCCGGACTTAGCGCATCAACCAGGGGCTTTGCCGCATTTACGCCATAAGTAATCGGATCTTCGTAAGGCAGGGCTACCGTTTTCTCTTTCATGAGTAAATTCCCAAATCTTTCCATGTCCAATTTTCGGTGCTCGGCAAGCTTGGTTACATCCAGAAAGGCTGTGCCCGCGAAAACATTCATTGCTTCAATTCCAACTGAAATCATTTGTTTTTATGGTTTTATGTTAATGTTAATATTGATGGTTCATCCTACCGGTGAGTATGATCCCATTACCTGATTTATGTAAATTGTGTTTAAAAATGTGCTGTTTGTAAACCTGCAACTTCGGTCAATGCTGAAGATTAAGCTCTGCCTGAGCCGTTCCATTTACTCTCAAAGCCCTGGCATAAAAGTTCTTCATCCGGACCAAAACCGCGCCCTCTTCATTCAGTAGCTGAATATTGAATTGCATAATGTCTTTTCTATCTTGTTTGCCCGGCTCCGAATACTCCACATGAGCATAGCATGCCTGAGGTAGCGGACGAATCAGCTCTACTTCATCAATGGCAAAAGGCAGGTATGGCGTTTGAGGGTCTACTCCACTGATCAAAGCGGCCACAGTCTGTAACGCGCCATCCAGCAGGCTCGGGTGAAGAATGTATTGATCAAAATCATCCTTCAGGCTATCTGTAATTTTCAATTTGGATAAAGCGTATGAACCATTGTGGTAAAACTCCTGAACGGTCTGAAATGCAGGCCCATAGTTAAACCCGGCTTTTCTGAAGAGCTCGTAAAAATAAGCGCCATCCTGTGGCCCCGGACATTGCTCTTTCAGCGCTGCGACCGGAATCTGTTGTTCGGCAACAGCAGCGTGGTTACTTCCATTTTGAAAAAACAGCTTTCCTTCCGAATGGATCACTCTTTCATTCTCATCGTCAAATGAGACAATTTGATATGCTGTGCCCGTGCCATTTGGCTTTAAAAATGTCTGGACCAGTTGAGTACCATTTTTAAAAGCTAGAGGATGTGCCCAAACAATGTCTTTGATCTTATGTACCTTTTGTTCTCCGGCTATATTCCCTGAAATACCTGCAATCTCGATAAACCCTGAGCCCGGGAAGATCTGTTCTTCATTCACCCGGTGATCCTGTGCATAAAATTCGTTGTTTGATAATAAAGAGCTAAACCTTATTTCTCTCAAGGTGGAGGAATTATAGGAGACCAAAGGGTGCAAACGTCCGTGTTGATGGTACGAAGCGGTTTTTGATCTCTTCTTTGGGGTAAGGTCGTCCAAAGCCCAATATCTTTCCCTCGTAAAAGGAGACGTTGGCAATGATATCCTCCTGGGTTTGTTCTGAGGGTATAGTTTTTCCCAATCCACATCAACGCCTGTAATCCACAATTTCGCGAGCTGTGTGATGTCGCGCTTTTCAAAGATATCCCTGATGTCTTCACCATCTGTAGCAGCATCTTTTCCTCTCCTTCGTGGCTTAGCCTTACCTTGAAATACCGAATCAGACGATTTCTGCTGCCTCCAATCCTTGAGGGCCGCCATAAGCGCTGAGCGGTCTGAAACAACCAGTGCCAATCGCTCCGGCATTGCTTCCCGCCCGACTTGCAATGTATACGCCAGCGCTTCAAGGTTTACTTGCGTCTCTTTTCCTATATAGGTCAGCAACCGGTTCACAGATTCTCGAAGACTGTCTTCATTTTTTGCTGACAGGATCACCAGGTATGGCCCTTCTTCTTTCACTTCTTCGGCAACTGTTGGTTGCTTATATTCTTCTATGACCATACAGGCATTCACGCCTCCGGCTCCGAAAGAATTCATGAGCGCCCTTAAAGGCACTCCTGGAGATGATTCCCAAGAGGCCAGCTTATGCTGAAGGTAAAAAGGCGATGTTTCGAATTCGATATTAGGGTTTACTTCCTCAGAATGAATGGTAGGAACCAACTGCCTGTGTTTCATTTGTAGCAGGATCTTAGTCAGTCCCGCTATTCCGGCTGCTGCCTCCGGATGCCCGATGTTCGCTTTTACCGAACCGATAGGGCAAAATTGTACCTTTTCGGTCTGTTTGCGAAATGCATTGGTCAAAGCAACAATTTCGAGGCTATCACCTAACTGCGTACCCGTGCCGTGCCCTTCTACATAACCAATGGAAGCAGGATCCAAATTGATTTTGTTCAGCGTTTGGCTAATAAGGTTGGCCTGCGAGTTAGGATTAGGTGCGGCATACCCATTCGACCTGCCACTGTGGTCAAACACACTTCCTTTTATTACTGCATATATATGATCGTTATCTTCAATAGCTTTGCTGAGCGGCTTGAGTAAAACCGACCCAACACCTTCACCGGGAACAAAGCCATCATCGCCAGCGCCATAGCTACGGCATTGACCGCCCTGTGAAACCATGCGATTCTTACACAAAGAATGATATTTTGACGGGTGCAGGTACAGATTCACTCCCCCGGCAACCGCCACCTGGCATTCTCGCTTCTTCAGGCTTTCACATGCCAGATGGATAGCCACTGAAGAAGACGAGCAAGCTGTATCAACGGGCATACTAGGTCCTTGGAAATCAAAGAAGTACGACACACGGTTGGCAATAGACCATGGATGAGCGCTGGGAACGGCATTGCCCTGGCTCCATCCTTCGGCAGCCAACAAATTATAAGTATTGGTGGTAACACCCACGAATACGCCTACATCGGCACTTTTAGCTTTTGGATGATGCTTTTTCAAGGTTTCCCTGGTGTATCCGGCATCTTCAATGGCGGTCCAGACAGATTCGAGGAAAAGTCGCTCCTGTGGGTCCATTATTTTGGCTTCCTCGGGAGAGATATTGAAGAAATGAGGATCAAATTTATCAACATCCTTTACGAAGCCTCCCCATTTGCAGTAGATCTTCCCCTCTGCGGCCTTCTCAGGATCTTCATGGAAAAATTCTTCATAATTCCACCGGCTGCCGGGAACCAGGTCAATCATGTCTTTTCCCTTTTTCAGGTTTTCCCAGTATTTATCCAGGTCTTCCGATTGTGGATAATACCCATGTACACCGATGATCGCTATGGGTTCCGAAAGGTCCTGCTCTTCCTGTTTGGGATGCCCGTTAACTGCCTGGATACTTTGTTCAGTAGCCCGCGCAACCGGTTCGGCTGATTCTTCCATATTAAAAAAGCGGGTCAGCACCGGGCGTGCCTCCACACTCAGATGTGCCGCCAACTCTTCTATTGTAGGGTATTCGTAAAACAAAGTTTTTGACAAAGCGCCCAAGTCCTTCTCCAGGGCAACATTCATCCGACCGATAATGATAGAATCGATCCCAAACGAATCAAATGGCTCACTGGGATCTATCCTCTCCGGATCGAGTTTGATCTCCCTGCCAACAAGCTCTTTGAGGTAAGCTTCCGTTTTTTCCTGAAGTGCGGCAGACTCAATGTTTGCTGGCGCGATTGTTTTGTTTTCATCAGTACTCATCATGCCCGGCTCCATATACGTCCTAACCTTTGAAGGCAGGCCATAAAGCGCAATTCCCTGCGATATGCCTGATTTCAGGAAGTTTTCCAGATAAGTAACGCCACTTTTTGTTGGTAAAGGATGAAATCCGGTTTGCTCCTTAGCCAGGGTCACGTCATCGTGAGAAAGAAGCATTCCTCCTTCTTCCCAATAGGGCCAGTTAACAGATAAAGTCTTACCCGACCGCCGCCGGCTCTGGACCAGGTGTTCCCGGTTCTCTGCAAAAGCATCTAAAAAACGGTTGGCATAGGCATAGTCGCATTGACCCGGATTGCCCATTACACCAGCTATGGAAGAAAAAAGGACAAACAGATCCAATTGCTCGTCTTTCGCAGCAAGATCTAGATTGATCGCACCACAGATCTTAGGCTTTAATACAGTGTCAGCCTCTTCTTTTGATTTTTTCAGAATAAAGGAATCCTTATTGATCCCGGCACTATGAATAATGCCATTGATCTGGGAGAACCGGGTCCTGGCTGTTTTAACAACCCGCTCCATATCTTCAAGCTTTGAAGCATCCGCTTGCAGATAAAGAATTTCAGTATTATGAGCTTTGAGGCGATTTAGTTTTTCCTCTTGTGCTGCCTGAAGTTCAGATCGCCCGAAAAGCACCAGGTTGCACTGGAGGTTCTTTGCCAGATATTCACTAAAAATAAGGCCCAAACCTCCTAAGCCCCCGGAAATAATGTAAACTCCCTTTTGCTTTAGCGGCAATTCCTCTATTTCGGCTTTGCTATTATCAAATGCTGTTAGTGTTCTGACATATCGGGTATACTCCTGACTACCTGCCCCCGCCTGATAGCGGATTTCATTGGCACTCCGGTTTTGGTCGCTCAGCTCAGCCAAAACAATTTCCACCTTCCGGGAGGTGTCGGGGCGCTGATTTGCCTCAGCTTGCATGATCTCAACCACTTTACCCCGATACTTCGGATTTTCCAATGTCAGCGTTTTAAAGAAAGCGCCAAGTGCTGAATATGATGAAGCAGGTATACCGGCATTGCCTGAGATCAGTGACAGAATTTGAAGTGGTGTTTGATATTTCTGGCTGATCAAGGCTTTGCACATATAAAACAGTGTGTAAAAGCTGTAGTTGAGCTGCTGCTCCATCGCTTCAGCATCCGGCTTTTCAGAATCCAATCCCTGGTGAATGATCGTGTGTGGCAGCCTGTCTTTGGCTTTCAGACTTTCAATTAGGCTGTAAAAATGCTCTTCATTCCCAGGATCAATGGTAAATATCCCTTGCTCCGTTTCCTTATAAGCATGATTGGGTTGTAATAAGACCAGTGTACCTGACTGACAGAATACTTTGCCTTCCATAGCCCTGTACAGCTCCTCAGTGGTATCAATGACCAGGACAGGCTCACTTACAGGAAATTGATCATTTGCCCCGGACTGAGGCGATAATCCGGTCTTTTTCCATACAGGTTGGTAAGGCACCTCCTGAACATTTTCTTTGATCTCCGCCTCAGTTTTGACTTCAATTTCACTAACACCGGGCAGATTAGCAGGCGTATCATTAGCCATTTCTACCCAGTACCGCTCCCTGGCAAATGGATAGGTGGGCAGGCTGATACATCTTGGTTTGTATTCACCATAGAGTTTGTTCCAATCCACTTCCAAGCCTTTCACCCATAGATCAAGGAGTTGGGGCCATCTGTTATTACTTATCAAGTCATCCACTGTGGTTTGCAATTCAGCACCGGTACCCTCATTCCCGTTGTCGCGTGCCACCCGCCCCTGATGAACGCCTTTGATATCCTGACTGCCGGTAACATACGCCTGAAGATTCTTCTTCAACTGATCCACCGAACTGACAACAAAAGCCAGTCTTTCCCGCAATTCATCCCTTCCCACCTGCAGGGTGTAGGCCATATCCACCAAATCCACGGATCGCTCATTTTTGAGAATAAAATCCAGAAGATCATGGGCTTTTTGTTTCAGTTGTTCGGTAGTTCTTGCCGATAACAGGATAATGGTTCCTGTTTGTAAATGGTTGACCGGAACAGCACGGTTTTTTGCTTGCTGCGGATATTCTTCAATTACCAGATGTGCATTGGTACCACTAAACCCAAACGAGCTGATACTTGCTCTGCGCAGCGAATCACCAGGACTAACGTTCCAGGGCTGCTGTTCTTTTGAGATATAGAATGGAGAATTTCTAAAGTCAAAGATGCCGTTCTCCTTTGCCACGTGTAAAGTGGGGACCAGCGTTCGGTGCTGCATTGACAATAACACTTTCTGAACGCTTGCCACACCAGCAGCTCCTGAGGTATGCCCGATATTGCTTTTCACCGACCCCAAAGCGCAGAAATTCTTCTTTGATGTTTTTTCTTTAAACACAGTAGATAGCGCCTCCAGCTCAATAGGGTCACCCAATTTGGTGCCTGTACCATGTGCCTCTATGTAGCTGATCGTTTCGGGATCGATGTTATACCGGCTATACAGATCTCTTTCCAACTCAATCTGGCTATTAACACTCGGTGCAGTAATGCCATTGGTTTTGCCATCCTGGTTAACGCCAGAGCCTAAAATAACGCCATAAATAAAGTCATTGTCCCTTTCCGCATCTGCTAAACGCTTCAGCACAACTGCACCTACTCCTTCACCGGGCACAAAACCATTGGCAGCGTCATCAAACGCCTTACATTGCCCTTCCGGAGAAAGCATTCCTGCCTGGCACATTCCTATATAACCCTCTGGGTTTAGATATAAACTCACCCCACCTGCCAGCGCCATGTCAATTTCGTGGTTCAGCAATGCCTGCCGTGCCATATGAATAGCTACCAGTGAAGATGAGCAGGCGGTATCTACCGGTATAGCGGGCCCTTTCAGGTTTAAAAAGTATGCAATACGGGCGGCTCCGATGGCAAAACTGTTGCCTGTAATGTTTACTGATTTAGAACTGCTTTTTGAAAGGTGGTAATTATAATCGGTACTCATTATGCCAAGGTAAACACCACATTTGGTGTTGCTCAACCTGGCACTTGAATAACCGGCATCTTCAAAGGCCCGATAACTCTCCTGTAAGAATATCCGGTGTTGGGGGTCCATCGATTCGGCCTCCGCAGGTGGGATCTGAAAGAACAACGGATCAAAGCAGTCGATATCTTCCAAAGTGCCCAGCCACTTGCAATACATCTTACCTTCCTTAGTCGGGTCCGGGTCATAATACCGGTTGATATCCCAACGGGAAGAAGTAATTTCAGTAACCGAATTTTTACCTTGCGCCAGATTATTCCAATACTGTTCCAAATTGCTTGCCTGAGGATATCTCCCCGACATACCAATAATCGCAATTTTTTCATCAGAAAGGCTCTTATTTCCTACTGCTGACTGCCTGGCGCGCGCCTTCCTTTTCAGATCAGGAAAGGCATTCAGACGCAGAAAAGAATTATCCTTTGCGGGTGTATGAAGTTCCTGCATGGGGGAAGATACGGGGCTCACGACCGGCTGCAGGTCTGCGGCAGGCTTTGGCTTGATCAAAGCAACCGGCGTCTTCTCCAATTCCTTATAAATAAATGATGCCAATGACCTTACTGTTGCATAGTCATACACCTTTGTTGCAGATATATCCAGGCCAAGATTCTTATTTACGATTTTCATCCACTCTACTCCTACGATGGAATCCAAACCCAAGTCAACAAATGACTTTTCTATATCAACTTCAGTGGGGCTAAGGTAGAGCGCTTCCGCCAAACTTGTTTTCAACTCTTCCTGTATCTCCTTTTCGGTAAGTTCCGGTTGTGATTCGGGGGTGTGGAAATTATGGGTAAGTTCGCTGTTAGCTTTAATTTCCTGGTGAGTGACAGCAGTGTCTGGCCCTGAAGATGCCGGAAATACAGTGCGTATATTCTCTGAAGAGGTTGAATTTTCAATCTCTTTGGTCAGGTATGATGCTAACGCACTTATCGTAGTATAGTCATAAACCCTGGTGGCAGATATCTCCAAACCAAGCCTTTTATTGATCACCTTCATCCATTCCACTCCTACAATGGAATCCAAACCCAGGTCAACAAACGATTTGTTGATCTCAATTTCAGAGGGATCAAGGTAGAGCGCTTCGGCCAGACTTATTCTCAGGAGTTCCTTTACCTGCTCACTAATGTATTTAGATTCGTTTTCTTTAGACGACATATTCTTTTTTATAGCTGCTTATAATCGTATTGGCTTACTTCTTTGATGGCTACAATAGCTCATTCAGAAAAAGTTGGGGATAGTTTACCGGAGAACCTCTCTCCGGGAGAACCTTCCAGTTCCTTGTGAAGAAATGCTCCCAGTGCCTGTATGGTTGAGTAATCATAAACCCTGGTTGCAGAGACATCCAAGCCAAGTCTTTTATTCACCACCTTCATCCACTCCACTCCAACGATGGAATCCAAACCCAGGTCAACAAAAGGTTTACTAATGTCAATCTCCGAAGAATCCAGGTAAAGTGCCTCCGCTAAACTTTTTCTAAGGTATTCATGCAACTGCGCTTTGGTATAGTCCGGCTCGGGTTCCTGTGATGAAACCACCTGCACGTTTTGGCTATCCCCGCTCCCATTAGGGGCGCTTAATGCCGGTGCCAACTGCTTTTCGGTTCCTTCAAAAACCACGGTCTGCTGTGAGTTATCCAGCCGGATGGCCTGTGGTTTGGATACCTGTGTTTTTTCAAAAGATGCAGGCATGTCTTGGGTAGCCAGCAGTTGTATGGCCCGTGGCTTGGCTGTGATTGTATTCGCAACTCCGTTGATATCATGGAAGTTAACCATAGGTATTGCCCGAGGCTTTTCCTTTGACGGTGCAGGCGCTGCCACATCGGTATGAGGCTGAGAGGTTCCGACATCGATTTCTTGTGTACCAATGGCATTAACGTTTATACTCATTTCATAAAACGACAAGCCTCTTAGCTGAACGCAAATATTCCCATGCTCATCAGACAGGTCTATATCCAGTCGTGTTTTTCCTCCCTGCCCGTTGTTGCTTTTTGCAAAACGCACCCATGTATACATCTCTTTTGTACACGGGGCCACTATGGCTAGCTGCTCCAAAGTAAGGGGCAAAAACGCATGATGAGGCTGCCGGTTAAGGTCAGTCAGCAGGCAAACGGAGGCTTGCAGGGCTGCGTCCAGTAATGCCGGATGCAGTATATAGTCGTTTTGACCAGCCGCAACGCTTGCTGGCAATTGTAATTGTGCCAATAGTTGATGCTCGCCCTTGTTTACCGAAACCAAACCCTGATGTGCAGGACCGTAGTGAAGGCCCATAGCTGAGAAAAACGGATATAGCTTACCCGGCCCATAACTTCCCTTTATCATTTGTCTCCGGAGGCTGTCTATATCGACCCGGGTAGCTCCCCTGCCGGTTGAGTGGACGACTTGCCCCAGGCAGTGAACGGTTTCCTCCCCGCTTTGCTGGCTAAAGACCTCAAAATCAATCACATTGTTTTCATCGGCAAACAGTGCAATATTCACCTGCTTTCCCTCTCCGCCAACTACTGGCTGCCCCCATTCGATATGATGCAGCTCCGTTACTACAGGCGTTTGCTGAGGCTCAGATGCCTGCTCTACGGCAGCCCGGGCCATTTCCAGCAGTGCCACAGCCGGCAGCATTTTTTGTGCATATCCGTTACCGGTATTGACCTGATAATCCTTAAAGAAAAATTCATTACCGGTGAAGGTTGAACTATAGCTCTGTTGGTTAAATTTTGAAGTGTTGGTATGGACCAACGGATGAAGCGCCATCGTGGTGGCTTCTGTTGGGGCAGGCAGTTCTTTTCCTGTTGAATCGATCCAATACCGCTCTTTCGCAAAAGGATAGGTGGGCAGGCTGATACGTTGAGGCTTTACACTACCGTATAGCTTATTCCAGTCCAGTTCCAGTCCGTTAACCCACAATTCCAGCACTTTAGCTAGTTTCTTGCCTATTATCCACTTGCTCAGGGTATGTTCAAAATCGTCATCCGCACTCATCAGCGATAGCAGGCTGTTATTTTGCTTCATGTGTCCATAAAACACATTTTCAGCTTCCTGCTCACCGTTGATCCAGGCCTGTAGCTTTTCAGCCAGATCATCGATGTTGTCCACTATAAAACCAATACGCTCTTCCATAGCCTCTCTGCCCACCTGAAGTGTATAGGCCATGGATACGAGGTCGGGTTGGGATCCATTAATATGATTCAAAAGATCAATGGCCTTCTGTTTTAACTGCTCCGGTGTTCTGGCAGATAAAGGGATAATGACCCTGTCCGTTATTTCGATATTAACAGGCGATTTGTTTATTTCTGTCGGAGGGATGAATTCCTCCACAATTAAATGCGCATTGGAGCCGCCCGCACCGAAGGCCGATATACCCGCTACCCGGGATACCTGCTGTCCGTCAATCACCGGGGCGTCCCATGCCCGCAAGGTTTGGTTGACGACAAATGGTGTGTTTTGAAAGTCTATGTACGGATTTAAAACAGATGAGTGCAACGAGGGGACTATCTGCCTGTATTTCATCTGCAGCAAAACCTTTGTCAGTCCGGCGATACCTGCAGCGGATTCACAGTGACCAATATTAGATTTGGCTGATCCTATCAGGCAATATCCGGTATCCTGAGTATGGTGCTGAAATGCCTGCGTCAGTGCTGCAATTTCGATAGGATCTCCCAGCTTGGTGCCTGTGCCATGCGCTTCTATGTAGCTAACATGCCGAGGGTCGGTTTCCGATTCTTTCAGCACCTGGCTGATCAACGCGGCCTGAGCACGCGGATTAGGGACTGAATAGCCGTTGGTCTTGCCTCCATGGTTAAGGCTGCTGCCCTTTATAACACCATAAATGTGATCTCTATCCCGCACGGCTTCTGATAGTCTTTTCAGTACTACCACTCCCACGCCTTCTCCGGGAATATAGCCATCACCGCCTTCTCCAAAGCTCTGACAGTGACCATCAGCAGAAATAAATCTTCCGGCACTGAGAAACAGGTATTTATTGGGGTGTATGCTCACATTGACACCCCCTGCAATGGCCATGTCCGTCCGCCCTAATTTCAGATCCTGGCAGGCCAGATGAATAGCAGACAGTGAAGAAGAACACATGGTGTCGAGCGTCATGCTGGGTCCATGCAGGTTCAACGTATAAGACACGCGGTTGGCAATGCTTGCGTAGCTGCCGGGCACTGACATCGGCTTCCCTCTCATGCTGGCTTCAATACCAAATAGCTGATATTCACTGTACATTACCCCTGCATACACCCCCACCTGGCCTGTGAGGTCATTTTCACGGGGCATTTGCAAACTTGTCCTGCTGTAACCCGCATCTTCAACGGCCATCCAGGCATGTTGTAAAAACAATCGCTCCTGGGGATCGATAAATTCCGCTTCCCTCGGGGAGATGTTAAAGAACCGTGGGTCAAATTCATCAACTCCTGATATAAAGCCACCCCATTTGCTGTAGTGATGCCCGTTTTTATTGCGGTCTGCAGTATAATATTCACGCCAGTCCCAACGCTCACGCGGCACTTCGATGATGCAGTCTTTTCCTTCACGGAGGTTATGCCAGTAGCGTTCAATGTCCACTGCCTCGGGGTAGCGGCCACTCATACCCACAATGGCGATAGGTTCTGCAAGAAAGGTATCTTTATCGGCTATTTCATTGCGGACTTGACTGCGAAATGATCTGGTGGTGGCTTTCCTGTTCCTTAGCTGAGCAGCAGGTTTGGGCGCTACTTCAATTGGCTGTGACTGCTCAGGCATATGTTTCTTTTGAGCAAATCGTGCCGATAATACTTCCGAAAAAGCTTTAACAAAGTAGCCCGTAAGTTCCTGTAGGGTCTGGTATTCAAAGAATAATGTTTTAGGTAGCGAACCAAATGTCTTCTCCAGTTGAGTAGTTAGCGTCAATGCGAGTATTGAGTCAATGCCATATTTTTCCAGCGGTTGCTGCACATCAATCCTGTGAGGAGAAAGTTTCAACACCTCTGCAAATTCTTTGCGCAGGTATTCCCGGGTCATCTCTGAAAGATCGCCATGATTTGTTTCAGCATTAGACACCTCTGCGTCTATCGATTGTAGCCCGAAACCGGATGCTGTTCGGTTTCCTGACTCCTCCAGCAAAGCCTTTAGTTGTGGTAGATTGCCTTCCAGTACCAATACCTGACCGTACTGTAATGCCAGTGCCTGGTAGAATGCATGCATACCTGAAGCCGTTTTCATTGGGCTCATCCCTGTGGTCTCCCTCAGCAGTTCCCGTGTAGCCTGGTCGGGGTTCATTCCCCCTTCCAGCCACAAAGGCCAATGCAGCGCCAGGGTCTTTCCCTGTCGCTGCTTTTTTGACACCAGGTGATTGCGATAGTCAGCAAACTGATTCATAAAACCGTTTGCCGCTGCATAGTCTGCCTGACCAATGTTGCCGAATACAGACGCAACTGATGAAAACAACACGAAGAAATCCAGGTCTGTGTTCCGGCATGCGAGATCTAAATTATAAGTTCCTGCAACCTTGGGGCGAAGCACACTGTCAAACTCGGTATCATCCTTTTTCAGAATGTAGTTATCGGCAATCATACCTGCACTATGTATGATCCCGTTTATCTGGCCGTATTCATCAATAACTGTATTGACAAACCGCTCAACCTGGGTCAAATCCTCAACTTCCAATTGACGATATTCAATGCCATCGCTGATAGCGCGTAATGCCTTCAAAACAGACTGTTTTTCCTTCAGGTCCTTCTGAGCTGAACGACCGGTGAGGATAATCCGAGAATTTGCCGTGCGTTGAATAATTTCCCTGGCAAACAACTGCCCCAGTCCACCTAAACCGCCTGTGATCACATAAACGCCTCGCTCTTTAAATGGAATGGCAGGTTGTTGCTCGGTGTTAGCAGTGATTTTCCAGCGTAAGATATTCCTGATGCCCTGTTCGTACTTGATGGTTGTATCCCGGGGCCTGTCTTGATCGTACTTTAACCGCTCCACCAACTCCTGTGTCTTCAATTGCGACTCTACCAGAATGATCTGCCCTATGAGTTGTGGGTTCTCTAACATGGCAGTGTTGATCATTCCCGACAGCCCTGCAAAAAATGTCTCTTGCAGGTCATAAGGTGCTACGATCTGGATGATAGTTGTACCTTGAGGTTTATTCCCGAGTATCTTTCGGAGAGACGCAAAACACGCTTGGGCAACTTCAAGGTAGCGCCCGGCTATGTCCCTGTCTTTTTCAGGCTTCAGCGCCAGAAGCTGAACCTCTGGCATCAACCTTTGAACCTTTTCCTCATCAACATCGGGCAGACCACAAAGGACAAGGTGTTGCTGTGCATATTTTGGTTTATTGCTTTGTGGTGATTTCGGGGATACTTGCCACTCCGGTGCGGCAAGCAAAGTATCGATGGTTTGCTGTTGCTCAGTAGCCACTGCTTTAGTACGTAGCTCGCGGGATGTAAAGCCCTGCATTTGAACACAGACATTCCCGTCCTGATCGCAAACGTCAATATCCAATTTTGTGATTTTGCTATTGGGATCTTCACCTGCGGTGTACCTCACCCAGGCATACATATTTTTGCTACAAGGCGAGAAGATCTTCACAGACTCCAGAGCGAAGGGTAGAGATGGCTGAGCAGGTAACTGACTCAGGTCATCAAAGAATCCGATAGCAGACTGCACAGCACTGTCCATCAACCCGGGATGTAAAACATACTTTTGCGAACCTGCCTCACCTACAACAGGTAGATCCAGATGTGCGAGTAGTTGCCTGTCTCCTTTGTAAATCGTTTGTATTCCCCGGTGACCTGCGCCATAATTAAATCCCAGGTCTGCGTAAGCTGCGTAAACGCTGTTTGATTGAAAGCTGCCTTGCTGTGTCTGCTCGCGGAGCCTGGCAAGATCAAGTTTGCCCGGCGTTGACTTCTTGACAACGATAGCCTGCCCCTGACAGTGGATCGTTTCCTTAACTTCCTCCTCAGCACCGTCTATAAGCGTGTAAATTTCAAAATTTATGTAGCCATTCTGGATCTCATTATCACTTCCAAACAAAGCAATGGTTACTTCCTTTGGTCCCGAAACTATGATTGGCTGAGCCCATACCACATTACGCAACTCTATAATGGTTGATTCCTGTCGTACCTGCATAGCTCCCTCTACGGCAGCCCTGGCCATTTCCAGGTAAGCTACCCCAGGCAACACCTTCTGCCCTTTGACCTGATGGTCTTTCAGGAAGAACTCATCACCATAAAAGGTAGAAGTATAGCTTTGTTCACTTAAATCCGAAGTATTGCTATGCAACAGGGGATGCAAGGCTGATGATCCGGAAGTAGTTTGGGAGTTAATAGAAAATTGTTTAATGAGGGCCAAAGCATCTGTTTTTGATAGCCTCTTACTCTTTAGCTCCCTGACTACATATGTTACAAAATCAATCATTTATAGATACCTCCTATTTGATTTTCCTTTTCTTAACTATTGCTTAAAAACTGAACGTATGAAATACTCACTGACGAAAATCCACATCCAATCGTCTTCATTGCATGTATGACCCATTATTTAATAATTTGACAGCCTGATCTACATCCAACGATTCATCCTCAACCTTGCTGAGGATATCCTCAATTAATTCATAATTACCATTTACCCTCTGCCCATTGCCGGTATGTTGATCGGTGGTTGCTTTTTCCGCCTTTTTATCGACCCAATAGCGCTCTTTTGCAAATGGATACTTAGGAACATTGATGCGCCGGGGCTTAACCTCTCCATAGAGTTTGTTCCAATCCAGTACGAGGCCTTTAACCCATAGATCCAGTAATTTGGAAAGTCTTTTATTGGTGATCCATTTGTCGATGGTTTCCTGCAGGTCGGCATCGACATTGAACAATGAAACTGACGGATCATGAAGTTTAACCTCTCCCGAATAAGCGCCTTCGATATCCTCTTCCGCATTCAGCCAGGACCGGAGCTTATCTGCCAATTCCTCAATGGTATTCACAATGAATCCCAGACGTACCTCCATGGCCTCACGGGTTACCTGCAGGGAGTAGGCCAATGCAACCAGATCAATGCTTTTTGCAACAGGTTCTTCTGTTGTTTGATCAGGGGTACTGATAAAAGTTAACAAGTCACTGGCTTTCTGCTTCAACTGTTCACCTGTTTTTGCAGACAGGGCGATGATGACGGAACTATCTTTCGGAGCGACAACAACTGCTGAATGCTCATTTACCGGTGGCATATATTCTTCTATAACCACATGTGCATTGGTGCCACTACGACCAAATGAGCTCACACCCCCCATACGAGGTTTGTCATTTTCCTTTTCCCATTCCCTGGTAGCTTTGTTGATGTAGAACGGGCTGTCTTCCCAGGTGATGTAATCATTCTCGTCATCGCAATTGATGGTGGCGGGTATCGTATTGTGCTGCAATCCTTTTAGCAAACTCACCACACTTACCAGCCCGGAGGCTGCCATGGTATGTCCCAGGTTACTCTTGCAGCTCGTGATGGCACATGGTTGCTGCCTTGAAGTGGACTGTTCCGCGCTCAGCTTTTTGAAGGCCTCATTCAGCGCGTTTAGTTCAATGGGGTCGCCCAGCTTTGTACCTGTGCCATGAGCTACAATATGAGAGATATCTGCAGGGTTGATGCTATAGTTGGTATAAATATTCCTGATCAGCTCTTCCTGCCTTTTGCCATTAGGCGCTGTTACTCCATTGGTCTTTCCATCGAAATTGATTCCGCTACCTTTGATGGTACCATAAATCGGATTACCAGCGGCAATAGCTGCCGACAACGGCTTCAGCATCAGTACCACTACTGCTTCACCTACTCCTATTCCATTCGCTCTTTTTGCAAAGCTATAGCACTGACCATCCTGTGACAGCATTCCTGCCTGGCTCATCTTCATATAGAATGTCGGTGATAAGATAAACGAGGAGATACCTGCAACCAATGTCGACTCGCATTCTCCGTTTCGCAGGCTCATGATCGCCTGATGCAGCGCTACCAGGCCGGAAGAGCAGGCAGTATTGGTAGCAATAGTAGGACCATGCAAGTCAAGATAATACGACAGTCTGGAGGATATCATGGCGTTACCGCTATTTCCAACCCCCTGCTCATCAACAACGAGCGAGTCGTACTGACTTTCTTCCATACCCACAAATACACCAACTGAAGACCCCCTTAGCGATGACGGGTCTATCTGCGCATCCTCTATGGCCTTATAGGCTTCCATCAGGAGCAGTCTTTGCCCGGGGTCGGTCGCCTCTGCTTCTCTGGGTGAAATTTCAAAAAACAGCGGATCGAATTCGTCCACATTGCTAATAAAGCCTCCCTTGTTGGTGCTGATCTTATTAGCGGGATCACCGGACTCGGTAAAGTAATCACGCCAGTTCCAGCGCGATGAAGGGATCTCAGTGATCGCACTCTCACCCTTTTCCAGTATAGTCCATAGTTGATCTACTGTGTCTGCTTTTGGGAAACGCCCCGACATACCAATAACCGCAATGGGCTCTTGCTTCAAGCCGGCATTATTTAAACGGCCTTCCGCTCTGGTATGTAGGAAGCGCTTTCTCACCTGTGATCTATTATTAGTTGTATTGATCGGTTTGGCTGTTGCCGGAATTTTCATCTCATTCACTGCACTTTGTGGCTTGCTATAGAATTCCTGGATATGTGTTTGATGCTCCCCGGTAAAATATTCGCTCAACTTTCCAATAGTGGCATAATTGAAAAACAAGGCTGGAGTGACAGCCAGTGAAAAATGCTCCTGTAGTCGCTTGGCGAATGTGGCCAGGCTTATGGAATCAAACCCGTAGTCAGCCAGGTTGGTGATCCCATCCAGTTTCTCCGCAGGTATCTTCAGGCTTGATGATACAAGTTTGACAAGATCGGCAAAAACGCATTCCTTTGGCGACAAGTCCTGATACTGAACCTTCCATCCTTTGCTGATATGAGCAGGCATATTTTGCTGTCTTTCCACTGTTTCAACAGGTTTTTTAGCTTCATATATCCTTCCTAAAAACTGCTCTACACGAGTTGGCTTGCCTTTCATAACCAGCGTCTGTGCCTGGTCTGAGCGAATGATATCATGCCATATTGCTATCCCTTCTGCTGTTTCAAGCATCTCCTGTCCACTGCTCTTCAGGTAAAACGCGGCTTCTTCTGCGTCACCTTTGCCCATGCCTCCTTCTTTCCAGAATGGCCAGTTGATAACAAGAGACCTTCCATTACCCTGCTTTTTCTGCTGGCGATGGTATGCGTATGCCATTTGGAAACGGTTGGCAATAGCATAGTCGCAGGAACCGAAGTCACCAAGCAAAGCGGCTGATGAGGAGAAATAGCAAACGAAATCCAGGCGCTGATGATCCAGCATCTCATCCAATAAAACCGTCCCGACCGACTTAGGGTGCAGCACCGAGTTAATGCTATCTGCTGTTTTTTCATAGAAAGGCTGAACGCTCTCAACACCTGCTGCGTGGATAACACCGGACAGATCAAAAGGTAGTTTTCCTGCCCATAAAGCCAACGCCTCTCTGTTGCTGATATCAACAGCGGCATAATGCACTTCCTGAGCGCCTGCCTTTTTCAGCTCATCAACTTTTTGCCGAATACCAGGAGTAAGCGACCTTCTGCCAAGCAGTATCAACTTTGCCTGATATTCCCGGGCTAAATAGTGTGCAAACCTGAACCCCAGCTCACCACAGCCTCCGGTAATTAAATAACTTCCATTTTTCTTCAATACCGGTTCTTGTGTTGTTTTATTCAACTCGCATGGCTCAAAGGATAATGCAAATCTCTGCTGCCCTTTATACCAGATGATGCCCGGCTGTTGCGCTGCATCCAAAAGCTGCTGAGGAGTATGTGAGGATGAATCAGTATAAAGTAATGATAACCGCACATCAGGCAGGAGAAGTTTTAACGATCTTTCAAAGCCGATCCATGAGTAATCCCAGCAAGTGTCTGGCGATGAGGGGTCATAATGACCTGTCAGTATTACATCGACAGGATGGTTAAATTCTTTAATGGCTTTGAATAAGTTAAACAATGTATGAATACCTGTTTCCTTCTGATCTTTCGCCCAGGTATATATCAGTGTAAGTGGTATATCGGATTTTGGAACGCCATTAAGCACCTTTTGGATGTCTCCTCCATTGTTTAAACGACAATAGTAGGCGCTGTCGGATACTTTCTGGTAGTTATCGCCTTGGGACACCACGACTGCCCCGGCCCACTGTTCGCTACCGTTTACAACCTTCCCGAATTCCTCATCTGCGAAGATCACAATCTGCTTACCTTCCGGCAGTGATACACCGGAAGCGAGTGGCTGTTCCTTCCAGTATTCCCTGAAGAACATTTGTTGCGATACTTCCTGCTGTTGTTCTCCCGTGGCAAGTGTTTCCTCTCTTACAACAGTTGTGCTTTGTCTATTCTCAATATCCGCTCTTTCGGCAGTGAATTGGTTGAAGGACAACCCTCTCATTTGTGCGCAGACATTTCCGTGCTGATCCATAAGGTCAACGTCAAGCGTTTTGTCAGATTTCGCACTGCTACGCACCCAGACCACCATATCTGTAGAACAAGCGGATATGATGCGAACAGCATCCAGGGAATGAGGGACAACCGGCTGTGACGAACGATCCAATTCAGTGGCCAAATAACTGCCAGCAAGCAGGGCTACATCCATAATTGCCGGGCGAAGCAGATAGTTGTCTTCGGAAGGCGCCAGATTTACTTCCAACAACAACTCTTTCTCTCTGTGATAAACAGTTGTTATTCCCTGACGTGTAGCTCCATACGTGATGCCCAGTCTGGCTAAAACCTCGTAAATATCGACTTGCGTTGACGCCCCTTGCTGCATCTGCTTTCTGAGTTGCGCAATATCGATCTTGCCGGTTTCAGGTTGAGTGCCAAAAACCACACTACCATAAAAATGTGGCTTCTCCGTTTCAGATTCCTCGCTGTGGATCTCCACATCTATCCATTCATGGCCACCACTGCTCGGATCATTTGCAAACAATGCCGTTATGATCTCTTTCTTTGCCGGCAGTAAGATCGGCTGCTCCCAGATCATATTACTCAATTCCATGCCCTGAGCCCCTGATTTTTTTGAAGTTGCCAACGCCACTGCAGCCCGGGCCATTTCAATAGCTGCGAATGGGGACAGCGCCACGGCTCCATTGATCCGGTAGTCTTTAGCAAAGAACTCTTCCCCGCTAAAAACAGACCTGTAGCATTGCTGATCAAGGTCTGAGATATTTTCATGAATCAGCGGGTGAAGCACTGACACGTTGGCGGCTGTTTTGGTGTTGAGTGTCTTGCTATTATCTTCAAACCAGTACCGCTCCTTGGCAAATGGATACGTAGGAAGGCTGGTACGCTTTGGCTTGTTTTCACCATACAGCCTATTCCAGTCCAGTTCTATGCCTTTCACCCACAAATCAGCCAGTTTTGTAAGTTTCTTTTGGCTGATCCAGGTATCGATAATGGACCTTTTAAGGTCATCGTCACGGTTGATGATGCTCAGGCCTTCCTTGTTACTTTTCACCTGTCCCTGAAAAATATCGCTAATACCCTGAGTACCGTCCGCGTAAGCCTGAAGCTTTTCCGCCAGTTGTTCCACGGAGCCAGCCATTAGAGCCAGACGCTCGTCCATGGCATCCCTACCAATTTGCAGGGTATATGTCATCTCAACCAGGTCGATCGATGGTTCCCTTCGAATAAAGGCCAAAAGATCAATGGCTTTTTGTTTCAACTGATCAGCCGTTTTTGCAGACAGTGGCACGATGATCTTAGAATCCTGAGTAATGACAGAAACAGATCGCTTATTTTCTACAGGCGCCACATATTCTGACAATACAATGTGGGCATTGGTACCGCTAAAGCCAAAGGCGCTGATCGCAGCCTGCCGTTTCCCGGCCTCACCTGCCTTCCACTCTTTCAGCTCATTATTTACATAGAACGGGCTGTCTTTCAAGGCAATGTGCTCGTTCAGCGAATCATAGTTTATGGTTGGGGGCAGTTGTTGATGTTTTAGCGCCAGCAGGGTTTTGATGAAACTGGCCACCCCGGCTGCGGTGAGGCAGTGGCCAATATTGCTCTTGACCGACCCCAGCGCACAGTATTCTTTTTTCTTTGTATAATTTTTAAAGGATTGCTTGAGCGCATTCACTTCGATCGGATCACCCAGTTTGGTACCGGTACCGTGGGCTTCCACAAGTTGAATACTATCGGGATCAATCTTAAACCTATCATATACCTCCCGTTCCAAACGTATCTGTGATTCTTCATTCGGAGCAGTGATACCGTTCGTTTTTCCATCCTGGTTTACACCCCAGCCTTCGATGACGCCATGGATGATATCATTATCTTTCTGTGCATCAGCCAAACGCTTAAGTATCACAACACCAACCCCTTCACCCGGAACAAAGCCATTTGCCTTTTGATCAAACGTATGGCATTTTCCATCGCGTGAAAGCATGCCTGCCTGCGAGCTTTTTATGTGCATATCCGGACCAACCATTACATATACACCTCCTGCCATGGCCATATCACAGCTTCCGGAAACCAAACTGTCACAGGCTGAAGCTATGGCAACCAATGATGAAGAGCAGGCAGTATCGATAGATACACAAGGGCCTTGCAGGTTCAACAGGTAGCAAATGCGGGCCGCCAAAATGGAAGTAGCTCCGCCCGTGAAACCCTGAGCGCTTATTTGCAGTTCTCTTGAAAGTAAATGATAATCACCACTGGCACAGCCCATGTAAACACCGCACCTGCTGCCCGATAAGCTCTTGGGGCTATAGCCTGCATTTTCAATGCTTTCCCAACAAGCCTGCAACAGCACCCGTTGCTGAGGGTCCATACTCTCAGCATCGGTGGGAGAAATATTGAAAAACAATGGGTCGAACAAGTCATAGCCTTCCATGAGGCCTGCCCATTTACTGTTGGTTTTGCCTGGCACCGGCTCACCCTCATGGTAAAAGGTATTGATATCCCAGCGCTTCTGGGGCACTTCGCTAATGCAGTTTTTGCCTGCTGCGATGTTTTTCCAGAAATCATCCAGGTTTCCTGACATTGGAAACTGACCTGCCATGCCAACTACGGCTATGGATTGCGCATGATCCGGATATTGGGCACGCAACCCCTTAAACACAGGCCTGTTTCGCCAGGAAGTAAGCTTTTTCAAGGTTGGCGGCAACACCCGCTCAGCCTTTGCCTTCAAAGCAACATGATCAGAAAATGGCCTGGCCGGAATCACCGGTTGGCCTAATTCGCTGGGTACAGTGCCCAACTTCTCAGCTTCTTCTTTTACATGCCCACTAAGTTCAGAGAGCGTGGGATAGCTGTAGATCTTCGTTGCTTCAATTGAAGTTTTATATTTTTCGTTGATCCTGCGTATCCAGGTGACCCCTGTAATGGAATCCAGACCCAGGTCGATAAATTGGGTGTCCTCATCGATCTCGTGTTCCTGCAGGTGCAACTCTTCAGCCAGCATCTTTTTTATGCTGTCCGCCACCGCAAACCGGGCATTTGAATGCTGAGACGATCCTGTCGGCTCACCATTTCTTTGGATCTCTGTAGCAGGGACAGCGGATATTACAGTTGCGGACTTGTCAGGTAAAAGGTCTGATTTGCCGGCCTCTTCCATAACATAGCGACTCAGTTCGGAGAGGGTCGGGTAGCTGTAGATCTTCGTTGCCTCGATCGAGGTTTTGTATTTATCGTTAATCCTGCGCACCAATGTAACCCCTGTAACGGAGTCAAGGCCCAGATCAACAAACTGTGTATCTTCTTCAATTTCATGCTCTTGGAGATGAAGTTCCTCCGCCAGAAACTGTCTTACGCTGGCCATAACCGAATCACCGGATGGCACCTCTCTGGTCGGATCAGAGTTCTGCGTAGAAACAGGCTCACTGTGCTTCGAGATGCGCAGTTCTACGGTACGCTCCCCCTGATGAAAGTTATCTTTGATCTGCTGCAAGGTATCCTGCTGCCCCACAAATGTTTTTTCATGCATTGCCAACTCAAGCTCTATAGTTTCCTTGAGTGGCTCTTGCAGGTTGTGAGTGAACTGATGTTTTAAAGCTATCAGGACGCTCCGTGAGCATTTTGCTATTTTTCCTGCCAGTTCAAGAGCCGCTTCATTCACTTGCGCTCTTCGCAGCACGGGAACACGGAGACCCCTGTCTCTGAAATGATCGCCTGCATACTCCTGAGCTGTCAGTAAGGTTTCTCTGGCCAGATCATACCCGGTTTTCTCCGGGAAGATAAAGGTGGCTCCCGCTCCCGGTGTAAATCCATAGGTCATATACGGACTCACATACTTGCTTTCTTCACTGAACAGAACAAGGTCTGCGAACATACCCATTGCCCAGCCGGCTCCGATACCATGCCCCTGCATGGCTGCTATCACCGGCAGTTTACATTTCATGGCCAGTTGATAGATCTTGGTATCAGTAAATTTGCTTTTCCCTTCCTGAATAGCCAGCAATGCCTCTTTTGTACCTCCCGAAGCAAAATAATTATCATAGCCGGTCAATACTACCACCTTATATTCTTCCGCTTGTTCAATATGCCCGAATACTTCTGTTATCCCTTGTGTGAAAGCATCAGAAAACATATTCTTCGCTTCCCGGTCCTCCATTTTAACAACCAATATCCCTTCCGGATGGGCGGTAGCTGTAATAACCTCTGATTTGAGGTTGATCGAAACGGGCGAAGCGGGCAGAGCTTTAAAGGTCTCTCCTTCTGTCTCCAGCCAGGCTGGTAGTTCTTCGACTTTTTGCTTTATGCTTAATGCCCTTTGCTTTTTCCATGACATTAAGGTATCAGAAGGCAACTTAGTCCATGACGCTGCGAGCTGCAATGCCGCAGATAAGCCTTCTCCCTGTTCAGCAATGTTTAAATTTCCAGCACGTTGCTGTAATTCACGACCTGAATATTCAGTGCCGGCCAGCAGTATTTCCTTACCAAAATAATTTCCAAACCGATGTTGAAATATCATGACAGCCTGTTGCGCCAACTCAGGACTTTGCCTGATATCCCCGATGGAATAGCGTCCCTCTACATTGTAGATGCATGCTTCACAAAACTGACTGAAGAACCAGGCCCGCCCACTGGTATCCGAATCCAATACGGCTATGACGGGGATTGGTAATTCAAGGGACAACTGTTGCAGATCCATTATTTCGCTGACTGCCGTTTCCAACTTGTTCTCCGGTAGAAAATCCGGGTACTCACTTACGAGGACCATAGACTTGTACGAAGATGTACTGTCAATCCGGGAGAAAATATTTTTTACATCTTTGACCAGTGCCTTTATTCCATATTTCTTTCTGGTCATGCCAATCCTGATGACCAGCACATTATCATGCGTTTCTAACCGAATATGTTTAGCTGGCAAAGTAATACCAGGGACCGCTTCATCAGACATTCTCCCGGTTGTCATGGCGCTCAGCACACTAAGCCCGTTAGTTAGCTTCACAATATGGCGGGCCAAATGCTGCTTAAGCAATGCGAGCGATGTTTCAGACTTTTTCGCCAGCGCCAACGCAAGGTCTTCAGTGTAACCTTCAACCTGCTCCTGTGGAAGGATCGGGCAGGTCCATCCTTTTGCTTGAAGTTGTTGACCGGTATAAGTTTCAGAGCAATATAAAAAGTCTGAGGCCAGCTCCGCACCAAACCGTCCTTCAAAAAGCTGGTATTCATGGTCTGAAGGAAATATACCTTCCTGTGGTATCGTGTAGTAATAGTTGGCTTCTCTGCTGCAAATCATAAAATCACAGAGCGCCCCAACCAGGAAACCTGCGCCTGCAGCGTTGCCTTGCATAGCAGCAATGACCGGGTATGGAAAGGATGCGATCGCCTGATACAGTTTTTGTTCAACTGCCACATTGTACTCATTTCGGCCGCCATGCAGGAAACCACCTTTTGAACCTTTGAGGATCAACACCTTGACTGAAGGCGCTTTTTGCACCGTGTTAAGCACCAGTAGGAGTTGGTTTGTCAGGTCATCCGAAAGCTTATTGGTGCCACCTGCCTCTATCAGGATGGAAAATATACCGTTTCCATGATCATATAAACTCACCAAAGGAACCGTGGACGACCGACTGTCCTTTGAAGAGAAACCTATGGTTGTGTCTGTAAGCACAACGGCAGCTTTTGCTGAGGTACGTTTGATTTTTCCCGGATCGAGGTCATCAGGCGCAGCTAACGAAATGGCTGTTGGTTTTTTCAATGCTACATTTGCAAAACTTTGCGATGGTTCACCGCTACCGTTACCCTTGGCTACGTGTAGCGGCAGAGGTATCTGACGGGGCTCCTTAAGTGCCGGAGACGAAACTGTTTGAACCGGAATATCCACTTGAGCCGCGGTGTTCAGCGACTCCTGCTGACAGGCAACTCCACGCATTTGAACGCAAATATTCCCTTGTGGATCACACAGGTCAATATCCAGTTGGATAATGTCATCTGTTGCCCTACTGCCCAGCGTGTATCGGACCCAGGCAAGCATCTCTGTAGTACAGGCTGATGCAATGCGGATCGATGCTACAGCGAAAGGGATAACAGGCTGACTTACATTCAAAGCAATAGCAGCGTGCAGGGCGCTGTCCACAATAGCAGGGTGTAATTGATAATCTTTTTGACTAACCCCTACTGCCTCAGGTATTCTCAACTGTGCAAGTACCTGATCCACTCCCCGGTCGACAAAAACGACACCCTGATGGGCTGCGGGATAGCTCATGCCCGCTTCGATGAAGATTGTGTACAGCTCGTTAGCTGTCAGTCTCCCCTCCTTCGTTTGCCCTTTTAGCTGTTCCGTATCGAGTTTTTGATTAGCTGAAGGCACGAAGCTTGCGGACCCCTGGCAATGGATAACCTCCTCAGCTTCGTCTTTGCTGTAAATCTCAAAATCCACTCCATCACCATCTTTTGTCAACAGGGCTATAGCAATTTGTTTATTTTCCGCAGCGATAAAGGGCTGACCCCAGACCAGATCATGTAATTCGATGAGTTCCGATCCTTCTTTGGCAGGCATAGATTTTTCTACAGCAGCCCTGGCCATTTCCAGATATGCCACGGCAGGTAACATTTTTTGCCCGGAACCATTGCCGTTCAAAGGGTAATCCGCAAAGAAGAATTCATTACCGCTAAAAGTCGAACTATAACACTGCTGCACCAGGTCTGAGGTGTTCACGTGCAACAAAGGATGGAGAACAGGTGCAGAAGCATTTGACATCAGCTCCTCAGTATCTGTCGTATCTATCCAATATCGCTCACGGGCAAATGGATAAGCCGGTAAACTGATCAGGTTGGGTCTGTTGTCGCCATAAAGCCTGCTCCAATCCAGATCAATGCCTTTGACCCATAAATCCAGCAACCTTCCGAGTTGCTTTTGGGCTATCCATTGCTCGGTGTCTTTTTGTAAGTCTGTATCTTTTCCAAAAACCTCTTTGTTACGCTTTACCTGACCGTGATAAGTATCTGCGACACCCTGTTCACCGTTGATATAAGCCGTAAGCTTATCTGCCAACTGATCGATCGAACTAACCACAAAGCCTAATCGCTCGTCCATAGCTTCCCTGCCCACCTGAAGGGTATAGGCCATGGCAATGAGGTCGGGCTGAAATGCACGGATAAAGTCCAGCAGATCAGTGGCTTTTTGTTTTAATTGCTCCGCTGTTCGGGCTGAAAGAGGTATCACCACCGTGGTATCATGTGCCACAGGAGCGACAGTCTGGCTTACCTCCGCTGATGGCACATACTCCTGTATAATGATATGGGCATTTGATCCCCCTGCACCAAAAGAAGATATACCTGCAATGCGAGGCAATAGCTTTCCTTCAATCTCCGGTTGGCGCCAGGGGGTCAGGGTTTGGTTGACGGTAAATGGTGTATCGTTAAAATCGATATAGGGATTCAACTTCTGCGAATGCAGCGAGGACACAATTTCCTTGTGCTTCAGTTGTAGTAACACTTTCGTTAATCCTGCAATACCTGCTGCTGATTCACAATGGCCAATATTTGACTTGGCTGATCCGATCAGGCAGAAGCCGTTATCCTCTGTGTGCTTTTTAAAGGCCTGGTTCAGCGCTGCTATTTCAATCGGGTCACCGAGTTTGGTGCCTGTACCGTGAGCTTCTATGTAGCTGATGTGGCGTGGGTCTATATTGGCTTCCGACAGCGCGCGGGTAATGGCGGCAGCCTGTGCCTTAGGATTGGGTACGCTATAACCATTGGTTTTGCCCCCATGATTGAGTGCACTGCCCTTAATAATGCCATAGATATGATTGCCATCCCGCTCGGCTTCTGACAATCTTTTCAATATAACCACACCAACACCTTCTCCGGGAATATAACCATCACCACCCTCACCAAAGCTTTGGCAATGGCCATCGCTGGAGATGAACTGGCCCGTACTGAGGTACAAGTATTTATTGGGATGAATGCTGACATTAACACCTCCGGCTATCGCGAGGTTTGTCCTTCCGAGCTGTAGATCCTGACAGGCCAAATGAATGGCCGTCAATGACGAAGAACACATAGTATCCAGTGTCATGCTGGGGCCGTGCAGGTTAAGCACATAAGACACCCTGTTGGCAATACTGGCATAACTATTCATCAGCGCCATGCCCTTGCCCCGGGCTCCAAAGAGTTGATACTCTCCGTACATCACACCTACGTACACTCCTACCTGACCGGCAAGATCCTGCTCATCAGCTATTTGCAGACTGTCGCGTGTATAGCCTGCATCTTCGATCGCCATCCAGGCATGTTGTAAAAAGAGGCGCTCCTGAGGATCAATATTCGCGGCTTCCCGCGGTGCGATGTTGAAGAACCTCGGGTCAAATTCATCAACACCTTCTATAAACCCACCCCATTTGCTATAATGGTGTCCGCCTTTCGTACGATCTTCAGAGTAGTAGTCACGCCAGTCCCACCGATCTTTGGGAACTTCAATGATACAGTCTTTTCCCTGACGGAGATTTTGCCAGTACTCCCGGATATCTTTTGCCTCAGGGTAGCGGCCACTCAACCCCACAATAGCGATTGGGTCACTGTCATGATCGGTCTTGCTGTTTTTTACGGATACAGGTTCCTGGCGCTGACGAAGAAACCGACCGCCTGAGCGTTGTCTGGCCTGTAGTTGAGGTTTGGGCATTGCTACATCACCAGGCTTTTGCGAGGAGCTGCCTTCATTGTTTTTGCTAAATAGCGCTTTGAGGACGTCCGGAAATGACTTTGTAAAATATTCCGTGAGTTCATGAGCTGTCTGGTATTCGAAGAACAAAGTTTTAGGCAAGGAACCAAAAGATTTTTCCAACTGGTTGGTAAGGTTCATTGCCAGGATAGAATCTATACCATATTTCTCCATTGGCGCCTGTGGGTCCAGTTGATGAGGGGCTATTTTCAACTGCGATGCCAGTTCACCGCAGATGAAATCCAGTGCCTTTTCAAAAAGGCTCCTTTTATCAGACCCGTTAGCAGAAGTTGCGAGGGGTAGCACATCATGAAAATCATGGGTACTTTCCACTGGGGGACGATCTTTGTTTCTTTCAAATAGCCTGTGGCGTATTTGCGTATAGTCTCCGTCCGTTACCATTACCTGCTCATGCTGCAGTTCCAGGCAGCGATAGAAGTTTTGCATGCCGGCTGGGGTGGTCAGCGCCCGCAAGCCTGTGATCTCCCCTAGCATCTCCTGGGTTGCTTCGTCCATCCTCATTCCGCCCTCCTGCCACAATGGCCAGTTGACAGAGATGGTTTTTCCTTTTCTCTTATTAGTCTCAACCAGGGCATTGCGGTAGACTGCATATTGATCCATAAAAGCGTTGGCCGCTGCATAGTCGGCCTGCCCGGAGTTGCCCAGCCATGAGGCTACCGAGGAAAACAACACCATGAAATCAAGATCGATATCATGCGTGGCCTGGTCGAGGTTAAATGTTCCGGTGACCTTGGGTAAAAGTACACGCCCGAATTCCTCAGCGGTCTTCTTTAAAATGAAGTTATCTGAATTTATTCCTGCACAATGGATAATGCCATTGATTTGTTTATAATGGCCCTTAATGTAAGTAATCAGTTGCCCGACCTGATCCGGGTCAGCGATATCTGCCTGCCGGTATTCAACTGAAGTTCCCGTACCAGACAACTCTTCCAGCACTTTCTTTCTTGCAGGCGTTAGCTCCGAGCGGCCGGCTAAGATGATCCTGGCTTTGCTGGTTTGCCTGATTATCTCTCTGGCAAACAAAACTCCCAAGCCACCGAATCCTCCGGTGATCAGGTAGACACCACGATCTTTAAAAGCAATTTTAGGCGCTTTCCCTCTTGTTGATATTTCCTGCAAACGCAAAACCCTGCGGCCATCATTATCATATTTTATGACCTCATCCTGATGCCTTGTTTTTTCCAGCTCCAGTCGTTTCACCAGTTCGTCACCGAAAATATCCGTCTGCAAAAGAATAATCTGGCCGGCTATGTGAGGGTTTTCGAGCGCTGCAGTTTTCAGCAATCCGGACAGTCCGGCAAAAAGTTTTTCTTCCTGATTATCAGGTATTACAATCTGCAAAAGCACTTTACCGGAGGGCTTTTTATGAAGTATATTTTTTATTAATTCAAAACAAGTTCCGGCAATTTCACTAAAGCGTTCCGCAATATTTTGTTGTGATGATCGGAGCGTCAGGCAATGGCTGCCGGGGATCATAGTTTCAATACGTTTTTCATCAATTGACGACATTTCGCACAGTATAATGTGTCGTTCCGCGAAGGCTGAAGCGCTTTCATCTGCTGGTTTCGATATATTGTCTTCTTCCCAAACAGGAGCAGACAGAAGGGTACCCATACCTTTTTCCTGGCCCTGCTGTTTCAAGGCCCTGATCTCTTGTAAAGCTTCCTTTTGTGTAAGCTTTCCCTTAAACAAATCCTGATATATTTGTTTTAACCTTCTTTTCATCTTTTTCCCTTTTCTAGAATTTGGATTTGAGGTATTAATACTTGACATGAACCGTTTTCAAGTTCACTGCCGACTGTTTGACCGATGTGATTGACTAACTACTAACTACTCACGACTAGTTGACCATTAGCCGCTATTCCGAATCCACGGCCTCATCAATGGAAATCTCATTGTTCAGAATTTTCTCCATAAGTGTTTCATAGTAACCTTCATTAAAGGATGAACCGTTTCCATTTCCGTTACCGTTGGTATGACTACTGATCAAATGCTGTGTATCATGGAAAGGCTGCGGGGTTTCGCCCTCTAAAACCCTTGAAGTAAATCCCCTCATTTGCACGCAGACATTGCCATTTTGATCAATCAGGTCAATATCCAACTTGGAAAGTTTGCTGTCGCGCTTGTTACCGGGAGCATACCGTACCCAGGAATACATGGCAGTTGTACATGGAGAAAAAACCTGTAATTTATCCATTGCAAATGGCAACGATGGCTGACCTGAAGGTTGATCCAGATCTTCCGTAAAACCAACTGCTGCCTGTATCGCGCTGTCCATTAAACTGGGATGCAGCACAAACTTATCAGCTACATGATCCCTTTCAAGAACTTCCGGTAATTGTAATTGCGCCAGAACCTGTTCTTTTCCCCTATGAAGGATTTTGATACCCTGGTGTGCCGGACCGTAGTAAAGGCCGAGTTTCCTTAGTATTTTATAGGTATGGTAGGCATCAAGTTGGCCGTTTTGCATTTCTTGCGTAAGACGCCCCGTATCCATCCGAGCGGGAGTATCCAGGCCCTTCAATACCGCCTGTCCCTGACAATACACAATTGTATGACCGTTATCCTGGCGGTATATTTCAAAATCAATATGCGTATCATCATTGGCTGACAGTGCGATGCTTAACTGTACTTGCCCGGTAACGATAACCGGCCGCACCCAGATAATATTTTGCAACTCCAGCGTACCCGACTGGGCTGTAAATGACATGGCGTTTTCTATCGCTGCTCGCGCCATTTCCAAATAGGCCACACCCGGCAAAACGCTTTGTGGGGCAGCTCCGTCATCATTTATCTGCACCTGGTGGTCTCTCAGGAAAAACTCCTCTCCGCTAAAAACCGAACTGTAGCATTGCTGGCTAAAGTTTGAAGTATTTGTATGCACCAATGGATGAATTATTACTGAGGCTTCCGCATTTGAGACCTGCATATGACGAACTTCCGGCTCTACCCAGTATCGTTCCCTGGCGAATGGGTAAAGTGGCAGGTCTATGCGTTGAGGTTTGACAGCTCCGTAAAGCCTGTTCCAATCAAAACTCAATCCTTTAACCCAGGCTCCGAGTAGCTTGGCAAGCTGATTATTGCTAATCCATTTATCGATCAGCGTCTCCTGTACCTCCTGATCCTGGTTTAGGAATTGCATACCATCTTTGTTGCGGTTTACCTGTCCGTAAAATACACCTGAAACAGACTTTTCTCCATCCACGTAGGCCTGAAGCTTTTCTGTCAGTTGCCCGATACTGTTCACCACGAAGCCTAAGCGGTCATCCATAGCCTCCCGCCCTGTCTGCAAAGTATAAGCCATCTCATGAAGATCTACTGACGGATATTTGCGAATGTGATCCAGCAGATCACCGGCCTTGTGCATCAGCCGTTCAGTATTTCTGGCGGATAGCGGGATGATCACTTCCGGATTTTTGATGTCAACAGGTTTTGGCTCTTTCCTGGGCTCGTACCCGGAAATCACCAGATGAGCATTAGTGCCACTGAACCCAAATGAACTGACTGCGGCATGATGTTTTGCCGAACCATTCCAGGTCTGCAGCCGGTCATTTACGTAGAACGGAGTATCTTTTAAGTTGATATGCTCGTTGAGACGTGTGAAATTGATTGTTGGCGGCAATTGCTTATTTTTCAATGCCAGAGAAGCTTTAATTACCCCTGCGACACCGGCAGCAGCCATGCAATGGCCAATATTGCTTTTAACCGATCCTATTGCGCAGTATTCTTTTTCCCGGGTATACTTACTGAATGATTCCACTAGCGCTGCTACTTCAATGGGATCTCCAAGTTTTGTGCCTGTACCATGGGCTTCAATTAACTGGATGCTGGCCGGATCTATGTTAAATTTATCATATACATCCTGCATCAGGCGTTTTTGCGACTCCGGGCTCGGTGCCGTGATACCATTGGTTTTTCCATCCTGATTGACACCCCAGCCTTCCAGAACGCCAATAATCCTGTCCTGGTCTCTTTCCGCATCTGACAACCTTTTCAACATCACCACTCCTACACCTTCACCCGGCACGAAGCCATTGGCCCTATCGTCAAAGGTATAGCACCTGCCATCCTTTGAAAGCATGCCTGATTGCGATGATTTAATGTGCAGGTCAGGCGTTGCCATTACGCAAACGCCTCCGGCAAGGGCAAGGTCGCTGTTTCCTGAAATCAAACTGTCGCAAGCTGTAGCAATCGCCACCAGAGATGAAGAGCAGGCAGTATCAATAGTCAGGCATGGACCTTGTAAATTTAAGAAGTAGGAGATACGGGCCGCCAGAATTGAATTTGCGGTTCCGGTAAATCCTTTTGCCGATACTTGCAGTTCTCTGGATAAAAATTGATAATCACCGGCTCCTGCTCCCACAAACACACCACATTTGCTTCCGGACAAAGTCCTGGCATCATATCCGGCATTTTCAATACTGTGCCAGCAACTTTGTAAAAACAGCCGCTGCTGCGGGTCCATAGTCTCTGCCTCGGTCGGAGCAATATTAAAGAATAGCGGATCAAAGAGGTCGTGGTCTTCAAGGGATCCCATCCATTCGCAGTTGGTCTTTCCTGGCACCGGTTCTCCCTCCCGGTAATGGGTCGCAAGATCCCATCTTTGGACTTTACTGATACAATTTCTGCCTTGTACAATATTGTCCCAAAACTCCTCCACATTCTTAGCCTGCGGAAACTGACCGGCCATACCGATGATCGCGATAGGTTGTACCTGTGCAGTAGCTGACGACCCCGGGTTAATCCTCAAATGTGATTGCTTCCTCCATGAGGTCAGCTTCTTCAACACAGGTGGCGCTGAAGCCATTTTTTTCATCTGGTTTGGAGTCGTTTTCGGAGTATATACCGGAGCATCAACGGAAGCGGATTTTTTTGCTACGGGTACCTGTTCATTAACTATGGCTCCATGCTTTTCTGCCTCACCTTTTACAAACTTACTGAAATCGGTAAGTGTCGGATAGCTGTAGACTTTGGTCGCTTCAATGGTGATCTTATATTTTTCGTTGATCTTGCGCACCCACGTGACGCCTGTGATCGAATCGAGACCAAGATCTATGAATTCTGCATCATCATCAATTTCATCCTCCTGCATATGCAGTTCCTCCGCCAGGAGTTTCCTCAGCTCCTCCCCTACAGAAAGCAATGCACCTGTTCCATTTGAAGGAGTCGGCACTGCCCGCAGTTCACTTGTACTAAGTGCCATTGCCTGACCATTAGTATTTCCTGGTTGATCAGGTGTTGGCTCACTATCATCTGCCGGTGCTTCATCGAGTGAGACGCCCTGCTTTGATAACTCATCTTTAATAAATTCGACAAAACTGATAAGTGTAGGGTAGCTGTATATTTTGGTAGCCTCAACCGAAAGGTTATACTTTTCGTTGATTTTACGTACCCAGGTCACTCCTGTGATAGAGTCGAGGCCCAGATCGATAAATTCTGCTTCTTCATCAATCTCATCTTCCTGCATGTGCAGTTCCTGCGCCAGGTAATTCTTAAGATCGGCTGCAAGCTCTGAAATGGTGCCTTCACGGCCTGCGCTTTGCATACCCGCCTTAGGAGCGGGAGGTTGTACATTATTAGCAACTGCCGCTGCTACGGAATGACCGGTCTGCAATGCTTCATCATTGTCCTGCCCGAAATACTTTCTGATCTGCTCCAATGTTTCCGACTGTCCGACAAATGTCTCATCGTGCATCGCCAGCTCCAACTGATAGGTCTCCTCCACGGCATCATGCTGATGCGCTGTCAATTGCTTTTTAATGGCAACTATGCGGTCAATGCTGTTTTTTGCGATCTGCCTGGCCAGGGCCAGTGCAGCGGGAACCACTTGTTTTCTCGACATAACGGGCGCCTGTAACCCCCTGTCTTTCAATTCACTACCACTGATCTCCTGCGCTACCAGTAGCGTTTCTCTTGCGAGATCATTGCCGATTTTTCCAGGTAGTATAAACGTGGCCCCTGCACCCGGTGTAAAACCAAAGTTCATATAGGGGCTCAGGTACTTACTTTCCTCGCTGAAGAAAGTAAAATCCGCAAACATACCGAAGGCCCATCCGGCACCGATCGCATGCCCCTGCATTGCTGCAATAACCGGGACGTGACACTCCATGGCCAGATGGTAAAATTTGATATCGGTAAACCTGGCTTTTCCCTGCTGGATCGCCACCAGGTCTTCTTTGGTTCCGCCTGATGCAAAATAATTATCAAATCCCGTGAGTACTACAGCTTTATATGCAGGTGTTTGTTTTACATGCTCAAAAACTTCAATGATTCCCTGCGTAAGCGCATCAGTGAACATATTTTTTGCCTCCCGGTCCTCCATGCTGACAACCAGAATACCTTCCGGGTCTGCTGTTGCACTGATCACCTCTGACTGGAGTGAAACCGGAGACATCTCAGCAACAGGATTAAATTCTCGTTCCGAATCATTTGATACAAGCAGATTGCTCATTTTTTCCCGGATGCTGGTGGCGTTGTATTGTTTCCAACCGGCTAAAACGGAGGCAGACCACTCCGCCCATGATGAAGCTATTTTTAAAGCTGTTGCCAATGCCTGATCTTTGTCGGCCACTGCCAACGTTCGGGTGCGTTGCTTCAAATCAAGGCCGGTGTAATCAGCACCTGACAGTAAAATTTCTTTGCCGGCAGAATCTCCGAAACGATATGCAAAGATCATGGCCGCTATACTGGCCAGTTTCGCATTAGGGATAATGTCTATGGCCGAATAATGCGCAGCTTTGCTGTAAACACAGCCATCACAAAACTGGCCTAAAAGCCACCAAAGGCCTTTCGAATCTGTATCTAAAATGGCAATTACAGGTATTTCCAACTTCAGGATCAAGTCTGAAAAATTCGCAACTACTTCTGCCGTAAACTGCTTCCCGGCTCCTTCGAAAAATTCAGCGTTATCACTCTCAAGCACAACAGATCTGTGATGAGAAGATTGTTTTACCCATTTGAAGATATCCGTCAGATCTGCTATGCAGTCAGCTATTGAATAACCTTTTGCAACAGGACTTATCCGAACGCCTAAAATATGACTGCTATGTGTTGTAACAGTGATATTCTCAAAGGAAGGAATGCTGTCTTTTACATGAGCAGAAGCCGGTGCTTTATCAGTCGAAATGACCGCATTCACCACCGCGAGTTCGTTAACGACATTGCCGATATGGCGGGCCAGATGTTGCTTGATCAAACGCAATGATTTCTGAGGCTTCCTGGCGAGGTTGAGCGCCAGCCTTTGCACATATTGTTCGATTTGATCTTTAGGCATGACCGGGAAATTCCAGCCCTTTTCCTTTAACTCCCTCCCAGTAGCTTTTGTAGACAAATACATGAGATCATATGCATATGCAACACCGAAGCGCTCTTTTAACAAGCGGTCTTCTGCAACTGCAGGAAATAATCCACCCTTCGGATCGGTATAGAAGTAGGTAGCATCTTCATTGCATACCATAAAATCGCACAAAGCGCCAAGCAGGAATCCTGCACCTCCGGCATTTCCCTGCATTACCGCGATCACCGGATAAGGGAATCCGCTGATTGCCTCGTAGAGTTTCTGCTCAACAGCATCGTTGTAATGCTGTCTGCCACCCAACAGAAAATCAGACTCCCCACTGCGGATGAAAAGTACCTTGACAGTTTCTATCTGCTTCACCGTTTTCAATGCCTGCAGTATCTGCAGGGTCAGGTCTTTTGATAGCTCAGCGCTGCCGAGCTGAATCAAAAACACTCCTTCACCATACTCAAACAGGCTGACAAGGTCGGGTTGTATGAATGAGCTACCCTGTAATGACATGCTTTCCCCGGCATCAGGAAGTTTAAAGCGGATCTTCCCGGAAGGTGCGGTATTTTCTGCCACTGATACGGTATCCAGTGCAGGCAGTATGATACCTGTTGGCTTCTTCAGGGGGCTTTGGACAGATATGTGCTGACGGTCACCCGTTGAGTTGCCTTCGGCTTCCTCATGTGCCATTGGAATAATTGCTATCTCCTGTGGCATAAAACCTGAGGACGACTGCACCTGTTGAGAAACAGGTTCGGGCGAAGCCATCGAAGCCTGAAGATAAGACAGGCCGCGTATCTGCACGCTGATATGGCCCTGCTCGTCACACAGGTCAATATCAAGCTTGATATCAGCATCTGCGGGCTGCATTATTTCTGCGTATCGCACCCATGCGAGCATTTTCTCCTTGTAAGGGGAAAGGATATGAACAGACTCCACTCCATGAGGAAATGGTATGGCTCCTGCAGAACCGGGAACCAGATGGTGTGCGGCTTCTAATGCACTGTTCAATATACCCGGATGGAGCATATAACCGTTCAGATTATGGCTGCCAGCTCCGGGCACACTGACCTCGGTTAACAATTGACCGGGGCCTGTCTGAACTTCAATCTGTGCGATATCCAGGTTGGTTACTGCCGGTTGCTCAGTAATGACCGCATGTCCCTGGCAATGCACGATGTCTTCACCTGCATCATCGCTGTGAACCTCAAAATCTATGTGCTTACTGTCTTGTGGAAACAGCGACAGACTGACTTGCCTGTTTTTACCTACCATAACCGGCTGCGCCAAAACGACATCACGCAACACCACGGTACCGGACTCACTTTTTTGTGGCAGAGCATGTTCTATTGCAGCCCTGGCCATTTCCAGGTAGGCCGTTGCCGGCAGTACTTTTTGTTCGCTGCCACCGTACTCTTTCAGGTAAACCTCTTCACCCGTGAACGTTGTACTATAGCTTTGCTGACCCAGATTGGAGGTATTCACATGCAGCATCGGGTGAATCACCTTAGCGGCATTTTGCTTATTAATCCACTGTTTTAGTGTCAACTTCCCGTCTTCAACGGCATCATTCCACCAGTATCGCTCTCTGGCAAATGGATAGGTGGGCAGGCTCATACGTTTTGGCCTGGCATCGCCATAAAGTTTCAGCCAGTCGAGGTCCAGTCCTTTCACCCACAGGTCAAGAAGTTTTTCCAGTTTGTTACGCGTAATCCATTTGTCAATGGTTTCCTTCATGTCATCGTCATGGCTGAAGATGAGCATGGTTTCTTTGTTACGCTTCACCTGTCCCTGGTAAACACCATCGATGTGTGATTTTCCACCTGATTGCTGGGCTTTGGCATAAGCTTCAAGTAACTCCAACAACTGGTCGACAGCATTGACGATAAAGCCAAGCCGCTCTTCCATTGCTTCACGACCTACCTGTAATGTATATGCCAGAGAAACCAAATTCACAGGCTTTTGCTCATGGCGAATAAAATGGATCAGGTCATGTACTTTTTGTTTGAGTTGTTCCGGTGTTCTCGCTGAGAGTGGAACAACCACCGTTTTGTTTTCTTCGACAGGTTCGACTTCCGGAGCATATTCTTCCAGAATGATATGGGCGTTTGACCCACCTGCACCAAAAGAGGATATTCCTGCGATACGGGGCAATTTCTTACCATCCAGCACCGGCTGCTCCCAGTCAGTAAGCTTCTGATTAACAACAAAAGGAGTTTTGGCGAAATCTATATTCGGGTTTAGTTCCCGGGAGTGCAATGATGGAACAATCTGCTGATGCTTCATCTGCAGCAGTATCTTGGTCAGTCCTGCTACACCAGCCGCAGATTCGCAGTGGCCAATATTTGATTTGACAGAACCGATCAGGCAAATTCCCCGGTCGTCACTTTCAGATGACGAGCCCTGATGTTTTTGATTGAAAGCCTTTGTAAGTGCATTGATCTCAATCGGGTCTCCTAATGGCGTGCCGGTACCATGAGCTTCTACATAGCTGATATGGCGAGGATCAGTGTTTGATTCCTCCAGCACCTGGCTGATCAAAGCAGACTGCGCCTGAGGGTTTGGTACTGTGTAACCACTGGGCTTCCCTCCATGATTAAGACCGCTGCCTCTGATCAGGCCATAAATATGATCACCGCTTTTCTCGGCATCCGAAAGCCTTTTAAGAACTACTGCCCCCACGCCTTCTCCGGGGATGTAGCCATCACCGCCTACTCCGAAGCTATGGCAGTGACCAGTAGTGGAAATGTATTGCCCGGAGCTCAGCAGTAGATATTTATTGGGATGAACGCTCACATTGACACCCCCTGCAATAGCCATATCAGTGCGACCACTCTTCAGGTCCTGGCAAGCCAGATGAATGGTGGTCAGTGATGAAGAACACATGGTATCAACCGTGAAGCTGGGCCCGTGTACATTTAAAACAAAAGAGACACGGTTAGAGACATCAGCCATGCTGTTGGCAAATCCCATTCGCTTACCTTGCTGACTTATTTCAGCTCCGAAAAGCTGGTATTCACTGTACATTACGCCCACATAAACACCTACCTGTCCCGGAAGATTACGCCCATGCGGTATTTGCAACGAAGCCCGCGTGTAACCGGCATCTTCAATAGCCATCCATGCATGCTGCAAAAACAGGCGCTCCTGAGGATCAAGGATCTCTGCTTCTTTTGGTGAAATGTTGAAGAACCTCGGATCAAATTCATCTACACCGGCAATAAAGCCTCCATACTTACTGTAATGAACACCGTCTTTTGTTTTGTCATCGGAAAAATATTCTTTCCAGTCCCAACGATCTTCCGGTATTTCTACAATACAGTCCTTGCCATTGCGCAGGTTATTCCAGTATTCTTCAATATTAAGGGATTCCGGATAGCGACCACTCAGTCCTACAATAGCAATAAGCTCTTCTTTCTGATCTGCCTTTCGGGTTCGATTGTTAGAGTTTGTTGAAATATTGGCAAGACCACGATGGTAAAACCTTCTGGCATCGGGTTGCGCGGCTTTTGCTTCGACCACTGCCTTCGGCTCCGGATTTTGTTCCGGTTTTTGCTCTACAGTTTTCTTTGGATTCTTTTCTGAAGAACCGGCAAACAAGCTGGTCAACTTCTCCTCAAACTCCTCTAAGAAGTATTCCGTTAGTTCTTGGATCGTATGATATTCAAACAAAAGTGTTTTTGACAAAGCGCCAAAGGTCTTTTCCAACTGGTTGGTAATATTGATCGTCAGGATAGAATCTATTCCATAGTTTTCCAACGATGCCTGTGGATCTATCTGATGCGCCGGTAGCTTAAACAATTCGGAGAATTGCTTTTTCAAGAATTCCTGCGTCAGTTCAAAAAGGTTGCCACCATCTACTTTAATACTCTGATTGTGAGCAACAAAAGACTCTTCTGACACGGTTTCCGCCTGTTCAACCGGGGTCTGCACTGGTCGATCTGAAATGCTGTCAGATACCGATTCATCCTGTTGTTGATACAGGTCCTTTACAGTAACTGAAAGCTGATCATATCCTGATTCCAGGCACTGATAAAATGCCAGTATACCGGTTGCTGTCGGCATAGGCCGCATACCCGTAGTTTGCTGCTGCATTTCCAGTATCGTCTGATCAAGCTTCATTCCACCATCCTGCCATAGCGGCCAGTTGATGGATAAAGTCCGTCCTTGCCGATGCCCTTCAGACACCTGCAGGTTGCGATAAGAGGCAAAATGATCCATGAAGCCGTTGGCTGCTGCATAATCAGCCTGACCAACACTGCCAAATGCAGAATCAGACGAGAACAAAACCATGAAATCCAGGTCTACATCGCTGCAGGCATGATCCAGATTCAGGGTACCCCTTACTTTTGGCGCCAGTACCTCTCCAAACTCAGTAGTGGTTTTCTTCAGGATAAAGCTATCGGAGATTATTCCCGCGCTGTGGAAAATGCCATTCAGTTGCTTGTGTTTGTTGATGATATCAGCAATGAGCCCGTTGACCTGCTCCTGATCTCCGATATCGACCTGACGATACTCTACTGTAGTATTTCGAGTCAGTGTATCCAGTATTTTCTTCTTCTCACCGGTTAATTCCGATCTCCCTGTCAGGATGATCCGCCCATTCTTAGTCTGCTTAAGGATCTCCCGGGTAAACAGAACGCCAAGCCCACCTAACCCTCCGGTTATCAGGTAGACGCCTTTGTCATTAAATGGAATTTTAGGCAGGGCCTGAGTTGGTTCAACTGCTTCCCACTGCAGGACGTGCCTCTTGCCCCCGGCATATTTTACCAACGACTCTTCCGTTGCCTCGCAATTGTCCAACGCCAACTGAGCTAACTGCTCAGCAGTGGTCTGCCTATCGATCAGAATAACCTGTCCGATGAAGTTCGGGTTTTCCATGGAGGCTGTCCTCAACAGGCCGGACAACCCTGCAAATACCGTTTGCTCCGGCTCATTGGTGAAGACCAGTTGGACGAGTACTTTGCGTTTGAGTTTGCTTTTGAGAATCGTTTGGATCTTCTCAAAACACTGCAGCGCAGCTTCTTCAAAACGTTCTGCAATATTTCCGGCCTTCTGTTCTATTTGCTGACACTGCCTGCCGGGCAGTAAATTCCCGATCTGCTTAATCTCAATCCCTGGCACCTCACAGAGGATAACATGGTGTTGTTCTAATCGCGTATTATTACCTTCACGAGAAGGAATGACCGGTTGCGGTTGCCAGACCGGAGCCGCCAGGTGCATGCTCATCCGGTTGTCTGTGTCCTGCAAACCACGCTGGCCCTTCGATATCATTCTGAAAGAAAAGCCATGCATTTGCACACAGCTATTTCCTTCCGGATCGCACAGGTCGATATCCAGTTTTATGAGCCTGTCTTCCGGTTTACTGTCCTTCGCCAACCTCACCCAGACAAATACTTCTTCGGTACACCTCGACCCGATGCGCAGTGACCTCAAGGCAAAAGGTAGGACATCCTGCGCTACATTTTGGTTCAGGTAGTCAAACAAAATATTACTAGCCTGTAATGCACCGTCCATCAGGCTCGGGTGCATAACATATTCATCAAGCGTATTCCTTACAACAGCGGGAAGCGTCAATTGCGCCAGCACCTGCTCCTCTCCTATCCAAACATTTTCTAAGCTCTGATGGGCAGGGCCGTAAGAAGCATCTGTTTTATCAAACATAGCATACACCTGTGCTGCATCCATGCTGGTATGATCCATTTGCTCCCTTAACCGGGCGATATCCAACATTTCAGGGACGGGACGGTCCGTAAACTCAGCATTGCCTTCACAGTGTACCACCTGCTGCATTCCATCGGTGCTGCCTATCTCATAAGCTATTTGCCCCTGATCACTGACCGATAGATTGATATGCGTTTGCGTTTCATTGTTTACTATAATCGGCTTTACCCAGACGATATTGCCCAGTTCAAGCATAGATGGTTCGAACTGCCCCGAGGTAGCCTTCATCACAGCAGCACAAGCCATCTCCAGGTAGGCAACTGCCGGTAGCACTTTCTGTCCGTTTATCCGGTGATCTGCCAGGAAAAATTCTTTACCACTAAACACGGAACCATAGCTTTGGCTACTAAAATCCGAGGTATTGGTGTGTAGCAATGGATGAAGCATGGCACCCGAACTGCCACGTGATGTTGCCAGTGATTTTGATGATGTGGTATCGATCCAGCAACGGACTTTGGCAAACGGATATGCCGGTAGGCTCATGCGCAACGGAAACTTCTGATCATAGAGTAATTTCCAATCCAGGCTGGTGCCGGAAGCCCATAGCTGAGCCAACCTTCTAACCTTCTTTTTAACAAACCAATGCCTGATCAGCTCCTGGTAATCTTCATCGTCTTCCAGTGATTCAACTGGTTTTTTACCGGTGCTTACGTCTCCACGGAAATAACCGTCTGACTTTTTGTTTTCGATAAAAGCCTGCAGCTCGTTAAGCAGTTCTGAAAGGTCTTTAACAACAAAAACAACCCGGTGGGCCATCTCCTTTCTCCCTGTCTGGAGGGTATAGGCGATCTCAGAAAGATTGATTTGGCTTTGCTCCCTGCTCTCCAAAAACAGAAGCAGCTTTTGAGCATATTCCTTCAGTATATCTTCTTTCTGTGCAGACAATGGTACTACAAATAGTGCATCCGGAGAAGTAAAAGAGGCTTCAGAGCGTGAATACTCCTCCAGAATGGCATGGGCATTTGTGCCGCCAATACCAAACGAACTGATAGCAGCCCTTTTCGGATACTGTGCTTCCGCCCACGATTCTTCCTGATCTGAAACATAAAAAGGTGAGTTTTCAAAATCAATCTGGGGATTTGGGCTCGTATAGTTGATGATGGAAGGGAACTTCTTATGGTAAAGGCTCATCGCCAGCTTGATAGTTCCCGCCAGGCCGGCAGCGGTATCGAGGTGCCCGATATTAGGCTTCACCGACCCTATAGCACAGAATTGCTTCTTGTTTGTATACTTCTCATAAGCTTCACTGATGGATCGTACTTCAATAGGATCACCCAGGGCTGTTCCTGTACCATGTGCTTCTACATAGCTAATAGATTCGGGATTAATACCGGTTTTCTCCAGGGTGTTGCGGATAACAGCAGTTTGCCCGGATACACCTGGCGCATAAAAGCCTACTTTGTCAGAACCATCATTATTGACACTGATACCCCGAATCAAACTGTAGATATGATCACCGTCTTTGATAGCATCTGCGGCACGTTTAACCAAAATAACACCCACACCTTCTCCATCAACCATCCCATCTGCTTTAGCATCAAAGGCTCTGCAATGGCCGTCACTGGAGAAATTCATTCCCGGCATCTGAAGATACCCGAGGCCTAACGAGGCGGAAAGTGTGGCCGCACCTACCAGTGCGTAATCAACATCTTTCGACTGTAAGCTCTGGAAAGCGTAGTACAGTCCGGTCATGGACGATGAGCAATTGGAGTGTACAAAAGCACTCGGTCCGCGAAGCCCAAGTTGATAGGATATCATGGTTGGGATTGTTCCTCCCTGCGCCAATACCCACGAAACAAACTCTGAGGAATCTTCCATGACATGCCCTTCAGCCTGTATCTTTTCGGCTAATGACTGATAGAAGTTATTACTGGCAGACATGAAAACGCTCGTGTTTTCAATCTCTTCGCAGCGATACCCGGCATCTTCAACAGCCCTCCACGAATGCTGCAACAACTGGCGGAATTGCGGATCCATCAGCGCAGCATTACCTGACGATATCTGGAAAAATTCTGGATCAAAAAACTCTTTGCCTTCCATCCAGGGCTTCAAGGGTACGTATCCTGGATCATTCAGTATTTCGGGCGCTACATTTAGCCTGGCCGCTTCTTCTTTGGAAAGCAGGTTTATACTCTCCTTGCGCTCCACAAGATTTTTCCAGAATTGCCAGTGATCTTCCGCATCGGGGAAATGACAGGAAATTCCGACAATCGCCAGGCTATCGTCATAATATTCCGGATATTCTGTATCAGGTTTTGTTTTTATCCGCTTCTGAGAGCTCAATGTAGTGGATAACTCCTCCGAAACTGAACTTTCCGGCCTGATAATAGTATTTTCTTTGATGTATTGACTGATACCACGGATAGTACCATACTTGAACAGATCTATAGGGGAAAATTTACACTGTGTCTTCTCCTCAATATGGGCTGCTAATGTGATCGCATTGATAGAGTTCCCGCCAATATCGAAGAATTTTTGGCGTATGCCGATGGCTTCAGGCTTCCGATCCAGTATTTCTGCCCAAATTTCGATAAGCTGATTTTCAATATCATCAACGTGCTCATGATGATCTCTGGTAGTTTCGGCATCCACTTCTATGGCTTCGAGTACGCGCCTGTCTACCTTGCCGTTTTGAGTCAGCGGAATTGACTCAACACTAACGAATGTAGCAGGCAACATGTAGTCAGACAAGAACTGGCTCAGATGTTTATTCAAATCTTCGTTTGAAACTTTGGCCACTTCACCTACTCTTGTTTCCGAAGCAACATAGAAGGCAATAAGTTTTTTGTTGACACCCTCGCCCTGAGCCACTACGGCACTTTCAATAACCTTCGGGTGCTGATCCAGATAATGTTCAATTTCACCGATCTCAATACGGAATCCTCTTATTTTAACTTGCCTGTCGATCCTTCCGAGGTATTCAATAGTACCGTTTTCCAACCAGCGGGCCAGATCACCGGTTTTATACATAGGAGTGCCCGGATTAAAAGGACTGGGAACAAATTTTTCCCTGGTAAGCTCAGGACGGTTGAGATAACAACGGGCAAGACCGGCTCCTGCAAGATGCAGTTCGCCCGGTATCCCTACCGGCAATGGGTTATTGAACCTGTCCAGAATGTATGCCTGGGTATTAGAAATAGGACGACCAATAGTTTGCGGGCCATTTTTTTCCCTGAGGGTAAAAGTAGAATAGGTGGTATCTTCCGAAGGACCATACAGGTCGTACACTTTTTCTACATTGCTGTTGTCATATATCTTATCCACCAGAGCAGATGAAAGTGGTTCGCCTGCCAGATTAATGGTTGTGACAGTATCGGGTATGGCGTTCTTGATCCGCACGAGTTCGCCCATTACCGAGGGAACGGTATTGATCAGTGTAACGGATGCTCTATGGGCAAAATTTGTCAGCGCCAATGCATCAGGGGCCAGTATCACTTTGCCTCCCACAGAAAGGGGCAGGAAGATCTCATACACCGACAGGTCGAAGCAAATAGAGGTAGAAGCCAAAACTCCTGCCAGTTGATCCCTGCCGAACACACCCTTGGCCCAATTCAGTAATGCCACTGTGCTGTGGTGCTCAATGGCTACACCTTTAGGTTTTCCTGTTGAACCAGAGGTGTAAATGACATAAGCCAGGTTATCCGGAGTAACCTTTTGGCTGAGTTTTACTTTTTGATCTATAGATTTTGAAACAGAAGCTGTTATCTCCTTCCACTGCTGATCTAAAGCAATAAGCTCTGCTTCGTGAGGCACGATCTTGCGGAGTTTCTTCTTCAGTTTCTCTTGCGTAAGCACCACAGAAGCCTGACTGTCTCGCAGCATGAACGCAATTCTGTCTTCAGGATAATTTGGGTCCAGTGGTACATAAGCGCCACCAGCCTGTAGTATACCCATGAGCGCGACTATCATATCGACAGACCTGTCTACACATACTCCCACCAGGCTTTCCTGCTTTACACCCACTGACTGCAGATATAGGGCAAGCACATGGCTTTTATCGTACAACTGCTTATAGGTCAATTGCTCATCTTCAAAGATGACTGCAATCTCATCGGGATTTTGTTTTGCCTGCTCAGCAAATAAATGATGAATGCACTTGTCTTTGGGGTAAGGAGCTTCTGTGTTGTTGAAGTCAATAAGCAATTGCTGTCTTTCTTCGCCTGACAAATAGTTCAGCTCCGTAATTTTAGCATTAGGATTAGCCGAGGCTGATGCGCACAGCGCTATGAAGTTATTGATCAGTCGCTCAATAGTGCCTCGTCTGAACAGGGAGGTACAGTATTCAATGACCCCTGTCAGTTCATTGTCATTTTCCGTAAACTCGACAGCCATATCAAATTTACTGCTGTGACGGTCTAAATGAAATGGTTGTATATCTTCCTTTGGCAGACTTAAGGGTATATTTTGTGTAACCATCACCTGGAACAGCGGGTTGACTGACGGATCGCGCCTGACCTGCACAGCGTCTACTATTTTTTCAAATGGTGTATCCTGGTGTGCATATGCCTCAACACATGTAGTCTTTACCTTGCTTAGCGCCTCCAGGAAAGTATCCTCACTTTTCACCTGAGTACGCAAAGCCAGCGTGTTGACGAACATTCCTATCAGGCCGCGGGTCTCCTGTGCCTGTCGATTTGAAATGGCCGTACCTATACAAATATCATCCTGACCTGTATAACGATAGAGTAGCACCTTGAAGATCGCAAGTAGCATCATATACAACGTACACCCCTGCTGCTCAGCCAGACTCCTGAGAAGGGTCGTGAGCTGAGGATCAATTGTAAATGACTGTGAAGCGCCCTCAAAGCTTTGAACTGCCGGTCTGGGGTAATCTGTCGCCAGCCCCAGACTTTCAGGAGCGCCTGCCAGTTTCTGTTGCCAGTATGCCAGTTGCCGCTTAAGCTCTCCGCCCTCTTCAAACCATTGCCTTTGCCAGACACTGTAGTCAAGGTACTGCACGGGCAGTGCGGGCAGGTCAAACTCTTTACCATCCTGCAACGCATCCATAGTCAAAAAGAGCTCTTTGAACATGACGTTTGCCGACCAGTCGTCACTCACAATATGATGTATATTAAGCATAAGGATATGCTCTTGTGGCGCAAGCTTGATCACTTTGGCCCTGATAAGCGGCCCTGTGGCCAGATCAAATGGTGCGGTTGCATCCGCTTCGCAGATCTTTTTGGCTTCCGCCAATTTTATCTTCTTTGCCTTTGTACGGCTCAGGTCAATCGATTCCACCTCTAATTTCAGGCTATCGAGTACTACTTGCCGGGCCTGCCCCTTATGATCAGGAAATACCGTACGTAAACTTTCATGACGGGCTATTAAAACGTTCAGCGCTTTGTTCAATAAAGCAATATCGAGTTTACCCTTAATGACAAAAGCTGCAGGGATGTTATAACCAGTATTTTCAGGGTTCAACCTGTCAATGATCCACAGTCGCTCCTGAAGAAAACTTAGCGGCTGCCGGTCAAGCTCAGCACGATCAACCGGACGCAGTGGTGGCGGAAGCTTTTTAGTAGCTGATACCTGACTTAAAAAAGCGATGATATCAGATTTTCGGCTGCTAATCTGTTCACGAATATCATCTGTCAAAGCTCCTTTTGGCGCTTTTATTTTAAGTTGACCATCTTCCTGCCACAGCTTGATTCCCAGGGCACGGACTGTATTTATTAACGAATAAATTGTCATAGTGTAAATTCCTCAAATTCGATATCACCTAATTCCTCTTCATCCTGATCCTCGGCAGCTTTGATCACTTCTGCCAGGCCGGCAACGGTGTACACATCAAAAAAAGTGTTAAGTGGTAAATCCACAGCAAATTGATCTCTGATCTCTGAGAGCAGCGGAGCAACCAACAGCGAATGGCCTCCCAGCTCAAAAAAGTTGTCATCAACTCCTATTTTTTTAGCCTCAATACCTAACGTTTCACCCCATATTTCGGTAAGTCGTTGTTCTGTATCATTGTGCGGAGCAACATATGCCTTGCTGGATTCCATCTGCACGTCTATAGACTCTAAAGCACGCCTGTTCAATTTGCCGTTCGGGGTAAGAGGAAATTCCTCCAGACTGACAAATGCCGCAGGCACCATATAATCCGGCAGCGACTGCAACAAAAATGACTTCAGGCTTTCAGCAGCCAATTTCACTACATTACCTTCTTTCGTATCCTTTGCCAGATAAAAGGCTAACAGTTTCTTCTCAACACCCTCACCCTGCACCACCACAGCACAATTATTGATATCGGGATGTTGATGAAGGATGGTTTCTATCTCTCCTGTCTCAATGCGAAAGCCACGTATCTTCACCTGGGTGTCAATCCGTCCGAGATATTCAATATTTCCATCTTCCATCCAGCGGGCCAGGTCACCGCTTTTGTACATACGCTTGCCCGGGCTAAAGGGATTGTTCACAAATTTTTCGCTGGTAAGCTCGTGGCGGTTATGATACCCTCTGGCCAGTCCGTCTCCTGCTATGTGCAACTCCCCGGGAACGCCCAGTGGTTGCAGGTTATTATATTTGTCGAGGATATAGATCTGAATATTGGAGATCGGGGCGCCAATAGGCACAAATGGTGTCTTCAACCTGGAACAATCAAAGAAAGTGACGTCTATTGCTGCCTCAGTGGGGCCGTAGAGATTATGCAAAACAGCCCTTGGAAACCGTTTTTTATAGGCTGCTACTGCCTTATTATCCAAAGCTTCTCCGCTACAAAATATCTGCCTTACACTGTCGCACCGGCTTTGGGAATGGTCGAGATATGCATGTAGCATGGAGGGAACAAAATGTAATGTGGTAATACCACTTTCCTGAATAAGATCTTCCAGGTACAGGACATCCCTGTGCCCTCCGGGTTTGGCGAAAGCAAGCGTTGCCCCTGCCATCATAGGCCATACAAACTCCCAAACCGAAACATCGAAGCTAAAAGGTGTTTTTTGCAGTACCACATCCTTCTCACTCAAAAGGTATGTCCTCTGCATCCAATCAATGCGATTTACCAACGCCCTGTGCTCTACCATCACACCTTTGGGTCTGCCGGTGGAGCCTGAGGTATAAATGATATATGCCAGGTGATTTGGTTGGACATCCTCACGGATGGTCTTCTTCTGGTCTCTTAGTGCCTCTGCCCTGGCCGCAATCTCATTCCAGCTTTCGTCTAACGCGATCAATGTAGTACCCTCTTTGATCAAAGGTTTTAGCTTATCAATGAGTCTGCCCTGGCATAAGACGATTGAGGCCTGGCTGTCTTCCAGCATATAAGCCAGCCGATCATTAGGATAATCAGGGTCCATGGGCACATAGGCGCCACCAGCGATCAATGTTCCATGGATCCCCACCATCATTTCGACAGACCTTTCCAGGCATAACCCAACCAGGCTGTCCGGCCGGATATTGAGCGATTGTAAGAACAAAGCCAGGTCACAGCATTTATCATAGAGCTGCTGATAGGTCAGCCTTTCATTCTCAAACCTTACGGCTATTTGGTTGGGGTTTACGGCAGTTTTTTCAATGAAAAATTGATGAATACATTTATCCCGAGGGTAATCAAAGCTTGTGTCATTGAACGATGCAAAAAGCTGCTGTTCCTGCCCGGTGACCATAGGATAGGTTTGTACCACGTTATCCTGAGCTTTGCTAATCTCTGTCAGTAACATGGTAAAATTACCGGAAAGTCGCTGCAGCATGCTCTTATCACAGATGTTGGCGGACGCAGCGAAGCTTATGCTAAATGATGCTTTCTCTTCTGCGACTTCCACAGTTAAACTGTCGCCCACCTCGCTGCTTTTGTTGTTGCCATCCCCGTAGGTGTAAACAACCTGGAAGTGGCTATTTGGCGGAAGCGGATCAACAGTGCCTTTCCGTGTTTGTACTAGCGCATTTTGTACTTCCGCCAGAAACCTATTGAATTGAACACCCTCTATACATTGCGTACGAACCGGAAGTATATCAGCATTATAAGTGATCCCTACCATGAGGTCTTCCCGGTTGGAATACTTGTGCAACAGGAGCTTTAAAACAGCCAGGAACAACACAAAAGGTTGTACAGACTTTCCCCCGGAAAAACCACGAACCCAATCGGATAGTTGTTTGGTCAACCGGATAGTGACTATATTCTCACTATCACTATCACTATCTCCATCCAATTCCTTCCCACAGGAATCAGGCAGCCACCTAAAAACCTGCGAATCACTACCTGATTGTACTGACCAGTAGTTGGCATAGTCCTGATCTCCCCGGGATCGGGAAGACGTATTTTCCATAGCTGTGAAAGGTCGTTCTAAGGTTTCGTTTGTTTTATTCATTGTGCGCGAGGTTTATAAACTTCTGCATTACATCAAAAAAAGTATGAGGAAAAGCCATATTCATTATCCAACCAGGAACCCTGAAGGCTGGTGACAGCCTGGTGGTCATCGTGATCCGAACTGTACCATCTTTCATATCTTCAAATGAGTAACCCTTATTCAGATATGTAAAACGCTTTGCCTCTGTCCTTTCAAGCAATGTTGGTACTGCTTGTATGGTGAAATCTGCTGTTTTATTCGATTTATCTTCTGTAAAAGTCAAAGTGTAAACTCCGTCAGCATCGGGGGTGAAAAAAGTACCTTCAGTATAATAGTAAATGATCCATTCGTTTTCTGAAATGGTTTTAACTACTGTACTCGAATCATCCGAATGGAAGAATTTATGTTTCGATACATCTTTCATCAATTCAATACACCTATCCATGTTTATTTTTTCGGTAGCTGTGGTAACACTTTCAATTAATGCTACATCATTGCCATTTTCATCTGACCTGGTTGATATGCTATATTTTGTTGCAATTTTACCGTCTTTAGACGTGGCGCTTTCCCACTTTCTTGACTGCGCTACTGTTAAACATGTGTTGAACAACATTATGCAAAGCAGTATCACACCGGTTTGATGTTCTTTGGCCAAGGTCATCGTATTAATTCATGAAGGTTATTCTCCCGAACCTGAATTGGCACAGGAAGATCCGTCTGTCAGGTTATTCTAATATCATGGAAACGCTTAATAGGCAGTTGACTCCATTACGACCTCATCGCCCTCAGCCGTAACCTCATCTATTTCCGTTACAAATTCAAATTTCGCATTCTGATATTTTTCATCCTGCACGATCCTTTCAATTTCATGCATACTTTCGGGCATGATATTAGGGATTACCAGGTTGTGAAAAAGGTTAGCCACATAGCCGCCATAGCTCATGTCCATATACCATTCCACATCCACCTCTCCTTTTCCCACAGGAATAAAGCGCCATTTGTTGTTAAAATGTGTAATACGAACGAAGCCTTCCTTTGGAGGCACCAGGTAGGGTACTGCATCAATTTTATAGATTATTTCGCGGGTGTCAGGGTCCTGACGAAACTTATTTTCAAGTACCCACTCCCTATCGGTAAGCGGGAATGGCATATCGAACAAAGAATAGGTATATACTATCTGAGAAGTAGGTGAATCAACCCTATCCACAATTACCGCCTCGTAGCAACCCTCGCTACACATGGCTTCCATATCCTGCATTGCGCTGATCAACCCTCCCAAATTAGTTTTCATGCGCTTCTTTGCTTTCAATTGTACTACAAATGAGCCCGGAGCTTTCAGACTGTGTACCACCACCCCATCTCTGTCAATTACTTCTTTCCATTGATTATCACCGGATCTTACCCATATCCAGTCAGCGACAACACCTGCAACAACGAGGAGCAATATCACTCCAAAGAATATTTTAAAGAATTTAAAAAGCCTTCTCCGGCCTTTAGCCGGCTGCTTTGGTTCAGAGGTCATTTCTGTGTTCATATCGTTAAAGAATTTGTTTTTGAATATGTTTTAATTGAATTAATAAGCGTAGTAATGTCAGTTTTCAGTTTCAGTGACTGCTACCAACTGAGGAGATAATAAATGCTTAGCTAGGTATTTCGCCAGACAGATCAGTGTCAGGTTTGGAGATATTCTAACATCTCCCGGAATGATGGAACCATCACAAACAAACAGGTTTTCAAATTCGGTTTGCAGTTTGTCATCCAAATGTTTTTTTATGCTTATGGTACCGCCCAGGTTGGTGGCACCATAGCTGCTGCGAAAGATATTCTTTGCCCCGGCGCTTTTCAGTATCTCTTCGGCTACATCTTCACCTTTTCTTAACTTGCTGTAGTCCTGCTCGGTCAGTTGCTTATGGTAGCGGTTGTTCTCAAGAAGCTCTCCACCGGGTTCATCCTTCACCTTTACCCCTATTCCTATGCTCTTGGAAAACGAAAACAAGCGCTCAGGTTTACCACTGGCCAGCATCATTACCCTGTAGAAACTCTTTGTTGCATTCAGGTCGCCTATTTGGATATCATCATCCAACTGCATTGCCCAGCAGCCCATGAAGTTGTTTTTTGCTTTAAGTCCGGGAATGGTGCCAAACAACCCACAATTAGGGTCTATATAAAAACCATTCTTTTCCACCTCTTTAATTCCGCTGTCTCTAAGAATGATCGGTGACGCAGCCGCACCTGCAGCAAGGATCACTTTTTCACCGTAAACTTTGACCTGCTTCTTCTTCACTTTGTATTCGACACCTACAGCCTTATTATTCTCCACAAGTACTTTTGTGACCATTGCATTGTTGATCAATGTTGCTCCATTGCCAATTGCTTCCTGCACAAAGGTCCGCGCTTTCCATTTGGCATCATAGGAATATCCTGTGGTACACTTAGACGGGTCAATAAACATTGTTTTGATCTCTCCCTCATACCCCAGTTGCAAAGCGCCTTCATGTAGTCGCAAGGTTTGCGGGCTGATCAGTTCATTTGGTAAGCGTGCGATAGGCACTTCTTTCTTCGCCTCCTCAAGTTCCTGCGTCAGGTCTATTCCCAATGAGCTGAAAACATCGAGTGGCGGAAGGTCTGCAACAGCCAGGTAAAGGGCGGTTGACCCACCGGTGGTAAGCGCCCGCATAGTCATTAACTTGTCACCCAATTTCACCATATCGGTAATAGACATCGTCTTAAAAAACGAGTCACTAAGTGGACGATTACCTCCCCTTTCGAGGATCAGCACCTTCTTTTTGTGCCTGATCAACTCACGTGCAATAGTGGCGCCACAGGTCCCTGAGCCCACTATGATCACGTCATATTCATTTGCTGCTTTTTGGTTTTCCATATGTAGGTATTTTGGTATTGAGATATGAGTTTGAGTATTGAGATTGGAGTGTATTACTCTATTCGTCAGATCTTTACTCCCTGCTGCGACTACATACTCAAGACTCTTCAGTCCAGCGTTAAAACTACGTTTCCTTTTTTGCGTCCCTGATCAACGTAGCGATGAGCGTCAGCCACTTGTTCTATCGGATAACACCGGTCTATAACCGGTCGAATTTTGTCTGCTTCCAGAAGCTCTCTGAGAAAGATCAGATCCTCAAGACCAGGGACAGTGGAAGAGTGAGCAGAAAGAAAAACTCCGCCATTTTTCAATGCTCTCTTACAGAATGCCCGTGATTTTTTATGGACTGCATCTATAATAACATCATATTTTTCGCCACTCTTCGTAAAATCTTCTTTTGTATAATCTATCACAGCATCCGCTCCCAACGAGCTTACCATTTCCAAGTTAGATGTACTACATACTCCGGTAACCCTTCCTCCGAAAACTTTGGCAAGCTGCACTGCGTAGGTGCCAATACTCCCGGAAGCGCCATAAATAAGTACTTTCTGATCCTTTTTGATATCCGCTTTTCTGATGATACCTAATGCGGTAAGTCCTCCGCTGGGAACAGCCGCAGCTTCCCTGAACGACAGGTTCTCGGGCTTCTTTGTCACCAGGCCGTCTGTCTTTGCGGCTCCATCTTCAGCCATACATTTATATTCCGCATAAGCGCCAAAATAAAAGCCGGTAAAAGCAAACACCTGATCACCCCTCCTGAAATTTTTGACCTCCTCGCCTGTCGCTTCTACTTCGCCTGCCAACTCCAGTCCCAATATTGGTATCCGTTTCGGACGCAAGAGACCATTGAATAGCCTTATTGCAAGCGGGTCAGGAATTCGAAAACGCCTGTCTGCCTGAGATACGGTTGTGGCATGTACCTTGATAAGTATTTCGTTATGTTTCGGAACAGGCTTCTCTACCTCTCTGAGCTGAAGAACATCAGGAGACCCGTATCCTGTCGAAAGAATCGCTTTCATTTACTATCTTTTTAGCCACTTCCTGTATTGGTCCATTGTCCACTATTGAAAAATGGCCTGACTTAACATCATAAATTTTGAGAGGGTCGTTCAACCATTGATTCCAGCCGTAATCTTTTGGCTTATCATCATAGGCGTCTGTAGCTCTGAACAATGTCACTTTAACCTTTCCCGGTAGCTTGGTTGGTTTATACACCCTGCATGCATTTGCATTTGTCATGGCTACCGAATACATCAAGGCGAACTGGTCTTTTGTCATTTCAAAGCCAAATTTTTTCGTATGGTTGTACAAGTACTCAACACGATCGTCCCCTGCAATCTGCCGCAGCTTTTCAATATCAATGCCTGATACATCAACCCCTGTGGCATGTGCCAGGTTTTTGTACAAGAAAGCTATCTGATCAGCTTCGTCTTCATTTTGAATTGTCGGGCAAACGCTATCAAGCAATATCAGTGACGCTACTTTTTCTTTCTGCCTATGCAGCATTTTAGCCATCTCAAATGCAATGACACCACCATTGGAGTACCCTAAAAGCACATAAGGTCCCGATGACTGCACCTTCTTCAGGGCAGTAACATTAGCTTTCGCAATTTTTTTAACAGTGTCAAGTGGCTGGGATTGTCCGTCCAGTCCAACTGCCTGCAGGCCATAAAATGGCTGTTCTTTACCCAAGGATTGACTCAACGGCTGAAAACACAGCACATTTCCTCCTGCCCCTGGTATAGCAAAGATCGGTGGCTTGTCACCCCGGGTTTGCATCGGAACCAGTATATTGTCTGACATTGCCGGGGTTTTCTGATTCGCAATGCTGTTCCAAACGGACCTCGCTTCGACTGATGTCTGCGATTGTCCATTACCATTTGTTCCGGCTGACTTACTTACTGCTCCGTTTCCATTTGACGGACCATCAAACAGCTTCTTTCTTGGCAAAGGTGCCAACTTCGGCAGTTGACCATTTTCTGCCTGTTGTTTTTGCCTGGTGACTACTATGTGTTCCACTTTTTCTTGAAAAGAATTGGCGATGAAACCGGCCAACTGGTGTATGTTAATGTACTCAAAAACGATACTAGGTACCAGGTTTCCATCCACAAGCTGATTTGCTCTATCGATGATCCTGGTGATGCTGATAGAGTCAAGCCCCAACTCAAAGAAGCTATCATCACTTGCAACTTTTTGAACCGGAAGCTGTAACTGCAGCGCTATTTCCTGCTTTAAAAATAATTCAATCTTCTTTTCAGGATTACCGGAATCAGTATGCTTGCCGTCCACACCGTTTGTGGAAAACACCCATTCGGCTTGCTCCCCCAGCGCAATATCATTATCCACATTGTACGATACACCACGTATCTGTGCACGTACATTCCCCTCATTATCAACGAGATCAATATCGATCTTAGGCTTGTCATCAGTGTGGCTATCAGAGTAGCGCAGCCATGCGAACATCTCGTTAGTAAGAGGAGAAAGAACAGCCAGTGACTCCAGCGAATTGGGTAAAGATGGCTGTATTTTTACATTTTTCTCACCTGTGTATAATGCAATGACGGCTTGTAGTGCACTATCCGTTAGTGCCGGATGCAACCGATAGTCTTTTGGATTATGGTCCGAATTGTCCGGAAAACTCATCCCGACAAGAAGTTGCCCTTCGCCTTGATACACGGTAGCTATTCCCTGATAAGCAGGACCATAGTTAATGCCCCGTTTGCTTAAATCATTATAGATCCTGCCGGATACCAGATCGTTCTTTTGCATTTGCTTCTGAAGCCCTGAAATATCAACTTTAGCAACTGTAGATTGGTGGCTGATGGCCGCCTGCCCCTGGCAGTTGATAACTTTCTGTCCACCTTCCCCGGTGAAGACCTCAAAGTCGATACGGCCATAGTCATTAACCAACAGAGCGATGGACACCTGTCTGTGTTGAGCCGCAACAACCGGCTGTGCCCAGACAACCTGATGTAATTCCACAACATTCTCGCCCTGAACAGCCGGCAGTGATTTTTCTACTGCAGCTCTGGCCATTTCCAGATATACTGCTGCTGGCAATACATTCCTTCCGTTGACCTTGTGGTCAAAAAAGAATTCCTTGCCCGTAAACGTTGAGCTGTAACATAGCTGACTCAGATCAGAGGTGTTGCTGTGCAACAGCGGGTGAATTGTGGCCGATGTCGTTGCTTTTGCAATTCCGGTTTTTCCATTTATTTCCAACCAGTATCTTTCTCTGGCAAAAGGATACCCCGGCAGGCTCATGCGCTTCGGTTTCACCTGATCATAAAGCATGCTCCAGTCGAGATCAAGTCCTTTGATCCACAATTCAAGAAGTTTCGACAATTTATTTTCAGCCACCCACTTGCCTATTATTGTCTCTTTGAGGTCATCGTCCTGGCTAATGAAGCTTAACCCTTCGGTGCCTTGATTGATATTTCCCTGGTACAGCCCTTCTATGTCCGGTGTATCGTTGATATATGCTTCGAGTTTTTCTGCCAACTGATCAATAGAATCCACCACAAACCCGAGACGCTCCTCCAGGGCCTCCCTGCCTGTTTGCAATGTATATGCCATAGAAGTCATGCTAATTCCCTGTAGATCGTTGGCCTCTGCCTCGCGAATAAAGCTGAGCAGATCCTGTGCCTTTCGCTTTAGCTGCTCTACTGATTTGGCAGACAGCGGTATTATGACCCTGGTATTTTGTTGGGTGGACTCACCGGCATGTGACGGCTTATACTCCTGAATTATAAGATGCGCATTCGCACCACCCGCCCCGAATGCAGATACACCTGCTATACGAGGTATTTCCTGAGATACACCGTTTATATTTCGTGTGGGATGCCACTTTTCAAGGCTTCTCTGAAGCTTAAACGGGGTTTTGCTAAAGTCAATTTCCGGATTGACAACATCAGCGTTGATTGAAGGAACAAGTTGCTTGTACTTCATTTGCAACAGTACTTTGGACAGTGCAGCAATACCCGCCGCAGATTCTGAGTGGCCGATATTCGATTTTACCGATCCGATGGCGCAGAATTGCTTCCCGTTTGTTTCTTTAAATGCGCGGCTTAAACCAGCAATTTCAATAGAGTCGCCAAAGGCCGTTCCCGTGCCATGTGTCTCAATGTAGCTTAATTGCTCGGCTTTAATGTTGCTTCTTTCCAAAGCCACCGACACGACATTAGCCTGAGCCCTAGGATTCGGAGTGTTATAGCCGTTGGTTTTTCCCCCTGCATTCAAGGCACTTCCTTTGATAATGCCATAAATGTGATCTCCGTCTTGCTCAGCCTTTGTCAAAGGTTTTAGCACCACTGCACCTACCCCTTCCGCATCAACAAATCCGTCTCCTCCGTCTCCGAATGATTTGTTTTCACCATCACTGGAAAGCATGCCCATGTCTGCAAACCGCAGAAAATGGTCCGGGTCGATGATCAGATTGACCCCACCGGCAATTGCGACCGTACTCAGGCCTCCATACAAACTCTCCAGTGCCAGGTGGATAGCCGTGAGCGATGAAGAACAAGCTGTATCGACCGCCATAGATGGTCCCTGGAAATTAAAAAGGTATGAGACCCGGTTCGCAAAGGAAAAGAAATTGGGTTGTACAGTATATCTTGAATTGAGTACACCCGCAAACACGCCCACCTTGTGGTCTTTATCCAGGTTTTCGGGTTTGTATCCGGCATCCTCAATGGCATGGTAGCAAGCCTCCACAAACACCCGCTCCTGAGGGTCTATTGTCTCAGCTTCCTGAGGAGATATTTTGAAGAATGCGGGATCGAATTTATCGATATCCCTGATAAAGCCGCCCCATTTCGTATACATTTTACCGGGCTTGCCTTTTTCCGGATCGTAGTATTCCGCCCAGTTCCAGCGGTCGTCCGGGATTTCTTCAATGCAATTGACACCGTTACTTAAATTCTTCCACAATTCCGCCAGGCTTTCGGATTTAGGATATCTGCCGCTTAGGCCAACTATCGCTACATCAAAAACGGACGGACCAGCAACAGAAGACGGTGTCTGCTGAGGGGTAAATTGGTGACGCCCTCTGTTCATTGCCCTAAAATTCAGCATCGGCCTTTGTTGCATTATGGCAACATCACTTTTTCGTTCGGAAGCGTTGTCAGGCTGCTGTGGAGCGGCAGGGGTTGCAAATCCGGTGACAGCGACTAAATCGTCTTTCCTGTTTTCAATAAAATAGTCCGCCAACTCATCTACACTCTGCACCTCAAAAAACAGGGTGCCTGAAATATCGGGAAACGCTTTTCGTAACCGGTCGGTCAACTGCCCCACCATAATCGAATCCAGGCCATACTCCGAAAGCGGTTTCTGAGGTTCCACTTGCTGAGGTTTCATCCTTAACATTTCCGCAATCAGATTCCGGAAATAAGAAATGCTTCTCTCTTTCAAGGATCCGTGGTCCAAAGGCGTTTCATTTCCTGATCCGGCAGTTTTCTGAGGATATTTTGATGTCATTTTTTCCAATGCCGGTGAGGCGCTTTTCATTTCATAGTAGGCTGGTTCTTCAGTGATTTTACTAACAGACCCGTTAGTAGCTGCCCCATTGTTGGAGGGCAGACCTGAAGTTACCGCCACAAGATTTTCTTTTTCGTTCGTCATAAAATAGTCGACCAACTCATGTACGTTCTGTACCTCGAAAAACAGCGTGCCGGAAACGTTGGGAAATACCTTCCGTAAGCGTTCCGTCAACTGCCCTACCATAATTGAATCCAGACCATAGTCAGAAAGTAGTTTCTGAGGGTCTACCTGCTGAGGCTTCATTCTCAACATTTCGGCAATTATGTTTTGGAAGAAGATAATACCCTTGTCGTGAAGAGAAGTCCCGGCGCCTTCTGAAGCTGTCTCTGATCGTCTTTGCTCCTGTGCAGGTACAATATTGGAATTAGAGTCCTGCGATGAAATAGCCTTTTCTTCCTGAAGCGTAGCAGCATTATTAACGCTAGAATGGGTGTCCCTCTCAGGCAGCGTGATCGCCTTCAGTACCTGCTCGTTGAGCAGCTTTATCAGCACCACCTGATGAATATCAGAATCAACAAAGGCCTGAAGCGCTGACATGCCTTCTTCCGGTTCTATGGAGCCAATGCCCATCTGCGCTACGCGTTGCCTGGTAAGCTCATCAGTCGCTACACCTACACTGCCCCAGTAGCCCCAGTTCATGATCTTTACAGGGTATTTACGCTGCTGCCCAAGGCTGTGCGCAAAGCTGTCTTTGAAAGCACAACCCGCTGCGTAATTCGACTGGCCCGGAGTTTTGAAAAACGAGACTATGGAGGAGAAGAAAAGCATAAAATCCAGGTCCAATTCTCCAAATACGGCATCCATACTCACACTGATGTCCACCTTGGCTGATAATCCAGCTTTGAACGCGGATTCCTCCATGTTTAGAAGGCTCTGGTCTTTCAGAACGAGCGCAGAATGTACCACCCCGTTAATGACCGGATACTTCTTCAATATTTCCTTACGGGCTCTCCCCAGATCAGCGGCTTTTGTGGCGTCCGCTGAAATATATACTGGCGCCTCACTCACCCCGCTCAACTGCTCAATTTTTTCTTTGATGGTATCATCGGCTTTTCTGCGGCCTATCCACACTATTCTCGCCTGATATTGCTCTATCATGAACCGGCTCCACACTTCACCAAGGCCTCCGGCACCGCCAATCACCACATAAACGCCTTTTTGTTTGTAGATCGGGGATGATGGCTGTAGGACATCCATACGTGATAATCCGGGAGCAAACCATTTTCCCTGGCGGTGTGCCAGGCCGTCTCCCTGCTTATCCCAGTCCAGAGACAGGCATTCCTTGGCTGTCACTGATCCCAGTGAATCCACATCCAGCAGCCTCAGGTTCCACCCGGGGAATTCCTTCGCCAGGCTACCGGCCATTCCGAAGACTCCGGCATGAGCAGCCAGAACCCGGTCACCTTCTTTTACATGTTGTGTGTTGCCGGTGATCAACGTCCATTGCAAGGCTTTGTCTGCATAGCCCAGCTTCTGCAGCGCTTTGACGGTGCGGAAAACGGTCAATACCCCCTTTTCCTGTCCGGCTATTATTTCATCGCTGTCTACGCGGGCCTTTTCAGCAACATCGGGCGCCATCCATACCAGTTGATCAAATGTTTGATCACGCAACGCAGCTTCGATAGCATCTGTGTCTGAACCTGCTGGTATTTCTAACAGCTCAGCATGATCATACGACTTTTTCAACCAATCCAACTGCTCCTGATTGCCTCCTAACAGAAGTATTCTCGCCGATTCAGCCACTATTACGCCATTGCGTCTGGCTTGAGGCAACTCATTCCAGACCGGCTCCAAAGAATGTAGATCTGCTGCACCGGATGTTTCGCCTACGAGTTCTTCACTTTCTGCAGCTAAACCGGGGCCTCCTTTGAGTACCCTTGCTGAAAACCCGTACATCTGTACGCAGATGTTGCCGTGAAGATCACACAAGTCAATATCAATTTTAGCCACAGTATCTCCGGGGTTACTTCCCTGTGCGTACCTGATCCAGGCGAACATTTCCTTCGTGCAGGGGGATATAATCCGTACATACTCCAGTGCAAACGGGATCTTTGGTTCCCTGGAATTTTCATCCATGATGAGGCCCATAGAGGCCTGTAGCGCACTATCCATCACAGCAGGATGAAGCACATAGTCATCCTGTGTATTTTCAACTATTGAGGGCAGCGCTAGCTGTGCAAGCAACTGTTTTTCACCTCTGTACAGCGATGTTACCCCCCTGTAAGAGGGGCCGTGATTGATGCCCACGCGAACAAAATCTGCATAAACGCTATCCATATCAACACTGCTATTCTGCATCTCGCTATACAACTGGTCGATATCAATCCTAGCCGGCAGTATTTCATCACTATATTCCGCATTGCCACGGCAATGGATCACCTCACGCTCATTATGCTGACTGTAGATCTCAAAATTTATTTTGCCATCATCATTCGGAGCCAGCTCTATGACCACCTCTTTTTCTTCTGTGACTGTGACAGGCTGCAGCCAGATGACATTATTTAGTTCTAAACTATTGGATTCTACCAGTCCCGGAGTTGCATTCATCACCGCAGCCCTGGCCATCTCTATATACGCCACACCCGGCAGGACCTTTTGGCCATTGACAACATGATCTGAAAGGAAGAATTCCTCTCCGCTAAACCATGATGTGTAGCTTTGCTGGGCCAGATCCGAAGTATTGGCATGTAGCAGAGGATGGATGTAAGTGGATGCTCCCCTACCAGGCTTTAACTGAGCAGAAGACAACGGCTCTACCCAGTACCGTTCTCTTGCAAACGGATATGTTGGCAATGAAATTCTTTTGGAGCCTTTGACAAACAGGGATTCAAAATCCAGCGAATATCCTTTTATGTACAGGTCGGCTATCGTTGACAAGTGCTCCACATACCTGACAGGGCTTATTCCATTTCTGCATTCATGTATGCATTGATTTGCGAAATTTTTCAGTGACACCTGCTCCCGCACTTTACCCTCATTGATCTCAGAGGTGTACACTTGCGATACTGTACCGGTTTCGAGCCATTTCTCCAGGTACTGCACCAATTCCTGGTAATTTCTCACAACGCACGCCAGCCGGTCCCTGAGGTGTACCCGGCCCACGAACAATGTGTAGCTCAGGTTATTCAATGAGACATCAGGTGTATTTTTACAATACGAAAGCAGGTTTTCCGCCTGTTGCTTCAATTGTTCCTGAGTTTGCGCTGAAAGCACCACCAGGTATGCAGGAGATTCAATAACTACCGGTTGTAGCGATGGTGCTTCTTCGAGTACCATATGGGCATTGGTACCACTAAAACCAAAGGAGCTTATAGCTGATCTTCGCTTCCTGCCATCTTCGGTATTCCAATCCCTGAGTTCTGTATTGACATAAAACGGGCTGGATTCAAAATTAATGGCAGGATTACCCTCCTTAAAGTTAATAGAAGGAGGCAATTGCTTATTCCTGAAGGAGAGCAACTGCTTGAAAACGCCTGCCACTCCTGCCGCGGTGGCAGCATGGCCTATGTTTGTCTTCACTGAACCAATCGCACAGAATTGATTCTTGTCCGAATATTTACGGAAGGCATTGGAAAGCGCCCTGTATTCGATAGGGTCTCCCAAAGGAGTGCCCGTGCCATGAGCTTCAACAAGTTGAATGCTTTCAGGGTTAATATTGAACCGTTCATAGATCGACAGTTCGAGTCTTTCCTGCGATAATGCGCTTGGTGCCGTAATGCCGTTGGTGCTGCCATCCTGATTGATGCCGCTACCAATAATTACCCCGTGTATGTTATCCCCGTCTTCCAGCGCTTTTTGCAGTCGTTTTAAAACCACCACACCAACTCCTTCGCCTGGCACAAAACCATTGGCTCTGGAATCGAACGCATAGGTTTTTCCTTCAGGGGAAAGCATTCCGGCCCGATTTGAGTTTTGATAATAACCGGGTGCCGGCATCACAAAAACCCCTCCGGCCAGCGCCATATCCGTTTCCTGCGACCACAAGCTCTGGCAAGCCATATGGATAGCTACCAGGGAACTGGAGCATGCGGTATCTATTGCCACGGCAGGCCCTTGAAGATTGAGGTAGTAGGCAATCCGTGCCGGAATGATCGACATGGCATTTCCCCAGAATGCCTGTGCCGGAGGATTGTCTTGAAACAGACCACTATAGCCCGTCTCACCGCATCCAACGTACACACCGCATTGCTTACCATCAATACTCTTACCAGCGTAACCGGCATCCTCAAGCGCTTTAAAAGATTCCTCCATGAACAGGCGCTGCTGAGGATCCATATATTGAGCTTCCAACGGTGATATCTTAAAAAAGCCCGGATCAAAAAGCTCGGCTGATTTCAGGAATCCTCCTCGGGTACAGTAACCCTCTTTCTGGGTACCTGGCATTACACACTCTGAAGGCTTCCAGCGGGTTACCTCCCTGACCATATCCTTGCCTGCCTTCAGATATTGCCAAAACTCTTCCACCGATTCCGACTCACTGATCCGTCCGCTCATCCCGATTATAGCGATCTGGTCCTGGTCAATTTTGAACGGCTTGCTGCTTCCTTCCGAATAGTGATGAGAACCCGGGATATTGCCTGTGTTACCATCATGCAAAGCAGTCGATAGATTGGCAAAACGATGCTCTGAAGCAACAGGAATATTTACTTTTTGATCGGAATACACCGTATCGGACGCTTGTGATGTGCCGTTGGTTTGTTGGAGTAGCGCTGCCACTTTTTCTAACCAGTTGGAAGCGATGTATTGCGTGAGCTTATCTACAGAACCATGCTCAAAGAGGCTTATCGTTTCCAACTCTATGCCAAAAGCTTTGTTAATCGTACGGATAAGGTTGACGCCTACAATGGAATCCACGCCATAATCGGCATATGATGTATCTGTATTTATGGCTCCGGCATCAATTTTCAGGCCATCGGCCAATGTTTCAGTAATGATCTGTTGCACATAGTCACTGACCAATTGCTCGCTCACCTCAGCGGAACTATGGTAGTCGGTGCGATAATCAACTGTTGATTGATTTGTGGCTACCTCAGGAGTATAAGCAACATTGCTGGTCGGCTGTAGCTGCGCAGCGATCCTTTCTGACCAGTGGGAAACAACAAATTGAGTGAGTTTATTTACTGATCCATGTTCAAAGAGGCTGATGGTTTCAAGTTCTATGCCGAACGCTTTATTTATCGTGCGAATAAGATTGACACCTACAATGGAATCCACACCATAGTCAGCATACGATGTATCGGCATTTATGGCTCCGGCCTCTATTTTTAATCCATCAGCCAGCGTCTCGGTAATCGTTTGTTGCACATAATCGCTGATCATCTGCTCAGAAACATCGTGGGATCTTTGCAATATGCTGTCAGTTTGTTTTCCGTTGGTTGCAATGTGACCATTTGACCCTGATCTTACAGGCTCATCGTATTTGGTCATCATTTTCTGTGCATTCGGTACGGCCACAGGCGCAGTCTCTATGGGTTGAGCACCTTCCTCCGGTAGGGTGATAGCCTGCAGTATCTGATTGTTGAGCACCTTTATCAGCACCTGCTGACGAATACCGGAGTCAACAAAATTCTGAAGCGCTGACATGCCTTCTTCCGGTTCTATGGAGCCAATGCCCATCTGCGCTATCCGTTGCCTGGTAAGCTCATCAGTCGCTACGCCTACACTGCCCCAATAGCCCCAGTTCATGACCTTTACCGGGTATTTACGCTGCTGCCCAAGGCTGTGCGCAAAGCTGTCTTTGAAAGCACAACCCGCTGCATAATTCGACTGGCCCGGAGTTTTGAAAAACGAGACTATGGAGGAGAAGAAAAGTATAAAATCCAGGTCCAGCGCTCCAAATGCGGCATCCATACTCACACTGATATCCACCTTGGCTGATAATCCGGCTTTGAATGCAGCTTCATCCATGTTTAGAAGGCTCTGATCTTTCAGAACGAGCGCAGAATGTACTACACCGTTAATGACCGGATATCTCTTCAGTATTTCTTTACGGGCTCGCTCCAGCTCAGCGGCTTTTGTGGCGTCCGCTGAAATATATACTGGCGCCTCGCCCATTCCGCTCAACAGCTTAATTTTTTCTGTGATCGTATCATCAGCCTTTCTGCGGCCTATCCATACTATTCTCGCCTGATATTGCTCTATCATGAACCGGCTCCACACTTCACCAAGGCCTCCGGCACCGCCAATCACCACATAAACGCCTTTTTGTTTGTAGATCGGGGATGATGGCTGTAGGGCATCCATACGCGTGAGCCCCGGACTGAACCACTTGCCCTGGCGGTGAGCCAGGCCATCTCCCTGCCTATCCCAGTCTTGAGACAGGCATTCTGTGGCTGTCACTGATCCCAGCGAATCTACATCCAGCAGCCTCAGGTTCCACCCGGGGAATTCCTTCGCCAGACTACCGGCCATTCCGAAGACTCCGGCATGAGCAGCCAGAACCCGGTCATCTTCTTTTACATGTTGTGTGTTGCCGGTGATCAACGTCCATTGCAAGGCTTTGTCTGCATAGCCCAGCTTCTGCAGCACTTTGACAGTGCGGAAAACAGTTATTACACCCTTTTCCTGTCCGGCTATTATTTCATGGCTGTCTACGCTGGCCTTTTCGGCAACATCGGGCGCCATCCATACCAGTTGATCAAATGCTTGATCGCGTAACGCAGCTTCAATAGCATCTGTGCCTGAACCTGCTGGTATTTCTATCAAGTTAGCATGATCAAACGACTTTTTCAACCAATCCAACTGCTCCTGATTGCCGCCTAACAGTAGTATTCTTGCCGATTCAGCCACTATTACGCCATTGTGTCTGGTTTGAGGCAACTCCTTCCAGACCGGCTCCAGAGCATGTAGCCCCACATTGCCGGCCGATGCCGGCGCAAGCTGTGGTTTAGGGGTGCCATTTTGTTTGGCTGCATCCTTGAACAATGGTTTCGAGATAAAATCTTTTATCCGCACCAGAACTTTACCGTTCTTATCCAGTAGGCAAAAGTTCGTTTTAAGATTAGTAGGGTTATTGAGGTCATTATCCTCAGCCCAGGTAGCATATCCGTATTGGAGATCTTTTAATGTATCAATGACCTGTACTTCTCCAACAGAAAAAGGAAGAGAAAAAGGCACCTCAACGGGGCTCATCTGCAATAATCCGGCTCCAGAGTGAATTGAGCCATCCATCAAAGCAGGGTGTAACCAAAACTGGTCTGCCGTCTCTCGTAAGTGCGCAGGTAGTTGCACTACGGCCAGAGATTCATTTTCATTGGCATACATATTTTGCACGATCTGGAATCCCGCTCCAAGATTCAACCCTGTTTGGCGCAAAAACTCATATAGTGCATCTCCCGTGAATATCTCCTTTGTACAACGCGAACGGATCGCGGCTACGTCCAGGACAGGGGGCTCTGTAATTGTACCATTATAAGCCAGTTTCCCATAGCAGTGGGTAATATGTCCTTCACTACCGAGGGTCTTTACAGTAAAATCAAATTCATCCCGGTTGGGCATTAGCGAAACCTCCGCCTGTTTTGCGTTATCGTCAACAATCAATGGCTTTACCCAAACCAGATTGCGAATAAATCGGACTCTTGCTCCTCCGGACAGTTCTCCAGCCACTCTGGCCATCTCCATATAAGCAACACCCGGTAAGATCTTTTGTGTACCCACCATGTGGTCTGCGAAGAAGAACTCCTCTCCCGTAAACAGCGATGCGAACTTCTGTTCCCTGAATGTAGACACGTTGGTCTGAACCAACGGATGGAGATAATTTGTATGTCCTGAAACTGCCGGAGTATTCTCTTTTTCTTTGACGGAGAACCAGTAGCGTTCCCTGGCAAATGGATAACCGGGCAGACTTAGCCGTTTCGGAACCCCCTGTTTGTAAAGCAGGCTCCAGTCGATCTCCATACCGGAGACCCATAGTCCGGCCAGCTTTTCAAACTGCTTTTCCCTGATCAGTGCCGACAGGTCCTCATTGCCGTCAACCGCAGGTTGGGTAGCACCTTTTTTGGTTTGAATGTTATAATGGAATAGATTTTCTATGTTTTCATTGTCCTCCAGAAAATCATTGAATTTTTGTTTCAGTTCCTCTTTATTGGAAACCACTATCGCGAGCCTTTCTGCCATTGTATCCCGGCCCACCTGCAGTGTATAGGCAAAATCAGCCAGCTCTACCTCATTGTTTTCCAGGTACCTGAGCATTCTTTGCACATATTCTTTCAGTCTATCGCCTTTTTTAGCGGAGAGCACAATAATGTACGGACTATCAAACTGCACCAAAGCCTGATGCTGAGGCGGGATATATTCTTCCAGCACTACATGGACGTTGGCGCCTCCAAAACCAAATGAACTTACACCAGCCCTTCTCGGAAATGGCGATCCATTTTCATCCCTGATCGGCTCCCAATCCCTCAGCTTGTCAACCATATAGAATGGAGTGCCCTCAATTTTTATGAAAGAATTGAGTTTTTCAAAATGGAGCAATGCCGGTATTTTCTTATGCCTGATGGACAATAAAACTTTTAGTATGCCTGCAATGCCGGCTCCTGTTTCCAGGTGGCCAATATTACTTTTTACAGATGTCAACCCTATGTGAGGCTTAGCAGGAGCATCTTTGTTGTGTTTCTTGTATAATTCGGCAAATGCTTTTTTCATTGCCTGAATTTCAATGGGATCACCCAGCTTCGTACCTGTGCCATGGCATTCAATAAAGCCGACCGTGGTTGGATCCACTTCAGCTTTTTCATATGCCTCCATCAGCAGATCAGCCTGCGCGTTGGGGTTAGGTGCCGTTAGCACAGTAACCTTACCACCGTGATTCTCAGCAGTAGCTTTGATGACCGCGTAAATATGGTCGCCATCCGCTTCGGCTTTAGCCAAAGGTTTAATGACAATTGCACCTGATCCTTCTCCTCTCACATAGCCATCTGCCCTGTCGTCAAAAGTTTTGCACTTACCATCATCAGCCAGCATGCCTGCCGCGCCAAACGAAATGAATGCTGCCGGTGTCAACATCACCTGGACGCCACCAACAATAGCCATTTCGCAGCTTCCGGTATGAATAGATTCAATGGCCCGATGCAATGCTACCAGGGAACTGGAGCATGCCGTATCAAGCGGTGCGCTAGGCCCGTGTAAATTGAGCAGGTAGGAAACCCTGTTGGCCAAAACAGCATGCGATGTGCCCGATCCTGAATACCCTGAAAGCTCAGCATCCGTTTGGCTCATAATATCTATATAATCTCTGGTGGCAGCCCCAACAAAGACTCCTGTTCTTGTACCTGACAGTTCGGAAACCTTGTGGCCTGAATCCTCAATGGCATGCCAGACTGTTTCCAAAAAGATCCTTTGCTGCGGATCCATAGCTGCAGCTTCCACAGGAGAGATACCCCAGAACAGCGGATCGAACTTATCCACCTCTCTCATAAAACCACCCCACTTGGCTCTGGTCTTGTTTCCGCCATCCAGCGGATCACCATAGTACTCTTCCCAACTCCAGCGATCCTTCGGAATAAGGGTGACCATATTGTTTTCCGCATCCCTCAGCTTTTCCCAGAATTCATCCAGATCATCTGACTGTGGCATAACGCCACTCATACCCACAATGGCAATGGGCATGTCTCTGAAACGGCTTTCTGCTGAAAAGCTTCCATTGACAGGCTGGTGATGACTGTTGTCCAATGCAACCGGGTCCCACCCTTTCTTCAATGCAAAGGAAACTTCCTGGGCATCCTCTGTTTTGTGTTGTTGCCCCGAAGCACTATTATCAGATGCTGCAGCCTGACTACCCTGATGATAGCGAAGTACTTCATTTTTATGCTCAGCACATAAAAACTTCGTCACTTCCTCAATGCTCGGATATTCGAAAAACAGCACCGGGGTAACATCATCAAGCCCATATGTGTCATTTACCGAATTAGCAAATGTGGCCAGGCCTATGGAATCAAATCCCAGGTCCATCAATATCTTATCCACAGCAACATCCTCGGCATCGAGCTTCAAAAAGTCCATGACGATCCGGGATAATTCACCTTGAACCATCTCGGCCAGCTCTTTGTCTGCCGCTGGTGCCACCGACTCTGAGGGAGAACTTTGCCCGGAGTCTTCTGGTTGTGCTGCTACTTTCGGTTCTTCTTCTCTCAAGCCCCAGGCCAGCTCTATTTTTTCCTGATCGCCTTCTACTACTGCCAGTTGAGGTTCTGTAATGCCGAGCCCTTTTGTAAAGGCTTCCAGCCCTGTATCTACCTGCAAAGGGATGATGCCCAGGTTCTTTTTAAAGAAGATCTCTGTTTGCTCATCGAGCTTCATGCCCCCGTCAGCCCATATTGACCAGTTGATGCTCAGCGTTTTACCCGATCTTTTTCCCTTTGTTTTAAAGTGTTCGCGGCGGGCAGCAAAAGCATCCATAAATGAGTTGGCAAACGAGTAGTCGCTTTGGCCCATGTTTCCACCAACGGCTGCCATTGAGGAAAACAGGACGAAGAAATCCAGTTCTTCTTTTTGGGTGGCCGTATCAAGGTTGACGGTTCCCAACAGCTTCGGAGCAAACACGGCTTCCATTTCTTCCCGTGTTTTATTGCGTATGTAGGAATCTCTCAAGACGCCTGCGCTGTGGATGATACCATTGACAGGGCCAAAAGCAGATTTGGTCTCGTTTACCAAACGTTCAGCCTCATCGAACCTAGAGATATCAGCCTGTAAATAAAGTACTTCGGCTCCTGCTTCTCGGAGTTTTTCGAGCTCAGCATTTCGTTCATCGGAAAGGGCTGACCTTCCTGTAAGCACAAGTCTTGCCTGATATTCCTTTGCCAGGTACTGAGCAAATATGAGTCCCAGTCCTCCGGCTCCGCCGGCAATGATATAAACACCTTTTTCTTTCAGTCCCAAACTTTGAACGGAGGCAGGATCTTCCGTTTGTTCAAACTGGTATTGCTTCAGTTTTCTTATATGCCGCTCATTTTCCTGGTAGCGAACGGTCATCTCCTGCTGACCACTTTGCGTAAATTCTGCTATTATGTAGTCCAGAGCCTTATCCGAAGCAGGCTTTTTCTGCACGATCTCCAGGAGCTTGCAAGAGAGCTTCGAATGCTCAATATGGAGGGTTTTGGCAAAGCCATTAATGGCAGCGTGATGGGGCTGTCCTTCAATGTCTGAGGAATAGAGATAAAGAAGCTCAACAGCGTTTTTATATTTTTGTCCGACAAGCGCCTGGCACAGATATAAGAAAGCATAAACACCTTTTTCCAGTGACGCTTTAAGGGTGTCTTCCTTGTATTCCTGTATACGCTGATCAAATGGCCACGCAAAACAGATCTTTTCTACCGCAAAATCCGATTTATTCAGCGATTCGAACAGTCTTGTAAAATCTCCCGGCTCTTGGGGATTAACAGTATATGTTTGCTGTCCCAGATCCTCGAATTTATCTCCCGGCTTTACTAATTTAACGCGATTTACATCCTCTCCCGCTGCCTTGATACCGGTTTGATACAGCTTGAAAAACTTGTCATTGGTATCAAAAATCACAACAGGATCATAATTCTGATCGCCTTCGACCTGCAACGGTGATTTTTCCCATACGGGGGCATAGTATAGCTTGGAAAACTCATCTGAGTGTACGTCTTGAGCGGGTTTCTCATGAACACTGACAAGGGGTACTCCTACGGAATCTTTGATCTTTACAAGGACCTTCCCATTTTCATCAACAACCAGAATATTTGTTTTTGTTACTTTGGCATTCGGGTCATTCGCTTTTTTCACGTAGGCGTAGCATTTCTCCTGCAATGGATGAAGGATCTCTACTTCCCCGAATGAATAAGGGACATACATTTCTCCTGTGCCCCCTTTATCATTTTCCGAAAGTTGCGCTGCCATGCCCGTTTGACCAGTGCCATCGATCAACGAAGGGTGAAGCACAAAATCACTAAAATCACCCTGACGAACTTCAGGTATCTGGAGTATTCCCAGAATTTCCTGCTCGTTTTGAAATACCTCCTGAAGTACCTGGAAGCTGGGGCCTAAATCCAGCCCCAAAGCTTTAAAGTGAGGGTATGCATCTTTTCCATCCATGGCCTTCTCACACCTGCCCCGGATGCTCTCCAGTTCAATGAATTCAGGCTCGGCATCCAGTTCCTGAGCGGTGGCGTAAGAGAGCTTGCCCTGAGAATGGAGCTGTTTCTGTCCGTTTTCGTTTTCACTGAATATCTCAAACTGCACCAGACTACCATTTGGCTTAAGTTCGATAAAAGCCTCAGTTGGTTTGGAATCATTAACTGTGAGCGGGCTTAGCCAAAGGATGTTCTTTATTCTCTGTACTTTCCTGCCAGCAGCAATTTCACCGGCTTTCCGGGCAAAATCCAGATAGGCAACCCCCGGTAAAGTAGGTATTTCCGATACCAGGTGATCATAAATGACAAAATCCTTGTCATGAAAAATTTTCTTAAAGATCTGGCGCTCGAAGGTAGATTCATTGGAATCTATCAATGGATGTATCCCTGTATTGGAGTGCATCGTAAGGTTTGGCGTTTTCGATGTATCGGCAATCCAGTGACGTTTATCTGCAAATGGATAGGTTGGTAAGTGAACCTTCATTCCTGTTTCCAATGCCTCAATACCTTGCCAGTCGGGCAGAATACCATCGGTCCAAAGTGTAGCCAGCTTACGAAGGTCACCGCTCTGAGAGAGCAGTTTTATAAATTCTTCTTTCTCTTTGCGATTGAGCAACCGGGTAATACCTTCGCTATTTTTTACCTGGCCAGTAAGAACCGTATCGTCTTTTTTACCGTCAATAAACCGGGTAAGTTTTTCAATCAGTTCTTCTTTTGTTTTGGCAATAATTACGAGGCGGTGCTCAAAGGATTTTCTTCCAACCCGGAGGGTATGTGCTACATCGCCGGTATGGAGTGGCGCATCAGCGGCCAGGTCTTTTAGCAGGAAGTCACGCAAGCGAACCGCAGTTTCTCTGAGCTGATCGTCATTTCGGGCGGAAAGAGGATAGATCTGATTCTTAGGCTCAGTGGGCGAACTTTTTCGCTGTAAGGCCGGAGAGTTGTACGCCTCAATAATTACATGTGCATTGGCCCCACCCGCTCCAAAAGAGCTAACACCAGCGCGAAGCGGAAGCTGAACCCCATCTATGACCTTTGGTTTCCATTCTTCTGTGACCTGTTCCACATAGAAAGGAGAGTTTTTAAAGTCGATGAAAGGATTTAATTCGGAAGAATGCAGTGAAGGAACCAGCTTTCTGTATTTCATCTGTAGAAGCACTTTGTGGATACCCACAATTCCTGCTGCAGCCTCAAGATGCCCAATGTTCGTTTTTACAGAGCCAATAGAACAACCCTGTTTGTCAACTTCATACTTCTCAAAGGCAGTAGTAAGGCCGGAAATCTCAATCGGGTCGCCCAGCTCGGTACCTGTTCCGTGCGCCTCGACATAACCAATACTCCGGGCATCCACCTTCGCATTTTCAAGAGCAGTGGTTACCACCTTTGCCTGTGCTTTCGGGCTGGGCACCATGAAGCCACTGGTTTTTCCACCATGGTTAATGGCGATACCTTTGATTACACCATAGATGTTGTCACCGTCTTCTACTGCTTTATCTAGAGGTTTGAGAAACAGCGCACCTACGCCCTCACCGGCCACATATCCATTGGCGCCTTTTCCAAAAGTACGGCACACGCCATCTTCGGAAAGTGCCCCCCCGCCAGTATTAATGTCGATTTTACTTTGGTGAATATCGAGGTTCACCCCTCCTACAATGGCACCGGAGCATTCTCCTTTATAAATGGCTTCGCAAGCCAAGTATAATGCAGTCAGGCTTGAAGAGCAGGCGGTGTCTACCGACAAGCTTGGTCCGGACAGGTTAAACGCATAGGACACCCGGTTGGCAATACCCCATAAGTGAGAACTGGGGTTCAGATTATTTCCTTTAAATTTTTCCTCTACCCCAAGCATCTGGTACAATGTCCATACAGCTCCTACAAAAACACCGATATCGCGTGGTGTATTTTCTTCCGCCAGTGTTTCAGGGTAGTAGCCTGCATCCTCAATGGCTTCCCAGGCTACTTCAAGAAAAAGCCTTTCCTGAGGATCAAGATATTCAGCTTCTCTGGGTGAGATATTAAAAAAAAGTGAATCGAATTTGTCAATGTCATCAATGAAGCCTCCCCGGTACCTTTCAGAAAATTTGTTGTGGAGCCGCTGCTTAAAACGGACCTCCGGTATGGTTTCAATGCAATCTTTTCCCTGGACAAGGTTATCCCAGAACTCATTCATGTTTTTTGCCTTGGGATAACGGCCTGCCATTCCAACAATGGCGATGTCACCGGATTGGCGGGGACTGTTGCTACCTGTTACACTCTCCTGCTGCCCTGCTTGCTTCGAAATGTCTGAATTAGAAACTGAAGGATTTTCCGTACCGGTGCTATCTGTGGCGCTGGAGGGTTTCGTAACAACCTTTCCGGTAACATGATGATATTTTTTTAATGTGAATTTAGCATGAATATCTCCTAATGATCCCGATGGATGACTCTCCGGTATGAGTTCGGGAATATTATGCTTCTTCGCAAAGGCATTTACCAACCTTTTCGCTATTTCTTCTGCCTCGTTATGCTTTAAACCAACAGGAATGGCCAGGCGCACCAGGTTATTGATAGAAGTATCTTTCTGCATTCCGGCATTGTGTGCTCCTGCACGGATACCAGTGCTTTGATACATCCATGCCAGAAAAGAAGCTACAGGGTACCCAAACTGGTGAAATTCAGGTATTTGTTTAACGTCTATTAGTATGCAGTGCCCCCGGGCAGGCTGCACTACCGGAATGTTGCTGTTCTTTAAAGTACTCGATATCATACGCACAGACTCCATCCTGCGCAGTACCCGGCTCTCGATCTTATTAAGGTCCTGGAGCGATAAAGCAATAACCTTTTTATCGATTACATCGAGTCCTATTCCCTCCTCCTGAATGAGGTTCTGGATCTTATTAAAGAGTTCTTCATCATTGGTAGCTATCAGCCCACCTTTGTTTACACAAAAATCTTTGGCCAGACTTGCAATGACTGCATCTGCATGAGTGCTTATTTCTCTTACTACTTCCCATATATTTTTCCCGTCAAATTCCTTTTCATGCTCAATAATGAACTGTGCATTTTCAACTATTCTGGTTGCGTCAAAAACGAGCGGTATAGCATGTTGGGAGAGCAATGCTTTTACTTGCCTGAGATGCTGCATAGATACCGGAGCTCCACCGGCCGCATTGTCATCTACCTCTATCAAAACAAAAGCAATTGATTTAGGATCGCTCTCTACCTGTTTCCTGAGCGCCTCCCAATTCAAATTTCCTTTGTATAATTCCTCTGAGTCCAGTTTAAACACTTCAGGATGGGGCAGTTCCCTGGGTGTAAAATCATTTTCGATCTGATGAAAAATGGTGGTTGGGAAAAGCAGGTTCTGAAGTACAATGCCTTTATTGGACCACGACTTACAGAATGCGTGTTCCGCGGTACGGCCTGCGGTGGTCAGCGCAAAATATGAAAAGGGAAAAACGCTTTTCAGACTCTCTTCTAAGTTTACCGGTTGTTGAAGTTGGGTGTAAAGATAGCTTAACTGACTTTGAATGGCTGGTAATTCCAATTGAGCCCATGAATCGGTTTTTAAATCGAATTCAATGTTGCTATTTGGAATATTCAGGGGGTTGTAGCCGAAGTCCGACAGCATAACGGATCGTTCATTCCCTTCGATCACGACCTGTTGTTTTTCCTCTTGCGCCAATTGATCATCCAAGTTTATCTCTCCAGCCGCATCCGACAGGCTTTGTCTCTCAATCTCCGGTTGATCTGACAGTGACATGAAAGAGGTATGATTTTCTTCGTCAGACGTCTGCATTTTAGCAGGGTCAGCGATCATCATGATAATATCGGTTACATTGTCGGGGCTGCTTCCAACAGGTCTGCATAGAAAAACAGTATTATGTTCCGGTCTGAATTTATTTTTGAACTGCAGATTTCCTTCGTCATTGAAGATGTTTTGCTCCCGCAAGTAGTCTAATGTTTTGTCTAATTCGGGATCTGCATTAGATGAAGGAGCCAGCTTGCAACCATAAGTACCCCCCAAACTGAGCATGGTACACCCTTCCGCTGCCAAAACTTCGATTATTTTCACAATTGCAAACTCCAGGCCACCCAATGGCATATCCTGAGGGTAAAACTCCAGGTCCATTAAATAGCCATTCTCTTCTGATGATAGTTTTGAAATAAGAATGACATTTTGGAGAACATCGTCCATGTAGGTCAGGAAGAGTCGGTGTTCTGCGCTTAAAGTACCTGTCAGTATCTCATCTTTTACAATATAGATAAGAGGGTTTACCATCGTCCTCGGTGCACACCACTGGTCTATGATATCAGCAATCTCCTTGTCGGTTTTTTTATCCGACCCGGCTTGATATTCTTCGGTCCGGCATTTACCAGCCCCTTCAAACTTCGATACTTGGTAGCGCAACCTGCGCATCTTACTACCCTGCAGGGTGAAATCACTAATAGCTACCCTTGATAATACACCAAACGGAGTAGCCGAAAAAGGAGCGCTCCCTATTGATCCTATCTCTTCGGAAGAGAAGAGGTTCAATTCGAAATTATTGGCTTTACAATATTGGTATATCTCCTCAGAGAGGACAGGAAGGTAATCTTTAGGGCCAGTATAGGTATAAACCAATATAATGTTTTTACAGCGGCTATAATTAAAATAACCGCGTCTTTCGCTACCGATAAAAAGATTGGGAGCAATATTTCTTGTTCCTCGTGACGAAGAACCCTCATTTTTATGTTGATCGAAAAGCCTTTTCACCAGTTTCTGCAATTCAGGGTGCTTATCGGCTTCTTTTTCCAAAATCCGAATAGGCATATTCAGAAGGGTATTTTGGGGCTTCTTCACAACAGTTTCCTGTGCCGCATCATGCTGTTTTTCAGGTTTTCGGGAAGCTTCAACTACCGTCCCTTCGGATAGCTTTCCTGTGGCAAATTTCTTAGCCAGAGCTTGCTGATGTTTATCAACAAAATAATGGCTTAAGTCTCCGATATTGAAGTTTTCAAAAAGCAGGGTCTTTGGCAAAGTGCCAAATTCTTCTTCCAGTTTCCTGATGATTTGCAGGACCCGAAACGAGTCAATGCCCAGTTCCTGAAATGGAGTTGATATATCATTATCTGTAATTGATATTTCTGCAACCTCAGCTATAAGGGATTTTAGATAACAATCTGTTGATTCTAGTAATACTTCTTTATCCGTCATGTTCCTCGTTTGACTCGATGATCATAAATTGTGACTATATCATTTTTTTGATGCAGAGACCTTTATCAGGTCAATAGTTTGCAATGGCAGCTTGTCAGACGCTATGAAATAAAAGATTTCCATACCTGATGAGCTACATAAGTGGGTATAAGAAAACACCACTTAGAGTTTTCTTACCAGTACTACATACTTCATTGCCAATAATATCACGTTTTGTCTCTACTTCTGTGGGTCGCTACTTCAATAGAGCGATTTCGTCCTGCTCAGAATGGTAAGGCTGATTTTGCCAATATGCAGAGGAGCTATCCTCCATGCGATGGAGGCTGTCTATTGGGCATAGACAACTGCAGGCAAGCCTTTGCGGTCGCTTATTTGCGGGGCATTATGCCGCATGTCCAAATTTGTGCTTCTTCCTGATCTGGTTCTTACAAATATCAATGAAGACCGTCTGATTAATTTCCTTGAGGCGGATACCAAATTTAGTTTTAGATTGTTGTTCCAAAAGTACGCCTTCATAACCTGCCAGCGGTCCGCTTATGATCTGCACCTTTTCTCCTTTACTAAAATTGGGCTCCACTGATACTTCTTGATTTAGATCCAGCATCCTTTTAATACCCTCAATACACTTTCGATTAACCTTTGAGGGCTTACCTCCACAGTGTATAAACGTTGCCACTTTGCGTGTCTGACATATTTTATGCAATTGACTTTCTTCGGTATTGACAAAGATGTAGCTCGGAAAGAGTACCTGATCTATCACCTTTCTCTGACGGTTGTTCCAGACCCTTAGTGTTTTTGTTATAGGTAAAAAGACATCATAACCCTGCATTAACAGGTCCTTCTGAACAACCTTTTCAGCTCTTGGTGCAGTGTAAAAGATATACCAGTTGGTTTTTGGGTCAGGCTCTGATAAATCATTGCCAACATCCGGTTGGGATGTGGTTCTTTTAGTATTAGGCATGTCTGTTGGTTTTAGGGGTTGAATAATTGATACAGCTTCGCCTGGTCAATTAGCATGCTCGCATTTGACTAAAGATCTGAAACCAAGGAAGCAGAATTAAACAGATGAGGTTACATCTGCTATAGTATTACTAATAAGTAATTTGCGCTTCAATATTAGGGTTATTTCATACTTTTCCAAACCCCTATTGAAATATTATCAATTAAGTATAATACATAATATATGATTAATAAATTGATAATAAATGCATCATTTCTATAGGTAAATAGAAATTAAAAGCACCACCTTACTCTTTGGGTTTCGGGTCGGGCTTCTGACAAATACATATCTGTTTGAGAATCTGGTTGGCTGGCTTAGGCATAGTTTTAGTTATTAGGTTGAATATTCGATACAGCTTCGCCTGGTCAATTAGCAAACCTGCATTTGACTAAAAAATATTTAATTCAGAAAGAGAATTTTACAGGATGATAATACACCCTGTTTGTAACTTTACTGTTAAGTAATTTCAAATTCTACATCAAAATTTGTTTTCCCAAATCTTTAGAAGAGACATAACCTAAGCCGGTATTTGGCTTGATCCAAAACTTTATAAATTCCTTAGAAATTCTCTGCAATTGCCCTTAACGTACTACGCTAGAGGCTTTGCAGTCTCGGAATTTGTGTAGGAAGTATGTGTTAAAAACAGAAAGAGTAACACTACAGCAGGTTTCAAGGTCAACATTCAATACTCTAAAGTTGGTTTAAACAAAATAACTTCAACAAAAATGAAAATATTATTAACCTGAGTCTCATTGTTTTACACCTAAAACTTACATGGGTGCGATAAAAAAACTACTAATTGTTTTTAGCAGGAACTTATGACTCTCCCACTTTTTCAATTCAGCCATCAAATCTCTCGATAGGCATGCTATGTAAGGCTGAATTGTTGAGATTTATGCAAACGTTACCAATAGAAAAACATTATCCCTGTATTTTATCTTTTATTTTCATTTGTAGGATACAAACGTAGAGGTTTAGATGAAGTTATCAGACAAATTTGGTGGCATCATGGCCTTATCAATATTACAACATTCTGGAATTCATTGAAAAAGGATAATTGAACTTACGATTTTCTGACCATAGAGTGGGTCTCTCTGCTTTAATGGCAGAAAATAATGCTGTACCCATTTCAAGGAATTCAAAACTTATTTATACATCTTCAGATAATTTCAGAAAAATATTACATGATGTTATAACATACGTGTTTCAACACATAGTTGCAGTAAAAAATTCAAAAAATTACAAACACGAACAAACAGGAACAAACAGGAATCAAATGAAGATAAACACGAATAATAGGGCAATTTAATTCGTGTCTCTAAGAAACGTCAATGTTTGCGTTAGGCTTGTCCCAAAAATACTCTTCCCCCGGAATGAGATCCGAAAAGTTCAGACCATGCTTTGCGTTTTTTGGTCTTAGAGTTGGAATGATGTATCGCACCTGAGGGGATATCGACTTCACAACCATATAGCTGTCTGTGAATAAAACTGAATCATATGAAACAATTCACAAAAACGTGTAAATTCATCATTTACCCTCTACTTTATTGCAAAATGAAGCCGGAAATCCAAACCAAGAATAAGATCGAAGATGAAAATGGCATTAAGGTAGCTACCTTTCGAAAGAATATCCGAACGACCACACCCCATAAGCACAACAGCTATTTTGAGATTATTTACATTTCTAAAGGTAGCGGTCATCATTCCATAGATGGTGTTCAGTTTCGCATTGACCCTCCGGTATTGTTCTTTGTCAGAAAGGAGCAGGTACATCATTGGGCGTTGCAATCGGAACCGGAGGGGTATGTTTTGATCATCAAAAACAGCTTTGTCCGAAATAGCCTCGATAAGGAACTGGGGGCGTTAATAGCGAGGCTGAGCACACAATCGGCTCTAAAGGTCACCAGTCCTGCATGTATTGATTCTTTATTTAAACTGCTTACAGAAGAGATGAAGATCAGCTTAGAAGAAAACATTCGGGTGGTAGAGGGGTTGCTGAAGGCGCTTCTGGCAAAGATCTTAATGGTAACTCGCCCGCATTTGCAGCATGTGAAAGGAACCTCACCAGCTTTCAACGCATTCCTTGAGCTACTATTGCAGGAAAGGAACTTGATGAACAGTGTTGCGCACTATGCCAGACTTCTGCACGTTACACCACAAAACCTGAACAGCATTTGCAGGAAAGCTGTCAACCATTCAGCGTCTGATATTATTGCAGATCTGATTGTTAATGAGGCAAAACGACTGCTAATCTACACAGACAAAACGATCGGGGAAGTTGCCTTTGAGCTTAATTTCAAAGACCCGTCACATTTTGTGAAGTACTTTAAGCGGCTAAGCGGCCAAACGCCAAAATCTTATCGTGAAAAAGAGCGTCTCGTACCATAAATTTTTCAAATATACCATTCAATCTCATGTTCATTGTACCATTTTTGCAATGGAAGCTATTCCATCAACGCTTAAAAAATGAACAAATTACTACCGGTTATATTCATCTTTCTTCTAACATCGTGTGCTAATGGCGGTGAACAGGCTCAGGGGAGCTGGATAAAGGGGAGCAAAGGTGAACAAATAGAAGCTGTCGAAAGGCAGTTCAGAGGGTTTGATGTGGCCATGGTTGAAACGGGCTACCGCTACCAGGAACTATATTGGGCCGGCAAAGACGAGAACTGGAAGTATGCTGATTACCAGGTGGATAAGCTGCGAAAGACCATAGAAAATGGCCTGGAAAGAAGGCCCAAACGAGCCGGGTCGGCTGAACATTTTCTAAATATCGCTTTACCTGAAATGAAGCAGGCTATTCAGAAACGGGACACTGCCGTTTTCAATAAGAGTTTTAACATGCTCACGATCAACTGTAATAGTTGCCATGCCATGGAAAAGGCACCGCACTTTATAGTAAAAGAACCACTTTACAGGCAATCGCCCATTAGAAAGTAATATGATGAAGAAGTTTTTATATACGGATTCCTCGCAAACCACCATACTCATCCGCCTGATGGTAGGTGCAGTATTCTTATCTGAAGGCCTTCAGAAGTTTCTATACCCGGCAATGCTCGGGGCAGGTCGCTTTGAAAAGATGGGCTTTCCGTCTGCTGATTTCTTTGCTGCGTTTGTGGGTTCTTTTGAGATCCTGTCAGGACTGCTGATCCTTATCGGTTTTATTACGCGTGGCGCTGCCATAGCCATGCTCATCAATATGACTGTGGCCATAGTTGTCACGAAAATACCGATCGCTTTTGGAGAAAGTTTTGGTCCGTTTGTGCTTCGTGACCTTAAAACGTATGGTTTCTGGAGTATGGCCCATGAGATGCGCACGGACTTTTCCATGTGGCTGGGCAGTCTTTTTCTCTTCATCAAAGGAGGCGGTGATTGGTCAGTAGATAGGGCAATTCAAATTAAAAACAGGTTATAGTGAAAGAAGAAAACGTTGCAAAAGATCATCTGAAACGAGATTTACGCTTACTCGATGCTGTAGGAGTCGGGCTGGGAGCGGTTATCGGGGCTGGTATTTTTGTGGTAACAGGAGTAGCTGCCGGTGTTGCTGGTCCTGCCTTCCTGGTAGGACTGGTCATTGCTGGATTTGCCGCTACTTTCAATGGGTTAAGTTCAGCGCAATTAGCCGCTATCTATCCGCAGTCTGGTGGAACTTATGAGTACGGTTACCAGGTATTAAATCCCTGGCTCGGGTTTAGTGCCGGATGGATGTTTCTCGCCAGTAAATTATCGGCAGGTGGAGTAGTGGCTATTGGCTTTGGAAGCTATCTTGCGGAATTAATCCCGGGTGTACACCCTAAAATAGCGGCTGTTTGTGCCGCTGTATTTCTTATCATTGCCAACTACTATGGTATCAAGAAAGCTGGGAAATTAAACCTGATCATCGTAAGCATTACCTTATTATCGTTACTTTACTTCATTATTTCAGGAGTTCCTTCTTTCGATACCGCTAATCTAAAGCCTTTTGCACCGGAAGGCTGGACCGGCATAGCACAATCTTCTGCGCTTTTATTCTTTGCGTTTACAGGTTATGCCCGAATTGCCACATTAGGAGAAGAAGTACATAACCCTAAAAAAACCATTCCCAAAGCCGTTATTATTACCCTTGTCTCCTCTATTATTTTATATGCCGGGGTAGCTTTAATAGCCGCAGGAGGTGTTGGAACAGATGTGCTGCATGGTACAAGTTCACCATTAGGAGAGGCAGCGGCTACATTTGAGGTTCGAGGAGTCCTGCAAGTAATTGGTATTGGAGCGGTTACGGCTATGCTGGGGGTATTATTGAGCCAATTGTTTGGCATCAGCCGGATGATGTTCGCTATGGCCAGGAAGAGGGATTTACCCGCTTTCCTCGAAAAGGTGCATCCTAAACATAAAGTACCTCATATTGGAATATTTTTAAGTGGCGGCATTATTATCCTGCTCAGTATCTTCGGAACTTTACAGGTCATTGTATCTGCCGCATCTTTTACTATCCTGTTATATTATAGCATTACCAATATTGCAGCCATAAAAATGCGCAAAGAAAATAAGCTTTACCCTAACTGGATTCCAGTAGCAGGTTTATTGATGTGCCTTTCCATGGCGGCTTTTATTGAAGCCAGAACCATTTTTGCCGGTTTATCTTTGTTAGCATTTGGTTTTGTGTTTCGGCTTGTAATGCAAAAACTTTATACGGCTAAAGGTTAATTAGTGTTTGTAAGAAAACTCTAAGTGGCTTTAAGAAAACGTTCCCGCCAAAGGGCGGGATGAAGTACCAAAAAGCGGAGCGTACTGGGGTACGTGAGCATTTTTGGGACGAGCATAACGCAGACATTGGCGTTTTCTTAGAGACACTAATTAGTTTACAACATGGTTATGTACAACCAGGCGAAGAAGTAATTGGCCGAATAATAGTTGTCCCATACTAATTTTCTTTTGGGATTATATCCTTTAGATAAAAATTATACAAACTATCGGCTATTAGTTGATGAGGCAGAAGTATCTCTGCTAACTCACTTTCGATCAATACTTTCCTGTCAGCGTCATGTCTGGCCATGATATATATTTTACCTGAATAGCCGCGTCTTTCCAATTCCTTAACTAAATGATTGGAAATGTCCATATCAGGAATTGTAACGATCACATATTTGGCATGCTTCAAAGGTATTCGGTCCAGAACTTCAGGGTCTTCCAGATCGCCATACATAATATTTCTTCCTGCCGTTCTTCCTGCTTTTACCACCTGAGGATCAAAATCAACCGCCACATAATCAATCTCAGGATGCCGCTCAAGCAGCTCTGACAATGCACTTCCATAACGTCCGTAACCTACTATGATCACATCCGGCTTCTTCACGGGCACCGACTTGGAATCTAACTCCCGGTACGTTCTTTTTCTTTGAAAGATGCCTAAAACAGGAGACAGGAATTCAAATAACTGGTGAGAATACAGGATGAGATATGTGGATAGTCCTATAGTGATCAAACCTACCAGGGTAATCAGGCCGAGCACCTCCTGACTAATATGCCCCATCTGAAGTCCCAGCCCGGCAAAAATCAGTGAAAACTCACTAATTTGGGCAACAGTAAGGCCAGCCAGGAACGAGGTGCGTTTGCGATAGCCCATGACACCCATTATTATCAGTACAATGAGCGGGTTTCCCACTAAAACAAATCCTGAAAATACCACAGCCGCAGGAATCTGGCTTCCAATAATGCCAAGATTAATATTTACCCCGAGATTAACAAAAAAGAACAGCAACAAAAAGTCTCTGATACTGACCAGGCGACTGCTCACCACATCTCTGAATTCTGATGATGTAAGGCTCACACCTGCCAGGAATGCTCCAACTTCTCCACTAAAACCCAGAGCTTCGCTTAATGCATCGAGACTCACGGCCCACGCAATAGCAAATAATATAAGCAGTTCCGGTAGTTTTGCCAGATAAAAAGTCAACCCCGGGATAATCCATCTCATGGCCATATAAATGAACCCCACCAGCAATACCCCTGAAATAAGTGTTTTTACTGTACTTTGAACCAGTGTTTGTTCCTCCTGTTGCTCCATTCCCGTAAGGACTATCATCAGCAGAATTACCACCAAATCCTGAACTATTAGGAAACCTATGGCAATTTGACCATGAAGAGAATCTATTTCCTTTTTATCGGAAAGCAACTTTACGATTATGATGGTGCTTGAGAAGGTGAGCGCAATAGCAATATAAAAACTGTGTAAGGAGGAGAATCCAAGTCCAATACCAATGAAATATCCAATGACTGATGTGAAGATCACTTGACCCAGACCGGTGATCAAGGCCACTGTTCCGATGGACCGGATAATCTGAAGATCCAGTTTCAGCCCTACGATAAAAAGCAGTATAGCAATACCAATATCGGCAAGAAGCTCTATATTTTCTGTAGATGATACGAGGTCCAGCAGTGATGGGCCCACTAAAATGCCCAAAAAAATAAACATCACTATTAATGGCTGACGTAATATTTTCCCTACAATACCCAGTAAAGCAGCCAGCATTAATATAGCAGCGAATTCGTAAAATGGGTTCTGAAGAAGCGTGATCCACTCTTTCATAGCGGCAAAACTATTAGTGGTATCGAACCATCGTATACGAGTTCATTAACAAAGAACCGTCTGAACAAATGATCCTTAAGAGTGCGTGACCCTTTCTGAACAACTAGCACGGTATCGACCTGTGTAACGCAGTGTGATTTCACCATGGAGAATGCATCCTTTCCATTGTACAGGTGATATGCGGATGTTATATTCTCAGGCAGACGCTGCTGTAGCTTTTTCAGGTATGCCTCTACTTCCGCTTCGTCATCGGCTGAAGTAACAATTGATATCAGTTCAATTTTCACGAGGGAAGGAAGCATAAGCCCAATAAGGCTGGTCAAGGCGTTTTCATTAGCCGGGTACCTATAGTTAACCGCTATGGTCATATGGCGAGGAATCAAGCCGCTAATTTTACCGGGCATGGCAACTGTGATGTAATCTAACTCCTCAATGATCTTTGCTACTGTACTGCCCAGAAAGACCCGTTTCAAAATACCGGTACCCTTTAATCCGGCCATAATCAGGTCATCCGCTCTATCTGCCAACAGATGCGGGAGATAAAACCTTAAAGGTTTGTCTGTAACCTGATATTGAGGCATTAGCTTCCCCGAATTGTACTTCTGTACCAATAGCCTTAATCGGGTCAGTGCATCATTTTTTTCACTGGCCACGATCTGCAGCCTGCTTTCATTATCTGTCATAGCAGGCACTATAGCCGTTATCTGATGTACAAATACCAGATCAAGGTCAAGCTCATTGGCCCAGTTTAGCGCAAATTTGACCAACGGCTCAGAATATGATGAAAAGTCGATAAGGACAATTAATTTTCTTCTCATGCTGCTATTATTAATACTTATTCAACAATGCATAAATATAATGGTTTGCCTTCATGCGAACGAGCAGATTGCCATTACAATTATGAACTCCTCTTCTGCCAGCAACGCTCTTATACAATTTCTCCTCCGCTTCCAGAAAAAGTTAAGCCTAAAACCCCACTGATTTATTTCTATCAGATGGTGTAAAGTCTTCACTTACGGAAATAACCCTCCCAACAGATAATTCCTCCATTGGCAAGAGAATTGTTGAACTGGACTTTCCTAAAACAGCGATAATAGCGATGATCAAAAGAAATGGGAATTTTCTTACTCCAAAAGGTGCAACCGTGCTCGAGCCCCTTGATACCTTGATTGTTTTATCGGAAAATGAAGAGGGTATAGACCTTGTTCACGAATCGTTGAATCTAAATAATAACAAAACATAACAACATATCGCCTTGTGATGCTCAGCATCACAGGGCATTCGTGATCATTTCTTCTATCAGTATTTCATTTCCGGCATCGGTTCGGAGCCTGCCTGATCATCCACGTTACATTATTATTATTATTATTATTACAGACAGCCTGTATCTTATTACCAGTTACATTTCAGATAACTTGCTGTGTAGCAACCTCACCTTAAACTTATGCAGGTTGAGTATTTTCTCAATTCGTACGGCAATCAACATCACAATCCCTAATAAAATTGAAATTAGCATGTCTCCTGTCTTAAGTGGTACAAGCGAAAAGAAATCGTCTAAAAAAGGTACGTAAATAACCGATAGCTGAAGGATTAGCGTAAGCACCGTTACCACGGTAAATAATTTATTCGAAACCGGAGAAAACAGAAAATAGCTTGATGACCTTAGTCCAAACGCATGCCCTATCTGCGTAAAGCCTATGGTAGCAAAGAGCATGGTTTGCCAATAAGTATCTTCAGCCTGAGTCGGATCAAAATAAAAGTAGATAACCCCCAATGCAATAACTCCTATTAAAGTGCCAGTCCATGCTACATGAATTATTGCAGGTCTGTTTAGTATGGGGTCTTTGGTTGACCGGGGTGGTCTGTTCATATTATCTTCTTCTGACGGTTCAACGCCAAGGCCTAACCCCATCAAGCCATCAGTTAGTAAATTAAGCCATAAAAGCTGCATAGGGTTCAGAGCGATCGTTACCCCCAAGATAGGCGCCAAAAGCATCACCAGCACTTTGCCGAGGTTACCCCCTAATGAAAATTTAATGAACCTGATCAGGTTATCAAAAATGCCCCTTCCTTCTTCAACTGCTGTAACTATGGTAGCAAAGTTATCATCTAATAATACCATATCCGAAGCTTCTTTGGATACATCGGTCCCGGTGATGCCCATAGCCACACCAATGTTAGCTTTTTTTAGTGCGGGCGAATCATTGACCCCATCCCCGGTCATGGCTACAATCTCACCCTGGCTTTGCAATGAATTGACAATACGTAATTTATCTTGTGGAGCGACCCTGGCAAATACATTTACTCCTCTTACTTTTTCAAGTAGCTCATCTTCAGACATTTTAGTTAGGTGCTCACCTGTTAAAAATTCCGCACTATCGGTAATCCCCAGTTTTTTAGCAATAGCCATAGCTGTTAGCGGATAATCACCTGTGATCATTACGGGTCGTATCCCTGCGGCAGTACACTTGCTTACAGCCGATTTAACAGCTTCTCTTGGAGGATCCATCAAACCTGCCATACCTACAAAAACTACCTGCTCCTCTAAATGGTGCATACTTTGCACTTGATCAAGAATATCAATTTCGCGATAAGCAAAACCCAATACCCTGATTCCTTTTTCCGCCATCTTATCATGGGCGCTCCTTATACGGCCAACCCATTCGTGAGTGATCTGCTCTACTCCATTTTCCGTTCTTATGTGTGAGGAAAGCCCTATCAAGCTGTCCACTGCTCCTTTCATAAACATAATATATTCACTCTTCAGGTTATAGGCAGAGCAAAGGGGTATGCTTTCTTTCAATTGATGAATGGTGCTCATTCGCCTGCGTGAAGAGTCAATAGGAATCTCCCCAATACGCGGCAGTTGCAGTTCGAGGTCGTGCTTCACCAGACCTGCCTTGACTGCAGCGTCCACCAGCGCTGCTTCCGTTGGTTCTCCAATCACTGTGACCCCATCCTGCTCACAAATTTTGAGCTCTGCATCGTTGCACAACGTCCCTATCATTAAATTAAGCTGAATACTATGCGGGTAGCTTTGGCTTTTTGATGGAAAGTCATGTATTTCTATTCCGGCTGATTCAATTGAGATGACCGTCATTCTGTTTTCCGTCAGAGTACCTGTTTTGTCGGAACAGATCACTGTAACTGACCCTAATGTTTCAACGGCTGGAAGTTTCCGAATAAGTGCGTTTCGCTTTAGCATCCGCTGTGAGCCGAGTGCCAGGGTAATGGTAAGTACGGCAGGTAGTCCTTCCGGTATCACTGCTACCGCCACACTAATACCAACAAGGAACATGTCAACAAATGATTCACCCATCACCACCCCGATCAAGAGCACCAGCAATGCTGCAAGACCACCTGCAATAGCCAGCCATTTGCCTAATTGATCGAGACGATTCTGAAGCGGAGTTCTTACCTTCTGCACTTCCTGGATCATATTGGCAATTTTACCTAGCTCGGTATTCATACCGGTGCGCACCACAACGGCTTTACAACGCCCCAATGTAATGACCGTTCCCATGTAGGCCATATTGACCCTGTCTCCCAACGGAGCGTCAGGCTTAATGACCGCCTGTGCCCTTTTATCTATAGGGTCGGCCTCTCCTGTAAGGGCAGCTTCCTGTATTTTAAGATTTGCCGTCTCAATTATTCTCACATCGGCCGGCACGATGTTTCCTGTCTCCATAACAATGATATCACCAGGCACCAAGTATTTAGCGGCTATTTCCTTAACAGTGCCATCCCGTATAACGCGCACAAAAGGTACAGCTAGCTTTCTTAAGGCAGCCATTGCTTTTTCAGCCCTGTACTCCTGGACAAACCCCAGTACAGCAAATAAGATCACTATCAATAAAATGGAAATTGTTTCTATCTCCTTGCCTAAAAACGCTGAAATTATGGCGGCAATGATCAATATCACCACCATGGTTTCAGTAAATTGCTCAAACAACATTTTCCACGGGTTTTTTCTCTTCCCTTCTTCCAATTCATTTAAACCATATTCATTGGCTCTGGATTCTGATTCCTTGGAAGATAACCCTGTTTTTATCGATGTTTTGAATTTTTCAATTACCGCATCAATGGTTTCGGTATGTATATTTTCGTACAGTTTCATGCCCACAAGTTTATTTCCAATGGTCTCATCGGACTTTCCATCAATGCCTTGCTTTTCAGTTAAGCAGAGTTACTACTTTGGAATAATTTCGTTAAATTTTTCCATTTAATGTAATCTTTTCCATTTAGTTTTTTGAAGCGCTCTTTAGAGTCACTGGTAGTTATTCAAAGGCATATGGCCCAAACAATGTCCACCAATCTACTACCCGTATGAGAAACGTTCGCGTGTATAAAACCGGCCACCGGTTCTGACTTCCCCTACCCCACCATGTTCTGTCTTATAGCCCTTGCGAATATGTAGGTATTGGCTGCAGTATTGCTGCGAAAATGGTCAGTATTATATTGATGCCGGTGCAGGGTTAGTATGAGGTGTGTCCTTTTTACCAGACTTGATCAGGAATAAACCAATAAGGACAAACACAACACCTGATGTAAGAAACAGATAATCGTAAACTGAAACCCCCAGGCGTTCTACTACATGGTGAATGCTTAAAATGTGATGGTCAATTATTCCCTCAACTGCGTTAAAAATACCCCATCCTAAAAATAGGCCTCCCCATAAGGTTCGACCTGACCAAGGACAATCTTTCATTTTTCCAGCTTGCCAGAGCAGCCTAATACCGACCGCTGTAGTTAACCATGTCAGTGCATGAAACAAACCATCCCAAACCATGCTTATCTTCACATTAATGAGTTGGTCTTGAGGAAGTTTAGCGGAAAGCATACTATGAACCTGTAAAATCTGATGAAAAAAAATCCCATCAAAAAATCCACCTAACCCAATCCCGAGTAATGTCCCTGCTGCTATTAAAGGCTTTTTGTTCATATGGATTTGGTTTGCTTTAAAGATGGGTTCGCCTTGTCCTTTTTAGCAGGAATTCCTCCGTGATAAATAAGATATACTATCAACGAAAAAATAATAAAAGGTAAAATGGTAACAAACAAATTAAATGTCAGGTCTGCACCGAAAAGTGAAGCTCTTATTTCTTCTGCAGTTGCAGAATCACAAAAAGGACAAGCATATGCCACAAATGAAAATGTCATAAAAAAAAGCAGGGAAACAGCTTTCATAATCAAATAACATGGTAGGTCAAAAATTGTTCGTTTCGGTTTAGGGAAGGGCCCGACAGCGGTGTGAGTTATGGTGGATCAGACGGAAAAACTGGGGACCTGCTTGTCAAACTTTTGGCCTGCTTTACACCTCACCTATAGCAGGCGGAAACAGCCGAATCGCCCTCTCCTCCCTTCAGTCTTATTGCTTCATATAGAGATAAAAGCACAAAAGACCTGAGCGAACTGCTCTGACCTTTTTTAGTAGCCCGTAGGAAGACCAACCGTTAAGAAATGATCCGGTGGATCATTTTAAGGGAGGGGCCAACCTGCATGGTGAGTCCTGGGAGCGGTGGCGTTCGATTCCCCCACCTTTCAGTTGCTTCAGACAGTAGAAAATAAAAAAGGCCCGAGCAAGTTGCTCAAGCCTGGTTTAGTAGCCCGTAGGAGGACCGACCGTTAAGAAATGATCCGGTGGATCATTTTAGGGAGGGGCCAACCTGCATGGTGAGTCCTGGGAGCGGTGGCGTTCGATTCCCCCACCTTTCAGTTGCTTCAGACAGTAGAAAATAAAAAAGACCCGAGCAAGTTGCTCAAGCCTGGTTTAGTAGCCCGTAGGAGGACCGACCGTTAAGAAATGATCC
>NZ_AMZN01000027.1 GCF_000331535.1 Fulvivirga imtechensis AK7 | reverse complement strand
AAATGGCTAAATTTCAATGCCTGCGATGACAAATCACAAACTCACCCCTTGAAAAACGGGGCTCAAACAGTGTGATTTACAAAGTGTACGTATGGCATTGAAATTCTTAACGCCATTTTCTCAAGGCCGTTCTGAAGCTATGTCATTATCCTCAAAATCAACGAAAAGTTGTTGGTTGCCTCCCCGAGGCAAGTTGGACAGGCAGGATGACTGCTCTTTTTTAAGCATTTTATATCGAACTCACCTTAAAGTTAAGCATTGAAAGGGTGATGAGAAAAATTTTACAATCTGTTTATCCATAGTTATAAAAAGAGAGGCCTGGCATAGGAAATGCTCACTCCTCTCGTTGTTGGTTCTTTCGTATGGCCTGTTGGTGGCCACGCCAAGGGGGGTAGGGTTTCACGACTGTCCGTATCCCCTCTCCCTCCATTCGAGGGCGTTTATTAACAGTCAGCCAACTATGTTTGTAAGAAAACTCTAAGTGGCTTTAGGAAAACGTTCCCCTCAAAAGGCGGAACGAAGTGCCAAAAAGCGGAGTCCTGTACAGTTGTTACAGTTGTCGGGATGAGCATTTTTGGGACGAGTGTAACGCAGGTATTGGCGTTTTTCTTAGAGACACTAACTATTTTAAATCCCTCACTTACCATACTCAAAACCACTTTGAATTTCCTTCACTATCAAACAACCGTATCGGTGAGTTCCTGCGAATTTTTCGACAGCAGATGGATGGGGAGGTTTACTGCAAATTTTGAAAAGCTGCCAGGCTCCGATTCTACAGTAATCCTACCCCCTAGCGCCTGTACAGATTTCTGAACAATATAGAGCCCCAGTCCATTACCCTTAGAGTGCTCATTGCCCCGGAAAAACATATCGAAAAGCCGGTCGCTAATTGTCCTTTCAACTCCAATGCCATTATCGAAAATACTCAATTCAACATGTGTATCCACTGCCATCGCTTTAAGCACTACCTGGTATTCTTCAGAGTCTTTTAGAACACAGAAAAATATAGCATTTTCGATTAAGTTGGCCAGTATTACCTCTATCAGATTAGGCACTGTATTAATGATGAGATCTGGCGAACACTCTATCACAAAATTGATCTCATGGCTATTAATGACCTCCTTAAACCTACCGCGTATGACTTCAATCATCTCGCATAGATAAACGGGAGAGACAGCCCCAGGTCTGTTTATCTCGCTAATAACACTCAGCTTCTTCAGCAACTTATCCATTCCCTTTGTAGCCTGCACCACTTTTTCAAACAACTCACCACGCTCTTTTTCATTGAGTATTGCAGCCAGATTACATAAGCCTTCTATAGAGCACACCGGAGACCTCAGGTCATGAGAAGCCCGATAAAGGACTGTATCTAATTCACGATTGGCTTCTTCCAGCATCTTTGTACGCTGGTAGACCATCCCTTCCAGATTTTCATTGATCCTTTTGATTTCAGCATTAGCTGTCTCAAGCTTTTTCTTTTGCTTTTTCAACTTGTCGCTAAAGTAAGCCAACAGTATGATCATAACAGCAAATATGACTACAAGTGAGAATATAGCGATAAGTCTTTCCCTGAACATGCGCTGCTCTTCCAGCCGTTGTGCCTCGCTTTTTGAGAGTTTACCTTCAAGATCCTCGAGGTTAAAATACCTTGTCATCAGATCATTAATGACCTGCCTGTAGCTGTTGTGATTTTTGTAAAACTTACTTTCATTCTCAGAAAGTATCCTTTCAAGTAACCTAATATCGGCAAGTAAGCCTGTGCGCTCCTCTTCACTCAAAGCCTCAAAACCGCTTTTTAATTTATCATTGATTAGCCGTATCTTTTCTTCGAAATCAGCTTGCTGTTCATCCAGCATACGACTTTCCAGCCTGGATTGGGCCAACAAATTGCTTATGTCTTCCTGTAAATAGGTAGAATCTGAAATATTATTAAAAAACCGTAGCGCATTATGATTGAGCGAATCTTTCAATTGTCCTATGAGTTCCTGGAACTTGGCGTCTACCTTCCTCCTGCTAGGCTCATCCATATCTTCAATGTGATAGTTTTTGAAAATGGCATAGAATACAGTTAGTGATTGAATGGAATCCAGTTTGGAGAGATCGAAATCTTTAAAATAACTCTGAGAGGAGCTGGAAGCCGTGTCTTGTTGCCGCACCTCTCTTTCAGGCGCCACTGTGGCAGTTTTGGCCGGTTCCGCTATAAGCCTGGCATTCAATTCGCTGGTCTGTAGTTGAACTATATTATAATTATCAAGGGAAAACTGCTCTTTGGAATGGATCTTTTCATCAAGAGCCAGGGGTAACCGCACCTTGCCGTTGCCATCGGTGATACCCGTCACTTTTTTTCTCCCATTAAACGCCACTTCCACGCCTTTTAAAGGCTGGCCACTGTTGCTCCCAACAAATATATCTATCTCATAATAGCTTTTTTTTCTAATGATGACCTCAAGTATACCTTTACTCAAATTCCATGATGCTGCTTCCAGTTTGTCATCCTTTAGCCGTATTGATTTTATCGGCAGGTCGCTATCCGAAAGCTCTACAAAGGCAACCCCTTTGTTTCCGATGGATACATAGTCGTTATCGTTGATAGCTATATCAAGATGCTTTACGGGCTGCAATTGCTGATCGAAAGTTTTGAGCTGATACACCTGCCTGATCTGTGCATTTGCTGCATGCAATGTCATAAAAAAAGTAGCAACTAACAGTACGCAGTGCAGACTGCACCTTCGAAAGAAAGTCGCGTAAGCCTCTTCATTCATCTTTATCTTCATCTTCCGTCTGTTTTCCTGTGGATCTGAAATCGTCTTTTACCACTACCACTTCATATTTACCATTGAATCTTTTATACTTCGGCACTTCAAAACTAACAATGCCGTCACCAATATCCTCGCCAATGATGTGAAGTCGGTATTTGCTGTAATAAGGTATGGTCACTATAAAATTGCCGGATCGGTCTGAAGCGCCGGTCGACACAGTAATATTTCTGACATTATCTATCAAAGAAAAATTAACCCCAGACAATATTTTCAATTGTGAGGAATCGGACCAGCTATGCTCGATGTATTTCATAACCCCGGCTATTTCCAGGGGATAGGTTTGGATGTCCATATCAAATTCATAGATATCATCATCATAACCTCCTTCTTTGCGGTTGGAAGTGAGGTAACCACGGGTATTCAGAGAATCTATGGTAATCCCAAAGTCGTCTCGATGAGAGTTAAGAGGATAACCGAGGTTCTCCACCTCACTGAAATCATCAGAATTAAGCTTTGTTCTAAAGATATCAAGCCCTCCCATTCCCGGATGTCCATTGGAAGAAAAATACAGCACCTCTTCGTTGTGAAGATAAGGAAAGACTTCATCATACCGGGTGTTTACTACTTCACCCAGGTTGACAGGCTTACTCCAGTTGCCATCGGTCAACTCAGATCTGTACAGATCCTTGCCTCCTGCCCCTCCAGACATGTCTGATGAAAAATATAGTAAATTTCCCTGCTCATTGATAGTGGGATCAGTGATGGAGTATTCGGTGCTATTATAAGGAAACTTCCCGGTAATATGCCAGTTCCCGTTATGTATCTCAGCAAAGTATAACTGTAATGTCCTGCTCACCTGACTTTCTCGATCAGAAGAAGCAAACACTACTTTTTCACCACGCTGGTAAAATGCTACCGGTCCGCTATGAAACCTTTGGTTCAGGATTTTATCAAATAATATTGGGGTACTGTAAACCATGGTATCATTACTCCTTGTAGTATCAGTGGCGGTTGGCGAATAATAAATATTGTAAAACGGTGCATTCAGAGCAGGATTAATCTGCTCAATCCCCCCAATTTTCTTACGGTTTGACATAAATACGATTCCCGACCGATATGAAACCGCACACAGTTCTCCATAACCCGTGTTGATGGATATGGGACGGACAGCAAAGTGTGTTGAATCTTCATATAAAAACTGGATATTATCAAGCCGCCAGATCTTTTGATAGATCAGTTCATCGCCAGGGTAGTCTTTGAGATACATCTTATAATATTTTATTGCATCGTCATACTGCTCCATAGCCACATGAGCTTCTGCGTAGTAATAAATGTCCGCGGCTTTCAGGCGATGAGAAGCTTCCATGTATTTATCGTAAGCAGCTATTGCTTCTGCATATTGCTTTAGAAAGTAATGGCATCGGGCTATGTTAAGAATTACTGCACTCGTGTGCCTACGTTCATCAGCGGCTTTCATGTATAATTCCAGCGCTGTTTGATAGTTGCCGTTGTCAAAATGCTTGTCCGCAATTTGGATATCACTTTTAAACAGCTTAAAAACAGACTCCTGGGCGGATGTTTTCCACGTAACACCAATGATCAATGGTAATAATGCTAAAAGAAAATATCGTGTACGCATTTTGCTGTTTACCTTGGCGAAGCTACATTATCGTGTTTAAACCTGAAAAGGTAATTCACTGCTATTTCGTGTGACCCTGCTATTAATTTTGACACGCGGCCAACAGGATAATCATATGCATAACCAAACTGAAGCTGTGGTGTTACCCGACATTTAAAGATCAAATCGAGTGATTCCTTCCTGCGATATGACAGCCCTAACGCAAGGATCTGCCTGTAGACAATACTGCAATTGATATCATATGACAGGGGAATACCATGCATATACTTAAAGAGTATATTTGGCTCCAGGTCAAGGTTGTGATCCAGGGTCAGCCTATATTTCGAAAAGAAAAAATAGTTGACCTGACTAATTTTTACGGCAAGTGAATCATTGAACTGCAGTTCTTTCGGCATGATCTCAGGCACTGAAAAACCTATATGTAATTCTGGACTTTTGAAGTACAAGCCTGCGCCCATGTCAAAGAATGTGCGTGAAACGGCTGCATTATATAATCCAGGATCATTGCTATACTCCCCCAAGGCGCCATAATCTGTCATGCTGTGGTGAAGCCCTGCCTGCAGGCCAAATGACAATGTCTTACTTTGCCCCACCGGCAAATGATATGCATAATTTGTGGATATATTTAAATCATTATGAACACCAATTTTATCATTACTTATTAACAGGCCTGTGCCTATCTGCTTCTTTTTGAAGAGTGTATGAGCCGAAAATATCTGGGTAGATGGAGCGCCTTCTACTCCTGACCATTGGTCTCTTAATATGAAAGACATACTCAATGCTTCATCAGCCCCCGCATAGGCCGGATTAATGATCAGCCCCTCAAACATATATTGCGTAAACTGTGCTCTCTGCTGAGCAACCGCTTGCCCCGCGCAAAAGTATAGTAGTATCAAAAATAGAGTTTTAGTTACTGTTAATATATATTCTTGCTTGCTTCCCATCACTATCGTACCAACTCTATAAATCCCTTTTTTTCGACCTTCTCTGAAACAAATTTCACTGAAATAAAATAAAAATATGTACCCGTGGGCACAGGTACACCATTCATATTATTGCCGTCCCATACTATATTCTCATTATTATAACCTGTGGCACGATATATTTCGCCACCCCATCGATCCACTATGATCACCTTATTATCCTTAAACTTTTCTATGTTTGACAGCAACCACAGGTCATTTTTCCCGTCTCCATCCGGAGTAATTAGTGGAGCGACATCAAATTTCAACTCCTCGTAAGCCACAGTAACATTAAAACGGCATGAACTGACCTGACCTGCATTATCCATAGCAGTATATTCGACTTCTGTTACCCCTACCGGAAACAACTCTCCTGGAAGATGAGAACTTTCGAGCGTAACCGTACCACATGATACCTGCGCCAAAGGCTCCTTCCAGCTTATCTCAACCTGGCCTGACTCACCGGCCTTCGCATCAATATCTGCAGGACATCCCGAGATCAGAGGTAATTGTTCATTTTGCACAATCACATCAAAATAACACGAGCCGCTATTGCCCACTTCATCCGTAGCCGTGTAGCTGACTTGCGTAATGCCAACAGGTAAAATGTTTCCGGGCTCATGAGATGCCGTAGTTGCGACCACACCACTGCAAGCGTCTGCAACAATTGGAACATTCCAATGCACCTCGGCTAAGCAGGTACTATTGGCTATAACTATAATATCTGCCGGGCACTCGAGAAATTCCGGGGGACCAGAATCGACTACCACCACATCGAAGGAGCAGATGGCTGTATTACCAGATGCATCAATGGCCGTATAGGCTACTGAGGTAGCACCCAAAGGAAATATATCCCCAGGGTTATAATTACTTGTAAGAGCAAATGTGCAGTCGTCATTGACCTGGGGAGGAGTCCAGAAAGCCACTGCCTCGCAGGAGGTTGCTGCAGACACTACTATATCTGATACCAGACACCCTGAAAATACCGGAGCAAGAGTATCCTTAACTTGCACTATAAAAGTGCATATTGAGGTATTACCAGCTTCATCATTGGCAGTATAGGTAACGGTAGTCACTCCAAATGGAAAAGTGTCACCGGAACTATAATTGCCGGCAACCTGTACCGCAGAGCAGTTGTCTACTGCTGAAGGGATAGTCCAGAAAGCAGCGCCTGTGCATGATTGTCCGGAGGTATATGCAGTAATGGAGCTGTGACAGGTCTGAAATACTGGTGGAGTTTCATCATTAACAACTACAAAAAAAGAGCAGGTAGATGTATTTCCAAATTTATCTGTAGCGGTATAGGCCACCTCGGTAGTGCCAAGTGGGAAACTGCTTCCCGGATTGAAAGTGCTGGTGAAGTCTACCAGTTGGCAATCATCAACGGCTACAGGCTCCTCCCAATTAACCATAACATCACATGTGATGGAATTAGCAGCTATATGGATATCAGCAGGACAGTTAGATATTTGCGGAGGGTTGGTTTCGATGGCTGATGCTGTGCAGCATAAGGCTATCCCCTCAACACTCACCCCTGCAACTACTGAAAAGTTACCATAGACGTCACCTACATTAATTGGTGAAGTGCAGGATATATCTATAACCGCAGAATCATGTATTGCTCCGGGATGTAGAAGCACTATGGCAGTGACCGTTACATCTCCATTAAAAGGGACCTCCGGAGCTTCACTTTCAAGGGTAATAATATCATTAAGAAAACTAATCCCCACCGTACCTCTGCCATCCAATGCCAGAACATTGATGATCAATCCACCTCCATTATACCGTAACGTAAGGCTGGAAAGCCCCCCGGAACAAGGTCCACAGCTATCGCTGGCCGGACAGTCACATGACTGTCCGTGAACAGAATAGCTCATCAGCATTATTAAAAACGCCAGATGTACCTTACTTCCTACATTTGCAGTTAAATTGGTTTTAAAGCTCATCACGATTTAGCACCCGGGGTTGGTTAGTACCAGATACATCTGTTTTGCTATTCAAAACCATATAAGTTCCTGAAATTAAATGGAAAAACCTGCGGTATGTAATGTTTTTGTTATTGAAATATTTATAAGAACATATCTTTTATATGCACCAACGCAATATCAATACATTTAGCTTTCTCCTATCAACAATATCATTGTCAATACCTATATTAGTTTAACGTAATAGTGGAACCGATTAAATTTGTATTTCGTATCCAAAAATAACCTAAAAACCTCTTTTTAAGGTCATTCTGCCTGTCCCTAACTTGCCTCGGGGAGGCACGAAGAATCTTACTAAGTTCAAAGATACTACCAACAACTTAGGAAGATCCTTCCTCACGTACCAATGACAAGTTTTGCAATACATTGATAATCAACCTTTTGCTAAGTTGTGAATTTTGTGCAATTTTTGGCTTTTTGCTTTTCATAGCATCAGTTTTACTTTTTTGTCTCTTAAGAAACAGTTTATGTACCCGGAATTATTACTCTTATGGAACATAATTCTGTCAAACAACAGAAAAGGCAATAGCTGAGGGGATTTCTCGAGGGCCATAGCCATTAACTTATATTATTCCCTTTGAGTTTATCACCTCACCCCTGAACAGGCTGAAGTATAAGCACAGAAGAACCACCCTCTCCTCCGAGGAGAGGGAATTGCAGACTGCAGTAAAAGCATAGGCTTTTGATGGGTGAGGTGTTGAAATTCGGGATAACAGGAAAGCTATCGAATAAGGCAATGCAGAAGAGTTATTTGAGCTACTGCGTCTGTGTTTCCTATTATTGAAGCATTGTCTTTTACAATGCGAATACTTGACGCAAAAAAGCCCCACTGGCGTGTATTTTATATCGAACTCACGTTGGTTTAAATGGAGCACGTAATCTATTAGTAGTACTAATAAGATTATATCACCATGAAGGTTTCCTTGCCCGCTGTGTGCCAAGGGAGCCTGTGTTTTAATGGCCAGACTTTCCTGTGGCACATTCAACTTCTCTCTTGTAAACCCAGGGCTTCACCCCCCGGGCTACAAAGATTCACCCCCTCTGGGGCATAGCCGTCAGTTTTTAATGTAATGATCTGAAAGAGAGGAAGAAAGAGAAAAGGAACCAGAAGAAAAAAGGATTAAGGAGGAGAGTCTTAAACCTTTCGGGTAATTTGAAATGTTAAGCGAAGGCCAAAAGGTATTATTCGATGATCACTTCATCGACAAACAGCCACGCGGGCCTTCCTGCTCCGGCATGATCTTCAGGGCATACACCTATGTTATATACTACTACTTTAAGCCGGCTTAAAGGCTTTTCGGGAATTGTAACATAAAAATCCACGACCTGCTTTTCTACTGTTGAAGAGGAAATGTTGGCTTTCGAATCACCTAGCAGCTCGAGACCAGAACCGTCACCAGCCCCGTAAATAACTACTTTATTGGCGCGGAAGATCCAACTGCCATTGTCCTGTAGTGTACCAACGGTTACATTGCTGACAGTGGTAGGCTCTTCAAAGTCAAAAACAAGTTCAAGATCATCACCATTAAAGCCCTGCCATTCTCCACTGCCAAAGTTCATGCTTCCCCGGATACCATCTGTTAACACAAAATCACTATTGCCCGAATACTTTTCCGCAGGCTGTGCTTTATACTCAGGCTGTTGGGCGAAAGCTTTGTGTATAAATATCTCTGTAGCAGAGATTTTTCCAACAAGTTCTCCGTTTTGAAACAACCCGGCTTTTACCGTCATTGTTTGATCGGGGGACATCGGAGCCAGGTAGATCTCACTATTGACACTTGGCTCTGAGCCATCTGCGGTGTACCGGATATCTCCTTGAGGATTTTCGGCCTCCATTTTCATGGAAATAGTACCTTTTTCTTTATCAAACTCAGGAGTAACATGTACATTATTCATGCTCCTGGCATAGTTCACTCCTTTTTCATCAAGCAAGGGTAAGTGGCGGTTCACTTTGGAGATGAATTTGTCCCAATCTTTATTTTCGCGCGGTGTCCAAAGCACTTCGGCAAGCGCATAAATGCGGGGAAAGATCATATACTCAGCATGCTCAGGGGTAGGCACATACTCCGTCCACAGGTTGGCCTGACCGCCAAGTATGTAATCTGCCGCCTGCCCCAATGAATCCGGTGCCGGGTCAAATGTATAAACATGGCTGATAGGGGAATAGCCTCCTATTGCCAATGGCTCTAACTGCTGCTGCCCCTGGTAGTGGTCGAAATACAGGTGTGTGCCCGGGCTCATCACGGCATGGTGGCCTTTTTTTGCGGCTTCTATGCCGCCACTCATCCCGCGCCACGACATTACGGTAGCATTAGGCGCCAACCCTCCTTCAAGTATTTCATCCCATCCGATCAGCTTGCGGCCATTGGCATTTAAAAACTCTTCTACACGGCTAATGAAATAACTTTGAAGTTCATGAACATTCGCCAGATCTTCATCTTTGATCCTTTGCTGGCATTTGGCGCAATGTTCCCATTCGGTTTTAGTGGCTTCGTCTCCTCCTACATGGATATACTCCGAAGGGAAAAGTTCCATAACTTCTGTCAATACCTCTGCCAAAAACATAAAGGTACTGTCATTTCCGGCACAATAGATATCTGTGATAGGCCATACCCCACCCGAAGGAACAGGAATAGGCTCCTGCTTACACGATAGCCATGGATATGAAGCAATCGCAGCGCTGACATGTGCAGGCATCTCTATTTCAGGAACAATATTTACATGCCTTTCTGCTGCATACTGCACTATCTCCTTAATCTCTTCCTGTGTATAGAAGCCTCCGAAGTCAGCTACCTCTCCTTGCTCAGGCTTAGGTCTGGAGTTCCAATGCAGGTGTTCCTTATTCACACGCCATGCCCCTTTTTCGGTAAGCAATGGGTACTTCTTTATCTCAATCCGCCACCCCTGATCGTCCACCAGGTGCCAGTGGAAGGTGTTGAGCTTATTCATCGCCAGGTAGTCGATAAACTTTTTAATGAACTCCTTCGGAAAAAAGTGCCGCGAAACATCGAGCATCATACCACGCCATTCAAACCGCGGATGATCTTCTATTTCCACCTGAGGGATCAAAAGTCCTCCCTTATTTTCCTGGTCTGTCGTCTCCCACAACTGCCTGAGAGTCTGTAGCCCGTAGAAATATCCTGCAGCAGTGCCGGCACTGATCGTTATTTGATCATCCGTAACGTTTAGTCGGTAGCCTTCTGGATTGTCGATAGCTGCCTCTGTTTTAAAAAGGATAACATCGGTTGTAGTATTCTCCCGATATTCTAATTTACTGTCCAGTATCGGCAGTAGTATATCGTTAAGTGCCCCGGCAGTAGATTCTGCCAACTCGTCATTTGCTCTAAAAGACACAGCCGTCCGGTCCGTCAGCTGAAATACTCCGTCCTTCACTTCCAGGTGAACAGGCTCAGGAATAATAGCCGGTGACTGTAAAGTGACAGCATCTTGCTGCCCGGTGATGCAGCCTGCCAGCACCAGGGAAACGTAGAGTAAAATCAGGAGGTTGAATTTTTTCATGATGATGTCCTTTTTTATTGATCAATCATTTTCAAGTTTGTCCAGCCAGTTTTTCTTTAGAATTATGGAGGTAATGGCAAATACACCAAACGCAATGAGCATCGGCCAAAGCTCCCGGATAACCAGGTAAATGGGCATCACTACCAAAGTTAATTGCCAGATAATGCCTACAATTATATTAAAGGCATCCCTATCAGCATTTTTATTGGGTGTGAACTCGGGATATCTTTCCATTACCGCTCTTTTCACCGGTCCCCACCACCCCCAGGGCCGGACACTTTTATAGAAATCTATCAATACGTCCTCATTATCCGGTTTTGTAAGTAGTGAACCGCCAATGGATCCGAACAGAGAAATAAGCAGTATAAACGGGAAGGCATAAAGCGGCTGCACCTCGGGAAACAGGAATGGCAACACCAGTGATGCGCCCAGCCCGGCCATCATACCCCAGAAATAGCCATAGCCGTTGAACCTCCACCAATACCATTTCAATAAATTGGCGGCAGTGTAGCCTCCGAACAATGCTCCGAAGATCCATTGGGTGATGGAGTTGATAGAGTCAATAACAAACCCGAAAGCAATACCAAGCACAATAATAACAAACGAAGCCAGGTAGCTCATCCTGACATAGAGCTTTCGGCTGCCATCGGGTTTGATGTATTTTTTATAAATATCATTAACAAAATATACGGGGGCTGCATTCACCGTAGCTGCATAGGTCGACATAAACGCAGCGATCAGTCCGGCCAATAGCAGCCCTGTAAAGCCGGCAGGAATAAAATTATTGATCGAGTAAGGAAGTATCATTTCGAAGTCGAACCCTCCCTCCTGACTGATCTTTGGCCCAAGGAATACCAGCGCCAGTATGGTCAGGCCGGTGACGAGCATATACCGGGGAAAGTACATCACCAGTGACACCAAGCCACTCATTTTCGCTGCATCTTTTGGCGTCTTTGTAGCCAGTATCCGCTGCATATCGTAGTTTGGCACGGGGCCTGCCATACTTACCAGTACCCCCTTAAACAGCATCATCATCACAAAGAATGAAAACCACGTGAACCCGTCTTCGCTGATCTTTTGATTGACAGAGGCGATCACACCGGACCAATCCAAATCCAGGTGCCAGCCAAAAAACAACTCTTTCCAACCCTCAGGAATATGTTCGGATAACATCTCCGGACTGACCAGGTTCATGGCAATAATACCAACAGCTATTGAAGCGATCGTCATAATAATGAACTGGATCAGCTCGGTGATCACCACACTATACATCCCACCTTTGATCACATACAAGGAGGTGATGCTGATCAGTATTAGCGCGTAGGTGTCCGAGGCGAAATCCCATGGCAAAAAAGTATGGGCAAACTTCCCTATACCTTTGAAAGTATAAGCAATAAACCCGACTACACTCACCAATGCAAATACTACAACAACCAGTTGAGAAAGCTCTGCTCCCCTGCCATTACCAAATCGCTTTTCAAGCCATTCCGCTCCTGTCATTACATTTGATCTTCTTAACCATACTGACAGATATACCATCAAAAATACCTGGTTGAAGGTGGGCCAGATCCAGGGTAGCCAGGCGCTTTTTAATCCGTAAACAAAGCACATGGATACCAGCCACATGGTGCCGGTAATATCGAACATCCCGGAGGCATTGGAGATACCCAATATCCACCATGGGATGGTTTTTCCTCCCAAAAAATAAGCCTGAAGGTCTTTAGAAGCTTTCTTGGAAAAATAAAATCCAAGTGCAATTGTAAGCACCAGGTACCCCACAATTATGATGATGTCTATGGCCTCCAGCTTCATTATTCAATACAGGCGTCAAATAATGAATAAATGGTCAGGCTCTCGTTCAACTTCTCGGGGTGTTCTACCTTTACCTCTACCGTTCTCGGCTGGCCCGGGATCAGGTCAAAAAAGTTATCGGAGAAGTGAGCATTCGTTCCTTTCGCTTTCAGTACCACATTTCTGGCCAGATAATCCGTAGACAGGTCTACAAAATATTTTCCTTCTACCTCCTTTATCACTCCTTCAATTGTTGGTTTTCTGAGATGTAAATCTTTGGGCATAACCAAATAGTATAGATTTTCACTTATCGTTTGCTCACCCTCCTTTACCCGGCTGATAATCAGACAACTCTGCTCATTATTGCCATTAATAATACTATTCACGGGGGCTTGAAAGGCTACTGTTGATGAATTTGGCTCTATTTTGATATCCGCTTTCGATTCGCAGGCAATATTTCCAAAAAAATCTACTGTAATTACTTCAAGCACAACATCAGAAGCATCATAGCGGTCTGACACCACATATACTTCAAGTGTATCACCATGGCGTACTGTTGAGGTAATAATATCTGCATATGCCTTTTTCACAAAGTATTGCAGGGCTTTCCACCGGCCGTAATAATCCACACTGGACCATGAAGCCACCGGCCAGCAATCATTCAACTGCCAATAAATGGTACCCATGCAAAACGGCTTGTTTCTTCGGTGCGCCTCAATGGCTATTTTTATGCCCTCGGCTTGCAAAATCTGACTTAGGTATAAAAACGCCCCGAAGTCCTTTGGTGCGTTGTACCACAATTCCATATATTTTTTTATCAATGCATTTCCTCTCGGATGCTTTTGATGGAGCAGCATGACGTCACTATTCAAATCCCAGTCTTCCGGAATGGTGTACTGTTTTACCGATGTAAGCTCAGGAAATGATTGAAAGCCATATTCGCTCATGAATCGCGGCACATAAGTTTCATAGGCGCTGAAGGGCAACTCACCATGCCATACACCCCAAAAATGATTATTACCCATTTTCATATCATCAGGCCCTTTCCAGTCACTGATGGGCGATGAGGGTAGGTAAAATCTATTACCGTCCAACTCTTTTATTACCGAGGGGAGCAACTGATGAAAAAGATCATCGTAGTATTTTTTTAGTAGTGAGCAGGTTTCTTCGCTATAATTATATTCCTTTTGCCATCCCCAGGTTTTCCAACCCACTGCTATTTCATTGTTGCCACACCAAAGCGCCAGTGAAGGATGGTTCCGTAGCCGTTTGACGTTATAAATGGCCTCTTTTTTTACGTTGTTGAGAAAAGCTTCGTCCCCCGGGTACATGGAGCAGGCAAACATAAAATCCTGCCAGATAAGTATTCCGAATTCATCGGCCAGGTCGTAAAAATCATCGTCTTCATAGATGCCTCCTCCCCATACACGAAGCATGTTCATGTTTGATCCCACTGCATTTTTAAATACTTCCTGGTGTTTATCCCGCGTAACGCGATCCGGAAAGCTATCGGAAGGGATGTAATTAGCTCCTTTTATAAAAAAGGGCTGTTCATTGACTTTGATAAAGAAACTTTCTCCATGCTTATCAGGCCGATTCACCACCTCAATGGTTCTCAATCCGATTTTCAGTTCTCTTTTGTCAAGTAAAGCCCCATCTTTTAGCAGTTGAGCCTTTAGGTGATAAAGATCCGGAGCCCCCATACCCGCAGGCCACCACTTTATGGGGTGGTCAATTGTGATTTCGGAGGACACTGAATTGACGCCTTTTTCCAAACGGATCAACTGAGTTGCTATATATTGAGAATCATCACTGGGTGAATCTGTTGTCAGCAGTAGCTCTACCTCCTGCCCCTCACCGGAGATTATCTCCAGATTAGCGGTGAGAACGGCTCGCTTATCCGTTAGTTCATGCTGTTCGATATAAAAATCGGATATTCTGAGTGGATCGGAAAATTCGAGGAAAACGGGCCTCCAAATCCCCGAAGTCACAAATTTTGGACCCCAGTCCCAGCCAAAATGATAAGGCGCCTTACGGGAATACACGCTTAGCTTCTCTTCTGTTTTGTCATTCCCAGCAGGATATGTGAAGCCAGCCTGCTGGTACAGCGGCATAGTTGCTTTGATCGGAGAATGAAAATGCACATGTATTTCATTCATACCTGGTTTAAGCCACTGCTTGCAATTTTCCCTCCATTCCACAAACATATTATTGGCTTTGAAAAGCAGATGGCCGTTTACGTTTACATCCGCATAAGTATCCAGCCCTTTGAAAACAATATCTATTTCCGGGTAATCGAGGTCTTCAGAGTTGAGCTCGAACAAAAGTCTATACTCCCAATCTTCCTTTTCTATCCATTGGAGTTTGGCTTCATTATCTCTGTAAAAAGGATCGTCAATGAGCCCGTGAGCCAAAAGGGCTGTAAAATTAGTAGACGGCACCGAAACTTCGTGCCACTGCTCTTTGCCTGCCTGACGAAACCGCCATCCCTCATTTAATTCAAGAATTCTTCGTGAGGTGGCCCCCAGGTTCTTATGATTCGTTACTTTTAATGTCACTTCCTTGTCTTGTTTAGCCTAAAAAATCGATCGAATTATGATGCCGAACCTAACTCTTGATAAATGGCGAATCGATCAATTCAGACATTTTTATCGTTTTAACAGCATAGTTGAACCCTTTGTGGACGCTATACGCGCCATAGCTGCCATCTTTTCGTAATGCCAGGAAACCCACCTGAGTGTTAGCGATATCCTTTTCGTTTTTGACGATACGTTCTACTACCTCTTTACAAGCGGCTTCCGGTTCTCTGCCATGGCGCATAAGCTCTACTACCATGGCGCTTCCAGCGGCACGGATCACTGTTTCCCCCAGGCCGGTTGCGCACGCAGCTCCGATCTCATTATCCACAAATAACCCGGCTCCGATTATAGGGGAATCACCCACTCGACCATGCATCTTCCACGCTGCACCGCTGGTAGTACAAGCCCCAGATAGGTCGCCATTATGATCCATTGCCAGAAGGCCAATGGTATCGTGGTTTTCTATGTTGATGATGGGTTTATATTCTGATGTTTTCAGCCAGTTCAAATAGTCCTTTTTGGTTTGCTCCGTAAGCAGATTTTCTTCTTTAAAACCGTGAGTGAGTGCAAACTTTTTAGCTCCCGCACCTACCAGCATCACGTGAGGGGTTTCTTCCATCACTTTACGGGCCACGGCTATAGGATTTTTGATGTCTTGCAGAAATGCTACTGCTCCGCAACCGTCTTTGCTCATGATACAGGCATCGAGTGTCACTATTCCCTCGCGGTCGGGGAATCCTCCGATCCCTACGGTTTGATTGGTGGGATCGTTCTCCACAACTATCACTCCTTTTTCAGCAGCATCCAGTGCGTTACCTTTCTTGCTCAGCACCTTCCATGCCTCCTCATTGGCCATCATGCCATGATTCCAGGTGGAAATCACAATAGGACCGTCAGCTTTCCGGCCTGATGTCGAAAAAGCTTTTCCCAACAAAGTCTGAGAAAGCCCAAGAGCAGGTATGCCCAGTGATGCTATTTTTATAAGGTCTCTTCTCTTCATCATTCTTTGGTTCTGATTAATAAAAATATCTTTTAAATGCTTCAATAGCCTCATACTCAGGCAAACCTAAGGCGTCATATTCCCTGGCCGTTTCCCTATTCCGTTGTTCTGATCGCTGCCAGAATTCCCGGCTGTCCGCACCAGGGAACAGTGGCCTGTCTTTTTGCGACTGATGTTTGAATATAGCCCTGCGCTTTTTCAGCAACTCATCAGGACTTAACGGTACGGCCATCTCTATTTGGTGTATATCCCACTCCTGCCAGGCGCCACGGTAAAGCCATACCCAGCAGTCTTTCATCCAGGGTTCTTTTTTCAGTATTTCCAATGCCTGAAAAATGGCGTCCAGACAGACACGATGAGTGCCATGCGGGTCAGAAAGGTCTCCAGCAGCATAGATTTGGTGAGGCTTGATCTTTTTGATCAGGTTGACGATAATGTCCACATCTTCATCACTCAGGGGCCTCTTTTTTACAAGACCGGTTTCGTAAAACGGCATATCCAGAAAATGTACGTTCTCATCTTTCAGACCTATGTAGCGACACGCGGCCTTGGCCTCCCCTCTTCTGATCAGTCCTTTGATGCATTGTACCTCTTTGCTATCCGTTTCTCCCGGTCCTTTATCTCTGATACCCGCCACCACCTGTTCAAACATCCGGTCAGCGCTTTCCTTCACAAAATCAAACGCCTGATGATAATCGCTTACAAAGTCTGCGAACCGTACCACATCGTCATCAAAAACAGCAATATTTCCTGACGTTTGATAGGCCACATGTACCTCATGATTTTGATCGTGCAGGCGGATCAGCGTCCCTCCCATTGAAATGACGTCATCGTCCGGGTGAGGGCTGAAAATAAGGACGCGCTTTTGGGCGGGTTCAGCTCGCTCGGGACGCTTGCTGTCATCAACATATGGTTTGCCTCCCGGCCAGCCCGTGATAGTGTGCTGCAATTCGTTAAATATCCTGATATTGATATCATAGGCAGGGCCGAAATTGGCTACCAGATCACTTAACCCATTGTCATTATAATCCCTATCTGTGAGTTTTAATATCGGCTTGTCAACCTTTTTACAAAGGTTGATCACTGCTTTTCGTTTCAGCTCACTGGTCCATTCGCATTCCCCCACCATCCAGGGCTCGTTGATCCTTACCAACTGGTCGGCAGCAGCAGTATCCAGAATAACTGTTGCATTGGGATGGTTCTGCAGGAAGGTGGCGGGAATTTCATGACTTGCCTCTCCTTCCACTGTTCGCCTGACGATTTCCGCTTTTCCCTCACCCCAAGCCATCAATATCACCCTTTCGGCATCCATAATGGTACCCACACCCATTGTGATAGCCTTTCTGGACACGTTCTCTTCTCCAAAAAAGTCGCTGGCCGCATCTACTTTAGTGACATGATCCAGGGTGATAAGCCGGGTCCTGCTTTGCAATGTGGAACCGGGCTCGTTGAAACCTATGTGCCCGGTACGACCTATACCGAGGATCTGCAGGTCCAATCCGCCAAATGATGCGATCTTACTTTCATATTCCTGGCAATAAGCGGCCACCTTATCAGCCGGCAGCGTGCCATCAGGTATGTGCATGTTCCCAACTGGAATATCTACATGATCAAACAAATGCTCATGCATGAAGCGTACGTAGCTCTGTAAAGAATCAGGTGTAATGGGATAGTATTCGTCAAGATTAAATGTGACGACATTTCCGAAACTCAATCCCTCTTCCCGGTGTAACCTCACCAGTTCATCATAGACCTTTGTGGGTGTAGAGCCTGTAGCCAGGCCAAGCACGCACGTTTCACCAGTTGCCTGCTTGCTTCTGATCAATGCCGCTATCTCTTCCGCCACAGCAACGGAGGCTTCCCGGGAGTCGTCATAAACTTTGACGGGGATATTTTCATAGCTGTTTCTATCCCCTTCTACTTTTTTAGATCTTTCTTCTTTTACTGCCATTGGTTTTTATTCCTTTATTCCTGAGTAGGGGTAATTCTCTTCTTCACTGGCCCAGGAGGTATTGGGCTCCGGCCCCATGACAAACCTTAAATTCCCGCCCTTCATCAATTCCTCATGTGTGATATAGGACCTGCTTAGCGGTTGATCATTAAGGGTAGCCGATTGAACATAAATATTTTCTTCACTTACATTTTCTGCCTCAACAGTAAATTTCGTGTCTCCGGTCAGTGGTATTTCCGCCTTCTCAAAAAGTGGAGCTCCAATCGTATATACCCCATTGGCAGGATTGACGGGATAGAATCCGAGTGCCGACAAAATGTACCATGCGGACATTTGTCCGCAATCTTCGTTGCCACATAAGCCAGCGGGTTCACTGGTATACAATTGCCCCATGATCTTCCTCACTGTTTCCTGTGTTTTCCATGGTGCTCCCGCATAGTTGTAAAGGTAGGCTATGTGGTGGCTCGGCTCGTTGCCATGGGCATACTGCCCGATCAGCCCGGAAATATCAGCCGAAATATTATCACCGTGAATATCGGAATCTTCATTAAACAAAGAATCCAGCATATTGATAAATACCTGCTCGCCACCCATCAGTGCAATCAGTCCCTCCACATCGTGGGACACAAACCAACTGTGCTGCCACGCATTACCTTCGGTATAGTCGGCATCCACCCGATGTGATGAAAATTTCGGATCAAAAGGTTCTTTCCAGGTGCCATCGGTAAGTTTGCCTCTCATAAACCTGGTCTGTGGGTCATACAAATGCCTGTAGCTTTGCGAGCGCTTGATGAAATAATCATAATCCTCTTTATTACCCAGTTTTTTTGCCACCTGAGCAATGCACCAATCATCAAAAGCATATTCCAGGTTTTTTGTGACCGACTCATTTTCCAGGTCAGCAGGTATGTAACCGTATTCTTTATAAAAGTTTACCCCTCTGATGTCCTGCACGGCACTTTTCTTCATAGCTTCATAAGCTTTTTCCCTGTCGAAGCCGTCATACCCCTTCAGCCATGCATCCGTAATTACCGGTATTGCATGATAACCGGTCATGGTGTTGGTTTCGTTGCCTGTAAGCTCCCACACCGGCAACAAGCCATACTCATCATAGTGGCTGAGCATGGAATTGATGAAATCATCGACCCGCTCTGGCTGAGTAATGGTGAATAGAGGATGCGCAGCCCTGAAAGTATCCCATAGCGAGAAAATGGAATATTTGGTATAGTCTTCGGCCTGATGCACCTTACCATCGGCACCTTTATATCGCTGGTTGTGATCTGAATAGATCACAGGAGCCAGATTGGAGTGATATAGCGCGGTATAAAATATCTTTTTATTGGTCTCGTTCGGATCGGTGATTTTGATCTTGCTCAACTCTTTTTCCCATTGATCTGATGCCGCCTGTCTCACCTGGTCAAAATCCCAATGTGGAATTTCAGCGAGGCTTTTTTGGGCGCCTTCGATATCCGCGCTTGATAGTCCTACTTTTATTTTTAAAGTCTTTACCGACTCATCAAAGCGCAACAATGCAGTCAATTTCTCTCCATCGGCTTCATCACCAGTTACTGCTGTAGTGTCGCTGTAGATCTCAATAGCGGCAACTGGTTCAGAGAAACTGGCCGCAAAGTACAGGTGCTGATCTTCTGCCCAGCCTTTGGACTTGCGGTAGCCCACTAAAAGGCTTTCTTCCTCCATTTTCAAATAGGTATCAGTGGGCTTATCCCAGTTGATGGCAAAACCAAGGTCTACCACTACGACCGGAGCCCCGGATCCATCATAAGTGTACTGGTGAAATCCTGCTCTTTCGCTGGCTGTCAGCTCTGCTTTTACATGGTTGTCGTCCAGGTAGACGCTGTAGTAGCCAGGTTCTGCGTATTCATTCCTATGAGAAAATTTTGATTTGAAATCGTAGTTATTTTTGGGATGCACTTTTCTACCTGCTTCTACCGGCCGGTGAACCGGCATAAACAGGATATCTGCCAGATCGCCAATACCTGTACCACTGAGGTGGGTATGGCTGAAGCCTACAATTACGCTATCATCATAGTTATACCCCGACACCCAGTCCCAACCTTCTGTTCCGTTGTCGGGACTAAGCTGCACCATACCAAAAGGAACTGTTGCACCCGGGTAGGTATGGCCATGCGCGGCAGTGCCAATAAAAGGGTCAACATAGTCGGTATATCTGACTTCCGCTTCAACAGTGGTCTGCTCCACGGGTTGACTACAGGCAGCCAGTAGCGCCAGAGCAGGTAAACAGGCAATCTTTAGCTGTGGTCTATACAAATTCAACATGCTGAAATATTTTGCGGTGACTGTTCATTTTTGCTATCCATGTCGTGCCAGATGAGTGCAGCAGCACCAAGTATGGCAGCATTTTGCTCCCCAATGGCAGAGGGAAGTATTTTCACTCTGTTTTTGTACAGGTTAAGCATAAATTCCTCGGTGTAGCGCCTTACGGGCTCAAAGAGAAGGTCTCCGGCATTTGCCAGGCCACCAAACAGGAAAATAGCTTCCGGGCTGGTATGCGCCACCATATCTGCAAGTTTTATACCCAGCGTTTTTGCTGTAAAATCAAAAGCCTTCAAGGCTACGGGGTCCCCTTTCTGGGCAAATTCAGCAATAGTAGCAGCGGTTAGGTCATCGTAGCATATCTTTCTCAAGGCGCTATCCGACTTTGACCATCCCAGCATCTCCTGCACTGTTCTTACGATGCCCGGGGCCGAAACATAGGTTTCCAGGCAACCCTGTCGCCCGCAGCCACATTCCCGACCGTTGATATCGACAATGACATGCCCCACTTCACCGGCAAAGCCATCATAACCATAAAGCACCTGTCCATTCACTACAAAACCACTTCCCAGGCCTGTACCCAGCGTGATCACTACAAAATCCTTCATTCCCTTAGCCGCACCAAACAGCATTTCACCAAGAGCGGCCGCATTGGCATCGTTTGTCAGCGCCATCGGTACATCATAATATGCTTTAAACTCTTCAATAAAATGGAGAATACCACGCCAGCGCAAATTAGGAGCATCGTCAATAGTGCCCTTAAAATAGTTGCCGTTAGGGGCGCCAACGCCTATGCCGACTACTTGATAGCCATCGCCAACCTGAGCCAAAGCCGATTCAATTCCAGCATGAAGCTCTGCCAGGTAGGTATCAAAAGATTCACGCGCATTAGTTCTAATGCTATTGGAGATCAACACGTTGCCGTCCCTGTCAGTCAGACCGAATTTGGTCCCTGTTCCGCCAATGTCTATTCCTGCTACAAGTTCCTTCATGATTGTGGTTTTATTATCTGGTGGCCTTTAAGTCCGTAGAAAATTAAATAAAGATAGCAAAGCACCGGCAACATAAAGGAAAGCTGAATACCAATTGCATCCGCCAATGCCCCCTGCAGTGGCGGTACGATAGCCCCACCCACTATCATCATCACCAACAGAGATGATGCCTGGCTTGTATATTTGCCGAGGTCTTTGATTGCAAGGGTAAAAATATTCGACCACATAATCGAGTTGAACAGCCCTATGCCAATGGCAGCCCAAAACGCCAACTGTCCGTAGCTAAAGGATACAGTTAGTAACAGCCCTACAACCGCCAAGGAGAAAATCGTTAATGTTCTCGCTGGCTTCGATCCCCCGAGCATAAAAGCAGCATAGTTAAGTGCCATCAAAAGAAAAAAGTAGGCTAGCTTGTCAAGGGCCATAAGTTCGAAATAAAACTGGCCATTTTCGTTCCTGATACTGGTAACAAAGTATATTACTATGAAAGAAGCTACTGCCGTAAGCAACATAAGCAGATATTTTCTACTCCTGCTCTCCAACGACCCAAGAGAAATAGCTCCTAAAAACCTACCGGTCATGGCGCCTCCCCAATAATAAGAGAGAAAAATACCTCCGGCAGCTTCACTCAGCCCCATGATCTGCTCCTGCGCAAACAAATTGATCAAAAAGCTTCCTATGGAAACTTCACCTCCTACATACATGAAAATAGCGATCATGCCTAACACCACATGACGATATTGAAGGGCTTTAGCCCCTGTTTCAATTTTATCACTACTACTAAATGAAGGCAAATGCACCATTTTTATCATCAGCGCAAGCACCAGGAATACCAGTCCATAGATGATATAGGGAAGCTTCAAGGAGTCTACAGAAATATCACCATCCGAAAAAACTTTATAAACCAGCAAGGCTCCGATAACAGGCGCCAGTGTCGTACCAAAAGAGTTAAAGCCCTGGGCAAGATTCAACCGGCTCGATGCGGTAGCGGGTTTGCCTAAAATAGCTGCATAAGGATTAGCGGCAATTTGCAACACTGTAACTCCCGAAGCCAATATGAATAATGCACTAAGGAAAAAGCCATAAATCTGATAGGAAGCCGCGGGGTAGAACAGAAAACACCCTAACCCGCATAAAAAGAGCCCCACCAGAATGCCGTTTTTATATCCTAGCTTCGCGATAGGGTCTCCTTTATAGGCGGATATGAAAAAGTACAGCAGAGAAACAATGAAAAAAGCACCAAAAAAGGCAAACTGAACCAATGCAGCCTTAAAATAAGATAGTTCAAAAACAGCCCTGAGGTGTGGTATAAGCACATCATTCATCACCGTAATGAACCCCCACATAAAAAAAAGAAAAGTAACCGTAATAAAAGGCTTTGTATAGCTCCTGGCCTCAGTGCTTGCAGAAATGCTTACCTGCTGCGGTATGTTATCCATTGCTGATTTTTAAGAAGTAGTGTTGTAATTAGATTCAAATGCAATGCTGCCACTTTTCCACAGCAGCATTGTCCTTAAGTTATAAATTAAAATTTGATTCCTCAGAGTTTTGTTGATGAAGATAAGCACGAACACCGACCACTATAAAGAAAGTCGAATGTCCGTGCAGAATCAACCCCTATTTCGTAAACCACAGCGGAATATCCTGCTGGTCAGGACCCTGCCGGCTGATGGCCTCATCTAAGTTTGTACCGTTGGTATTTCTGGCATTGCTTCCATACCTCATCCTTTGAGGGTAAACACCGTTGATCTCTCCGTAACCATAGATATCCGAATCATCTACGCCATCGGCTACATCAGCAGGATAGCCAGACTTCCTTACCACCGCCCAGGCTTCGAAGCCATCCGTATAGTCTGCTATCCATCGCTGCACGCTGATCTGTTCGAGCATATCATCAGTAGTGCCAGACAATGTAGCTATTGCAGAATTGATCAGAAATTCGGTTATATCTTCCTCTGCCACCTCCCAAAGCAGCATGCCCTGACGGATACCTTCCTGGTAGAGGGTATTGGCATCACCTCCTCCGAAGCCTCTTACAGCAGCCTCTGCTCTGAGGAAATAGGCTTCTGCAGATGTTAGGATCAGCTCAGGAAATATCTCTCCGCTATTCTTAGCCTTTGTAATGATCTCTGCAGGCTTTGAAAAGAAGCTATAGTTGGCAAAGTAGTAGCTGGTTAGGTTCAAGCGTGAAGGCTGACCTACATAGTGAATATTCTCAGGCATCACCACCTCAATCTTCGTTTCACCGTCCACTTCTACTTCGCTTGTGGTATAGGGCACCCCTGCGTCATCGAGGTTGGTGAGCATGAGGTCAAGAGCCTTCTGCTCAGCTCCATTTTCGGGTTTGGGAATAGTAAAAGTTCCCCCATCAGCAGGTACGGCATATTTCCCAAGTCTTGGATCATTATTATCTCTCAGGTAGTCAATCAGTGTTTTGCTCACAGTCCAGTTAGATCCAAGACCAAAGTTATGCCACACGTCACCGTAGGCTGCACTACCCCATTGTGAGATTACCTGATCTTTAATAAGTAATGCACTTTCATCCTGAGTTTCAATTAAAGGGTTAGCCAGGGCTTCAGTGATCGCTCCATTAGCAAAATCTGCTCCGCTAGCTCCATATGCCCTCAAAGCAATCCTTAACTTTAGTGTGTTTGCCAATCTTTTCCATCTCTGAAGATCTCCTCCGTAGTACAAGTCATTATCAGCCAGGTCTTCAATGGCATTACCTGTATTTGTAGCCTCTCCAATAAGCGTCATGGCCTCATCCAATTGATCTAATATACCCACATAGATATCCTTCTGAGTGTCAAACTTAGGGGTGATTATATCCGGATTTCCAGCTTGCTTGTATGGAATTTCACCAAAAATATCGGTGTATTTTTGATAGTAAAGCCCCTTCAGGATCAATCCTACCGCATGCATTTTTTCATTTTCAAAATCGCCACCGGTAGCCGTAAGATCAAGGTAGTTATCCAGGTCTCGCAGATAGCTTTCCAGCCAATCCCATGTAGCATTTGTATATTCTCCGTGGTAGGCATATCCCAGCTCATCGGTCCACCAGGAACCTTCAAATCCAAAACAGAAATGACCTGCATAACGATCGCCATGTATCAACGGGCCCCTCCAGTAGGGGTATCTGTTGGGCGCAAAAAGATTAAACTGTGGATTGGTCAGAAAGTACCTGCCACTGGCCTCATCAGCCGTAACAGCGCCAGGGCGTTGGTTCAATTCATTGAAATCCGATGTACACGACATCATCAGAACCAAGCCAAGCGCGAATGCTTTGTTATAAATAGCCTTCATAATCTATATCTTTAATAATTTTTAAAAATCAATTTTCACGCTGAACCCGTAGCTCCTGGTAGTCGGCAGGTTATAAAACAGCACACCTTGCCCGAATGAAGTTGTACTGTAGCTTGATTCAGGATCGAAATTGTCAATCTTCTTTGTAAGGAAGAATAAATTGCGACCTACAAGACCAATGGATGCCGTTTTAATAAAAGTTTTTGAAAGCAACGAAGCGGGTAATCTATAGATCAGCGATGCCTCACGCATTCTGATATTGGTCTGGTCGTAAACGTAGTTGGAAGCTATTCCTGTAAGCCCACCAAAATATCGCTGGGCTGATACGCTCGTGGTATTTTCTACATACACAGGCTCTTCCGCAGTGCCAGTGTTGACCATCGCATCCAGCACAACTCCATCCTCACGGTATTGCAATGTTCTTTTAGAAGCTCCCGAAGCATCTAGCCCCGCATCAGCACCGGAATACACTTCTCCGCCTATGCGTGCATCGATCAACAATTTCAATGACAGATTTTTATAGCTGAAAGCGTTGGTAACACCACCAATCCAATCCGGTTGGTAGTTGCCCAGGTAAACATGCTCGGAAGAAGCTACCGGGACACCATCAGCATTTACGACTATTTTACCATTGGGAGCTGTCATATAGGTAGTCCCATAAATGTCGCCATACCCTCCTCCGGCTGTTGCCCGTACAGTTACACTGCCTCCATTTGTGGTGCTAAAGGTGTAATTATCCAGGTCTTCGATTAACTCTTCCAGCTTATTCTTATTATGAGCAATGTTAGCAGAGACCTCCCAACTGAAGTCAGGTGTTCTTACAGGAATACCCCCAATAAGGATCTCTACACCACTATTAGTAATTTTCCCCACATTAGTATTGAAGAAGCTATAACCTGTAGATTGTGAAACAGGAACTGCCCAGATGAGATCTTGAGAGGTAATGTCATAATAAGTAAAGTCTCCAAACAGCCTGTTACCGAACATTTTCCACTCTAAACCAAATTCGATGGTAGACACCTGTTCAGGCTTGATATCAGCATCGAATCGTGTGTCGGGCTTTGACAATGTAGTTCGTCCTAAATATCCATTCTGGTCAAGATTGTAGGTGTTGGTCAACTGGAATGGATCAGTATCGTTACCCACTTGCGCCCAACTGGCTCGTATCTTTGTAAAGTTCAAAATTCGCTGCCCGCTATCGATAAATTCATTGACAAGCACCGATAAGCTTGCTGAAGGATAAAAGAACGACCGGTTTGCTTCCGGCAATGTAGAGGACCAGTCATTTCTGGCTGTCAGATCTAAATATATAATTTCTCTAAAAGCCAATTGAGCAGAACCATATAGAGAATTCACCTCCTTGGGCCTCAGGAAAGAATATTGCGGAATGAGTGTAGTAGCGCTAGGCAGTGTTGACTGGGTAGGAATCTTGAATCCTTCCCCAAATATGGAGTAGCTTTCATCTTCTTCATAGCGATGGTTACCACCAAAATTTGCCGATACCGTTATATCCCCTAAGTTCTTGTTATAGCTCAAAAGGAAATCAGCATTGATCTCTTTGGACTTGCTGGTACCATAGTTGAACCTACCCGACCCATAAAACCAGTGCCCATATTGGTTAACCGTCTCTATCTTTTGATCTGTAAAGTCTCCACCTACGCGTGCAAATGCTGAAAAGTTATCTGTAAACTGGTAATCTACTTTAAAGAAGCCGAACACTCTGTTGCGCACATCATCATTTCTATCATGGTTCAGCACCCAATAGGGATTCGCTCCCCCGTCAGTATAAGACCTTACGCTTAGATCTACCTCATTTTGAAAATCTTTCAGATCATCGAAATCAATATTTCTGGGTATGGAATATATGTTTGCAACCACACCTTCCGTTCCGAGAGAAGGACGATTCTGACCTTCTACATTTGCGTATGTGATCTTACTATCAAACGATAGCTTATCCGTCAGATTCATAAAACCTCTCAGATTAAAGTTATGCTTAGAGATCTCCGAATTAGGTAGGATCGAATTGGCCTGTACATTGGTATAAGAGAACAGGATATTTGCATTTTCTCCTCCTCCTGTGAGGCTCAAAGTATTAATAGCAGTAGAACCTGTTCTGAAAAAATCTTTCACATTGTCCGGCTGAGAAGCGTAAGGTTTGTTTTCACCTGTAAAATAAGGCCGGTTGCTTCCGTCAAGCCTGGCGCCCCATGAGCTACCGGTGGTAAGCTCCACATTACCTTGCGACCCCTGGCCATACGCATCCTGCAATTCAGGGAGCACCAACGGGTCTTCGAATGTTACATTAGAGGAAAAACTTACCCCAAGCCCTTTTCCTGCCTTGCCCTTTTTGGTAGTAATGAGAATAACACCGTTACTAGCCCTGGAACCATATAAAGCTGCAGCATTAGGACCTTTCAGCACAGAAATAGAAGCAATATCGTCCGGGTTAATGTCCGCGATACCATTTCCATAGTCAGCACGAGAGTATTCACTCGCAGTATTGCTATTGGAAGAGCCGAAACCGGCATTATCCATTGGAATACCATCTACCACGTATAGCGGCTGATTGTTACCGGTCAAGGAGTTGTTACCTCTAAGTATTACGCGGGTGCTACTACCCGGCCCAAAAGTATTGGGCGACACCACTACACCCGCCACCCTACCTGCCAGCGAGTTAATAACGTTTGTCTCCTTAACTGTGGACACCTCTTCACCATCGACCTCAGTCATGGAGTATCCTAATGCTTTTTTTTCTCTTTCCACACCCAGGGCGGTGATCACCACTTCAGACAACTGGGTAATATCAGGAGTGAGTTGTACATCGATAACAGATCTGTTATCAACTGGAATGGTTTGAGATTCATAACCTACAAAAGAAAAGTAAAGCTGTTGACCACCTCTTACTTCTATTTTATAGTTACCTCCGGCATCGGTAATCGTACCGTTTCCCGTACCGGCAATGAGAACTGTTACACCCGGCAACGGCTCATTTTCACTGGCATCTGTAACCGTACCAGTAACGACCGCCTGAGACCTGGCTTCCACGAAGAAGAGGGTCCCAATGACCATAAGAGTGAGTAATTTTTTTAACATAGTTAGATGATTTGATTAATAACATTCTCTAATACTAGCAAAACCCATAACCAATTCCAAGATAAAAATGCATAAACATGCATAAACACGCATTTAAAGTTATTAAAATCCTGTTAATTATTTTTTAAATCTATTTTAAATAACGCAAATAGCTGCAATACCACTTGTTTCATTCACGTTGCTGAGTCGAAATAACCGACTTAACGCCTTATGAAAGATGCATTTACAAGTAAAACAATTAAAAAAAAGCATTAACATGCGCGTTTGTGCGTTTTTATTACATATATTTAGGAATTGATTACTTTTGATTGGATCAGTCAGTCAACTAGCTTATCATATAATGTTAAAAGAGGAAAGGCATCATTTTATTTTACATCTTATCAACCTGCATAATAAGGTCTACTCAACTACCTTAAGCAAGGAATTGAATGTATCGGAAGACACTATAAGGCGGGATCTCAAGGAGCTGGCCGAAGGGGGCTATATTAAAAAGGTGCATGGAGGAGCCATGGCCAATCCACACATTACTCCTGCACAGATCAATCCCACGCCCAATGAGGAGTTGCTGGAGATAGCCAAAAAGGCTAAGGACCTTATTAACAATGACGAAGTCATTATCCTGGATGGGAGTCCCGCCAATCAAATTTTGATTGATGTGCTTCCCCGCGATCTAAAGGCCGTTATTTTCACCAATTCACTGACTATTGCCACCCGGCTATGTGAATTTCCTAACCTGGAAGTTATTTTTCTTGGCGGGAAGATCATCCACAAATCACTGGTAAGCGCCGGCCTGGAGGTGATCAACTACCTCAAAGATATTCATGCTGACCTGTGCCTGCTCCAGACTTCAAGCATACATCCTGATATCGGCATCACCGATAGTGACCGTGAGCTCTCTCTTACAAAAAAGGCTTTTATTGACGCCTCCAGAAACGTGGTCGGTCTGTGTCTCTCCAATGCAATCAATAGAATACAACCTTTTAAAATAGAAGCGATAACCAGGATACAAACGCTGGTGACTGAGTTAAAACCTACTCATGAATCACTTCAGGCCTTTACCAATAAAGGGGTTAAAGTCTTATAACTAATTTATGACCAAATACTTCACCATATTACCCTTCCTTATCTATTGCTCCAGCGCTTTTGCCCAGGATTATACGCAATTCGTGAATCCTTTTATTGGCACCTCAAATTATGGCGCAACACATCCGGGGGCTGTGTTGCCGGCAGGAATGGCCTCTGTAAGTCCCTTTAATGTTGCATATAAAAAAGGAGATGGTAATGTTTTTGAAAAAGACAGCGAGTGGCACTCCAGAACGTATGTGCATGAAAACAATTTCCTTACGGGATACTCGCATGTCAACCTCAGCGGAGTAGGTTGTCCTGACCTTGGCAGCATTTTATTAATGCCCACGACTGGTAAGCTGGAGCTGGACCCTGAAAAATATGGCAGTACTTACCGCCTGGAGCAGGCAAGTCCCGGATACTATTCGAATCACCTGACAAAGTACAACATCAAAACAGAAGTAAGCGCCACCATGCGTACAGGCATCAGTCGTTATACCTTTCCTGCAGGCGAATCACATATTTTGCTTAACCTGGGGCTCGGCCTTACCAACGAGACCGGGGCAGCGCTAAAAATTGTATCACACACGGAAATAGAGGGGTACAAATTAATAGGCACCTTCTGTTACAACCCTGAAGATGTAAGGCCTGTATATTTTGTAGCCAAATTCAGCAGACCGGCAGATAAGTTTGGTGCCTGGAAAAAGATGCCCGAATACACTGCAGAAGCTGCCTGGACCACGTACAACAATATCTACAAGCCATACAATGGTTATTCATATGAAATGGCAGGGGAAAATATAGGCACCTACTTTTCATTCCAGACCCGTGAAGGAGAAGCCATTGAAGTGAAAATTGGTATTTCATACGTGAGCATAGCCAATGCACGGGAAAACCTGGAAAAAGAGCAACCAGCGTTTAGTTTTGATCAAACTGCGGCTAAGGCAAAAAGTGTCTGGAACAGTCTTTTGAAGAGAATTGAAGTACAAGGTGGAACAGATGATGAAAAAACTATCTTTTATACCGCCTTATATCACATATTGCTTCACCCTAACATATTCCAGGATGTTAACGGTGACTATCCGTTGATGGAAAGTTCGGGGATCGGAAAAACAAACGGCAACAGATATACCGTATTTTCATTATGGGATACCTACCGAAACCTCCACCCATTCCTTTCATTGGTATACCCGGAGCTACAATCCGATATGATAAACTCCATGCTAAGCATGTACAAAGAAAGCGGATGGTTACCTAAGTGGGAGCTACTCGGCATGGAAACAAATGTGATGGTAGGAGACCCGGCCACTCCTGTATTAGTGGACTCATGGCTGCGGGGAATTAAGGACTTTGATATCGATCAGGCTTATGAAGCGATGAAAAAAGCCGCTATTACGACCGATGGCAACAAGCTCAGGCCGGGAATCGAGAAATATTCGACATTGGGATATATCCCGGAAGGCGCTTATGACAACCTTTGGGGTACGGTGTCCACTACACTGGAATATAACATCTCGGACTGGAACCTGGCGCAACTGGCCCGGGAGCTGGGAAAAAATGACGACTATAAATATTTCAACAAACGCGCTTTAAGCTACCGCAATTATTTCGATAAGTTTTCGGGCATGCTTCGCCCCAGGATGTCCGATGGCAGTTGGCTTACTCCCTTTGACCCGAAAGCAGGCGCCAACTTCGAACCTGTTGTAGGCTTTGTAGAAGGCAACGCCTGGCAATACCGCTTCTATGTTCCGCATGATATAAATGGTATGATCAAGCTGGTGGGAGGCAGCAAAAAATTCGTTAACGAGCTGCAAAGATGCTTTGACGAAGGTAATTATGATATGGCCAACGAGCCTGATATTACATATCCCTTTCTTTTCAATTATGTGAAAGGCGAGGAATGGAGATCGCAACTAAAAGTAAGGGAACTGATCGGCAAACATTATAGCAACACCCCCTCCGGAATCCCCGGCAATGATGATACCGGTACATTATCGGCCTGGCTGGTGTATAGTATGCTTGGCATTTATCCACATTGCCCGGGAGATATGAGCTATGCTCTGGTAAGCCCCGTTTTTGATAAAGTGACTATACACCTCAATCAGAAATACTACCCTGGCGAGAGGCTCGTGATACAAACTGAAAAGAACAAACCTGGCGATGTGATTATCGAGAAAGTAAAACTAAACGGAGCGCCTTACAACGGCTATTTCATTGATCACCAGAATCTTATAAACGGATCAGAATTATTATTTAAACTTAAAGGCCATTAAAAAACGGTATATGAAGATCAAATGGACCATAGCAGTTATTCATCTTCTTTTACTACCAGTATTTGTCTGCTGCGGGCAGCAGCAGCAGCCAGATATTACGTATAATCCGGAAGGTTATGTTTGCTATAGCACCACACCCCTCACCATTGACGGAAAGCTTGACGAAGCAGGCTGGAAAAATGCTCCATGGACCACCGACTTCGTAGATATCGAAGGCGACAAACAGCCGAAGCCTCTACATCGCACCCGCGCCAAAATGCTGTGGGATGATGAATACTTCTACATAGCTGCCGAAATGATCGAGCCGCATATCTGGGCCACCTATGACAAGAGGGATATGATCATCTTCCATGAAAATGACTTCGAAGTGTTCATAGACCCTGATGGAGATACCCACAACTACTATGAATTTGAGATCAATGCCCTCGGCACTTACTGGGACCTCATGCTGATAAAACCGTACCTGACAGGAGGCCCTCCTATCAACGCGTGGGACATCAAAGGGCTCAAAACCGGTATCGACATACAGGGAACGCTCAACGATCCTTCCGATGAAGACCGGTTATGGACGGTCGAGATCGCCTTTCCATGGGAAGTACTGAAAGAAGCGGCCCCGGAAGCCAGGAGACCCAGGAACGGAGAGCAGTGGCGGGTAAATTTTTCACGGGTAAACTGGAGGATAGAAAGCAAAAATGGAAAGTATGTAAAAACCATCAACCCCGAAACAGGGAAGGCCTTCCCGGAATTCAACTGGGTATGGTCGCCTCAGGGCCTGATCAACATGCACTTACCCGAAATGTGGGGTTTCGTACAATTTTCATCAGTGAAAGCGGGGTCAGAAGATGTTGAATTTAATAAGGACCCTGAAGATGAGGTCAAATGGCTGTTGAGAAATCTCTATTATGCTCAGAAAAAATACTTTGAAATACATCATAAGTATTCTAACAATATTTCATCTCTCGAATTGCCAAAGAACATTTCAAAAAATCTTCATCACCAACCTGAAATTCAGGTAACGAACTCGCTTTTTGAGATCTCCTATCCTGCAAAAGAGGCCGGCTATAAGTGGCATATCAGGGAAGACAGCAAAATATGGAAAACAAAGCAACTGAAGTAAAATGAAGAAAAGAGAATTTCTAAAAACATTAGGCAAAGGAAGTCTGGCTATCGTCAGCTCTCATACACTTTTGCAAGCTTGTATACCTAAGGAAACTGGCAGTACCGTGTCTGAAGTAAAGAATCTTTCTCCCAACACCAAAAACTGGACCTGGGTAACTCCCGAAAAAGGGCTTTCAGCCGATCAATGGAAAAGAAAATTATCCTTGGTAAAAGATTCAGGTATAGACGCCATACTTCTGGAGGTATACAATGGCAACCACACTTACTATGATAACAACCGCCTGCCGGTAGAAGAAAAGCTGCTGGAGAAGCTCGTACCTATCTGTAAAGAACTGGGACTGGAATTCCATGCCTGGATGTGGACCATGCCCTGCAATAATGAAAAGATCGTAAAAGAACACCCCGACTGGTATGCCGTAAACGGGCTGGGTCAGTCTGCCGCTACTCATCCCGCTTATGTTGATTATTACAAATTCCTGTGCCCATGCCACCCTGAAGCACAAGAGTTTGTAAGACAAAACGTGGAGGCCCTGGCTCAAATTAATGATATCGATGGTGTACACCTGGATTATGTCAGGCTACCGGATGTTATTCTTGCAGAAGCCCTTCAGCCTAAGTATGATATCATTCAGGATCGGGAGTATCCACAGTACGACTATTGCTACTCTCAATACTGCAGAGATCAATTCAAGAAAAAAACCGGCATTGACCCGCTAAAAGACCTGAAAGACCCTTCAGCCAACCAGGAGTGGAGGCAATTCAGGTATGACGCTATTACCAACCTGGTGAATAATAAACTGGTACCCGAGGCCAAAAAATACAATAAAAAGGTCACCGCTGCAGTTTTTCCCAACTGGGAAAGTGTAAGACAGCAATGGGGAAACTGGCATCTCGATGCCTACCTGCCTATGCTATATCACAATTTTTATAACGAAGATATCAACTGGATAAGAGAACACACTGAAAAGGGTATAGCGCGGCTGCAAGACAAGAAACCCGTATACAGCGGCCTCTACATCCCCTCATTGAGTCCAAAAGAACTTCAGCAGGCGTATGAAGCCGCTCTACAGGGTGGAGCCGGAGGAATCTCTATTTTTTCCATGAACCAGGTTTCCGAAGAACATTGGAGAGCACTGGCTGAAGTAGCGGCCAAAAGTTGATATGTTATGAAAAGAAGTTATTTCAAAGCACACTTTCTATTGCTTGCGCTAGCCGGAGTCGCTTTTTCGTGTAGCAAAACAGCTAATACCTACGAATCGGAACGGGAAGGAGTATCTGTAAATCTGGTCGAGTTGGTAAATCCTCTGATGGGTACTGATTCCGAATTTAAGCTATCCAATGGCAATACATACCCTGCCATCGCCAGGCCCTGGGGCATGAACTTCTGGACACCACAAACCGCAAAGATGGGAGATGGCTGGACTTACGCCTATGATGCCTATACTATCAGAGGTTTTAAGCAAACGCATCAGCCCAGCCCGTGGATCAATGACTACGCAGCATTTTCATTGATGCCGATAGCCGGTAAGCTCGAGATCAATGAAGAAAAGCGTGCCTCCTGGTTTTCGCACAAAGCTGAAACCGCCATGCCACACTACTATAGTGTTTACCTGGCTGATTATGATATCAAAACAGAAATAACGCCTACAGACAGGGCTGCCTATTTCCGCTTTACTTTCCCGGAAGCTGACGAAGCGTACATTTTATTGGATGCTTTCGACATGGGCAGCTCGGTGACGGTGATATCTGATGAACAAAAGATCATAGGCTACTGCACGAACAACCATGGCGGTGTACCCGACAACTTTAAAAATTATTTTATCATTCAATTTGACAAACCTTTTGAAGTGTCTTATACCTGGAAAGACTCCACATTAAAAGATCACCCCACGGCAACAGGAGAGCACACCGGGGCTGTCATTGGATTTAAAACTAAGCGTGGTGAAGTTGTTCACGCTAAAGTAGCTTCTTCCTTCATCAGCCCGGAACAAGCGGCACTTAATCTGGAAAGAGAAGTCGGCTCCAAAACCTTCGATGCAATCAAAGAGGAAGGACAGCAGATATGGAACAAAGAGCTGGGACGAATAAAAGTAAAAGGTGGTACTACAGACCAACAAAAGACTTTCTATTCCTGTCTCTACAGGACACTACTTTTCCCCAGGAAATTCTATGAATTCAATGAAAACGATGAGATCGTTCACTACAGCCCATATAATGGAGAAGTACTACCCGGCTACATGTACACCGACAATGGCTTCTGGGATACTTTCAGAGCTGTTTTCCCTTTCTTCACGGTGATGTACCCCGAAATGAACAGCCAGATTATGCAAGGACTGGTCAACACTTACAAAGAAAGCGGCTGGCTGCCGGAATGGGCCAGCCCGGGACATCGAGATTGTATGATCGGATCCAACTCCGCATCGCTAATTGCAGATTCGTACATCAAAGGGATCCGGGATTATGACATTGAGACACTTTATGAAGCTATCTTAAAAAATACCGAAAAAGAGCACCCCGATATTAAATCGGTCGGTCGGTATGGAGCAACATATTACAATCAGTTGGGCTATGTCCCCTACGATGTCGGGATCAATGAAAATACTGCCAGAACGCTTGAATACGCCTATGCTGATTTTTGCACCTGGCAACTGGCTAAAGTACTTGAGCGACCTCAGGAAGAAATAGATCTTTTTGCCCAAAGGGCACAAAACTTCAGGAATGTTTTTGACCCTGAGTCCAATTTGATGAGGGGCAAGAATAAGGACGGATCATTTCAGTCGCCTTTCAACCCATTGAAGTGGGGTGATGCGTTCACCGAGGGTAACAGCCTCCATTACACCTGGTCTGTTTTCCAGGATATACAGGGGCTTGTCGATCTGATGGGTGGTCGTGAAGCATTTGTCGGCATGCTCGATACCGTATTCTCTATGCCTCCTGATTTTGACAACTCCTACTATGGCTTCACCATCCACGAGATCAGGGAAATGCAAATTGCCAACATGGGCAACTATGCGCACGGCAATCAACCCATCCAGCATATGATCTATCTCTACAACTATGCGGGCGCTCCATGGAAAGCTCAGAAACATGTAAGAAATGTAATGGACAGACTGTACAGTCCGCAACCAGACGGATATTGTGGTGACGAAGACAACGGCCAGACCTCAGCATGGTATGTCTTCAGTGCTATGGGTTTCTATCCCGTTACTCCCGGCTATCCTTCTTATGTAATTGGTAGTCCGCTTTTCCGGGAAGTAGAGCTGCAACTCGAAAATGGCAATACGTTCACCATCAAAGCAGCGCAAAACAACCGTGACAATGTCTTTATCAGCAGTGCTTCACTGAATGGTAACACTTTGGAAAAGCCATGGATCACCCATGAAGACATTCTAAATGGAGGAGTTTTATCCTTTCAGATGAGTGTACAACCTAATAAACACTGGGGAACCGGAATTGAAAGCAGGCCGCCATCTATGAGTGAGCCGCAATATGTAAAAAAGGAGCAATAGATCAGCTCTTGATCAACGATGAAGAGAAAAACTATTATATGGACATCATTGGCAGCGTCACTGGTATGGTCATGCAGCGGACAGGAGAACACTGAGCCTGACTACACATTTGAGCCGGCTTCGTATGTCGATCCATTTATCGGCACGGGGGGTAAAGGCAAAACCTACCCAGGAGCTACGGTGCCCTTTGGCATGGTTCAGCTCAGCCCTGACAATGGCAGAAATGGCTGGGACTGGATATCGGGTTACTTCTATCCTGATTCGGTCATAGCCGGATTTAGTCACACCCACCTCAGCGGCACCGGTATTGGCGACCTTTATGATATCTCTTATATGCCTGTTACATATCTGTTGCCGGTAGAAAGGTCTGAGTCCCTGGCAAAAGAAGTAGGCTCTGAATATTACTCACTTTTCAGCCATGCCAATGAAACAGCCGCCCCGGGTTATTATCAGGTATACCTCAATGATTATAAAATAAATGTAGAACTGACAGCCACAGAAAGAACAGGCTTACAGAAATATACGGTAGATGACAGAGACAGTCTTCAGATCATTCTTAACCTGGGTTATGCACGCAACTGGGATAGCACCGTAGAAGCGTCTGCTGAAATACAGGGTGATTCCATGATCGTAGGATACCGCAAGTCGATCGGGTGGGCGCCTGACCAACGGGTGTACTTCGCCTCCATCTTCTCAGAACCCTTCGATGCCTATCAGCTTCTGGCAAAAGATAGCCTGATAGCAGACACCAGTGTAAAAGGCAGTGAGGTTCAAGTCATTTTGACTTATCCATCAGCAAAGAATAAGTCTGTGACCATTAAAACAGGTATATCATCTGTAAGCATCGAGAATGCACTGCTCAACCTGGAGGCAGAGAGCCTGAATAAGTCTTTTGAAGAGGTAAAAGAGCAGGCTGCTACTTGCTGGGATAACGAACTTGGCAAAATAGAGGTAGTTTCAAAAGACGAAGGTAAAAAAACCTCGTTTTATACTGCTCTCTACCAAAGCATGCTTGCCCCTACCCTTTTTTCAGATGTCAACGGAGAATACAAAGGCGCTAACGGAAATATTTGCACAACAGCCGACTACGAGAGGTATACCACTTTTTCACTCTGGGATACTTTCCGGGCTCAGCATCCCTTACTTACTATTTTGCAGCCCAGCCGTGTGGATGATTTTGTCAACTCCATGCTTAGCCACTACGATGAATACGGCTACCTGCCTGTATGGGATCTTGCCGGTAATGAAACCAATATGATGATCGGCTACCATGCCGTACCGGTAATTGCCGATGCTTATTTGAAAGGTTTCAGGGGTTTTGATATCGATAAAGCCTACCAGGGCATGATCAAAAGTGCGGAGGCCGAGCATTTTGGACTAAAGGACTATATGAAGTATGGCTATGTGCCCGCTTCCGATAACGAATCTGTGTCATTAACCCTTGAATATGCCTATGACGACTGGTGTATTGCCCAAATGGCGAAAGCTCTCGGCAAGCAGGCGGATTATGAAATATATTCAAAAAGGGCACTGAGCTACGTAAATTTGTTCGATAAAAGCAGTGGCTTTATGCGAGCCAAAGATTCTCTGGGTAACTGGAGAAAGTCATTCTCACCCATGCTATACAACAGTGGCGACTATACAGAAGCCAATGCCTGGCACTATACATGGTTTGTCCCTCACCACCCCGAAAAACTGGTTGAGTTGATGGGAGGCAAAAAGGCGACCAGAGAAAAGCTCGACTCTTTGTTTACAGTACCTCAGGCTACTGATACAGTCCCTGAATGGATATCAGGGTATATTGGTCAGTACGTGCATGGCAACGAGCCCTGTCATCATATCCCATACCTGTACAATTACACCGACCAACCCTGGCGAACACAGGAAAGGGTTCGCCAGATTGCCAACGAACTCTACCAGCCGGAGCCTGCAGGCATATGCGGCAATGAAGATTGCGGACAGATGTCAGCCTGGTACGTATTCTCTGCTATGGGTTTTTACCCGTTGAACCCGGTAGGCGGTCAGTATGCTATTGGTGTACCTCTTTTTGAAGAGGCTGTAATTGAGCTACCAGGAAACAAAGCCTTCAAAATAAAAGCACAAGGGTTATCAGAAAAAAACACGTATATACAACATGTTTCTATAAATGGTAAGCCTCTTAAGAACCTGCAAATCTCCCACAAACAAATCATGGAAGGAGGTGAGCTGGTATTTAAAATGGGTCCGAAGCCCTTTAATTTAGTTCAATGATGTGATCAGACTTATGTAATATGAGAAATAAAAAGCCATACATCGAAGTTCAAAGTCAATCCCGCTCATGCTGGGAAGGGTGGAATAAAATTGCCGATGCTTTGAACAGCAAGATCAAATCGCTACGCAGCAGGAAAATTATCATCACTGTGGAATGTTACCAGGGCACCTATGAAGATATTAACCTGAGAGAGCTTAAAAAGAGGCTTCCTGTAAATGCCACCTGTACTTCCAGGGATGTATTTAAAGATGAAGATGAGATCACCCGGCAATGCACCAAAGACCTATCGAGGATGCCTTTCTCCGCCTCTGCTTCCACCCATGACATTGAAGAATATTTCGACCAGAACAAACTCCAGGCGCTAAGACAAAATATCGAGTTTATAGAGGAAGGGATAGTACTGATCTTTGGTGTGGGTGCCAGCAAAATATGTATACCCGACATCCTGGTATATGCCGATATGTCGCGTTGGGAAATACTACAGCGATTTAAGCGACACGATGTTTCCAATATAGGTGTTTCCAATAGCCAAGCGGCATTTGAACAGCAGTACCGGTGGAGCTATTTTATCGACTGGAAGATCTGCGATAAAATAAAGAAACAGCTTTTAAGCCAGTGTGACTATTATCTTGAGACCAACAACTGGGAAAAACCGAAGCTGGCTTCCGGGGAGATCATTAGAGAGGCTATCCTTCAGGCTACCACACAGCCATTTTTTACGGCACCTTTCTACGACCCTGAGCTTTGGGATCAAAGGGCCGCTGAACCCAGGGAGGAGGAGTTTTCCTGGGTATTCAATTGTGTCGCAGAAGAAAATAATGTGCTTTTCAAGATCAGCGAATGCCTCATCGAAGTGCCATCCATCAACGTGATCTATGCTGCCCCAAAAAAACTGCTTGGAGAAACAGTGTACAACCACTTTGGCTCTGAGTTACCTATCCGAATGGTATTTATCGACACCCTGGACGGCACCCAGGAGAAACTGTTTGCGTGCCCCGGAATTGATTACCTGAAAGATAACTTCGGTTTTTACCTGAGTCAGTGTGAGACGTTTTATGTTATGGATACCACTGCCGAGGCGAAATTGCGAATGGGATTCAAAAAATCTATAATCCCAGAAGACCTGAAAAGCCTTCTCAACAAGGATAATACGATCAGCAAAGTGGCGTTGGATAAGTTGCTGAATTCCATTTTACTAAAGCGGCACGATCACATCAACATCCCTGCAGGCATAGCCCATAGCCACGGCAACAATTCCATGATCCTCAAGATCAGCGCTGCTCCTGAAATATTCACTTTTAAACTTCCTGATGACCTCCTCGAATTAGATGAAAGTTCGCGGTCATTATACAGCGAAGAAGTAAAAAAGCTGACAAGCAATATTTTATCATCGGGTGATATAGACAGCCGTTATTATAACCAGGCCACACCATTGACTACCGCATATCGTGAAGAAATACTTAACCAAAAGGGTGATCTGCTGAATATTAAGAGGATGTGGTTTGAAGAACCAATTCTTCAAAAGACCAACAACTGCGTACAAGTACTTAACCTGATCGAAGGCGAGGAAGCAATAGTTGAAAGTCCAGATGGGCAATTTGAACCCTTTATTGTACATTTTGCCGAGTCTTTTATCATCCCTGCAGGGATCAGCGAGTATACAATAAGGCCAAGCAAGAAAAATAAGGCATATGGAGTATTGAAAATTTCGATATGAGAAGGTTTTAACTCAGCAAAAAGCTCCAAAAAACAAGAAAGGACGGATTTCAGCCTTTCCAAGGGTATATTCTGATGTAAAACCCTTGAAAAAGCAACTATTTGAGAACAGGCTCAATCAAAATAAAAAACAAGTGCAAAGCCTATTAAAATCAATCCTCCACTATTTCTATTTCAACACGTACATTTTTGTGTGCCTGAGGGTCATGCTTGTCATAAAGCATTTTTTTACCACCCCAGCCCTTGATTTCCATCCGTTCTTCTTTTATACCCTGCTCTATGAGCCAATGCTGAATGGTATACGACCTCTGCAGAGATAGTTTCTTTGCACTTCCTGTACTTTCGTGATGTGCTGCATCAAGGCTAAAGAAGTTTTTATCCTCTTTATTCAGATAAATTATCTTGCCGTGTGAGTTACCATTGGTGTGGCCATGAATTCTTACTTTCAGCCTTTCATTTTCACGAAGCATATCCAGTAGACTATTCAGTTCATATATAGATTCCGGCTTCATGATGGCAGCATCAATAAAAAAGTATACGTTATACATTACCAGAACATCACCTTTCTTAAACCGCTGCAATTCAAAATTTACAATAATTGAATCACCGATCATATCCACGAAAGCTTTAGTAGTATCAGTCACCGGGTCATCCAGATCAATAACATGCTGTACTTCCCTGAATCCAAAGATATCCGTTGACAACTTTACTCGGCCAGTACCGTTTTTAGGATCACGAAGCTTTACCAGCTCATGAGATTTTTCAGAAGAAAGCTCCTTAGCTCTCTCAGGATCTATTACTTTAATTCTTCCCTTTACCTCTTTATAATTCTTAACATTTATAGTGTTAAAGTATAAGTAATGAAATCCCTCCTCTTTTTCCAGGTTTGCCGGTGCGGCATCAACTGAATCACTTGGCGCTGGTTCATTTACCTCACTAACAGTTTCTTCAACCACCACGTCATCAGTTATGTCTTCTTCAACCTTTTCAATTACTTCAGTAGCTACCACTTCAGGCGACTTCCCCGCTTCGCCCAACACCCCTGTATAAACCCATGCGTCCCTAAATTCACTGATTGAGCGAATCTTATGCACTTCCCGAATGGCATTATGTACATCATCAGATTCAAAAATGTAAACGTAATAAAGATTCCGGTTGGGGTTTATCGCATAACTGGCATTAAGAGCTTTCGATCGGGCATAAGCCGTGAATCGGATAGCATTATTATGATAGGCGAATGCTCCTATTACTACATAGCTTGCTTCTTTGGACTCCGGCTCTGTATTTGACCCTATTGCAAAAGCTGCATAAAGGGGAGCTGCTACTATAAATGCAACAAGAGGCACGAACCTTAACCTCTTAATTAAAAAATGGCTTAACATGTCCTAAGTTTAAAAAATTTCAACTACTAAATATAATAAAATTTAAATAATATAACCAGCTCATTATTTTTTTATACAAATAAGCTTTTACACCCGGATTAAATGCTACATAGTTGTTTGTAAGAAAAACCCTAAGTGGTCGTGCAATTGTCGGGAGGAGCATTTTTTGGGACGAGCGTAACGCAGACATTGGTGTTTCCAGAGACATCACATTGGAATTTTCTCACTGAAATTGTTTCAGTAATAGATCATTAAAAACAACTCATCTTTCAGAAATAACTTCAAATGGCTGAGTCACTGATTGCCCCTCCTCATCAACAAGTGTAAGTCTGTACTTACCGGCTCCTGGATTAATCATCATCTGATGAATACGACTTGTACTGCCAATAAACTCATCATTTAAATGCCAGAACACTGTTTTTTCGGCATGGCGGTGTGCCACCTCAAACACTGCACTACCGGCAGTGCCATCCAATTCCTTCGGAATAAATATTACAGAATGGGGTTTAGGGTAGATCAATTCCATCGCAGCGACAGTTTCATTGCTACTTCCACAGTCGCCACGAAATGGTGGCACCTTTTTATAGGATGGATTTTTCGATCTGTAGTAGTATTCCTGTACAGGAGGCAGAAGAAACCAGGCTTTGTGAGACATCTTAGCAACAGGCTGACAATCAGAATTAACTCTCAAGCCGGTCTGATCAAGGTGTATTAATTGATGAAATGGACATTGTTGCGTTCGTGATCCGGATTTTACAATATTTAGTGTATCAATGATATCGCAAATTTCAGATGCCTTATAACCACTAGCACGACATATGGGTATTTTCATCATTTCATCCATAGGTGCGCCAAACCACTTAGATTGGGGGAAAAGGTCAAATATGTCAAACATAATCGGTGCCGCTGCATCAATACCCGTTAGTCCAGGTCGGCCCTCTCCATCAGCATTTCCAACCCACACCCCTACCACGTATTTTGATGTAACACCTACTGCCCATGCGTCACGGTACCCAAAGCTCGTTCCGGTTTTCCAGGCAATCTTCTGAGAAGAGTCAAACATTTTCCATGACATCTGCTCATTTGGCCTGTACACCTCTAGTAAGGCATTAAGGGTGTGAAAAATAGATGCGGCACTTAACAACCCGGTTTTACTTCTTTCCTGAGTAGACAGATCACCTGTGTAGCTAAGCGGGCGGAAGTTGCTATCGTGATACCTGTAGCTATCAAAATGCTGGTTATAATGGTTTAAAGTTCTGGCCATACCTGCATACATACCTGCAATATCCCATAAACTTCCCTCTGCGCCTCCTAGTATCAGAGCCAATCCATAATGATCCGCCGAATGTTGAAGTGTGGCCATACCCAACTCTTGCAACAGCCTATGAAACTTTTCATAGCGATATTCCCTAAGCATTTGAACAGCCGGAACATTAAGGGACCGAGCCAGTGCACGATCAGCATGTACGGCGCCATCATACGATTTAGAAAAATTCCTTGGTGCGAAGCCGTTGATAAATACCGGCACATCAGCAATCAGCATTGAAGGCAACAACTGTCCTTCATCCAACATAGCTGCGTACAAAAAAGGCTTTAAAATACTTCCCGTGCTTCTGGCTGCCGTAATTATATCGACCTGACTGTTATGATCATATCCTGCTTCCTGTACATTTCCTACATAGGCCAGAACCTGCCCCGAATTGACATCTGCCACGATAGCAGCAGCATTATGTACTTCGTTGGCTTTTAAAAAACGATGGTGGCTCGCCAATATGGTGTTCACCTTTTGTTGCAACCCTGCGTCTATCGTTGTTTGCACTCTCTGCTGTTTCTTTCCGTCATTGACAACTCTGGTCAGTAAATGCGAAGCTAACTGTGGAAGTGGTACCGGTTCGTCAGGAATAGATTCCGACTGTGCCAATTGGTTAGTAAGCGAGTCTATGATACCTACAGCCTGCAATTTGTTCAGCAAGCGGTTTCTTTTCGCCTCTAATTCGCCACGGTTTCTTCCCGGGTGTATGAGTGCGGGGCTGTTAGGCAGCACGGCAAGCAATGCGGCTTCTCCCCATGACAAGTCATACGGTTCCCGGTTGAAATATCGCCAGGTGGCTGCATTTAGCCCCACTACATTACCTCCAAATGGTGCATGAGAGGCATACATAGCCAATATGTCTTCCTTAGAATAAGCGAGTTCTACACGGGTAGCCAACACCAATTCCACCAGCTTTTGCCACAGCGTACGTGGCTTATCCTTTCTGCTCAGCCTGACCAACTGCATGGTGATGGTGCTACCTCCACTTACTACTTTCCCTGCCTGAAGATTTTGCCAGGCTGCCCTGGCTAGAGAAAAGGGATTAACTCCGGGGTGATAGTGAAAATTTTCATCCTCAAAATAAAGGAGCGCTTTCTCAAATTTTTCCGGCACGGCATCCATTTCAGGAAAACGCCATTGACCATCACTGGCAATAGTAGCGGCTAAAAGGCGGCCATCCTTCGCTTCTATCACCGTTGAGTATGGATCTTGAAACAATGGTTGAGTTAATAAGAAATAGTACATCACCAGCACAACAATGCCAATGGAGACACTTAAGTAAAGCTTATATTTTTTCAGGTGTTGCTGCACAATATGCAAAATAGAGAAATTAACTGCTGTATAAAAATAAAAAGTAACGTGCAGTGCACTACTGCACGTGTACCAACAAACCATTAAAGAAAAAAATGACCAGTTTCGGGGATTCTTTTAACGTCCACCTTTACGTAACTTCTCGGTGAAATTAATTTCTAACCCAAAAAACCAGCTATTATGAAAATGATCAAAATCCTATTACTGGGAGCATTTACCCTCCTGCATGTTTTTATGATCTCCTGTACAGAAGACCATAGCATAGAGCCCCAGGAAGATCGACTTGAAATTACTGATGCACTTAAGTCTCAGTTTTATAAACTCGGATTTGACGCAAGTGATATTCGATCCGAAAAAGTAATTAACCCCATCACTCAAGATTTGGAGCATTTCTACATTTTGGAAAATGATATCATGATATCCCCCAAAGAATTTAAAGCTATGCTTGCTGATCTGGGTGATGGACCAACCACAGAACAATATCATACATGGAATCTGGTTAATGCACCGAGAACAATTAAGGTACTAGGATATTATGGTAGTGGCAGCAACAGTACCTATCTCGATAATACCATGCGAACCGCTTTAGAAATGGCAGTGCAAAGCTACAATAACTTAAATTTGAATCTAACCTTCACCTTGGCTTTTGGCACAAATACATCCAATTATGATATTGTAGTATACCGATCATCGGGTGCTGGAGGAGGTATGGCTGGTTTTCCTTCAGGAGGAAATCCATATCATACTGTATACATACAGTCTGGTACAAGCAACTATGGAACAGTTGTAACCAGACACGTACTTATCCATGAGATTGGTCACTGTATTGGACTTCGGCATACTGATTATTTCAACAGGTCGCTTTCCTGCGGTTCAGGGGGCAATGAAGGAGATGCCGGTTATGGCGCAGTTCATATTCCTGGCACTCCCTCCAATACCAACATAGATATGAGCTCAGTGATGCTGTCATGTTTTAACTCGTATGTGAGCGGACAGTTTAGCAACTATGATGTGACTGCATTAAAATATTTATATTCAGATCAGACTCCTCCTCCCAATGCCACTTTAAGTGTATCTCCTACTTCAGTCAATTTTTCCAATTTATCAGGCAGCAAAACCATCACAGTTAGTTCCAACACTTCATGGACGGTCACTGATGACAGTTTCTGGATATCGGTATCACCTGCAAGTGGAACGAATAATGGATCATTCACAATAAATGTAGGGCAAAATTATCAGCTCTGTGAGCCCAGATTCGGTACTGTTACCATTAGTGGTGCGGGTGCAGAAAGCAAAACAATTTCAGTACTTCAGTGGGGACGATCACCCCAGCCAGGAGAAATATGCCCTTAACAATAGAGCAAAACGTTTCCTCAACTGGAACTAACAAATTAGTAAATCCGCCTTTTCATAATATGGGCGGATTTATTAATTTTATTTTGTTCCATTTATCTTTCATCAAATCAGTTAATTAAAAAATATTTACAAGCCAAATATACAGACAGCAACAAGTTCGATCAAATCAAATAATGAAAAAGCTGAGGCTGATCATTGACGTACTCAAACTTGAACCTTTTGGTGGCCATACGATCCATCAGAGGTTGAAGATCATCTCTGTTTTGGAGCTCTATGCCAATAAGCGCTGGGCCTTGCTCCCTACTGTTCTTCTTTGAATATTCGAAATGGGTAATATCATGATCAGGTCCCAATACGTCTATCAGAAACTCGCGTAAAGCTCCGGCTCGTTGCGGAAAATTGACAATGAAATAGTGCTTAAGCCCTTCGTACAAAAGGGACCTCTCCTTTATTTCCATGGTACGGGTAATATCGTTGTTACTACCACTGACAACGCATACTACATTCTTCCCTTTTATATCGGTTCGTAACGATTGCAAAGCCGTAATTGCTAATGCCCCCGCTGGCTCTACAACTATCGCCTGCTCATTATAAAGACGCAAAATTTCCCCACATACCTGCCCTTCGGATACCGTAATTACTTCATCCAAGAGCTCGTTACATATTTCAAAAGTAATGTCTCCAACTCTTCTCACAGCCGCACCATCAACGAACTTATCGATATTATCTAAGGTGACCACCTCTCCTTTTTCTATGGAAACTTTCATAGCCGGGGCACCGGCCGGTTCTACACCAATGATTTTTGTTGAAGGAGAGAGTACTTTGAAATAACTGGCCAATCCCGCAGCAAGTCCTCCCCCACCAATGGGTAGTATCAGATAATCAATAGACTCATGGCTATCTTCAATGATCTCTTTGCCTACAGTGGCTTGTCCTTCAATTATTTTTTCATCGTCAAAAGGAGGAATAAAAGCCACGTCTCCTTCTTCACAGAATTTCAGGGCTTCATGAAAGGCATCATCGAAGGTATCCCCTGTTAGTACAACCTTCACGTACTCCTTTCCAAACATCTTCACCTGGTTCACCTTCTGACTTGGAGTTGGCGAAGGCATGAAGATGGTACCTTTTATTTTCTTTTTACTACAAGCTAATGCCACACCCTGGGCGTGATTCCCAGCGCTGGCACAGGCTACACCATTCTTCAGTTGCTCTTCAGAAAGGCTTTGGATCTTGTTATATGCCCCACGGATCTTGTAGGACCTCACCACCTGCAAATCCTCCCTTTTCAACAAAATATTGGCACCATATCGCTCTGAAAGGTGAGGGTTAGGCATCAGCGGAGTCCTGATGGCAATACCTTTCAGGTTCTCCGCTGCAGCCAATATGTTATCTATTGTAATTCTACCTGTAGTTGTCTGAGGCATAATTTTATTTATTTAAGTAAACGCAATGCATCAAGGACTGCTGAAAGCATTTACAGCAAGTCCTGAAAGGTCAAAAACGCCCTTTACTGGCATTCTGAAGGCACGAAGAATCTCACTAAGAAAACCAGACCGCACGCATGGCCTTAGAAAGATCCTTCCTCCGTCAGGATGACAGGCTTTGTCGAGATTATTTATTGGAATTCACGTTATGTTTAAGCTCTCTCCGGTCTAAGTTTTCTTACTTCTGCTCCGGCTCTCCATATTTCTGATTCCCGTAGTTCTTTCAACTCTTGCTCAAGACGCTCGCGATAGTCAGATTTACTGTTGCTGTCGATAGACTTTTGAGCTTCGTTGCCTTGGGCTACCTCTTTGTACAATTCCTCAAAAACCGGTTTGGAAGCATCTCTGAACTTCTTCCACCAATCTAAAGCGCCTCTTTGGGCTGTGGTAGAGCAGTTGGCATACATCCAGTCCATTCCGTTTTCAGCAACCAAAGGCATCAGTGATTGTGTCAGCTCCTCCACTGTTTCGTTGAAAGCTTCAGAGGGTGTATGTCCGTTAGCACGCAACACTTCGTATTGAGCAGCAAAAATGCCTTGTATCGCTCCCATCAACGAGCCTCTTTCACCCGTAAGATCGCTATATACTTCTCTTTTGAAGGTAGTTTCGAACAGGTAGCCTGATCCTACACCTATTCCCAGAGCAACAACGCGCTCTTTGGCTCTTCCTGTAGCATCCTGGAAAATTGCATAGCTTGAGTTTAAACCCCTACCTTCAAGAAACATCCTTCTCAAAGAAGTTCCTGATCCTTTAGGTGCAATAAGTATCACATCGATGTCAGCGGGAGGAACTATGCCTGTGCGCTCTTTATACGTGATCCCAAATCCATGAGAAAAATACAATGCCTTGCCTGCTGTTAAATAAGGCTTAATGGTTGGCCAAAGTGTGATCTGTCCGGCATCAGATAGCAAGTACTGGATAATAGTACCTCTTTCACAAGCCTCCTCGATCTCAAAAAGTGTCTCACCGGGCACCCAGCCATCAGCGACAGCTTTGTCCCATGTTTTTGAATTTTTCCTTTGCCCAACAATTACATTAAACCCATTGTCTTTCAGGTTCAATGCCTGCCCCGGACCCTGTACACCATAACCGATAACGGCAATAGTCTCATCTTTCAGCACCTCTCGTGCTTTTTCAAGGGGAAACTCACTTCTTGTCACCACTTCTTCGGTAACTCCACCGAAATTAATTTTAGCCATAGCTTAATAAAATTTATAGTTAATAGTTAAGTCAATTGTAATTGATCTTCCTCCATTTCCTTCAGGTAGGAGGAAAGCCTCTTCATGGGTTTTGTCACGGCCACACGCCCTGATCTGGCAAACTCCAGCACCCCAAAAGGTTGTAGCTGGCGGAGCAACTCCTGTGTTTCTTCCTTGTGGCCCGTTTTCTCGATCACCACAAATTCTGCTTCCACAGTGAGCATACGTGCATGATGCTCACGGATCAGCCTTTCGAAATTGCGGCCTTCTTTCAACCCGGCGGTGGAAACCTTGTACAAGGCTATTTCCTGGAATACCGTTTCTTCATTGGTATAATAGAACGCCTTCAATACATCTACCAACTTCTCGATTTGCTTCACCAGCTTCTTTACCTTCTCCTCTTCCGATTTAACCACAAATGTGTAGCGATGTACGCCTTTCACTTCGGATTCAGAGACGGTCAGGCTTTCTATATTAATGTGCCTGCGAGTGAATATGATGGTTATGCGATTAAGCAGGCCGATGAAATTTTCGGTAAATATGCTTATGGTATATTTTCGTATCATTTTTATTCTAATCTTATGTCTGAAACAGATGCTCCGCTGGGAACCATAGGAAATACATTGTCCTCTTTTTCTACTACTACTTCGAGAAGGAAAGGTCCATCAGAACTCAAAAGGGCTTCAACTCCTTTATCCAGATCCTCTCGCAGGGTCACCTTCGTAGCAGGAATGCCGTAGGCCTCGGATATCTTGATGAAATCCGGGTTGGTCATCTCTGTGAAAGAATATCTCTTCTCAAAGAATAACTGTTGCCACTGGCGTACCATGCCCAGAAAATTATTATTCAGGATGATGATCTTCACAGCCGCCTGCGTTTGAAAAATGGTGGCCAGCTCCTGAAGGGTCATCTGAAAACCTCCATCGCCAATAACAGCTACTACCTCGCGATCGGGACTCCCCAGCTTGGCGCCCAGAGCAGCCGGCAGGGCAAAACCCATAGTACCCAGCCCCCCTGAGGTAACATTGCTCCTCGATTTTTTAAACTGGAAATAGCGAGATGCTACCATCTGATGCTGTCCCACATCAGTAACGAGTATCCCATCGCCATTAAGATGATCAGAAACGCGCCTGATCACTTCGCCCATGGTTAATCCCTCTTTTTGAGGAAACAAGTCCTGGGTAATGACCTTTTCCACTTCTATAGCCCTTTTCTCATGAAACTCATTAACCCACGCACTATGGTCATTTGGATGAACCATCTCTACAAGGGCTTGCAGCGCTTCTTTAGCATCCGCCACCACGGGTACATCTGCCTTTATGTTCTTGTCTATTTCAGCAGGGTCAATCTCAATATGGATTACTTTCGCCTGCTTCGCATATTTACTGACATCGCCAGTCACGCGATCATCAAAGCGCATCCCAACTGCAATAAGTATATCGCACTCATTGGTTTTTACATTCGGTGCATAATTGCCATGCATCCCCAGCATACCCATTCCCAATTCATGATCGGTGGGTACGGCAGATAGCCCCATCAGCGTCCAGGCGAAAGGTATGCCTGCTTTTTCTACTAATTGCAGCAATTCTCTTTCCGCCTGAGAGATGATCACACCCTGCCCCACCAGGAGGAATGGTTTCTTAGCATTATTGATCAGTTCAGCAGCTCTTTGCACCTGCTCAAGGTCTAATTTCACCTTGGGAACATAACTTCTTACCAACTGACACGGTTCGTAGTGAAATGCCAGCTTTCCAAACTGTGCATCCTTGGTAATGTCTATCAACACTGGTCCGGGCCGGCCTGACCTGGCAATAAAAAATGCTTTGGCGATAGCAGCAGGAATGTCCTCTGCTTTAGTTACCTGACAGTTCCATTTCGTTACGGGCATAGAGACACCCACAACATCGGTTTCCTGAAAAGCATCAGTGCCCAACAAATGCGATGCCACCTGTCCTGTGATACATACCAATGGATTGGAATCGATCATGGCGTCTGCCAGTCCAGTAATCAGATTTGTAGCTCCAGGCCCGGATGTAGCGAAGCACACTCCTACCTTTCCACTTACCCGGGCGTAGCCCTGAGCAGCATGTATTCCTCCCTGCTCATGTCGCACCAAAACATGGTTAAGAAAATGCTGATAGTCGTACAAGGCATCATAAACAGGCATGATAGCACCTCCGGGATAACCAAAGACTGTATCCACGCCTTCTGCCAGAAGTGATTGGATGACGGCTTCTGCGCCTGTCATCATTTGTGCTTGTTCTAATTCAAGTCCAACTGGTTTTGTTAGCGTTTGCATAGTTATAGATCGGTTATGCATCCCTGAGATGCGGATGAAACATTTTTTGCGTATTTGTAAAGCACTCCACTCGTCTTTTTCAGTGCTGGAGCTGTCCATTTCTTTCTTCTTTCTTCCAGTTCAGCGTCATCTACCAACACCTCAATTGTGTCTTTAGATGCGTCAATTCTGATGATATCTCCATTTCGAACCAGAGCCAGTGGTCCTCCTTCCTGTGCTTCCGGTGTCACGTGGCCTACAACAAAGCCGTGGGTACCTCCGGAAAAACGACCATCGGTGATCAGCGCTACACTTTTGCCAAGCCCTGCTCCCATAATAGCGGCCGTAGGCTTCAGCATTTCCGGCATACCAGGTCCACCTTTGGGGCCTTCATAGCGGATAACGATAACCTCGCCTTCTTTCACTTGTCCATTTGAAAGTCCATCATTGGCCTCAAATTCTCCTTCAAAGACTCTTGCCGGGCCTTCAAAAAATTCACCCTCCTTGCCAGTGATCTTAGCCACAGCGCCCTCAGGAGCCAGATTGCCTTTAAGTATCCTGATATGTCCCGAAGGTTTTATGGGTTCGTTTATACCATGGATGATCTTTGGTTCGTCCTTCAGACTCTCAACATTTTTAAGATTTTCTTTTATGGTCTTACCCGTCACCGTCATACAGTCACCATCAAGAAGCCCTTCCTCGAGCATCATTTTCATTACCGCGGGGATACCTCCTACTTTGTGTAGGTCTTCCATCAGGTATTTACCACTGGGCTTCAGGTCTGCCAGGTAGGGTGTATTGGCCGCCACCTTTTGAAAGTCCGTAAGCTCTAATGGCACTTCAAATGCATTGGCAATAGCCAGCAGGTGTAATACAGCATTTGTAGACCCGCCAAGTACAGTGATTAGCGCAATAGCGTTTTCAAACGATCTTTTCGTGACAATATCTCTGGGTTTGATATCCTTATAAATCAATTTTTTAATGGCCTCTCCCGCTCTCACGCACTCATCTTCCTTATCAGGACTTTGTGCGGGGCTCGATGAACTGTATGGTAAACTCAACCCCATGGCTTCTATGGCCGATGCCATGGTATTGGCAGTGTACATGCCACCGCAAGCTCCCGGCCCGGGGCAGGCATTTGACACCACCCCCTGAAAATCTTCGTGGGTGATGGTTCCAGCTATTTTCTTACCCAACGCTTCGAAGGCTGATACCACATCTAATCGCTCTTCGCGATAACAGCCTGGCGCTATGGTACCACCATAGATCAAAATGGCCGGACGGTTAAGACGACCCATGGCGATCATAGCGCCTGGCATATTTTTATCACAGCCAACCACGGCCACAAGGCCATCATAGGATTGTGCATTTACAACTGTTTCAACGGAATCAGCAATAATATCCCGGGAAGGAAGGCTGTATCGCATTCCCGGAGTACCCATGGATATACCATCACTAACGCCTATTGTATTGAATATCAGCCCTACCAGCTCATTGCTGATCGTACCTTTCTTCACTAACCTGGCCAGGTCGTTGAGGTGCATATTACATGGATTACCTTCAAAACCTGTACTAACAATGCCAACCTGCGGCTTCTTGAGATCTTCATCGGTAAGGCCTATGGCATGTAACATTGCCTGCGCTGCCGGCTGTGTAGGATCTTGTGTTACTTGTTGGCTATATTTATTTAATACCTTTTGCATTTTTTAAACTATTGTCAACCCTTGATATTCACTGAATTTTACTTTCTGACGGTACATCATGTACAGGTTATACCCTGCTGAATCTTCCCATGTACCAGTAAATTTTACTCCGTTAAGGGAGGCTATAGGCGCTACCTCAACAGCCGTTCCGGTGAAAAAGGCATTGTCAGCCTCATACACTTCATCAACGGTGATATGTTTTTCCACAACTCTTATATCCAGGTCACGCGCCAGCTCCATGATGGTGGCACGGGTGATACCTGGCAGAATGTTACCCGCAGGTGGCGTGTACAGGATCCCATTTTTCTCAAAGAAAAAATTAGCGCCCGCACCTTCGGCAACATGCCCGTGCATATCCAACAGCAAGCCTTCGTCATACCCAAGACGCTTAGCTTCTGTAGTTGCCAACACTGAATTTGTATAATGACCCACAACTTTTGCCTCGACATGGCATGATTTGGGATTTGGCCTTTGATATGAAGACACCATGACATTCAAAGGCTTGTAACCCAAATATTTGGCCCATTCCCAGGCCGCTATGAACACGTGGACCTCATCGGAAGGAGTTAACCCCATGTAGGGCCCGGAATAAACAAGAGGACGGATGTACGCATCCCGAAGATTATTTTTATCTAAAAGCTGATAGGTGATCGCTACGAGCTCTTCTGTAGTGTAAGGCACTTTCAGGTGCATCTTATCTGCGGAATATAAAAGCCTGTCATAATGCTCTCTGGCTTTAAAAATATTGCATCCATTTTCATTTTTATAAGATCTGATACCTTCGAATACTCCCGTGCCATAGTGCAGGGTCTGGTCATACAAACTTGCTTTTGCATCCGCGGCTTTTAACCATTTGCCGTCCTGGAAAACTGTTGTGTCTTTGGTGTAATACATAGCTTTAAAAGTTGTGTTCATTAAAAATTGGGTATAAAAAAAGCGCCATCCCTGGGGGATGGCGCTCAATAATTTTCTATTATTTAGTAAAATCACCAATCCCCTTTCGCGGCCATAATAATGACGCTAACAATGACTAGGGATATGATAATTTGGTTCTTCATTTTTCTTCCGTGAAATAAAGCTAATCAAATACTTTTTAAAATCGCAACGGCTTTCATATTTTTTTTTCATAACATCACTATCATGCAACTGCCAATTGATTAATAAAACCCACTACTTTATCTCCAACTTCTTCAGTACTTAAAGCCGTCTTTTTGTTGATATCTTCTGTAACAAAGCCTTCGTCCATGGCTTGTAATACAGCTTCTTTTATGGTATTCGCTTCTTCTATCAGTTTAAATGAATATTCAAGAAGCATAGCTGCCGACAAAATAGCTCCAAAAGGATTGGCTATATTCTTCCCCGCTGCTTGTGGATAAGAACCGTGAATAGGCTCGAATAAACTCTGCTGCGTACCTATCGATGCAGAGGGAAGCATACCTAAGGACCCTGCAATAACAGACGCCTCATCGGTAATGATGTCGCCAAACATATTTTCCGTCAGCACCACATCGAAATCACGAGGATTTTGAATGATCTTCATGGCTGCGTTATCCACAAACATAAAATCAAGGGTAATATCAGGATACTCCTGCGCCAGTTCCTGTACTGTCTCTCTCCACAATCTTGAAGTAGCCAATACATTAGCCTTATCTACCAGCGTCACCTTTTTATTTCTATTCCTTGCAGCATCAAATGCCAGCCTGGCAATTCTAATGATCTCATCAGAAGAATAATTGCAGGTATCAAATGCACTTTTACCATCTTCCGACCTGCCTCTGGGCTGGCCAAAATATATTCCGCTTGTCAACTCGCGGAAAACAACGAAATCTGTACCATCGATAATCTCTTCTTTCAACGGTGAAATGGGCAGCAGTGCTTTATAGCTTTTTACCGGCCTTACGTTGGCAAATAAGCCCAACTTCTTCCGCATAGCCAGCAGCCCCTGTTCGGGCCGTACCTTAGCCTTGGGGTCATTATCGTATTTAGGATCGCCAATAGCTCCGAATAATATAGCATCGGACTGCTGACAAATAGCCTCCGTAGCATCAGGAAAAGGATTTCCAGTGGCATCGATCGCTGCAGCGCCTACCAATCCTTCTTCGTACACAAAATTATGTCCGAACCTTCTGGCAATGGCATCCAGCACTTTTACTGCCTGCTTTGTTACTTCAGGCCCTATTCCATCTCCTGGCAATACTGCTATCTTCTTTCTCATAGATATCAAATTGGTAAAACTGATCCCGAAGGTGATTCCAACCTAAACCCGTTTAGAGGCCTTCGGGACCGTCTTACACTTTCATTAAACTAAACTCAAATGCTTCTACCTGCTCAAGCTTGCTAAGCAGGAAATCTATATCGTCATATCCTTTTTGAAGGCAAAGCTTCTTATAAGGGTTGATCTCAAAGTTTTCCGTCAGGTTTGACTCCATCAGTGTCACCTCTTCATTCTCAAGGTCTACTTTGATCTGTGCTTCGTGGTCATCATCCAGGATACTGAATATGTTATTTAAAAATGATTCAGTAACCTGTACAGGTAGCAATCCATTATTTAAGGCATTGTTCTTAAATATGTCAGCAAAAAAACTGGATATCACCACTTTAAATCCAAAATCATGGATAGCCCAGGCAGCATGCTCGCGGCTCGATCCGCAGCCGAAATTTTTTCCCGCCACCAGTATGCTGCCCTTATATTTATCCTGATTCAGGACAAAGTCAGGATCAGGCTTTCCGGTTTCGTCATAGCGCCAATCGCAAAATAATTTATCGCCAAAGCCCTCACGGGTAGTTGCCTTTAGGAACCTGGCCGGAATGATCTGATCCGTATCTATATCCTCATAAGGCAGCGGCACACAAGTAGATATTAATGTGGTAAACTTCTCCATAGTTAGTTGATCATTTCTCTTACGTCAGTGATATAACCATTCAGTGCTGCCGCAGCGGCTGTCAACGGACTGGCCAGCATTGTCCTGGCTCCCGGCCCTTGTCTTCCTTCAAAATTTCTGTTTGAAGTAGACACGCAATACTTTCCTTTGGGCACCCTGTCTTCATTCATACCCAAACATGCCGAGCAGCCTGGTTGACGTAGTTCAAAACCGGCGCTTTCCAATATTTTGTCCAACCCCTCCCGCCGTGCCTGCTGCTCCACCTGCTTGGAACCGGGTATGATCATTGCATGAACATGGTCAGCCTTTCTCTTGCCCTTTACCAGGTCAGCTACCATCCTCAGATCTTCTATCCTGGAATTGGTACAGCTACCGATGAACACATAGTCGATCTTCTTGCCCAGTAGTTGTGTTCCGCCTTTGAGATCCATGTATTCCAATGCTTTTCTCAAAGCAGGGTCTGTATGCCCATTAGAGGTCATCGGGATGTTTTGTGCAATGCCGATCCCCATACCCGGGTTGGTACCGTAGGTGATCATAGGTTCGATATCCTCTGCACTGAAGTGGTATTCCTTATCAAAGGCAGCATCCTCATCGGTTTTTAACTGCTGCCATTCTGCCACTTTTTTATCCCACTCTTCACCCTTTGGAGCAAATTCCCTTCCCCTGAGGTATTCAAAGGTGGTCTCATCGGGTGCGATAAGTCCTCCGCGGGCTCCCATTTCTATACTCATATTACAGATGGTCATACGGGCCTCCATGGAAAGACTTTTAATAGTAGAACCGGTAAATTCCACAAAGTAACCCGTACAACCACCTGTGGTGAGTTGTGAAATAATGTAAAGTATAATGTCTTTGGAAACCACTCCCTTTTTAAGCTCCCCGTTGATGTCAATTTTCAGTCTCTTTGGTTTTTTCTGAAGCACGCATTGTGTGGCAAATACCTGCTCTACTTCACTGGTACCTATTCCGAAAGCGATACTTCCAAAAGCTCCATGTGTTGACGTATGGCTGTCACCACAAACTATGGTCATTCCTGGTTGAGTGATACCTAATTCGGGACCAATAACATGAACAATGCCCTGCCACGGATGCCCAAGCCCGTAGAGCTCAACCCCAAATTCCTTACAGTTGCTGATCAGCGCTTCTACCTGGCGTCTTGAAAGCTCATCTTTGATGGGCAGGTGCTGATTTTCCGTAGGCACATTATGATCCGCTGTAGCCACAGTCTGTGCCGGTCTGAAAACACCTATGCCGCGCTTACGTAGCCCGTCAAACGCCTGTGGACTTGTAACTTCATGAATAAAGTGACGATCTATATAAAGTACCTGTGGTCCATTTTCAACCTCATGTACCACATGCTTATCCCATATTTTATCAAATAAGGTCTTCCCGGCCATCTGTCTTTTAAAAATTAACGTTGGTTATTAAATATTTGCTCACCAGATTTTTAAGCTCCGCATCAGTCACAATAGTAACCCTGTCTGCCACCTGTAAAAATCGCTCGTAGACATGCTCCAGCTCATCTTTACTCAACTGAACTCCCAGCTTTCCGATCCTGAAATTAAGAGCGGCTCTACCACTACGAGCGGTGAGTATGATGGAAGATTCATTCACGCCTACCTCGGCAGGGTCGATGATCTCATAGTTGTCTCTGTTTTTGATAACACCATCCTGGTGAATGCCTGAAGAGTGTGCGAAAGCGTTGCTGCCAACTATAGCCTTATTTGGCTGTACCGGCATTTTCATAGTAGTAGACACCAACTGACTGATCGGGTAAAGTTGTCTGGTGTTGATGCCCGTTTCATAATTCAGCCAGTGGTGTTTTTTCAATATCATGACTACCTCTTCCAGTGAGGTATTTCCGGCTCTTTCACCAATACCGTTAATAGTACACTCTACCTGGCGGGCACCGTTTTTTATCGCTTCAATACTGTTGGCTGTTGAAAGGCCCAGATCGTTGTGACAATGTGTAGAAATAATGGCTTTGTCGATGCCATCCACATGATCAACCAAATATTTGATCTTTTTTCCATATTCTTCGGGCAGGCAGTAACCCGTTGTATCCGGAATATTGACCACTGTAGCTCCCTCTTTAATAACGGCTTCTATTACCTGAGCAAGAAATTCATTGTCCGTTCTTCCGGCATCTTCTGCGTAGAATTCGACATCATCAACGAATTTACGGGCATGCTTTACACATGCTCTGGCTCGTTCGATAATATCTTCCCTGGTAGTTTTTATTTTTGTAAATACATGCTGGTCGGAAGTGCCTATTCCTGTATGTATTCTTGGTCTTTGGGCATATTTCAATGCCTCCGCGGCAACTTCTATATCTTTTTGCACTGCCCTTGAAAGGGCGCAGACTGTGACGTCCTTCACTTCCTTTGAAACAGCCTTAACGGCTTCAAAGTCTCCGGGGCTGGAAATAGGGAAGCCGGCTTCTATGATATCTACCCCGAGGTCTTCGAGGGCTCTGGCTATTATTATCTTTTCTTTCTTTGATAATCCGCAGCCTGGCACCTGTTCTCCATCTCTTAAAGTAGTATCGAAAATTTGAATTCGGTTGGTCATATTTCTCGTATTTCTTGCCCTTTTTTAACGTTTTGTTATATCAAAAGTACTTTGAATAAGAGCCCGAATAAAGACCTAAAAATTGCTTATTTACAATTTCTAAAGTGTACAATTTGGATGAGGAATAGCTAATAACTAACTTGTGGGAAATAATTAATTATCTTTATTTACGATGTCTAAGGAAAAATCAGACGCTTTATTCCAGCTTATAAAGTCACTCAAGAAAAGTGAAAAGCGCTACTTCAGGCTATCTGTAAGTAAGGAGGGCAACGGAGGTAGCACCAAATATCTTCGTCTTTTTGACCTGATTGACGCACAAAAGGAGTTTGATGAAGATAACTTACTCAAGAAGGATCCTAACATCAATCCAAAGCAACTCTCCAACCTGAAGGCTCATCTTTACAAGAAGATCTTACAAAGTGTGCGCCAGTACAGCCAATCGTCCATCCTGGATATAGAGATCAGGGAGATGATCGACCATGCACAGATATTATTCAACAGAAGTCTATACGACCAATGCGCCACTGTATTAAAAAAAGCTAAAAAACAGGCTTCTAAGGTGGACAACCTGGAGCTTCAGCTTGAAATACTGAAGTGGGAAAAGAATGTGCTCACCCAAACGCTGGGGCCCGGCAACCAGGTACGGGTAAACAGAATTATTGCAGAGGTACAGGATACCAACAACCGGATCAATAACATCAATACTTTTACCAATTTATCGGTAAAGTTGAATTCGCTATACTTCAAAATTGGCTTCATCCGTAACCAATCGGACTATGAAAAGATCGTTAACATGTTCAATATCAGTCTTCCTGTTTATGAAGAGGAGGAGCTTTCTCTAAATGAGAAGTTAAATCTGTATAGCCTGTTTGTCAACTACTATTTTTTTATTCAGGACTTTAAGAATGGTTACCGCTTTGCAAAAAAGTGGGTTGCCTTATTTGACAAGCACAAAGAAATACGTGTTTCCAAGGTGGAAATGTACATCAGAGCGATCAACAATCTGATGATAGCTCAATATAAGCTCTACAAATACTACGAATTTGTAGAAACCAGCCGTCAGTTGCGCCAGATCCGGCACTTTCCTAAAAATGTAATGAATGAAAATATTAGGTTGAAATTATTAAAATATACCTATGTGCATGAATTCAACCGTTTCTTTATGTTGGGAGATTTTGCCATTGGCGTTAGACTGCTCAATAAGATCAAACCCAGGATTGAGCAGATCATAGCGCAATTGGATAACCACTCCACACTAATTATGTACTATAAGATGGCTTGTTTGTATTTCGGCAATGGCGATTACCGGGAGGCGATTTACTGGCTCAACCAGATCATCAATTCGGAGGCTGTGGATATCCGGGAAGACATTCACTCTTTTGCACGGATTGTAAACCTCATCAGCCACTATGAATTGGGCAATGTGGATGTTATTGATTACTACATCCGTTCTACTTATAGGTTCCTTTTAAAGAAGGATGACATGTACGATTTCCAACGGCACATCCTCAAGTTCCTCAAAAAGCTAAGCTACCATTTTACTGAAGATCAGCTTATCCCGGAATTCAAAAAGCTGCGAAAGCAATTGTTGCCTTTGCAGAACAACCCTTATGAAAAGCGGGCTTTTATCTATTTCGATATTATTTCATGGTTGGAGTGTAGAATTGAAAAGCGATCGGTGGCTGCGGTGATCAGTGAGAAGGCACAGGTGATTTTGAAAAGACAGAAGGTGGTTTTTGGTTGATGAGTTCAACCCTCCAAGGGTTTAAACACTTGGAGGGTTAAAAAAGGCTACTTACCCTCTTCAGGTGGTGTTTTGGGTTTGCCAGGAGCTTTTTTCTCCTGTTTTTCCTTTACCTCCTCTGCCATCTTTTGTATCTCTCCCGGAGATTTACCTTTTAGGTATTCAGGCAATTCCATTCCGGCCATATTGAACATCTCCTGCAATGGTGGAACGGACTTATACATTCCTGAAATGAAATTGGCAGTTGATGTCTTACCATCCTTTTCACTACCATTTTCCCATACAGTGATCTTGTCGATCTTAATGTTTTTGATTGCCTCTGTCTGCATTCTAACAAGCTCTGGCAGTTTATCGGCAACTAAAAGTAACACGGCATCCTTAGAATTGTTGCCCGCTGCTTTCACTATTTGTTCCAGACCTTGCGCCTGTTTGGTAAGTATCTCAAAAAGACCCTGGGCTTCTGCCTGCTTTTTAAATAGAATAGCATCAGCTTCACCCTTCGCTTTTCTTCTGATCATTTCAGCTTCTGCTTCTGCGGCTATCTCCACTCTCTCCTTATCAATTTGCGCGGGCACTACTATATCCGCTGTTTGCGAAGCTTTATCTCTGGTGGCACGGGCATTTTCAGCTTCCTGTTCTGCAGCATAAGCTTCTTCAAGGGCTTTTGCAGACTGTACTTTTTCTGCTGCTATAGCTATTTTCTGCGCTTCAGCTTCTTTTTCCCTTCGAGCTGCTTCTGATTGTGCTACTTTGATCTTTGCCAGGTTCTCACCTTCCACAGCACTGGCATCCGCATCGGCTACCTTCACCCGTTGCTCCTGTACAGCATTAGCTTCACCGATCATACCATCTCTATTCTTTTCAGCTACACTCTTTCGGGCATCATTTATGGCTTTGGCCGCAGCTTCTTTACCTAATGCCTCGATGTAACCTGACTCATCTTTAATATCAGTTACGTTAACGTTGATGAGTTTCAAACCAATTTTCTTTAGCTCTGCCTCTACGTTTGAAGCCACATTAGCCAGGAATTTATCCCGGTTACTATTGATCTCTTCAATATCCATAGTGGCTACTACAAGCCTCAACTGGCCAAAAATGATGTCTTTGGCAAGATCATGAATATTTTGCTGGCTCAGTCCCAGAAGTCGTTCAGCGGCATTAGTCATTATGCCCTCTTCAGTAGAAATACCCACGGTAAAGCGTGATGGCACATCTACTCGAATATTTTGTCTACTCAGGGCATTGGTCAGATTAACTTCTATAGAAATTGGAGTAAGGTCCAGAAATTCATAATCCTGAATAACAGGCCAGATGAACGCTGCACCCCCATGTATACACTTGGCGGAACGTCCCATTGAGTCGCTACCTTTGCCTACCTTACCGTACACTACCAATATTCTATCGGACGGACAACGTTTGTAGCGCTTGAACAACCCGATGAGGAGCACGAAAACAAAGACGGCAACGGCCGCCAAAATAATAATAAATGATTCACCCATTTGAAATTGAAATTAATTTTTAGAAACTAGTAGTAAATTGCCATTAATGACTTCTTTTACATTGATCACCATACCATTGATCAGGTCCTGGTCATCATCTGTGATGGCATCAAGTTCGCGGAACGAGCCCTGCACCATAATGGATACTTTTCCAATATTACCTCTACTGGCTTTTATAGTTAGATATACCTCTCCAACACCACCTTTGGCATTTTTAATATTCAGTGTACCGCTGCTAGTGAGTTTACTAAAAAAGTAAAACAGTGAAGCCATGATCACCATCATGATCACACCTGCCAGTACCGAAATGCCAATGGTAGCAAAGAGGCTAAGTCCTGCATCCAGGCAGGCGATACCTGTCCATGAAAAAATGGTGAAGAAGGCAACGAAATTCTTGATAGTAAAGAACTGGAATCCGGCACCATCATCAGTTTCAACATCAAAATCGGCTCCTCCATCTGCATCTACATCTCCACCGATAAAGGTCATGATCATCTGCAGGATAAATAAAATCGTAAAGGGGATGGCAAAGCTCCAGTATATCTTTTCAACCAAACTTAGCGCATCCCACCATTCAGGAAAGTTTTCAAACATAGCTCATTAAATCAATCCTGCAATGTATTATTATTTTATGAATTGTTCTAAAAAAATTTATAAAAAATAAAAACCTTATTATTACTCTTTAAACATCGGAAGCGGGTTGCCCGGGTGGCGAATAAAGTTCTTCCATGAAAGTTTGACGAGCTTAAAATGAAAGCTACGATAAGGGAACGCTCTTTTAATTTCCTGCATTACGGTTGCGGGAATACCACAGTTCTTATAACCCAGCGTAACATCCATCAAGTCGGCCTTTCTGAATGCTTCCACCTCTTCTTCAAACACTCCTACATAAGGTGTTCTCTTATGGTGCCAATAGATGATGGTTGATATGGCCCTGAGTTTTTCATAGTCATGCCTCTCGAGGTAATTCAGCATGCAACGTAGCGAGGCGTCAAGGTAATCAAAAGTATTGGCTGACCAGATGCCTAGGTCGTGAAATGCTGCAGCAAATGCCAACTCTTCATGAGTTGCCAACCCCAACTGGCATAAGCTGTAATTGTATACCCTGTATGCATGGTTCCGGTATTTCTCATAATCACAACCAAATTGTGTTTTATAATGACTAAGCACTTCCTCAATAAACCGGTCATTATGAACTATACGGTAGCTCATAACACCGGCTCGAGATGTGGGGTCTTCAGAAATTGCAAACACGTTTTAACAACGATTTCATCTTTTAAAATACGGGTATGACCTAACCCGTTGGTTGTAATAAGTTGTGCCGATGGATAAACATCAATAATAGCCTGTGGGTTTTCCATGTCTACTTCTCTGTCGTCTTCATCATAGATGAGCAACAAGTCGATTTTTCTTAAGTCCTTTGCAATATGAGAGGCCGTATATTCCTCAAATGTTTGCCCATACTTTTTCATGATGTACTCATCGAAGTAGTCTTTGCATCTCCAGGAAGCATTCAGGCGGTGCAGAAACTCACCCACTATTTTATCCGCAATGGTTGGGCTGCTGATCATTATCAGCTTGTTGGTTTCCATGCCTCTGTGGATAGCATGCATCGCCGCCACACCACCCAAAGAGTGACCGATGATCATTTCAAAATGGCCATAATCCTTTTGGAGCATCTCTATAATATTCACAAAATGCATAAGGTGGGATTTCCTTCCTTCTGATCCTCCATGACCTGTGGCATCAAAAGACACCACCTGATAGCCGGCTTCATTAAATATGGGGACAAATTTTCTGAACTGCCCACCCCGACCCATCCAGCCATGCACAAACAAGACTGGTTTGCCTTCTCCCCATTCGTATACCTGAACTTTTTTGTTTTCATACATAATTTGATAGTTTCTGGCCTTTTTTAACATCTCCACTTCTCCATCAGGCATCTTGTACCTTACGGGCGTGAAAAAGACCCGGACGAACCAACGTTTGGCCAGCCATGGCACCACTTTTTCCATTTTTGGAAAGAGCCAACTTACAAATCTTAGTGCCAAAGGGGTTTTAATTTTTCTTTGCATTATTTCCAATATTTTGATTATTTATATTTCGATGGATTCCTTACCCATCAAATTCATTACTCTTGTTACTTCTTCAGGAGGAGCCACTATTTTCCGGGCTTGCAGGTCGAGCCAGGCGCCTCGGTAGTTTAGTTCCGCTGCCAGCGTGCCGTCTTCTTTATATACATTATGCCTGATATGCCACTTCCTGCCATCAGGAGAAAGTTCAACAAGATGGCAATCCATGCTTAGCTTCTCGGTTAGCATTATTTCTCTCAGATAGTTCGTCTGCGTACCAAATATTATTGGCCCAACGCCCAGCTCCTGCAGCCTTCGAAAAGCCAGCCCGTTACGGTCAAAAAACCGGATTCTTGCCTGGTCAGCATAATCCAGATAAACAGTATGCCGTAAATGCATGTTCGGATCAACGTCCGACCATTTTACTTCAAATCGTGTAATAAATTGTTTCATAGTTTAGTGAGACCGATCGGTCTGTTAGTTGGTAAAAAATTTTTATTACCACCCCTGGCCACTCCTGAGATCAGGAGTGGCCAGGGGTGGTAAAACTATTTCTTATAATCTCCAAAACATTTTCTATAGCTTTCAACACTTCGTTATTCTCAAACCTTAAAACTCTAATACCTAAATTTTCCAGGTATTTATCTCTTTCCTTGTCACGTTCATAACCTGCGGCTGTGAAATGATGCATGCCATCCAATTCCACCGCCAGCTTCTCCTTAGGGCAATAGAAATCGAGGATATAATTTCCTACACTATGCTGTCTTCGAAACTTCCTGTCTTCTAATTGCCTTTCTTTTAAAAATTTCCAGAGCGTGGCCTCTGCGGTTGTCATATTATTTCGCAGTTCCCGGCGCCTTTGTTTGAGGTACTTGCGGTTGTTTATTATTTCACCACCACCCCTGGCCCCTCCTGGATCAGGAGGGGAACCCACGGAAGTTAATTCCCCTCCTTGTAGAGGAGGGGCCAGGGGTGGTAATAACCCTCTCACATAATTTTTCAGATAACTAGCAGCAAATTCCACGCATTCGCGGTTATCGTCTATCCGTGACATGATAATTGCACCTTCCAACGTGGCAATAATCAATGTCGAAACCTCTTTGATATTTATATCAGAACGGAATTCTCCCGTTCTTACTCCTTCCTCAAGTTTGATCTCCACATACTTTTTAAAGGATTTAATCCCCTCCTGCGCCTTCTTCTTTAATTCGGGATGTGTGTTAGTGGAGTCCATGGCTGTGTTGAATATAGGACAGCCACCTCCCTTCACAAGTGGATCGTCTATTAATGATACATACACGTCTATTACCGAATAGAGTTTATCAAGACAGGTTTTGTCATAATCCAAGCGGTCCCGAAATCGCTTCAGCATTCTGTTATAGTTATAGTTAAACGCTTCAACAGCGATCTCATCCTTGTTCTTAAAATGATTATAAATGCCCCCCTTCTTAAGCTTTGTAGCCTCCATAATATGACTGAGGGAGCATCCATGGTATCCATATATGTTAAATAGTTCAGCAGATTGCTGAATGATCTTTTCTCTAGTACTTAATTCCTTCATTTTCAATACCGACCGGTTGGTTTTAAAATTAGAAAAACAAAATCAATTATACAAAAGATTATGCTAATTTATTCAGGTTCACAAAATAGGTTCTGTCAGTATAACTAAAGTCAGCAGGATCATAGGTTCTTTCCACATACTGAATTTGATTCTCATTATCTACCAACAAAACGGTAGAACACCTGGAGCCATAACCTGGGCTCTTGATAAAAATCGATGAAAGGACTTGCTCCTTTTCAGCACCAATACCAGTATCAGGTAACAGGTGGGGAGGAGCCTTCACATCATCATAAAGAGTTTTAAATAGGCTTTCAACTTGTACTTCCTCACCTTTTATTGCGCTCTTCAACTTTTCAAGTCCTTTATCTACCTTAGGCCAGGAGGTATTCAGCAAAGCATTACTTAACCCGTGAAACCCTAACGCAATTTCATGAACACCCTTACTATAATTTCCATAGTAATATAATTGATCCACATTTCCGCAGATCATGTTAAAGCCGTTGTATAAGTGTCCTTCCCGGGCGATCTTTTGCAAATAATCGTGTGCATTTTCATTATTTTTTAAAAAACCTGAGACCAAATGACCTCGTGAAGGCGAATTCGATTTAATATTAAAAGGATCCCGGTAGTTGGTAAGCATGCTAATTTCCCCTTTGGTATTGATACCCATCCAGGTACCGCCTGCTTCCATATCCCTACCTGCCAATATCTCAGGATGATCCTCCCAGTAAGCTGCAGGCATAGTGGGCCTGACATAAAACTCATCGCGATTGGCCGCTATAACGAGTTTGTATCGGGGATGCACCTTGTGAGCAAAAAGTATTAGACACATGATATATTCGCTTCAGGGAAAGAAACAGTCAAAACTCATCAAATAATTCCAACTGCTCCGGAAGTAACCTGAATGACCTGCGATGATAGTCGGTAAGTCCAAAAGCTTTTATAGCCTCGCGGTGTTTTTCCGTGGGATACCCCACATTGGTATGCCAATCATATTGCGGATGATGCTGCGCCAGCTCTGCCATATAATCATCTCTAAAGGTTTTAGCCAATATAGATGCCGCTGCTATTGAGTAATATTTCCCATCACCTTTAACAATGCACTCGAAGGGGATCTTATTATGTGGTTTATACCTGTTTCCATCGATCAGAAGTAGCTCAGGAATAGTTTTCAACTGATCTATGGCACGATTCATAGCCAGGTAAGATGCATTAAGGATATTGACCGCGTCAATCTCATTATTATCAACAAAGGAGACACCCCAGCAAATGGCTTCCCGTTCAATCTCTTTTCTTATCTCTTCTCTCTTTTTCCTGGTGAGCTGCTTAGAATCATTTAATTCAGGATGCTTGTAATCTCTTGGCAGGATAACAGCCGCTGCCACCACCGGCCCGGCCAGACAGCCACGACCTGCTTCATCACATCCGGCCTCTACTTTATCTTCTGAAAAAAATGAAAGGAGCATATCACAAAAATAAATTTCCTTTTCAATTACTCAAGACAAAAAATGATTTTAAAAAATTTAACATCCGGCTCATAATATCTTCATATCAGGTAAATTTTCTCATTATGAGGAGACTACAGCGTTAAATTTGATAGTTTTGCGGCCATGAAACAAATAAACAACCCATGGCAGATGCTTTCGAAGGAAGAAAAGTATGACAACCCATGGATCAATGTTGAAGAGCACCAAATTATTAACCCCGGTGGAGGCAGAGGAATATACGGTAAAGTTCATTTTAAAAATAGAGCCATAGGCATCGTTCCCCTTGATGCTGAAGGTTACACCTGGATAGTTGGCCAATACAGATACACTCTTGATGAATATTCGTGGGAAATACCCGAAGGTGGCGGCCCCATGAATGAAGATCCTATTGAAGCTGCAAAGAGAGAGCTCAAAGAAGAAACGGGGCTTACTGCTGCAAATTGGGAAATGATCATGCGCTTCCACACTTCCAACTCTGTAACTGATGAAGTGGGGTTCATTTACATGGCCACGGACCTTACTCCCGGTCCGCGTGAGCTTGAAGAGTCAGAGTCGGATCTATTGCTAAAGAAACTGCCTTTTTCGGAAGTACTTCGTATGGTCATGGACCAGGAGATCACCGATAGTATGAGTGTGGCCGGTATACTGAAAGTCGCCCGAATGAAAGGCTTCTAAAACATGACTTGTTTCGGTGGCAGCACCATGCCGAAGCTTGATCCATTTTATTTTTATGACAAAACAAAATTATATAGAGCACCTGAAGAATAATTTCTTCCTGGCATACCCGGTTATGCTCAGTCAGCTTGGCCATATGATGGTGAATGTTGCTGACAGTTTAATGGTAGGACAGTTGGGTGCACTGCCATTGGCAGGTGCTTCTTTGGCCAATGTGATCTTTCACTTGTTGCTGATGTTTGGCATAGGCGTGTCATATGCTATTACCCCTTTGGTAGCTGCGGCTGATGGGGCCAGGGATACTAATAAATCGACCGAACTGCTAAAACATGCAATCCTCATCAACACCCTTGCGGGGGTATTCCTGTTTACAGTGGTTTCTATCGGGGGGCAGGGCTTATACTACCTCAACCAGCCTAAGGATGTAGTTGAAAAGGCACTACCATATTTGAACATCATTACACTTTCCATGATCCCCCTGATGCTATTTCAAACTTTCAGGCAATTTGCTGAGGGGCTATCTTTAACCCGGCAGGCAATGATCATTGTTATCGGGTCGAACATTATCAATGTGGCCCTCAATTATATCTTTATCTATGGTAAACTTGGCCTGGAGCCAATGGGACTAAATGGTGCCGGGTGGGCATCGTTCATTGCCAGGGTAATTCTGGCACTTTGGATGGCATTGTACATTTATAAGGGCAAAAGTTTTATACCCTATCGCAAAGGTTTTGCTATCGGGCGATATAGCAAATTACTCATCAGGAAAATCCTCAGCCTTGGACTACCAGCAGGTTTTCAGTTTATCTTTGAGGTGGGTGCGTTTGGTTTCGCTGTGATCATGATCGGGTGGATCGGTACTGAAGCCCTGGCAGCACACCAAATTGCCATCAACCTGGCTTCTATCAGCTATATGATGGCTTCGGGCTTATCTGCCGCCGCTACTATTAGGGTTGGCAATCAACTTGGGGTAAAAGATATACCCTCGCTTCGAGCTGCGGCTTTCACTATTTATGGTATGGTGGTGGCCTTTATGGCCGTATGTGCTGCCGCATTTATTACAGGCAGGTATTTTTTGCCTTCCCTGTACATTGACGACAATCAAGTTATTCAGACGGCTTCGTCACTGCTCATTATTGCAGGTTTTTTTCAGATCTCAGATGGTGTGCAGGTAGTAAGTCTCGGGGCTTTACGTGGACTAGCTGATGTAAAAATACCTACGGCTCTTACTTTTATTGCTTACTGGGTGCTGGCATTACCTATGGGATATTTCCTGGGTTTTGAGCTTGAAATGGGGGCACAAGGTGTTTGGTATGGACTACTCATCGGGCTGTCTATTGTAGCTGTGGTAATGTTCTGGAGATTTAATCATTTAACTAAACAGTTGCTGGTTAAACATCACCTCTGATGTTGGTTAGTGTCTCTAAGAAAAGTCAATGTCTGCGTTACCCTTGTCCCAAAAATGCTCTCGTATCTTAGTACGCTCCGCTTTTTGGGACTTCGCAAGCCTTGACCTTGACGTTTTCTTAGAGACACTAGTTACCACCTCCGTCCTTCGGACACCTCCGCCAGCGGAGGACAGTGCTAATCAAATACACGACTTGGTTAACTTAGCGCTTTCCTCCGCTGGTGACTTCCCAATGCTCTTTAGTTAAGGAAGTCATCCCGCAGCAAACAACCACTTTTCGTTGATTTTGTAGACAATGACATAGCTTCAGAACGGCCTTAAGGAAATGGCGTTAAGAATTTCAATGCCCCACGTACACTTTGTAAATCACACTGTTTGAGCCCCGTTGTTTCAAACGGGGCGAGTTTGTGATTTGTCATCGCAGGCATTGAAATTTAGCCATTTACTCACAGCCTTGACTTTTTTTGTTACTTTTTTGTGTCAAGACAAAAAAGTAAGACATATGAGGCTATATTTTAATACTAAAAGTGGTATAGCACCCTTATTTCGTCTAAACATTTGCCAAAGTACACTGTTTGTTACTAAATTGATCGTACCTTTGTGAATAATGAACAGAGAACAGGCTATAGCACTTTACCAACCCATCCTTCAGCAGATCGCTATGAAGATGGTAGGATCATTGGCTGATGCTGAGGATATAGTGCAGGATACTTTCTTAAAATGGCTGACGATCGGGGGTGAGAAAATCGAGAATACAAAGGCCTATCTTATTACTGCCGTCACCAATAACTGCATTAATCACCTCAATGCCCTAAAAAAGAAGAAAGATGAATGTCTCCATAACATTCACGCTTCGGAGCTTATCGACTGGTACAAAGAAAAAGAGTTTTTTAAGTTTGATCTTGAAAATGAAGTGTCTGCTGCACTCCATGTGCTTCATAAAAAGCTAGAACCTGTCGAAAAAGGTATTTTTGTACTTAGAGAGCTATTTGACTTCGACTATGAAGAACTACAGCACATCTTTGACAAAAAGAAGGACAACTGCCGGCAACTATTTAGCCGTGCAAAGGATAAGCTTTCTCAGGAAACCAGTAAAATAAAAAATAACCTAAGTCCCGAAAACGGCTTTATAGAAAGCTTTAAAAAAGCTTGTAACATCGGCCATCCTGATGAATTGATCCATGAAGTAAAACAAGAGATAAATAAGAAATCAAGCGGCCGATAGCTTCATCTCACCTTTCCTTTATTTAATTTTTTTAATGGTTCTTGTCACAAATGGAATTTTCATTTGTCTATAAAGTTATAGACTCTCTTAAAGGGTAAACTATGTCTAATTTTTAAAACAAAACCTGTAAACACGGAAGTTGAACTAACATGGAAGTAATCTTAATATTCTTTATAGCGCATTGGTACCTGTCGTTATTCTTTCAGACATTTTTCCAGCACCGCTATGCAGCACATAAGTCTTTTACCATGGGTAAAAGAACTGAAAAAGTATTTTTTGTACTGACCTGGATATTCCAGGGATCCAATTATCTAAGCCCGTATGGCTATGGCATTATGCACCGAATGCACCATGCTTTTGCCGATACCCCTAACGATCCACACTCTCCTAAGTATGACGAAAGTCTCTTCAAGATGATGTGGAAAACCAAAACGATCTACTCAGCGATCACCAGTAAAAAAATGAAAGTGGATGATCGCTTCACAAGAGACGTGCCAGAATGGACAGCATTTGACTCCTTTGCCCGGTCGTGGATATCCAGAATCATGTGGGGGGCGCTTTATGTATTTATGTATTGGCAGTTTGCCACAGTATGGTGGTTATGGCTACTGTTACCCATCCAGTTTATGCTCTCTCCAATCCACGGAGCTATCATCAACTGGTTTGCCCATAAATATGGTTATGTAAACTTTAAGGTAGGTGATACCTCTAAAAACTTTCTTCCGTTTGATTTTCTGATGATGGGAGAAAGCTATCATAACAACCATCATAAGCATGGCGACCGACCTAACTTCGGAGGCATTCGCTGGCATGAAATTGACCCTACGTATCAGGTGATCAAAATTCTGGATAAGGTAGGAGTGATTAAAATAAACAAAAAGAAGGAAGTTCAACTGGAGCAGGTTAAAAAGGCTGCTTAGCTACTTTGGGTATTTAATAAAACAGGAGGGCTAGTGTGATGATCACTAAATTTATTCACGATTTTACCCCTCCTGTTTTATATCACTATGTGGATTTTTGAGGGATTTACTTTAAAAAATACCGTTTCTTCCTCACTATAGCACTTTCTCGATCTGATTTTTATTACTTCACTGTAAGTTATCACCTCTAGTTCCCAGTGGTCTCCCAGATATGATGATCGTTGGACAATACCCTCACCCATACTGACTTCAGCTTTACAAAGTATAATGTGCTCAGGACGTAAACATACTTTAGTCCTCCCGTCAACTTCCCTAAACCTCTCTGGCACATTCATCTTTGGAAAGACCCTTAAAAATATCCTGAATAAAAAGACATTAACACTTCCGAACAAATACGCCACATATTCATCCACGGGCTTTTCATAAATACGCTGCGGCATATCAATCTGAACTACCTTCCCTCCTTTCATTACCGCAATTTTATCAGCAAGAGATAATGCTTCTTTTATATCATGTGTTATGAATATAAGAGTCATTTCAGAGTTCTTAGCTTTCCTGATCACTTTAGTTTTGATCTCATCCTTCAGCATTACATCCAGGCTGCTAAAAGGTTCATCTAATAGCAACAAAGGCGCTTCGTCAGCCAGTGCCCTGGCCAGCGCTGCACGTTGCTGCTGGCCACCAGAAAGCTGATATGGCAGTTTTTCTTCCAAACCTTGAAGTCGTAAAAGATTTATCAAATCTGCTGTGCGTTCCTCCTGAAACTCCTGCACATACCCTCTTAGATCGTATCCGATGTTTTCAGCTACATTGTGTTTTGGAAATAGATGCAGGTCCTGTGCAAGTATCCTGATCTCTTTATGCCCGGGCACCAGGTTAAATGCAGGACCTGTAACTTTTTCCTGATCTAAAAAAATTTCACCGGAATCAACATCCTCCAGTCCGGCAATAAGCCGGAGCAGGGTAGTTTTACCTGAGCCATTTTCTCCTACAATGGCTAAGATCTCCCCCCTATCCACTGTCAGCGACACATCATTAACTGCCCTTACTGAAGCAAATGATTTTGATACCCCGGAAACCGTCAAAAATGTCATATAGGCAAATATAATCAATTAAACCATCCGGCATTCTCCAACAGCATATGTCAATTCTGTACTACAAGAAGACAATATGAGTGTGCTGTTACCACTACTAAACCAGCCACAACAGAATACTACCAATAAAGGATTTTGGCCTTCTACTAAGCAGTGTTTCCCTTACTTTTGTATATTCAAAGCATTGTTTTAATCACGTACTATGAATATTCGAACTACTATCACTTATCTGCTGATCCTTTCGGCTACCATTGTTACAGCGCAGACCCCTGAATTTACCCGTCAGGATACATTGCGGGGTTCCATTACGCCTGAGCGCGCCTGGTGGGATCTTACCTACTATCATTTGGATGTAGCTGTTGATCCCGAAAAAAAGACTGTTGAGGGGAAAAATACGATTCAGTATAAGGTACTGACCTCTCATGACGTTATGCAGATCGACCTGCAAGAACCCATGAAGATTAAAAAGGTGACCTACAAAGGCAAAGAACTAGAGTTTCAGCGAGAGGGTAATGTCTACTGGATCAAGTTTAATGAAAAGCAGGAAAAAGGTGCTTCCAATGCCATCATCGTCCATTTTGGAGGGCAGCCTCAGGTTGCCAAAAACCCACCGTGGGATGGAGGTTTTACCTGGCAAAAAGATGAAAAAGGAAATCATTTTATTGCCAATGCCAATCAGGGTGCCGGGGCCAGTATATGGTGGCCATGCAAAGACCACATGTATGACGAAACGGACAGCATGACGATAAGTGTGACGGTACCGGAGCACCTCATGGATGTTTCAAATGGCAGGTTGATCAAAACAGAAAGAAACAAAAAAGCCAAAACAAAAACCTACCACTGGTTTGTTTCAAACCCTATCAACAATTACGGGGTTAATGTAAATATCGGTGACTATGTGCACTTTGGCGAAACATATGATGGTGAAAAAGGCAAGCTCGACTGTGACTATTATGTATTGCGACATAATCTCGAAAAAGCGAAAATACAGTTTAAAGACGCTAAAAGAACATTGGAAGCGCTTGAACATTGGTTTGGACCATATCCCTTTTATGAAGATAGCTATAAGCTCGTAGAGGCGCCTTATCTGGGCATGGAGCATCAAAGCTCTGTGACATATGGCAACAACTATCAAAATGGTTATAAGGGAAAAGACCTCAGCGGCTCCGGTTGGGGATTAACTTTTGATTTTATCATTATACACGAATCTGGCCATGAGTGGTTTGCCAATAATATCACCAACCGTGACAATGCCGATATGTGGATACATGAATCCTTTACAGCTTATTCGGAAAATCTCTTTCTTGACTACCACAACGGAAAAGACGCAAGCTCAGCCTATGTATTAGGAACCCGGTCTGCCATTCAAAATGATCGCCCGATTATTGGCTTTTACGATGTGAATCACCGGGGGTCCAGTGACATGTATTATAAAGGTGCAAATGTGCTGCACACGCTCCGCCAGATCGTTAATGATGATGAAAAATGGCGCGGCATCCTCCGTGGTCTGAATAAAGAGTTCTACCACCAGACTGTGACAACCACTCAAATTGAAAATTATCTGGGCGAGAAAACAGGCCGAGACCTGTCTGCATTCTTTGACCAATATTTGCGTGACACGCGTATTCCCACTCTTGAATACCGTGTACGGGAGGGTATTTTATTTTACCGTTGGGCCAACACCGTTAGTGGCTTTACAATGCCTGTAAAAGTTTTTATCAATGACACAGAACATAGGCTTGAAGCTACTAACCATTGGAACATGCTCGAAAACATCCCGGAAAACCCTGTGGTTGAAGTTGACGCTAATTTTTATGTTGGCCAGTTGGATCTGATGGGCAGATATTACAATGCAAGTCCTAAATAACACGAGTTCGATATAAAATGCTTAGAAAAGGGCAGTCATCCTGCCTGTCCCGAACTTGCCCCGGGGAGGCATCCAACAACTTCAGTTGATTTTGTGGATAATGACATTACACTATCTTTAACCACAGAGGAGGAACAGAAATGATAAACCACCGCGTCATCCCGGATTTTCATAGAGCAACGGAGAAAATATTCAGGATCCCCTGGTCAGGTGGGCAGAGGCTGAAGTTCAGTCACTGCCAGTAGCGAGGAGATCCCGGGGTCTTCATCCCGGGGTCTTCACTGCGTTACGTCCGGGATGACGGTAGTGGGGAATTGAATAGTTATCTGACTATCAGTATGTGATGAAAACTGTCCTCGTTACGGAGGATCTGCGTTCTTCCCCCGAGGCAAGTTCGAGGCAAGTTCGGGACAGGTAGAATGACCTTAAAAAGAGCTTTCAGGTTTGTTTTTAGATACGAATACAATTTAATCAGTTCTAGTATGTCTAACTCACGTTAATTAAATTAATGGAATTAAACTCCAGGGGTTTTACTAAACTTCCAGAGTCTGTAATACACAATATTTTTCATAATCACTGATAGAGCATTACAGGTCCTTTGAGGCTTTATGGAGTTGCTCAAGGAAAGAGCCGGATGTATTTTTCGTTATTCTGCGATCATGCTTACTCCCTTCTAATTGCTTCTACAGGATCTAACCTGGAGGCACGCAAAGCCGGATAGGTGCCAAAAACGATCCCCACTAACAGGGCCACAACTGCTATAACGATCAAGGTATCAGCCGTGTAAGCTGCGCTAAAGGGCATTTTTGTGATGGATTTTATGATAGGCACAAAAACCATAGTGGCCAAAACACCGAATATTAACCCCACAAAACTACCTAGTCCGCTAATGGCTACGGATTCAGACAAAAACTGCAGTAAAATATCCTGCTTCTTAGCCCCGGCAGCCTTACGCACCCCAATTTCAGATGTCCTTTCATTAACAGAGATCAATAAAACATTCATTACTCCTATACCACCTACTAATACAGATATCCCTACAATAAAGCCCATTACAATCCTAAACACCAAAAAGCCCTGGTTTGCCTGTTTCACTCGAAATTCATTGGTCTCCACCTTGAAATCACCCTCGGAGCCTGGGAAATTCTGGGTCAACCAATCAGTTATCTTTTCCTTAAATGCCCGGCACCAATTCTACCGAGTAAGCCTGAAAAATAATCTGAGGAGGGCTCTCCCTAAGTTTGGCCGGATCAATGGCCGTAATGGGTATTGCTGCTATTGCCTCTTGCCCGTCAGCTTTGATTATTCCCTTTACCAGGTACTCCTGATCCTCTATCACAACACTTTTACCCAATAAGGAAACGGATGAGTCCTGATTGGCCATTTTCAACTCCAGCTCCTCGGTAAGCACTGCTACCTTGGCCCCCGAAGTTAATTCAGCCTCAGAAAAGCCTTCGCCTTTCACCACTTCCACAGCAGGCCCAATACCTTTTGTAACCCCAGAAAGATAAATACCATGTTTTTCTTTTGCATCCTTTACAGAGATCCTTTTTGGCTCAGTGGTCAACATATACCCTGCTGCCACTTCTTTCACCTGCTCCTGAAGCTGTTGGAAATACCGGTAATCGATATAGACGTAGTTCTCCTTTTTCATTCTTACGCCATCTGTCTGCTCATAAAGCTGTGGCTGTAAGATCACCGCTTCTAATGATGTGGTTTTGGATATCTGCTCATGAGCAAACTTCTCCATGCCATCAATAAGAGAAAGAATAGCAACCAGTGCGGCCACTCCAATAACAATCCCCAGAACAGAAAGTATAGTATGAAAAAAGTTAGATCTGATGTTCTGTAACGCCAGAAAACAGGAAATAAGTATCTTTTTAAGCATAGTTCAGCCTTTTATCAATGACTGAACCCGCGCTCAAAATGTTACATATCTTCTTATTTCTTCTTCCTTTTCCTTTGTTTATAAGGAATGCCGGTTAACTCTTCCTGATCAATAACAGCGGTTATGATAGAGGTCTTACCATCGTCCATCCTGGTCCAGACAGGCACTATGCGCCCTTCATGAGCAGCGATGTTGGTATAGTCACCGAAAAAATATTCAGCATCAGGTGCAAAAGGAGTTTCACTGATCTTTTTGTTGTGAAAGCTGGAGCCACCATCAGTAGACCATGCGAGGTATACATCCGTATTAAGATCATCATAGGCCCGCCTGTCGTAATACAAAATATAAATAACACCTGTAGCATTATCTATCGCCATCCAGCTCAAAAACTGATGTTTGCCTTTTTCATCATCGTTCACCCTGACAGGGGCAGACCAGGTATCTCCGTGATTATATGACTTGATAAACCAAATATCGGTATCATCAGGTCCGTTTCTCTGGTCAGACCAATTGAGGTATAATGCCCCGCGGTATTGACTTTCGCTGTTATCGCATATTAACACAGGCATACCATTGCTTCTGTTTATCCCGGGAATATCAATGGACCAGCCTCCGGGCTGACTGGCAATTTCGATATCGCGGCTCAGCCAGTTTTTTCCCTTATTAAGAGACCTGTCGAGGTATATCTTCTCATCGTACGACCATGCCACATACAACTGGCCATTCGGGCCTACTGCCGGAATAGCGCCTTCCACTGTTTTATCATCATCCACACAATCGCCCGAAAACTGGTTTAACCGAATTGGGGCAGACCATTTCAAACCATTGCTACTCTCAGAGAATAAAATGTTGCTTTTACAATCAGGATCCTTAGAGCCATAATTATCAAATTGCGTCCATGCAGTATAGATCGTGCCAGAGTTAGGGTCAACTACGGCCCATTCTTTGTCCTGATCTTTCGGATGATTGTAACCTATGGAAGCACCATCTGACCAGCTTTCCCCACCATCGGTAGATTTCTGACAAACGATCCTGTCGAGAATCTCCTCACTTTGCCAGTTTTTACCCGTAGGGTCTGAGAGATGAAAATAATAGAAATTACCCTTCTTATCGGAGATGACCACAGGGTCGCCCCAAACACCCATACTGGAGGTAAGCCGGGTTTTGGTCCAGGTTTTGCCACCGTCTTTGGTGACATACACTTTATCGAGTATAGAAGCGGCTACTATATTATCTTTATTTTTTAAATTTATTGCTACACTGGGTTCGGCAGGGGCTCTGGTAACAGAATCCTGTGTATCCAGTACAATGTTTTTAAATTGTGCCTGCGCATTTAAAAGGGCAAGCAACGATATCAAAAGACAAACTGTATTTTTCATTGGCGAATAGATTGAATGACAAATATACAATCAACAGAAAACCTTGCAACCCTGGCGGGGTCAACTTGTTAAGATAACTAAAAGAGATACCTCAGAAGATTCAATGGGACATAACCACGATCACGTGCACCATCATCATGGTACAAAGAACCTGAAAGTTGCATTCTTTCTGAATCTCGGCTTTACGATCATTGAAATTGTTGGAGGGCTACTTACCAATAGTGTTGCTATTCTATCGGATGCATTGCACGATCTGGGTGATAGCCTTAGCTTAGGGCTGTCCTGGTATTTCCAGTATCTTTCGACCAAAGGAAGGGACAAAACCTTCTCCTACGGCTATGGTCGTTTTTCTTTATTGGGTGCAGTTATTAACTCAGTGGTGTTACTGGCAGGGTCAGCGATTATAATATTTGAAGCTATCCCACGACTATTCAATCCCCAGCAGCCCGATGCTCAGGGAATGATTTATCTGGCTGTACTTGGAATTATATTTAATGGCGCTGCCGTACTAAAATTAAGGAAAGGTTCATCTATTAATGAAGAGGTAGTTTCTCTTCACCTTTTGGAAGATGTATTGGGCTGGACTGCCGTGTTGGTGGGTTCAATTATTATGCATTTTTACAATGCTCCCATCATAGACCCCATTCTCTCTCTCATGATTGCCGGTTACATCCTGATCAATGTTTTTAAGAACATCAAGAAAAGTTTCCGAATTATTTTACAGGGCACCCCGAAAGACCTTAAGATCGATGAGATCATCCGACAAACCAAAGAGATAGAACACATTCAGGATGTGCATGATTTTCACCTGTGGTCAATGGACGGTGAGTATTATGTATTCAGCGCCCACCTGGTAGTAAAGAAAAATAGCACTATGGAAGAATTAACTGTAATCAAACACAAGGTGAGAGACCTCCTCAAGTCATTCAAAATAGAACATGCTACCATAGAATTTGAAACTGAAGATGAAAAATGTGAATTGGAACATTGCTGGACATAGAAAAGCTAATTAGTGTCTGTAAGAAAACACCAATGTCTGCGTTATGCTTGTCCCAAAAATGCTCTCGTACCTTAGTACGCTCCGCTTTTTGGGACTTCACAAGCCTTGACTTTGACATTTTCTTAAAGCCACTTAGAGTTTTCTTAGAGACACTAATTAGTGTCTCTAAGAAAACTCTAGCCGTCAGCGGAACGCCATTTTCTCAAGGCCGGTCTGAAAGCGATGTCATTATCATCAAATTCAACTAAAGGTAAAAAACGCCAAGGAAAGCTTTTTAAAATACCTCACTTACCAATATTCAAAAGTTCACTAATCGAAACATCCAATCCCTGGGCTATTTTCATAAGTGTGAGTAATCTCGGATTGGTTTTTCCACTTTCAATCATATAAAGCTGTGTTCTGCCGATATCACAATCAAAAGCAAAAGCCTTCTGCTCATATTCCTTTTCTTCTCTTAGCTTCCTGATCTTCACCCCCAGCCGGATGAAAAATTCCTTTTCTTTCGTGTTCATTATTCCGAATATCAGAAATATTTGCTTTATTATTGTTCGCTAAAACGAACACATAAAATAGAAGCTATGGAACCAGGTGCATTTTTGAAATTATTCGGCCGGTACGTGAGGGAAATAAGGTTGAAGAAGCAAATTTCTGTTCAGGAGATGGCTAAAATCTGCGATATCCCTGAGGATGAAATACTGCAACTGGAAAATGGCCAGGTGGACTCTCCGCTTGCGTTGTTGTTGGGACTGGCAGACGCTTTTAACATGGAATTGCATGAATTATTTGCGTTTTCAAAGGCTTGACGGCTTTGGTATGGGCAGGCTAACCCGCTGCAAACGGGCCCGAACGGGAGGAGCACCCATCAATCTATCAAAGGATGTGTAAACACAATTATCAACTAAAACATATAATTATGAGCAAAATTTATTCATTTCTTGCCCTCTTTGCTGCCTGTACAGCAGATGAGATTAATGTAACTTCTGACGAGTTTACTGACAGTGAGGGCCTCATAAAAAATGTAAATAAAACATCTTAGCAAGATGCCTCCAAAGTCGGCATGACAATTCTCTTTATTGAATACCCATCCAAAACAAATGCCGCATCCCTTCCGTCCGTACTTTATTCTGGAATTACGGGGTGGAATACAGCACATTTTGTCACCATTTGTAAGAAGAACCGGGAACACTATTTCGGCGGAATTATTGATGGCGAAATGCACCGGTCAGAAATGAGTGAAACCACCCACGAGTGTTGGTTGAAAATCCCCGATCATTTTCCGTTTACCACATTGGGCAGCCATATTGTTGGCTGCAGGCCACTTTATTTAACTACTACAAATACTGTTGTAAGTGCTTTTTAAAGTAATCAGCACTATCAGCTATACTTTTCATGGGACTGTGGGCATAATTACCGCCCTGCTCCAAATAATAGAATTCAAGTCCAGACTCAACTGGGTCTGGAAGTATTTCAACATAGTCAATAGAACCGTTTCCTAGCTCGGTATAATCTCTCGTTACTTTGTCCATATCCTTTATGTGCCACATTACATAGCGTCCGGGTTGATCTCTAACCAACTCCTTAGGAGTAAGTTTAGAAGAATGCATCACCCAGTACATGTCCATTTCAAGTTTCACCAGCGTAGGGTCTGTTTCACTTAAGATAATATCAAAACCTTTTTCTCCATGGTGTTCTATGAATTCAAAGCCATGATTGTGATAGGCAAATCCAAGGCCTGCGGCAGTTACTTGCTCACCTATTACATTGAGTTTTTTAGACATCAACTTGAAATTATCCATCGTCCGTTGTTCCGGGGCCAGCCATGGCCAGGTGATATATTTCATACCCAAAGCATGAGCCCCTTTTATACACTGATCTACAAATCGTTTTAGCTCATCGTCTGGTTTAGCGAGGTAGGAAGAAAAGCCATAATGTCCACTAGAGGCAGTAACCTCCAGGTCTTCCAGTATTTTCTTAAATTCTGAAGATGTATATCCATAGAAAGTTCCTTTTTCACTATCAAATCCAAAGGTTTCAAACTCTTCATAACCCATAGCCTTTGCAGCCTTTAAGGTGGCAATAGTATCTTTAGTCATGTCTTCGTGAATGGTATAGAGTTGGAGGCCCATTTTATATTTAGGCTTCTCAAACATTGAATAACTTGATGTTGGTATCAGTACTGTTGCTCCTAGAATTCCTACGGTCTCTATAAAATTCCTTCGATTCATAATAGTAAAATTTTAGAGTACTTAAGTGCTTTTATTTTCTATAAGTGTGTGTACTATTCAATTACTTTATTTGTTTTATATTCTCCAAGGTGGATTCAGTCTGTTTTCTCCGCCATAAAACAATATCAGTTGATTTCCATCTACATCTTTTAATCTTGCTTCTCTCCACAACCATCTTTGGTCGGTTGGTTCCTGGTCAAATTCGATTCCATTTTGTTTTAATTTTTCAACCTGGTAGTCAAGGTTTTCGCATTCAAAGTATACATAGATTCCCTCTCCTTTTGGCAATTCCTCCGTTTGATGAATTGAAAAGGTCGAATTGCCATCAGGACATTCAAATCTTGCGTAATGCGGTAGAGATTTTACAATCAATTTGAGTCCTAATTTTTCATAAAACGGGATTGATTTTGTTAAATCCAATGAGGGGACAGTTATTTGGTTTAAGTTCATTTTTTCGCTCGGTTTAAATTACACGCAACGGCCTGGCTAAAGAACGTACGGGTTTTGAACACGTCTCTGGCAGCCGAAAAATCACATTAGCCATGTTCGGTGTGTTGTGTACTTTTTTTCACTTTCCGTATAATCTGCTGAACAGCCCTTTTTTCTTTGACATAAATTTCGGTGCATCAATAAGTCGTCCCGAAAGCCAGAATTGTCCTTGAACTACTCCATTAATATTTGGCTTTTTGTCAAAGAACCTTGGGTCTGCAACTACATCAACCTCACCACCTAAGGTGTCTACAAATAACCAATAAAACTGCTCTCCTGTCAATTCATTTGTTTTCATTTCCCATTCTCTGATAATACCAGTAAATATTCCAAGTGCTTCTGGTGGATTAGTATCCTCTCCATTAGGGGAAAATAGTCCGCTGGGTATAAATGACTGTGAAGCAAATTTAAGTTCTGTGTACTGGCTTTCATTGAATGCCCGTTCGCTGTCATAACAGCTAAGTTCCTGAGCAAACGCGACCAATTGAATATCTACATTTTTTGGAGTCACTATTTCAGCAATTGTTCTAAAATCAGGAATGTCAAAGACTAAGGGGTACGCTCCACTGTCTGGGTTGTTACCCTCTGTCGGATCAGCCCTTGAGTGATAGGCACCATCTAATTCGCTTTCGTGCCTGTCAACCGTAGCAGTAAGGCAAACAGTTCTCTTACTTTTTCCTTTGAAGTGAGGATTTGCACCAATGAACTCGTCTTTTCTGTTCAGTTGCATCCATAGTTCGGCCCCTGATTTGTCTGAATAAAGTACATAGGTCCCATTGCTGGGTTTTATTGGCTGTCCCAGTCCATAGGCCTTTTCCATAAGTTTCCGAAAGTCCTCTTCCGTTTCAACGTTGAAACCTATGTCTGATAAATTACTCATTTGTCATTCTTTAGTGTCACATACTTGAATATATACAACATTGGACATATATGCATAAAAATTCCATTTCACCACCTTAAATAGCTGACTGTTAAGCGAGTTCCGTTTTCGTTTATCCATTCTCAGTTCACGGTCTGAGTCTCGAGTTCGCGACCCCTATTCATCGGATGAGACTTGCTTTGCGAAGGCACTCATCCGATGAAAGCGTACTACCACCGACTACAGTATAGCACTTTGCCTACTGCTTTCGCCGATTGCTGACTGTGTGTATGGCTTTAATCGTTGATAATGCGTTTTGTCTGTATCAGCTCATTTAGTTGGGCTATGAGGTCTACATCGGTGCCAAATGTGCCGTGGTTGTGATAGATACCGGTTAGGGAGTCGATCTCTTCCATCTCTTCGTTGTATTTTTCTACTTTGTCGGCAAAATTCAGCTTATTCCTGTTTATCTGGCCACACTTTATTGCGGTATTGATGCGCTTATGGCATCGGCACTTGTTGGAGGAGTTGTAAACCCCGCAGTGGCCGGCCAGGAACTCTCCGATCAGGTTTCTCGATTTTTCAAGCCGCTTTCGAAAGTTTTCTGGCGTGGTAAGCACAATATTGGCAGCTACATTGCTTTTGATCTTCAGCACGCTTCCAAGAATAAATGCAATGCGCAGGTCTCTGTTCAGGCATTGCAACATGGCTAAGGTACAGCCTGTCTTTAGTTCCTTATCCAAAATATCTTTATCGGGTTCATCATAGGCCATGGGAGCGCTGTAGGTGTTCAGTCCTTGGGCAAATGCGTCAAAAGACGTAAGCTCCCGCTCAAGGATCGATTGCTTACGATTGATCAAATAATTGGTCGCAACACGGTATACCCATGTATTTAGTTTGCTGCGCCCATCATACTTGCTCAGGTTCGTGATCACTTTGATCAGTATTTCCTGGGTAGCATCCTCTGCATCCATTCTATTCCAGAGGAATCTTATCGCCAGGTTGAATACCATACCTTGAATAGAAGTCACCAATTTCTCCAAACTTTTTTTATTGCCTTGCAGGCAGGATCTTACCAGTTCTTTTTCTTCCATCTTTTCAGTAATAACTTTTACGAACCGCAGAGTGCTCAGAGTTTATACAGAGGAACACGGAGAGGTTCTCATTGCCTCTTCGTGCATCCTCTTCTTAGTTAAGGTCTGATCTTCAATAAAACGAATGTTACACCGATTTTGGAGGTATCTTACTAAGCCGTTTTCCCTCTTTCATCGGGATGACTCCTCAACTAAAGAGCATCCTCCGCTTGTAAATTTTTACTCACGATTGAAACATTCCATAATATACTACTTCTCCATCAAAAACTGTCCGTGAGGGTTGTCAAAAACCATGATCCAGGAGCCATCGGTCTGCTTTTGCAAAATTGCAATGGACAACCCGTTTTGTTCAATGGGTGTGCCATCGGGTAGCCTTCCTTTCATTGTCCAGGGTGCGACATGTGTGGCAATATTGCCAGCAATATAGATCTCGTGACCACTGAACTCATAATGCGGATTGATCTCAAAGGCTGCCAAAAATTCCTTTTTAAGGTCATTTGTACCCACTACAGGTTTTTGAGGCTCAAACAGTATGAGCGCATTTCTGTCATAGCAGGCCATCACGCCCGCAATATCCTTTTTGTGAAATGCGTCTACCATTCTTTCGATTGTGCTGAATACTTCCTGTTGTTCTTTGTTAAAGTTTGTTTCCATCTTTTTACCGGTCTGTGCATTGCTGTAGGACACTACCCCCAACATCAATGCGGTGAATAAATAAATACTTGTTTTAAACATAATTTCTGTTTTTAAGCAGCCACCACTTTGCGACTACATGACATTAGACAGCAAAAAAGACATAGTGTGAATTTTTATTTGTGATTTTTTATAGCACTCTTCCAAAGGAGTTTCCTTACACTATGAAACAAAAGCACTTCTATTGATATTATAAAACAACAGCCAAATCTTGAAGATGAAAGAAAACGATCTACTGAGGCAAATTGATCACCGTCCTTTTCCGCCAAGACGATCTACATGGGTGATGCGGCAAGGTTGGAAAGACCTGCTTTTTCTACATTATAAAGTTCCGTATGAACTTGTTAGAAAAGCTGTTCCCCCGGAACTAGAGCTTGATCATTATCATAACAGCTACTGGGTCAGTATTTCTCCTTTTAAGATGAGACATGTAAAATTACGCTGGCTTCCCCCTATACCCACTACATATAATTTTTTGGAGTTAAATTTTCGCACTTATGTAACACATAATGAAAAGCCGGGAATCTATTTTTTTAGTCTCGATACATCCAGTTCGTTAGCGGCAATAGCGGCAAGAATGGCATTTTTACCTTACTTCAGGGCGTCAATGAGCGTAAAATCGGACGGGAATGGCTTCTGTTTTACGAGCCACAGAAAAGGAAGTAAGAAAGTACCGGGTGATCTGGAGGTAGCATATTCACCACATCCGGAAAAGTTCTTTGCAGAAAAAGGCAGTCTCACTTACTGGCTTGTGGAGAGGTATTGTTTATTCCAGAAGGCCTTTAATAGCAAAGTTGTTTCCATCGATATTCACCATTTGCCCTGGGAACTGCAGTCTGCCGATGCTGATGTCAGCAAAAATTCTCTCACGGAATCGATAGGTTTACAAGTAGATGGCCAGCAACCCCTGATTCACTATTCAAATTTTCAAAAAGTGCTGGTCTGGCCACCACAGTTGAAATAGGCAGCCTCCCCGTTGTTGGAGTTTTTAACAATAGCCGCTGTGAGCTTGTTGTAACTATCCAAAATTCCTTATAGGAGTGTAGTTTGCAGTCTCTAATACTACACCTCTCTTATCTTCTAAAAGCACCAGGTAGTCACCATTTGGAGAAAAACACGCCCCGTGAATTGTCTCAGGCAACCTTCGTACAAGTTTATTATTTACTATTAACCTTCCGTAGGCAATTAATTTATACCCACTACCGCCTACCCAAAAGGCTGCAACTTTATTTTCGATGTTTCGGAGTCCTTCCTCCAAGTTTTTCAACTGTATTTCCTCTACCTCATCATACCAATTTAGCTGACCGGTGTCTACTACTTTGAACAGGGTTCGCAAATCATATATCCCTCCATGAGCCTCCTTATCCATCATTAAAGCAAAATATCCTGTGGGGTCTTTTATTTTAATAATGGTCTGGTCCGTTAATTCAGGTATTTCTACAGCCAGCTTTTTATTTAAATGAAAAATATAATCATCATCTTCCGGGGAAAATATAATGCACTCCACATCATCAACAGGGTCATTGGTCCACCTTCTTTCCTTCCAGAAATATTGAAGAAAACCGTCTTCATGGAAGAAAACATAATATTCATCTCTAAGACAGCAAAATTTTAGTTGGGAGGCAGATACTAAGCCCTTAGCTAATGTAGACAGTGTGAAGTGCGCGACAAATTGGTCAAAAGCAAGTAACACGTTATCACTATCCGGCATCAAGGCATTTTTAATCTCGCTAAAATCCTGATTCTCATGTTGAAGTTTAGAAGTGATAACTTCAGATCCTATCAAGGGAGGCAACAATTCTCCATATGCTGAATATGGGGTACTGACACCCGCCCGTTCTGTTAGCTCCCACCAGCTGCTTATTTTCTTATGCTGATAAAATGTAACCAATAAAGTAAAAACGGATTGAATCTTTTCTTTGGTTTTCATAACCAGATTATCGAGTCTGGCATTAAACATAGATTCGTATTCCGCTACACAGAGCACCAGATCGAGAAACAGAAGGTGATCTATTGTTGGAATAGCCTGATTTGAAACAGATGATTTATAATACACGTCATGCAGAGGCGGGATGGGCAAAAACTGAATAAATTTATCATTATTTTGGTTATCAACCTCCTGAAGAGGATGTCTAAGCAGAGGTGTGGCTATATACGTCCAGGAAGTCGACTTCAGAGATGACTGACCTTCCCAAAAAGGCTCTGAATCAAGTAATTCGATACCATCATCAGCTATAAGCTCCGTTAGCAGTTTATATTTTGCCACAGCGTGTTCAAGTTCCCCGGATCTGTAAAAATCGATCAGGATGTCAAGGTTTGGCATATCCGTATATTGTCCTTCCTTTTGCTATAAAATAACCTTTGATGATAGGAATTTTCTTTGGTATGGAATAGTGAATCTCCAATTTCTGCTTGTCGCTTTCTGAAGGCCACCATTTTCTTTTGATCACCCTTGAAGGGACTTTAACCAGCGTAGCAATATGCTCGCCATTTTCGTAGATCCAAATGGTCAGGGCGGGTTCGGAGTGCTTGGTATGAGAACTATGAGCATCAACAACATAACTCGTGTTAGGAGCATTGGTTCCTTTATCCGCGTCATTATTAGCCACTTTACTTCCATCAATAACCGCTACACCAGCACCTTCTCCACCTTCTCCACTTTCAGTACCTGAAGATTGCACTGCACCTTTTATCGCATCAAAGTCAAACTTATTCTCTCCCTTTTTACCCGAGGCTACAGATGCTTTAAAGTCCTCTATGCTCATATTCTTTTTCTGTACCTCTTTCATAAAGTCCTCCACCTCCTGCTTGGTTACAGCTTTTTTCCCGGAAGCACCCTGATTAAAGGCTGTAGCAATATCACCAAGTATTTGATCTTTATATTTAGCTTCCCAGGCTGCTGCATGCTGCTTATATTGCGAAGCAGGAATAGTTGGCGTACCGGAATACCAGCCTGTACCAGCACCTGCGGAAGCTCCCACCCTCACCTTACAAGCATCAACATCCTTTATATAATCCGCTAATCCAACTTCTGCAAATAATTTATTCATGAAGGATAGTATATCATCTTTAAGAAATTTATCGACCAGTTCTTTTACCAGCGGCCTCATGAATTTGTTTTCGAACCATTCGGTGCCGACCACCAGGTTAAGCCCTACTTCTATACCTACCTGAGCCACCAGCCCCCACAAACACCCGAGTGCCGGAGGGGAAAGACAACTTACCACCTGAACCCCTGCTCTAATGAGTGTTTCCGCTGTGCTGAGTATTTCTGCATAAAACTTTACATCTTCCATTTGGTCAAGAATAGCCTCAAAGGCCTGCATCTGTGCATCATATTTGGCGGTAATCTCTGTAAGTAGGGTCTCCACCTGAGTTTTTAACCCTTCCAACTCCTTCATTAGTGCTTCCACCTCTTCCATATCAGTGAAGCTCTCTTCAAACTTCTGAATCACCCCTCCTATACAACCAGCAAATACAGCATAAGTTTCTGCAATGAAAGCCTGAAAGCCTATTTTAAAGCCTTTCATCAACAGCTTTATAACTTTCTTCTTCCATCCAACTGAGATTCCGGATCCGGATAATGAATTAGCCTTTGTTCTGGTCTTCCTGGTTCTCTCTTTTATTTCTTCAAATTTCTTCGCCAGGGTATCAAATTTATCCCCGAGAAGAAAACGCAACTCTGCAAAAGCCCATCCTTTCTCACCAGCCCAGAATTCTATTTGTTTAAACTGCTTCGCTACCTTGCCAAAGTCTCCATGTGCCGTAAGAGGAATTCCAACTTTTTTGTCAAATTCTATCTTGTCCTCAACAATTGTATCTATATCCTTTCTTTTGAGATATTTATCACCGTGTTCATTTTTCCATGTCTTGCGGGCTTGCATGTAGCTCTTTTTATGCGCTGCCCAGTCGGTATCCTTTTTTTGAATGGACTTTTGCTTGTTTTTTTGTTTTACTTTCGCTTCATCCTTCTTTTGTACCTTCTTTCGTTTAGTATCTATACTTTTTCCCGGTTTCTTTTGTGACACTTTGAGCCCTTTGTTCACTTTATCAAGCTCGTCCATCACATCTTTTCCTGCCTGCTGGAATTTGGGCACATGTGATCTCCAGGGATGAGGAAGCCATATGTATAGGTACAGGCCTTCCTCCCTGTATGGATATAACCAATACCTTCTGGTATATTTACCCGCTTTATCAAGCAAAATCCCATCACCTTCAAGCGCATTTTGGGTAGCAAATTTTGAATAATCCAGACCCTCAGGTATTTCAACGTCTTTGTATAATTGTCCTTCGTTCATAGCTGCAATCCCAAAATGACTGCCTGCATGTTGGGAAAAGTCCTGGAATCCCTCCCGATAATTCTTAAGTTGCCTTTTAGCCGCTGTCAGGCTATCATCACCTTTTTTAATATCACCTACAAAAAAATCTTTGGGAAAGCCACCGGTTATCAATGTGTTTTTGGTTGATGAGGGTACTTCCGTTGTCTTTACAAAATGTTTCGTGCTCCCATCTTCATGCTGAAACACGGAAACAGGGCTCTTAACGAGTTGTGGATTGTTTGAAAAAGTACCCTGTGGAGTATGTAATAGTTTTGTATCACTGATATTCTTATAAGCGAACTTTTTAGTTTTTTGTCCTGTCGTTTCGTCTTCCTCTTCCCGGTATTTGGCTCCGTATATACCGGTAATTACACTTCCGGTACTCTTATATAAATCAGCATATCCAAGCTTACCAAAACCTTTACCCAGGGTATCTCCCCCCGGAATAGGGGCTTCTGTGATCATTTCGCTATTCTTTCCTCTTAGCTTCTCTTCAATTTTCTCATGAGCATCGAATTTTTGAATCTCAGGAGTGCTGCGGGTTTGAATTTTACCTGTTTGCTGTATAACATGTGTTAGTTCATGGGCCAATAAGTGCTTACCTTGCGAACTGTCTGGGCTGTAATTACCGCTATTGAAATAGATATCTGTTCCGTGAGTAAAAGCTTGTGCGCCCAATTCCTCGTTCATCTGGACAGCTTTGCTATCAGTATGAACCTTCACATCACTAAAGTCCGCTCCCATTTTCGTTTCAAGATCACTGCGAACAGACGCAGACATCGCTTGCCCCATTCCGGCAGATGTAGATAATGTACTCGAGATATCATCGGAAGCATGATTTTGCTCACCACTCAGCATTTGCATTTCCGGCTTCATCTGAAGCGTCAGTTCCTCCTCACATTCTTTGCATTTCATCTGAATTGGCGATACCGTCCCGAGGGACTTCATTTGTGCCATTTCCTCTTCGTCCCGATCAGGCATCATCATTACCTTATCGGCTACAGCATCTGCTTCTTTTTCATATTTATCATCAGGGCTACCGATCTTTAATTTGGTTTGAATAGAAATGCCATCGTCTTCACCGTCAGCATTGCCTGCCATTTTCATGACCTGTTTTTCTGCCTGCATTTGTATCTGCTCCTCTTCTTCACATTCTTCACACTTCATCTGCAGATCGTGCTCGGGCTCCCTGGCCATCATTTTAGGCAATATATTTTCATTGCCATGAATGGAGTCAATAGCAGGTTGAAGCCTTGGGTCTGTGGGAAGGTGACCCATAGAAGCTTCATCCGGTTGGTTTAACCGGTTAATAATTTTTCTATCGCTGTTTTTTACCTCTGGTTTATGCCCATCCATTATAAGAAAATGATCACTTTTGGGAGCTTTATGCTTAAGGTAGCGAACTAAAGGGGGGAGATCAATCCCTATTTATGGTCATTTTAGAAACGACCGGGCGTCCCTAACCCGGTTTGTACGCTTTGTGCCTGCAGTAGATCATCCGGGGGTTGTTTGAAGACCAAAATACGGATCAAGATATCGTTTCACAATTCCATAGTCAAAGATTGATTTGAACAATACATAATTCAACTTTTATGGTAAATATTATCTGCTGTTAAACGCCACCATTATAATTCTCTCTGAGCACACGTACTTTGGCAGACCCGGTAATTCTTCTTGACACTATATAATGTACCATAAAACCCGGTGTTTTTGGGGCTATCCTCAGGAATCCGGAACAAGTTGTACAGGGTGTTCTTTCACTAAACAGCGCATCAATGATATAGTTGCCTTGCCCAAATCTGTTATTGGCTTCGATAAATATAAAGTCCTCCGAATGGGTGCCATGCGAATCGTTGTGCGATACGTTGGGCGCAGCCACATACCGGGGCTGACCGTTGACTATAAATCGTGCTACTGCGATATTTCTGGTGTTGAACGCACGGTAGGTGGTTCCGACTGCCGTTCTCTCCATACATGCCAGAACCCTCAAATCTTCAGGTGTAGGTCCGATAGGCAGTACATAGAAACTTCCGTTGTTGAAACCGAGCTTCTGGCTGGTATCGTAGCACCTTCTTCTTGGTTCTTCTTCCTCCTCTCTGGCCGGTTCAGGTACTGCTACGGGTACAGGCACTGATGAGGGATCAGCCTGCGAGCCCCTTTGCGCACTTTCACCTCTGCGTGCCGAAGGAGCTTCGCTTCTGCCCGTTTCAGGAGAACTCACCTCCGGAGCTTCAGGTGCCGGTACTTCCACAGGACGTGGTGGAGCTTCTGTGGGACGTGGTGCTTCTGCCGGGGGCGGTTCTGCAGGAGCAGGACGCTCAGGCCACGGTCCGCGTACAACATTATCGGGCAATTCCGGTACTTCTGCCGGGGAAGGCTCAGGAATGGGGCGCGCTTCAGGTACAGGTGCTGTTTCGGCGGGCTCCAGTACTCTTGCAGTGGCTGCTCCGGACTCATAGCCTCCGCCTCGTCCTCTGGCGACCGGTACATCAGCAGATCTTCCCGGTGAAGGAGTGGTTCCTCTTACGGCAGGAGCAGATGGGGCTGAGGGGCCGGTTGTCCCTGAACCTGGCGAAGAAGGGCGGCCTCTACCGATGCCTGTGCCACCTCCGGTTGAACGGGGAGCAGTTCCTCCTTCTGATGAACGACCACCTTCAATAACCCGTAATTCAGGTGGTGATGTAGGCTCTGGTGCTCGACTTTCCGGAGCAGGCTGACGTGGGGCTTCAACTTCTGTGGTTCCTCGTTCTCCGGCTGATTCCCTGGCAGTCTCTGCTATGGCCTCACGTATTGGAACTTCCGAGCTCTCCCAGATCATTCTGGTACCGGCACGGGCACCCCTGACAGATGCACCAAATGCAGCCGCACCCATTAGTCCGGCCATGTTGGCTATCAGATGTTGAATAGGTCGCGCTGCCAACTCTATATGTAATTGAGAAAGGTGGGTTAGCTCTCCATTTTCCTGGTTAATGACCCGGCTCATATGATATGCCGCTCTGGTCATGGTGCGCCAGGTATCGGAAATAAATGTAAACCCAAAGTAATATTCCGCACCCATTATGCCAAGTTCCAACGCATAGCCAAATGCCTGCAATGGTGCAATATTTATGCGTTGCAATAATTTGGCTGTGGCCTTGCCCAGCATAAAAGCGGCCAGAATAACCAATACCTGACCCACCACGCGTTTAACCTCTGCCGACAAGCCCTCTTCTACACGGGCTGCAACAATTTCGATGTTTTCAATTGCAGCGTCTACGCCCTGAGCAATAGCAGGTATATCATGCACGCCAAAGGTCTGGCTAAACATATTAGTCACCAGCATAGAACCATAATCCCCGGACCTGACTGCATCGGTTTCCAGCTCATCGGGTATAAGCTGCGACATATCGAATCCCATATAACCGGCATCACGATAGGTAGCACCATTTACGGAAATAATTGGCAGACCCAGGCTATCATAAAGCAAGCGACCTGTATTGCGTTGAATAATACCAAGGATGCTGCTTTCTCGTCCTCGTCCTCTACCAATTTTGAGGAAGTTCGCCATGGCATTAGGGTTCCTGTATATGTACTGTTCAACGATCCGTTCTGACAACAGGCTAAAAGGCGCGACATCGCTTCCTCCAGCCTCCCTATATTCGTTCCATGCCTGAGTGAATATACTGGTGACAGTGGGCCTGCGGTCATTTCCCGCCAGTATCTGATCCAATTCCTCCTGCGCCAACCCATCGCTTGCCATTTCTACTATCTCATCTGTAAGTGTCAAAGCTGTGAAGTGTTCCAACATAAACAACAATACAATTGATAAATCGCTATTAGACCTCAATACCGTATAATCTCCTTCAAGACGTGCATTGATTATCTCGGCTTGGGAAGCTAATCCTTCTCCTTCCCCACCTGCCGTACCTTCATGCCTCGCATTCCACCTTTCCAAACCATACCACCTCACCAAATCCACGGAATTTAGGTACACCGCCCAATAATGATCGTCATAATCTTCAAGTGGAATGGGGCTGCCTGCCAGCAATTGCTCTCTGGCTTCAGGCAAGAGGGGCATTGTCCTTCTTCGCCACGAGGTAAAAACTTCAACCCCTTCTTCGGCATCCCACCTGGTGCCAAAAGTGGTCCTGTGCTCCAGTCCGCTCACAAAATCTTCCGGCTGTAATACAGGGGTATCCCCGTTAAATTCCAGCCTGTCTCTATACCATCGTGGAGTCTTGATGATATATTCCGACCCTGATTGCTCAAAAAATGCAATCGGCTCTGCAGTGATATCGATTCGTATTGGTCTTCTTTCCGTATCTGTCGCAGATTCAGCCTCATCCCCATCCTCTTTTTGAATGTTGCCCGTTTGTTGTATCACATGCGTCAGTTCATGTGCCAGCAAGTGCTTACCTTTTAGGCTCCAGGGATCATACTCCCCTTGATTAAAATATATATTGCTTCCATAGGTAAATGCCCTGGCACCCAACTGCCTGTTCATTTGTACTGCTGGTGAGTGGGTATGGACTTTAACGCGGCTAAAATCGGCTCCAATTTTACTTCCAAAATCATGCTGTAAAGCGGGTGAAAGCGCTCGTCCACCATTGGAATTTTGTAATTTTTGTGCTATATCATGAGGAGCATTATTGCCTGCATTACCGTTCGCTTTCATTTGAACTGCCTCTTCCTCATCGCATACTTTGCATTTGGCCTGGATCAGAGCCGGCTTACGCTGTATTATTGCGTTATTATCTGCTTTGGGATCGGGCATTCTCATCACCTGATCGGCTACAGCATCGGCTTCCCTCTCATATTCGTCATCAGCAGCTCCTATTTTTAGTTTGGGCTGAACAGCGTTGCCTTCCTCGTCATCAGCATTACCGGCCATTTTCATTACCTGGGGCCCTGTCTGCATCTGGATGCGCTCCTCTTCTTCACATTCTTCACACTTCATTTGCAGGTTTGCTTCCGGTTCCCTGGCTGTCATTTTTGGCAAAACTTTCTCATTACCATGAATAGGTTCAAAGGTGGGTTGGGCAGGTTGGGTTTTTGGAGGTGCCGGAACATTGGCCACAATGGTATCTTCCGGTTGGTTTAACCGGTTATTTGCTTTGCTGTCGCAGTTTTTTACCTCTTGTGTGTATCCTGCCATTGAATGCTGGCTATTAAAAAACAAAAATTTTCCCCGGGTTTTTACTTGGGTGGGTATTTGCCCATTGAGCAGTCTGGATAAGGTAGTGTTTACCTCGCCCATCGTTTTGGAGACAGCATAATTCTTCATCATTACCAACAAAAGGCACTGACTTTCCAGGATCCCAGTTGTAACAGTCAAAAGCCTGAATATCCCATTTCAGAAATTCAAATGAATAACGATCCACCCCAAATGACCAGTCTGGTGTAACTCTCATTTCCACTGAAGAGCACAACAAATAGCCCCCTACGGCTAAACCTAAATCTGTATACGGGAAGCTAAAAGCATTTCCTGATGAAGAGAATTGCATATTAAATACCACTGATGACGTAGGCTTACTGTCCATGGCTTTAATCCTCTTTTCAGCTCCCTCCTCAAATTTCATACGATGAATGGAAAGTAATAATTGCACACTGCTGTCCTTATCAAACAAGTCAGAAGGCATAACTTTTTTTGTACCACTGGCATCAAGAAAATGCTCCAGGTTAGCTGCGGCATTGGGATAGGAAGTTCGCTGGTCCTTTACATGGTCGCGATACTTCTTTTCTAAAGCATCCATATCCTTTTTCGTGGGAAAATCCTTCTTACACTCAGCGCTCACACCCTTACAAAGAGATGCCGCAGCAGCGCACTCACCGGTAACTGCTGATATATTACATTTTCCCATGCTTTTACCCTTCTCTATCTCATTATTATCTTTGGGCTTTTCAGGAGGCGATTTTGGCTTCGGTTTTGGTTTTGGCTTTGGCTTCGGTTTTGGTTTTGGCTTTGGTTTCGGCTTAGGTTTGGGCTTAGGTTTGGGTGGTGGTGCTTTGAAGATATCATCGAGTTTGCCAATGGTAATTCTGCCTGGTTTGCCATCTGCCTTACCATTCTTATCCAGCAAGCCATATTTCATCTGAAATTTCTGAACGGTGATATAAGTTTCATCACCAAAAATTCCATCCGGTGCATCTTTCCCTTGATTAGTTGAATTTGGCATAATTAGCTTTGCACAATTTTCCTGACTGTTTGGGCTTAATGCTACTTCCAAGGGACATAAGTCATCGATAAGAGCCTGCTGCAATAGTTTTACTGCTTCATTTTTCTCACCATAACGGAGTATAGGGTTGTTGTCATATGCTTGTTGAAGGCGCTCATTGTTCTTAAACCTGGGGGACTGGAGATCTTTACTTTTTTCCTCCTCAGACAATGGCTTTTTTTGTATCGAGGCAGCCGCTGCATTTTGCTGTACTACATGCGTTAGTTCATGTGCTAACAGATGTTTCCCTTCCGCACTTGCCGGATTATATTTACTCTTATTAAAGTAAATGTCGCTACCATAGGTAAATGCCTGTGCATCGATTTCCCTGCTCATCTGCACTGCCTGGCTATCGGTATGAATCTTTACGCCACTGAAATCAGCGCTCATTTTAGTACTCATTTCAGCATTCACTCTGTCAGGTAAGGCCTGTCCGGTGCCCTTTGAGTTCCTTAACCTGTTACCCAGGGCCAAAGGTGCCGCTATTTGATCAGGTTTCATTTGCAAAACGCTTCCAGTCTGATCTGCAGGCTTCATCTGCAACCTTTCCTCCTCTTCACATTTAGCGCATTTCATCTGTATGCCAGGTTTTTGAGTATCAGGCCTGATCATCAGGTTTTCGGAGGAAGGCATACGCATAACACGATCGGCCACTGCATCCGCCTGGCGCTCATATTTATCATTGGCGTGACCAATTTCCAGTTTCGGTTGAACAGAAAACCTGGAGTTTTGATGCTGGGTATGTGCCGATTTAAAACTTTTGAATGCCTGCATAATTTAAATCAGTGAAGCCTGTATGTTCGCTTTTCCACTTTTCTTAACTGCTTATTATAAAATGACAAAACATAAAACCATTCTTCCGGAAACTGATCAGGTTTGTTCTCCAATGGGCTTGCAGGGTATAGCCAGTACATTTGTTCATCTTCCTCTTCGCCTATAATAGTAAAGGGGGGTCCCAGCAATTCCTCCACTCTTCTTAAAGAATCTCCTATCTTTATTTCCTGCTCTAGGGTTATCGATACTATCCTGTCGATATCTTCCAGCAAATCAGCCTGTTTTCCGTCCTGATACGAAAACCGCTTTATTAATTCCTTCAACTTGTCTCTGTTATTCACGGCATGGTTATAAATGGTGTACAATTTTATAGTCGGTGCTGCCTCCAGGTGGAGCACCTTTTGTTCCGGTTACTGCAGTTTTAAGCGTTTTGCCGGTATACCTGGATTTCTTATAACATATCCATACACCGCCAATATTTCCAAAGCCACCTGCAGTGTTTGAATTAAATACCTTTTTATCAGCGAACTCCACTACCTGGATGGCACTTGTTTTATATTCCCTTTCGGTAAAAGTGGATTTATCGATCTTCCTTTTATCTGCTACGCCATCTTTAAACTTGCCCATTGACCAACTAAATTGAGCATTATTTAACCATGATCTAATAGGTAAAAAGCCGGCAGCCTGCATTAGTTCGACATTATCAAAAGACACGGTTTCTTTTCCGATTTTAGGGTGTTTGGTTTTGATGTCACCAATAATTGAGGTGACAAACTCCAGTCCTTGGCGGTTAAGGTCAACGTAGTGTGTTTCCGGTCTGCTTGCGCTGGGACCGTAGTTATTCTCCATATACTCTATAATATTGCCACCTGAAGCAGTTGCTACGCCTGCCGCATGGTGGTGAGCTACTCTTTCTCGCTTGAAAGGATCGCGTCCTCCGGAAGCAACTTCAGCAGCAACCAATGGTCCAAGTTCAGGGTCACTAAATGCATCTTGTACATTCGCTGCTAAAGGAAATGGATTGGATGATGATGAGCACGCAGCCTTCAGGTCAATAATAGCATGAATGAATTCATGGACAACGGTATCAACGACTTCCAACGGATTGGATTTATGTTCGGGTCTCTTTGGGTTTACCGTCATTCTCCCTGTAGAAGATGCTGCCGGACGACTATAGCCACCAAAGAGGTCGACAAGAACACCATTTACTAATTGCTGGATACGCTTCACCTGAAAATCTATTGTGCCGGCCGGGCAGCCCTTGAGGAACTTGACCATTGGTGTGAATTTGGGATGCTTAAACAATTCTTCAATCACCGTCTTATGATCAGCGCTAATGCTTTCCAGGTCGCTGCGGAACTGGGCAATGGAAGCTTTCTGTATTTTTCTATTAACAGTACTTAACCCTTTCTGTTGCTCCACATGGGTTAATTCATGTGCCAGCAGCCACTTTCCCTGGCTATTATCTGGGGCATATTTTCCTTTGTTAAAATAAATATCACTACCGTAGGTAAAGGCTTGCGCACCTATTTCCCGGCTCATTTGTATGGCATTGTCATCGGTATGCACCCTGACATGGCTAAAATCGCTTCCCATGCGGTGGCTCATTTCGCTATTCACGGGCTTAGGTAATGGCTGTCCGGCTCCCATAGAGCGGTTCAGCTTGCTTGTAAAACCTTCCGATGTTCCTGCTTGACCACTTTCAGGCTTCATTTGAATTTTGTTCCCATCGGCATGCATCTGCAACTTCTCCTCCTCTTCACATTCTTTGCACTTCATCTGAAGGTCTGGTATCTGGCGGACGGGTTTCATCTGCAGGCTGTTTACGGGCGCCATCTTTATTACACTATCAGCAACAGCATCGGCTTCTTTTTCATATTTATCATTTGGCTGGCCAATTTCCAGTCTACTTTGAATGACTTTTTTTCTGTTGGTAAATAAGTGAAGCATAGCCATACCTTTATATTTTTACCTACACTAAGGCTTCTCAAACCATAGCTCTTAACCCGGAGCAGTAACCCGGTGATACATCATTGCCGGTACAAGCAGCCAAAGAACCATCTGCAGCGGCATTGTGCCTGCCGGTATCACTTCCTACATGCCATAATTCATGAGCTAAATGGTTACAGTTTGGATTAGAATTGATCTGATTGACAGCTAACACAAAATATTCCACTCCTGTGTAGGCAGTATCAAAAGCAGAGCCAACAGTAATGCCGCCTCCCGATTTCTGCACATTGTCCACTACCAAAATGGGAACACCTCTGGCAGATGCAAAGGCGTTGGACTCGCCCACATCAGTAACAGAAGGGTTATAGTGCCATGTTCCGTCAGGATTCATAGTAAAAGGATCCACATCCCTGTCTCCACCTAGTAGATCCCAGTTAAAATCAGCTTTTAAATTCAGGCAGCAATCCGCCAAAATCCTTTTTGCCTCATTGATCATAGTCCGTAGCGTTGACATTACCCTTCGTGTTGCCCGGACCCTAAAAAAGAAAGTTACCCAAAAATCCTTTACCCCTCCTGCACAGGAGTCACAATTTCCATCATGACAGCTTCTTTGAATAGTATCATTCTGCTGCACGACATGTGTCAGCTCATGTGCCAACAAATGTTTTCCTGCAGAACTTCCGGGGTCGTATTTTCCCTGATCAAAATAGATATCACTGCCATAGGTAAACGCCTGTGCTCCCAGCTCCCTGCTCATTTGTATCGCATTGCTATCGGTGTGGACTTTCACTTTACTGAAATCAGCACCCATTTTACCGCTCATTTCATTGTTTACCCCTTCAGGCAAAGACTGTCCCGATCCTTTACTACTGTTCACCATTCCCCTCAACCCCTCAGAAGCAGTCATTACTTTATTGGCTGACTTCATTTGCAAAAAATCTCCGCCTTTACTCATGGGCTTCATCTGTAGCTTTTCCTCCTCTTCACATTTGGCACATTTCATCTGTATACCCGGGCTTTGCGTGCCAGACGTCATTTGAAAACTCCGGGATGAGGGCATACGCATAACTCTATCCGCAACGGCATCTGCTTCCTTTTCATATTTATCATCCGGCTGGCCAATCTCCAGCCTGCGTTGGATAAAATTTTCTCGTGTAGTAGCTAATTGTAGCATAATTTAAACCATTAAAAAGTTCTCCTACTCTTACCATACTCTCTCTTCACTCCAGCCACAATATCCTGCAGGTGTATTTCATTGCTCTGCCGGCTGATGGCCTTTAGCGAGCAATGCTGTATCACATTGATGATCACCCCTCCGGAGATCTCATACTTTTCCGCTATATCTTTCAGGTCTACATTTTCTCCCAGACTAGCTGACTTTGAAAATCCATTTTTCCATAACAGATAGCGTTCGTCTTTGCCGGGTAACGGAAAGTGGATCATCGACTGGAACCTCCTCATAAACGCCTCATCGATATTGCTTTTAAGGTTGGAGGCCAGTATTACTAATCCATTGTAGTCTTCGATACGCTGGAGCAGGTAGGACACCTGCTGGTTGGCATAGCGGTCATGAGCATCTTTCGTGCTGGTGCGGTTGCCGAACAGGGCATCGGCTTCATCGAAGAACAGTATCCATTCTTTATTCTCAGCACGATCAAACACCTTAGCAAGGTTCTTCTCCGTCTGACCGATATATTTGGACACCATCTGAGACAGGTCGATGCGGTACACATCTCTCCCCGTTTTTTTACCCAGCAACGCTGCTGTGAGGGTTTTTCCGGTCCCCGGGGGGCCGTAAAACAAGGTTCTGTACCCGGGCTTCACCATCCTGCTCATGTTCCACTGGTTCAGTAGCACTTCATGATGCTCAATCCAATTTTCAATTTCGATAAGCTGCTCCTCAGCCTGTGGGGTGAGCACTACATCCGACCACTCCATTTTTGTGCTGAGCAGTTTAGCGGGAAACTCAGCGCTGAACCCGGGCTTTCTGTCTTCTCCTAATGTGAACAGGTCCAGTACTTCACGTGAGATGATAAGGGCGCCACTTAAGGCCGGTTCTCCCTTTTCCGTTTCCTCGAGCCATAGGATGCTTTCTTTTGCCAATAGTTGTGAACCATCAAAGACCCGCTGCAGGGAAAATCTTTTTTCAAGATCACTGCCGGCCAGGATGAACATGGCCGTTTCGCCTGTGGGCAGAAATCCCAGATGCGTATTGCCTTTCCGTCCTCCGAACTCCGTATAGATCTGGTTGGTATTTTCATTCTTTACCAGGAATATATCCAGCAGCTCAGGTTTTATATGAGGTGTAAGGGAAAGTATCAGTAAAAAACGCTCTTCAAACCCCAACTTGTGCTTATTGATGAACTTAGCATATTCAGAGTTGCTGCCGTTGAGGTGAGGAGGCATAATGTCATACACATCCTCATAGTCACAGGCCTGTTTTGCATTAAGCATCGACCGGGTTTTGAGTATTTCCTTAAACCACTCCAGCTCCCGCTGCAGGTCCTTCGCATTAGATTTCAGTACTTCGTTTACCATTTTACATGTATTGCTTTTTCATTCCACGGCAGCCTGATCACGGAGATTGGCCACGTTAATCTGTCCAACAGCACGTCTATTGCTATCCTTTCAATATGGACTATCCAACCATTGTAATCCCGCTTCAGCAGGCCTGGTCTGCGCAAAAAGCTGCTTTGCAGTCCCTCAGAGGAGGTATTCTTGAGCACGGCCCAGTTTCTGATCACCGATCTCAGCAAATTGTTGCATTCCTGTTGCTCTGGCTCAGACAACTCAAACGCTGTGGGTACAAAATCTGTTGGCTGCATGCCGCACAACAGTTTGAATAGCAACCATTGGTGCTCTTCAGCTTCCGTTTCGCCACTGACCAGATGATGCAGCAATTGCACGGCCCGCACCTGACACTCTTCATTAACAAATGCTCCCCTTTCAACCAATCCCAGTTCTTTATAAAACATTTGAAGGTAAGGCCAGAGCAAGACAGCACCGGCATTAGCGATCTCGATTGCATCGTCAGAAGGGAGAGAGGGTTGCGGTTGTGACCGGTCTTTGTTGACCGCCTGTAATCCTTTACCCTTCAATTCACGAGGATCCCGATGAGCCGGCAACTTTGCTTTGTCATTTGAAATTGACGGATCAGCGTGATCATTATCACTAACAGGGCGTTTCAAAGGATCAATTTTTTCTTTATTCAGTTTTCCACTTTCCCACTCTTTTTCTTCGTTTTTGATAGCACTTGCCGACTGTCCTTTTTCTTTCACGAGTTTATCGATCAGGCGCGCTAAGGAGCTTTTTAATCCCGTTTTTTCCTGTATCAGTGACAGCAGAGTTGGTAATTTCTGTTCAACCGTATAACCTGATTCCCGCAAAGCATTTAAAACCGCTTTTTCCTTATCAATAACAAACCCTGCACCCGGAGCAACCAGAGTAGCATTGGCCAGCACATTTTTGAAGAACGTATATTTCACGTCTTTTCTACTGGTCAGTTTTTCGAAATCCTTGTAGAACTTTAGCAGCGAATGGTCGTTCCGGGGATCAAAGCAACGGTTCAATTGTTGAGTGGTACAGACATCAATGACCCTCAACTGACAGTGTTGCCGGATCAATAGTGATCTTAATTTATTGAAAAACTGCTCTTCAGGAAGGCTTCCGGCATTTCCCGCAATCAGTTGGTCAATGCTTTTATGAATATTGAAGCCCTTTGCTGAGGCCCACCAGGGCAGCATACCATACTCTAGATAGTAGATTACCGTATCGTACAATGAAGCGGTTTTCCCGGAAATAGTCGCTACACCCTCAGGTACACCTGATTTTGCACTGGTTGTAACCTGACTGACCAGATAGAGCTTTTCAGAAGCCACCTTTAGTATCTCCTCTTGAAACTTTCTGACCAGATCCCGCGTCAGTTCCGGGCGAAGTTTACCCCGGCTGATCTTTCCAATGTCAATTTCAAGCTTGTTGATACGGATATGCTCATTTTCAGGGCACAGCTCATCACAGGCACGCTCCAAAGCCTGTAGTACAGCACTTTTGTAGTAAGCAGAAAACTCATTCTGCCACCGCTGTGCTTCAGCTTTATCGGCTACTTTGATGTCGATAAGCTGCCTGTGAATGATGTGCTTTCCTGAAGCCATAATATTTAAGAAAACTCTATGTGTCTTTAAGAAAACTCACCACTTATCGTCATTGCGAACGAAGTGCGGCAATCCCCCTTTTTGGTGTGCATTAAGAGGGGATCGCTTCGATTCTCCCCGTGGCAAGCCCGGGACAGGCGCGATGACGACAAGAGTTTTCTTAGAGACACTACTTAATATTCATAAATCGTTTTACATTCGCCCGATAATCATTGGTCACATACCCTTCTGAAGTTTTCAACCAATTCTGCACCGCCTCCTTCACGTTCAGATCTTCATTGTCATTGATAATAGAACCCGTTTCTTTTAATAAATCCTTACTCGTGTCTGTCAATTTTTCAGGCTGAATAAAGGCTAGCCTGTCCAGGTAGGCATTAGTCAGGTTTTGCAATGCTTCTGCGTACAATTCCTTTTGCTGGCCGGAGCTCTCCTTCCACCCTTTCACCAACTCATTACGGATGCCGTTGTAGTCGTTATTCAATTTGACCACACTGATATCTTTGGCATCGGAAAACTCCCGGATAGCATTGTTGGCTTTATTTACCGCTGTCACTTCACTGCCTCCAAGCTGCTCCTCTATTCTCTCCGCTTCGCGTTTGTAATTGCCCATTCGGGAAGAATAGTAATCCTGTATCTTTTTAGCTTCCGGGGTATCCGGGGCAATTTCATGGCTCTTATACATGCGATCGTATTTGATATCTATTTTCGGGGTAGCTCTGATGATAAAATTCGCTGATTGGGTATCTCGGCTTTTGATATCAATGGCCTGCTCTTCGGAGTAGTAGCCGCTATGAGACGCTTTTACCAAATACTTTCCGGGCGATATTCCTTCAATCGAAAATGAACCGTCTTTTTGTACCTCACCAGTGTATTGCGGCATCCCGCTCCTCTTTTTAAAGGTTTCACTGCCGTATACTTCTATAATCGTACCCGGTAGCAGTATCTCTTTATTGGTCGCAGTTATTCCCCGGACATTTCCCTTGATAATTCCTGTCCTACTATTCAGTTCGAATACAATGTTGGCTACATTGTTGGGTTGATTAATATTTGCTGTAACCACTTGTTGAAAATCTCCATACTGAGCACGAACCTTAAAGGTGCCATATGGCACTTCCGTGAACCTGTATTCTCCCACGTTGTTAGTTACAACCTGCTTTCCCAACTCATCAATACTCACCACCACTCCCGGAATGGGTTGGTTACCTTTGTCTGTTTTTACCAAAACCGTACCGGTCAGAACACCGAAGCTTACTTGCGGCTGTAGGTGGAAATCAACTTTATTTTCCCCGTTAACAATAGTGACTTTTTGTCGAGCTTCTCCAAATTTCGGATGTAAAGCCATCATTTCCAGGTTTGCCACAGGTACCATTTGGAGTTCATAGGTACCGTCATCCCGCGTGGTGGCAGTCAAAGAAGTTCCCACCACAGACACGGTAGCCTCATAAACATTCACCTGGTTACCGGCAGCATCCGTAGCTGTGACTTTACCTGCTACCGATGCCTGTTCCTCCCTGACCACTGGGATGAAAATGGTGATTACATCTTTACCTATTACCTCTCCATTTCTTGAAGCATCTGTAACCTGATATTCAAATTCATCAATAAAGATGTAGCTATCATTTACCTTTTTCTCCTGCTCAACCAGCTCAGGATTAACGGTATAGTTCAGTACCTGGCTCACTTTTGCAGGATCAGGAAGGTAGCTGGCTTCGGTGAGTTCGGCAGTGCCCAATTTAGGGTCTGACAGGAGCGACACCTTGTACACCGCCGGGTCATAAAGGTTGTTCAATACCTTTTTGGAAAGCGGTCTATAGCTGGCAAACTTCTGATCGGCAAAGCCAATAATACCACAAATCGGCAACACAAGCGGATCGAGTGGTAATGGAGTATGAGGAAGATTACCACATTCATCGCAGCAAATAAAGGGCAAGGTAAAGTCGGCCACTACCTTGCCGTACATCTCCTGGAATACTTTAGCCAACTGTTCTGAGCCTGGCTCCTTCACCTGTAGTTTCTGCTCCTGATTTCCTAGCAGCGGTATTTCTTCCAGTCTTTCAAGCAGTGCCCGGGTCTTTTCATCAGCTTTTCCGTATTTCTTAAAGGCAGACTGGTACACCAGGATAAAAGTATCGCCGGGAGACACTCCGGCTTTATGGCCCATACCCGGATGGTGCTTCAGAAAGTTTGGAAATTCCAGGGAAGCAGCCAACTGATCGATTCGCTCCTGAAGAGCATCATATAATGTGCGGATGGTAATGTATGGGTAGATAGCAAAGAACTTGATTACATCAAAAAGCATACACATGATCAATAATATGACCATCATGCGTATCATCAGTACATTGCTGACTGCATAGGTACTCCAAAATCTCATCAGCCTGATGTAAACATTCAAAACACATTTGTACTTGTCCAGCCATTCAGCCATTGAAAAATTTTTAAAATCTTCCGGCATGGCTTTGATTAGTCCGAGCAGGCAATTATTAAGATCAGCAAACAATCCTCTGATGGAAGTATCTTCCTTGGAGGTAAATGAAGCTGATTTCTTGGCCTTAGCACGTTTAGAAATATCTGCCAGTCGAATTTCAGCGTCAAACACCTTGCGGCTTAAGTGATTAAAATCGAATTTCCCTTCATCAGACATCTCGGAAAACTGCATATTGAAGAAGTTTGCAGATGCTGAAGAATATTTAGTTCCGGAAGTACTGGAAGCTGCTTTCCGATGGGTAATCTCAAATACTTCACCGTAATCTTCTCTACTCAGTATCACATCCTCAGCAGACTTATTGGCTCTAACTATATTATTCAATATCAATAACAGCTTATTTCTCCAGATAGCATAATCCGGCTGCAGGTCAGCTATCAGGCAGTCTGGTATGGCTTTTTCCTCGAGAAGGTCCCCAAAGTAAACGGCCTTCACATCGAAAGACAGGTTCCATTTGGTCTTAGCATCCAATATTTTCTTTTTCACCTCCTCTACTGGCTTGGCAAGTATGCCTTCTATTCTCAAAAAGTTAAACTGATCGAGCTCAAATGCGAGTGGCGTAGTGATGGGATGCTCAGGGTCTTTGTCAAACTCATGATTATCATATGACAATTGCTTCGGATAGTCGGAATCATAGCATCTCCTATAGATTTCATAATTCCAGGTATTTTCCAGCGTGCCCAGGTTTTCATAGGCACTTTCCTTTTTGGTGTCGTAGTAGATGGGGATGGTACGTTGTGAAAGTGTACCCTTCTTTTCACAGGAAGGAGTTATTTTCAGCGGCCACTCTTCGGGTTTTCGTAACCGGTCGAGGTCCAGGCTCTCGATCATCAGTACCATTCTCTTATGTAAAAAGCTCACCTTTTCCACCAGGTCGTGCTGCTGGCTCAAAACGGGCGATCCGACAAATTCATTTCTGTATTTTAAAGGCACACAAATATCTTCTTCCCCGCCACAGGCTTCTCCCAGCATCAGGTGCTTGGGAAAACGATCCATATCGGGACAGCAAACTGAGGAAAGGTGGTAAGAAACATCTCTGAACTCGTTATAAGCCAGACTGAGGTCTTTCACGAAGTCATAGATGTACTGAACACCATAGATAGGCTCTTCCATGGCAAGAAATTCCTCTACATAGGCAGTAATCTCCTCGATCTTGTCTGCGACAATGGCAGAGGTAAAGGGGTTTTCCTCATAGACCTTAGCCAGGAGGGGCTCATAAACATCATATGTCTGCGCCAACATAGGCAGAAAAGTATCTGAGGTAAGGGCGCTCAGGTAGCGGACGCCCATTTCATAGTAGTTGTCGACATCGGTATCCATCAGCGGCCGCGTCCACAGGTATGGCGGCAGCAGGTGTTTGTCGGGGTAAGAAGCATCTGACTTACCTCCTTCAGTTTCAGGCCATACCAGGTCTTCGAGCTGCTCTTTGGTAATGAGTAGCTTTCGTAAAGTGAATATCCTGTCTATACCCAGTTCATCGCAGCTTTTGCCCAGGCATGATTTCAGGTCTTTATCAAAGCACTCCAGGTACAGGAGCACCACTTTATCGCTAAGAAAGGTTTCATCCAGGTCGGTGATCACTTCCTCCGGTTTGGTGATTGCTGTTTCAGTCAACAACTCGTATAGTTTCAGGTCTTCATGCTCGAAGGGTGGGTAGCTGACCGTGTCAGGCATATTGTATTCACGGTACCTGGTGGTGGGGCAGTCACCGATGCCGATGAGAAAGCCCTCTGAGGTGACGCCCACCCCTTTGGAGATTGTAAGTGTGGTCTTCGAGTCCACCGTCTCGCAGCTTACTTTCATGCCACAGACTATGCCCATACCTATGAGGGACACCCTGGTAAGTCTGTTTTGTTGGTCCAGGTATTTTATCATCTGGTTCAACTGACCGCTGGTCAGCACCTGACTGTCTTCAAATACGGGGTAGTTATTGATAATCGTACTCATCACATCATGGTGTTAAAATGTACCTAAAACTGAGTTGTTTAATATTATTGCTCCTTCCAGTGTGTCATCCTCTTCACAGCTATGTAGTGTGCCGGTCGGATACACGTTTCTGATCCTGGTAAGTATGTCGATAAATTGTGCCAGTGCCTTTGACAACTGCGCCTTGTCCTGTTCATCTTTTCCTATCTCTACCAGCCACCTTTTATATTTCTCCTCAAATTCACTCATATGCTCACAACTGATCCAGCATATGTTGAACATCACGTGAGCCGGGGCTTCGAGCCGGAGGGTTTTGTTCATGAACTTTCGGAAGTCCAAATTGATAAACCTGCCCGGCCAGTAAGGCAAAACCACACTTGCTACAAATGAATAAGGATCTTTTTGCTTGCACGATTCACAGTCCTGGTCGAGGTAAATGGGAAGCAGGCTGTCCTGCACCAATTGCTCTACCTTATCAAACACCACCTCGATGCTGCCGGCATTATCCTGCACGGTGCTTACCAGGTAGCGCCGGTCGTTGAGCCCATCCTGTGAACCTTGTATCTGAATCTTGCTGCCTGCCTGAAGGCTAAGCGCATCGGCATCGCTGATGACAATCTTGTTCTCAACGGCAACAACATTATCTATGCTTGCTTTTTTGACATACAGCAGCTCTCCGTTGAGGTGAGGTGCATCCGGCAGGTCGAAAGCGATAGGAGTTTCATCCGCCTTTGTAGTAATAATGGTGTCGGTACCATCAAAAGCGATGGTGTCTACCTTGTATTGTCCATCATTAAAGCTTCCCCCGGTAATGTGTACGACACTCGTTACAGCCACTTCGCCAGTGATGTCGCCCGCAACTGTGATAGTGCTATCCTCCACGCTGGTAGCGGTGACCGCGACTTTTTTCTGAAAATAAAGGTCGCCCTGAGGCACCAGGCCTTCCTGAAGCACTTCTTCTTCAGGCACCACAAAAAGCATCTCATTTATCCTGGGCCTGAGGAGCACATGCTCGATGACGTGCATCCCTTCGTGCGAAAAGAACTTGCCTTCAATAAAGTCGATCATGTCCTGCACGGTCTGTTCGTCTGCATTGCCTTTTATGATAAAAGAAGAGGCGGTAATACCCGTAATATCAAATTGTTTGCTATAGGTAAGGTCTCCGGCATCATCTGATTCTGACAGCGGCTCTTTCACTCCGATCAACGTACCTGCGCCTCCTGCTTCAAGGGATAAAATGGTGTAAGCAGCATTGTTGCTGGTAGAGTTAACAATATTCACCGATCCCCCTACCTTAACATAGCCGGTAATATCTGTTCCTATTTCAATGATCCTATTTTCAGCATCCACAGAGGTGATGGCAAAGCTTTCGGTCCACGATAACTGTCCGTCATATTCCAGTGGCGACAGTGTGGCATCCACTTCAATTTCCACGTTCGCTCCGTCAGCAGAGGCGTTGAGCACATCATAAACTCCATCGTGGTGTGTTGATCCTGTCACTGCCACTTGTCCTGAGGTCAAATTGGCCGCTTCATCAGCTACAGCATCATTGAAATCACTGGCGAGGCTTGTAGCAATTATTTCACCGTACCTGTCATAGATAGCGAAGTGATACGGGGTGGCTGATTCAAACATGTAATGGCCACGGCTGGACCCATTGTTAATGACATCCCACAACGCTTTATGTACATAAGCCTCACCCTTTCCAATGACCTCCGGTTCGGTGTCCCCTACTTCGGCCGGTTGGGTGATGCTACCCTCCAACAGGGCGTTTGCGGGGGATGAATCAAATGATTTGGAATACAGGGTGTATGTGATGGTAAAGGTCGGTGGCTCCGGATCTACCGGGGTCATGTCAGCGGTGACCTCGTATTTGAAATAATTGGGTAGCGGACATGTCAGGTTTTTACGGTTAGCCTCCGGGTTGGTGAAGAATTCTCTTTGGATCACCCCGATCAATGTATCGATATCACCTTCAGCGGCAGTATTTCCCGCACCGTCATTGGTATAGCTTTTCACCCCGGTACCGAGCAGTTGCCCATCGCAGCTCAGGTCGAAAAACAGTTGTCCGGCTTCTTCATAAATCTCATAATTCTCCCTGCTGACACCGCTAATCAGAAGCAACTCGATGGCTTCTTTCACATCAGTTTCAGTATCAAACAGCGGGGTTTCCAGTAAAATGTTAGCGCTGTCATCTTCTACCTGCCCTTTGAACTGGCCGCTGTCAGCAACGACCTTGAAATTATCGGTAAAGGCCAGCTTTTCTAAAGACCATTCTTCAATACCAGTGAGCAGGGAGACCCTTTTTTCCAACCCTGACACATTGTCGATATGCCAGCTCTTGCACTCATCCATATAATTGAAGCCCTTACCCCTGCTCTTGCTCAAATCCGGGTAGTCGTTGAGAAATTTTAATTTGTCTTCGATCAGCTCTTCCGGAGCCTTGGCCCCCGAAATTTTATAAGAGAGCAGGGCATAATCTGTGAATGTCTCTGCAAACCGCCCCAGCAGGTGGTCTAAAAACTTATTTCTCCTTTTTTCATATAGCTCCTGGTCTTCAATGATCTGCTGCAGCTTTACCAAATGGCCCGACCTGTCTACATACAGGTCTTTATACAGATCAACCTTGTCTGGGTCTGGCGGTATGTCATACAGCGGTTGGGAAAAGTAGGTTTTATCAATCAGGTAATTCCCAAACTTATCCTTCTCTCCGTTCATGGAAAACAGGTCTTTCACGTGGGAGAGCTGCGATAAATAGTTAGCCAACAACTGGTCAAAAAACAAGAGAAATCCCTTATGCTGCTTCACCTGCGTCTTTTTGATGGTTTTGCCTTTGTCATCCAGCGCTTCAAGACCAGGGATACCTTTTGACCCCAGTCCATAGGTGGATGGAAATTCTTCGAGCAGACTCGTGTATGTTTCTATGTCTTTGTAATCGCCCCGGGGAACCGGAATATCCATTTTAGGGTATCGGATCTTTTGCGAGCGACTGCTGCCTTCCAGCTCTTCAATCAGTTCACGGACCTCTGTTCTGTCGCCCAGGTAGGGCAGTTGATCTTTATAGAAGGTGATCTTCGAGTCATCCAGGTTAAGGCGCGGAACGTAATTCTCTTCCATAGCCAGTTCCAGGCACCATCTGACACTTTTTGACGGGATATTGTCTGTATTATCCAAAGGCCTGTTGGCGATCTGGATGCTGTTCACTGCCAGCACACCCTCCACATCCATGATGATCTTGATCAAATCCGAAACGTGGATATATTTCATTCTTTCCGCTCTATTGAGCTCATCATCATCGATAAAGCCATGTTTCAGCTTAGGCCCTTCAAATATTTTGTCTACCGTCAGGCAAAGTGTATCATCTATGGTGCCTATGAAAAGATAAGCGCCTTCTTCAAAATCGTTTGTAGCAATTTCTTCCAGCACCTGGATATCGGTATACTCCGGGTTTTCCTTGTTTTTACTGATGCAGGTTACCGTGTACTCTCCGTCTACCTCACCCGCGTTCAGCACAGTAATGATATCATCTTTGCTCAGGTCCTCTTTCAGCCCCTGATTGATGGTAAAGGTCTTTTTGAATCGCTTGATCTCTGCAATCTGGTACTGCGTAGCATTCCTGCATTTGTTCAGCATCTCCTCGAGGGTATAGAAGTTGACCTGGGGAGACAGGAATTTCGAAATCTCATAGTAAATATAGGCTTCTACCGTTTCAACATCGGCTATCGGGTCGATATGAATGTCAGCGCAAAGCAGGATCTCCTCTACTTTGAGGGCGTGGAATTTGAAATAATCATCACAAAGGGTTCTATTGGCATGTAGGGTGTCGAAGACTTCATTAACGATCTCGTGGATCTTCGCTACCTTTTGTACATAAAGCTGAAGCAGACCTTCTGTAGGGTCATAGATGAAGTTATTGACCTGATCAATGATCTCTGGCAGGCCGTCAATGGCGCTTACTGTCCCGGAAATTTCTTTGTTGCCGGTAAGTATCACTTCATTTTTATTGCTGATGGCAACATTCAGCGTGTAGTTACCGGGAAGATCGAAGATCTTTACCGTGACCTTGATAATATTGGCCTGAACACTGGCTGCGCTGCTCCAGTCTACAGTAGCATTATCCCATCGGGGAAATTCAACTTTAACATTGAAACGCACTCCCTGGATGTCGGGGTCAGGAGCATGCTCGTAGATTACCAGGTCTTTGTCGATGGTGTTGGAATTCAGATCTCCATAAGTATCACAGGAATCAAACTCCAAAAGCACATCATACAGCGCCTGTACATAATAGCTGTCCTGTTCCGGCACAAAGGGAACTTCTTCCAGTGAAAGCTCACTTTTGCTGTTATTGACAAAGATCTCATGCTCTGCTATGGGTGACCGGGTGATCCAGGCATTTTTTACCCCTGCATATTTGCATTCGTCATCGGTGTCATCCACCACCTCTACGTCCATCATCAGCTTTCGGAAGTCATTTTTTGTTACCGGGCAATTGGGAAGTATCTCACCTGCGGTATAGAAATTCCTGATATCCGTAGTGTCGCTGAGTTGCTGGGCCAGGATGTCTTTAACATCATAGTTTACCCTGAATCCGAGGTCGGTGATCACATAACTCATTACCTCCAGCATGGTAATGCCCGGATCGTGCGAATTATAGTCGGTCCATAGCTTTCCGGCCAGATCCTGAATATGCCTGATAGCTGTTTCCCGGAGCAGGTCATACTGCATGCTCTTCAGTTCAGGGGCTTTTTTCGATATGGTTGGCGAATTTTCCATTGTTTAGGTCAGGTCAATGATTTTGGTTTCGGTCGTCTCTTCCAGTGAGGTGATCTCGTGATAGCAGGGGCATTCATCCGCAGTAGCTATTTCAGCAGTACTTACTACCTCGTTATCCGGACAGTCACAATCTTCTTTTGTAGTATCCAACTGCATGATGTCATGTTCATCGGCAGAGCCCAGAATGGAAACAGCGGTGGTGGCTATCGCTTCATCACGGTCTTTATCAGGATCGTGGGTCGGGTCCAGCGGCACGATATGGAACATTTTGAAGCAGGAAACGAAATCTACGTATGAGCGTTCCTCCACAAAATTGAGGATCACCGACTTGTGTATCTTCCCTCCAAACGTGATATCTGCTGCACAACCTGACGACCAGGGAGAGAGGAACTCCTTCAACTCCTGCTCCAGCTTGTTTTGGTAGTAGCCAATATCGCTGCTGAAGAATTTTACCTTAAAAGACACCTTCACCTCCTCGTAAATCGGATTTTTCACATGTATTTCAGCACTCATAGGGTTAAGACCGTCAATGTAGCTGTGAATACTGTCGAGTGTGGCCAGGCTGGTCATCGGGCGCAGGGGATCCACCGCATTCTTGTTTTGTACGTTGGACACCACCACGAGTGTGACATGTCCCGGGGCCATTTCTGAATAGTTGGTCAGCGTACCTTCAAACCGGGTGTGATTGACGCATTTTACCTTGTACACGGAAGGGAACTGCTGCAGGATCATGTGCTCATAATCCCAAATGGTGATGGCGCGATGCTTATGTCTTAGCCTTTCGCTAATGCGGGTATAATAATCCCGACTTTCTTCTTTTACCTTTCCTCCAAAGGATGAGTAAGGCTGTTCTACTTTGTCGATAGCACTATCCGACTTCACCAGCTTGCTAATAGACCCGGCAGGAAGCGCTACCCTTAAATGATCAGGGTCGTTGTTATTATCTTTAAATTTCACCAAGACCGCCTGCGCCCTGATATCAATCAGTTTGCTGACCGCATCGGATTGCTCTGTCACGGAAGCCCTGATCCAGTAATAGGGTAATGGCAGTAGGGTGTTGCCTTTTGTAGCCTCTTCGGGCATGGCCAATTGAATGATGCCAGAGGTCAGTAGGCCATTGGTAGTATCAGAGAGCACCGATTTTTCATCGAGGGTAATCCATTCATTGTTTGAAAGTATCGCCCAGCTTACCTCCTGTACTTCCCGGTTCGGATTAGCGCTGCCCTCCGCTACCTGAAACAGCAGTGAAAGTGTTTGAGGTGGAACAAGATCACTGATGCCAATATATAGGTTGCCCTCATGATCGAACTGAGGCAGCAGAAAACTGGCTGCAGTGCCCTTTTTAATCACTTCTTTTACACCGAAGGGTTCGAGGTAGAAGAATTGCTCAGTGTTGGTGGTGGAAGCCGATGTGTTGTTAAAACTGTAGGTCACCGCAGACTCATACTCCAATGAAAGCTCCTGTAGTGAAGGAGTATACGGAGGGTTGGGCAACTGCGCCCAGGCTGCGGGGCTTTCCTTTGCCAGTTCAATGGCCTGGCGGGCATAAGCATTCGGAAAAACAGCGTGTCCGAAGTCCACTCCCTGTAACGTCAGGCGTATGAAACCCTTCTGGGTGTTTACATCAAACTCATCAAATTTTTCCAGGTCCTCATCACGAGGTATAATTTTTAGCTTGTTGGTATCAATGGCTTTGATAAGACTGTAAGAACCGGCTGAAGGCAAATTCGAACTATCGCTAACGTCATTCCCAGAGGCATCCGTAAATAAATTGGTGTTGGTGGTGGTCAACAGGGATTTCCACGATTTATTATCCAGGCCCTTAATATCAACTTTAAAATCGGTGTTTTTCCTGGTAGATGATGGCACAGGCCCGGAAGGGGTGCCAGTGATCTTGTCATAGTTGGTGTAGTAGTCACCAAAGGTACCTGAAGGTAGGTCGTTCCACTGAAATCTGATCTTTAACGATGACAATTCCTTTTGAAAAACCTCCCAGCTACCGATATAGAATTTGCTTCCAACATAAGGGCGATTGCCAAAAGGCACAAAAGGCTTTGAAGGGTCCAGAACAGCATGGTCGTTTTGCAATACCAGGTCCTTAACACCTGTGACGTGCACCTTAATGACAACACTTTGTGGCTTCAGGTTCTTTAGGTTTTTATAGATGAACGGGTCATGGACCTTCTCTGTGTTGAGCAATACCTGGATCACCGGCCATTGTGTTTTAAAGGGCTGTAGAAGTACTTTTTCGCTATAGGAAACTACAGGAGCCTGTCCCTCATTCAATGTCCGCTTTAAAATAATCTTGTTGCCACTGGACTGGGTGTCACTTGTAGTAAGCGCCTCTGCTTTTAGCCACTCCTTTTCGCCACTTAGCCTAACCACAAAGTGGTCATGCTGCAATGCGCCGTTGAGGCCTGTGTTTGAGGGAAAGGTCAGTTCAAGCGTGATCGCCCTGTTGCCCTCTGCCAGAAATAATATGGGCGAGGCCAGTGCAAAACCTGTTTCAGGCTCCTTTCTATCAGCCGTAAACGCCCCTCCGTTTTCCGTGAATTCGGGCTGCCCGAAGGTCCTCCAGCTCATCTCCTCATTTTCGATCTTGCCTCCTTCACCATCAGAAGAGTTGGCTACAGTCGATGCATAGATGCGGTTGTCGTTTTGAAGCCCTGGCACATCGTCCTTTAGCCGGTTGTCGATGTTTGCAAAAACTGCTTTTAAGTCTGCAACCTTTGCTTTATTCACCACGATATCCTCTTCCACCTCATATATCCGCTCCACCCCGGTATCATCTTTACCACCTTTTAGCTTTGTACCTTCTTTTACCAGGTAGTCATCCACGTTTTTTGCCAGGTTGAATATCACCGCGGCCTGGTCGGAAACAGCAGGATTTTCATGCAACTGCAAAACTTCCCGATAATAAAAATCAAGATGCCGTTTGGTGATGGTATTCAGATCGTCCTGGGCGATGCGAAATATGTAGAGGAAGCCAAAGAACAGTGCAAGATGCGGCTGTGTTTCCTTTTGGATCCTGAGCTTTGTCAGGTATCCTTCGAGGTTAAACTTATCCCACTCTTCATCAGTGATCTTAAAAAAGATATCCCAGGTATCTTTTATTACTGTAGCGGTGGCATTGTCATACTCATAGTACTGGATCTCTTCACCTAGTTCATAGACAAACTGGGCCAGGTCCTTCATGCTACGCTCGTCCACATTTACATAGGAAGGCAACAGGGTTTTGAGTAAGCGCTGTTGCTGGCTCACACCATCCCTGACCAGTGGATTTTGCGACAAGCAATGCTTTTCGTCACCACCGGTGTCAACAGACGTATTTTCAGATGTACAGATACTGCTCATTGTTCAATATTTGTTCCTTCACTTTCGTAAAATGGAAATACCAGGTTTGATCGCGTATTAGTAGCTATGATGGTGTATTCGATGCTCACTTCCAGGTAGCCGTTCAGCTCCTCCTGAACCGGAGTGATCTTTTCCACAAAAACACGAGGCTCATGGATAAGGATGGCCTTTTTGAGTTCCTCAGCTACCAGCGTACCGGTGGAAACGTCTAAGGGCTCGAAGATCAGGTCGCGGACCGTAGTGCCGTAATTGGGCCTCATGACCCGTTCCCCGCGAATGGTGGATAGCAGGATGATCAAACTCTCTTTGATGTCCTTTTCAAACTCGCTGAGTTCAGCCCCGCGGTATCCCTTTTTAAATGATACCGGAAACTTCCATCCCCGCCCTAGAAACTCCTTACCTTGAGCCATTGTATTTGATTTTTATTCTAACCTATTAAAACTGTCGGCTCTCCTACTGCCGACATCGCCCCACAACCGCAGGTATCTGTAGTTCTGATAGCGGGCTTACCACCAATCAGAACTGTTCCGCTACCGGAGGAAAATGGCGATGGAGGATGCGGTCCGCCTGCCGGAGGTGGTGGTATAACACACACATGCATATCTCCTGCTACCACCGCGGGCATGCCTCCTATCAACACCGTAGGTTCGCCCGGGCCTACAATTGTACCTCCGTGGGTGGTAGTGTCTGCTACTTTTGCTGCTGCTGGCATTTTATTGTTGTTTTTATTAGTTAATCTGGACCAAAGCCCCTTCGATCTTGGCCGTTCCGCTGGATTTAAATTCCGCTCCCGAGCTTCCCTCACACACTACATTGGCGGACGCCTTGTTATTTACATTCGTACCTTCCACATTGATATCTCCACTGGCCTTGATGTTCACATCTCCTGCACTTTCTATGGTGATCCCCGAAGAATCCATCAACACGCTATTCCCATTCTCATCAGACAAGGTGATGGATCCTCCGTCATCGCTTAGCTCTACCTTATTTTCATTGGGAGTGATGATGGTAATGATCTTGGTTTCATCATTGAACAGTATCTTGAGCTCGCTTTTAGTAATAAAGCCCTTTTCACTGTTCTCTTCCGTGGCCGTGATCGGTGCCGGCTTGGCGCTGCTGTGCAACATCCCCAGCACTACCGCGTCTCTGGGATCATCGTTAATAAAACCCACTACTACCTCATCATCAACCTCAGGCCGGAAAAAAGCGCCTCTGTTTTCTCCCGCGTCCAGGCTGGCTATTCTGGCCCATATACCTTCATTTTCAGGATCTATGATTGGCAGCTTTACCTGTATCCGGTCTTCACCGTCAGGATCATCATGAATGGCCGTAACCACCCCTATGTGCAGTCCCTGAATGGCGGGCAGCAGAGAAGCTGAAGGCCTGGCCATCACGTTGTCGTACTTTTCTATGAGCCATTCCTGTGAAAGCCCAATTTCAAGATCAGTATACCAGGAGGTGCCCAGACCATAGTGGTGGCCTACCGAGGAGACAAAAGCCACACCGTTAAAGCGATCTCCAAGGCCTCCCAACTGCACTACATCACCCGGTTTTACTTCAGCGTAGCCCAGTATGCGCAGTCTGCCCCTCACTTTGGCCAGCCGGCTCCGGGTAAACCGGGCATCGGACAATGACTGCAACTCCTCTGTGCTCACCCTTCCGCCATGTTGCTGAGGTAATGCATCAAGGCCTATCACCCCAGCCAGGTCGCTGCCGGATACGTTTCCGATGTCGGTAAGCATAGGGTCAGTGCCTTCCGAGGTAATGACTTGCTGCTGTGCATAGTCCCAGGATGTTCCGCTGATGCTGTTGTACTGGTCTCGAGCATCCATGCTGCCGTCAAATTCTTTGATATTCTGGCCATACACCAGATCGAGAACCGGAGATGTGGACAGATCGGGAGCTTTGATGGTGATGGCGCCATCATCCACAAACACCAGCTTGCCATTGGCTTCCGCACGAGTTACCACGAAATCCCAGTCAGTACAATAGTATTGCACCATCTCCGCATGTGTTACCGTCATAGACTCCACATCCGGCTCTACTTCATATTCACCCAGTATTTCTTCAATAATATCGCTGTCTGTCACCTCCTGGAAATACCTGTTCTTTCTGCCTATGGTCATTTTCACCGCTACGTCCTTCAGCTCGATGATGAGTTGCGAGGGTTCACTCTCGCGGGTTCTGATCCCATGTTTAATGACTAACCCCTTAAAGATTGTCTCGAGGCTATCTCTGTAGCCGAGCTTTATTTCTATCTCACTACCGGGCAAAAATTCATCTTTATTGCTGGAAGGGAAATCCTCCGCTGCGACACTGCCATCCTGCAAAACCAGCCGGGCGCTGGCAATCTTGTTGGTAGACTTGGAAACGGCCAGCGACTCCACAGCAAAGCTATCAGGCAACTCGGTGCCATTGGAAAAGATGGAAAACGCGGTTACGTCCAGTACGGTATCGTGTATATTCCTTGAAATCATTGCTCCTGTTTGTTTATTGGTGGCAATATCAGTTCGGTACCTGCGGGAACGCTACGAAAATTCTTTAAGCCATTGATCTTGGCTATCTCCAGGTAATATTTCGGATCGCCATATACGTCCTTGGATATCATGGGCAGTGTTTCGCCTTCTTTCACAATTCGTGCGTGCGTCAGATCTGCTGAAAACAGCTTATCGAAAGCCGCCTGTAGTATCCTGGGCTCATCGCCTTTAAATGTGGCATTTATCGTTGCCCGTAGTGGCCGGCCCAAAGGGTTAAACAGCGTGTAATCAATGGTGGCATTCACCAGCCTGCAGTCGAAAATAAACGTGCCCCAAACCAGTGTGAGCTTGGGGGGCTGGTGCTCGTTAGGGTCCCGGGAGTGTGTCAGTGCCAGGAATAATTCTATTTGCACATCTACACCATCCAGCGCCTTTGCTACTTCACCCTGGATAGAGTTGATCGATCCACCCGTAGCATCAAAAAGGAATTCAAAGCTGATCTCATCACCTTCAATACCTTCGAATGACAATTCTTCACCGGCATCTCCGGGCACCTGCCTTCGCTGATACCTGGTCCTGACACTTTTGGAAAACTTCTCCGGGTTGTACATCACCGGAAACGGCACGGGTATACCCTTCATTAAACCGTCATCATCTGTAGCAAATGACAGTATCAGCATTTTGGCAAGTTTTCCGTCAAGCAGTCCCATTTATCTTTCGTTCCTTTCGTTAATCATTTGCATTAGTTCATCTATCCTGTCTCTAAGCGCGCGGACCTGCGCACTGCTTGCTCCCGCGGGCGCTGTACTCTGTTGTGGTTGTTCACGCTCCACAGTGGCGCGTATTACCAACTCTTTGATCTCTATCGGCATTTTTTCCGTTTTTTAGTTCACCTCCATGCGGGTGAAGTATTGAAAAGACAGCTCTATGGTTTCCACTACTATTTCATTTCCCTGCGCATTGAATCCCGAGATGGACCATTTTACAGGATAGGCTTTCACAAAATTCCAGGCCTCCAGCGGCTCGTGATCAGCATTAAGCAAAGTGACTACAACATCCTTCGGGTCAAACTTGAAGGATTCCACCGCATCTCTGAACCAGCCGATGAGCGCTGAGCCCACAAGCATGCCGCGCTTCAGCACCAGTTTATCGTAGGTGACGCGGTCGGGAAGCCGGTGAACGAAACGGTTCTCACCCCCTTCGTTGTGGGTATACTCACCTACCGTAGCATCCAGGCCGGAGACCTCCTGAAAATTGATGTCTTTGTCTCCGGTAGTGAGCCCATCGATGTCTACCCGAAAATGAAAAGCAACCGGTGGATAGTAGCTGGCCATAGATTAGATATATTCAACGGTCAACCCCTCATGGGCCAATTCGATAGTTTCTACTGCCACTTCGTTTCCTGTGGAGTTGAGCGAGGGACCTTCCACTTTCGTGGGAAATGCCGCTTTTATCTTCCATACGGTAATAGGATCATGTTCCTCATTGAGCAGGCTCACGGTAATGTCTCTTCTTTCTATATTGTTTAAAGACACGGTATTGAGCCACTGGAAGAATTCATTGTCCGTCCGGTACATACCACGCTTGAGGGTGATATTGGAAAATTGTGGTATACCAGGCATTTTGGTGACCTGATATTCTTTAGCGTTTCCTTCTCTATAGTCTATTGTTTGCAACTCCACAGTAAGTCCTGAAACTTCTGTAAATCCGATTCTTGTACCACCCCATTCCACCTGAAAATGGAATGCCGATACGGGATAACTTTCTGCCATGATTATTTAATTTTTAGTTGATGTTTTAATTGTTAGTAAACTAGAAGTGGCTTTAAGAAAGCGTCTAGGTCAAGGCTTGTGAAGTTCCAAAAAGCGGAATGTACTGAGGTACACGAGCATTTTTGGAACGAGCGTAACGCAGACATTGACGTTTTCCTAGAGACACTAATTATGATTCCTGAAGCTTATGAGAGAATTTCAGTATGATAAACTCTGCAGGACGAACTGCAGCCAGGCCAATCTCCACATTCATTCTGCCCTCGAGAATGTCCAGTGCGGTCATCGTTTCACCGAGTCCCACCTTTACAAAGAAGGCCTGCTCAGGCTTAGCCCCAGCCAGTGCGCCATCGCGCCACAGGCCAGTAAGATAGTTTTCGATCATGGCTTTCACCCTCACCCACGTAGTAGCGGTGTTGGGTTCAAAAACCACAAACTCGGTAGCCTTTTTCACTGATTCCTCTACCGTGATGTACAGTCTGCGGACGGGTACATACCGCCACTCGTTGTCATTGCCAGCCAGCGTACGCGCGCCCCACACCAATATGCCTTTTCCCGAAAAAGAGCGGATCACATTAATCGATTTGCCTGTTGTAGCATCCACATTCAATCCCGCCTGCTCCTCATGCGTTACTTTTACCGTGGGCGCGGTCACAGAGTTAAGGCTAACGTTAGCTGGTGCTTTCCACACGCCTCTGTTGGCATCCACTTTGGCATATACCCCCGCAATAGCGCCTGAGGCTGGAAGCGTGAGGTATTTTTTCTTTAGTTCAGCAACAAAACCGCGATAGATCACCTGATCGGCAGACTCCACCGCTGCCAATGTACCTGTATGGTTGGTGGGAGCCGGAACAGGGGCGGTGCCGTTGATGGTGATGTTATGTGTAATATTAGAATTAGCATTATCCGTCAGGTAATTCAGACTGGTTTTCAATGATGGATAATAAGCAGCGCCATATTTCAGGTAATCCATCCCAAGCTCGCCTCTAAAGTCGGTTATCGCTGTCGTAGCTTCATTATCGTATACATCACAAATAGTGAACCTGTCCTGCAGGGTGTTACACATGTCAAGTGCGGCTTTTACCACCGAGCCGTATTCTACCTCATCATTGAGGCTAATGGCATCAGGGAATACATACAATGTCGGTTCATCTACCTTTTCGGTGGCCGCAATACCTCCTAACAGCCCGGCCTTCGGGTCTTCGGTACCTACGGCTACTGCACCTCCCGAGTAGGCGCCTACTGACACAATATAGCATGGTCCACCTCCATTGTTAAAATACAGCTCCAGGCTGTGGTACAGCTTGAATATACTTGGGGTAGGATCAGCTACCGTGAATGTTCTGGAGGTCAGTTCTCCGTCCGTGTATATGTCATTGAGAGTGAGGTCAAACTCCTGAGGAGGCGCCCCTCCGAACTTATCGATGTATTCCAGTAAAGACGTAATTCTGGTCGGGGTATTGAGCAAAGTAGCATCTTCAGTATAGCCAATGAATGCCGGAATAGCTGTTTCAACACTGGCTATCGATGCCGGTAAGGTGGATATTTCCTCTATATAGACCCCGGGGGTTTTTGGTGGTAACATAATCGTATATTTTAAATTTTATGATTCTTGTAGCTTATGAGAGAATTTCAGTATGATGAACTCTGCCGGCCTTACAGCCGCCACACCAACTTCAATGTTCAACCTGCCTTCCAGGATGTCCAGGGCAGTCATGGTTTTGCCTAAGCCAACGTTTACAAAAAAGGCCTGCTGAGGGGTAGCGCCTGCCAAAGCACCCGCACTCCACAACTGAGTAAGGAAATTTTCGATCATGGCTTTTAGCCTGGTCCATGTGGCCTGTGTGTTGGGTTCAAATACAGAAGGCTCTGTTGCTTTTTTGATAGACTCTTCCATAAAATTGAAGAATCTTCTTACCGGCACATAGCGCCACTCGTTGTCGTTTCCGGCAAGGGTTCGCGCACCCCATACCAGAGTACCTTTACCTGCGAAAGGCCTGATAACATTGATAGACTTACCAGAGGTAGCGTCCACATTCAGGTCGGCTTGTTGCGCGGGAGTAACTAATACAGCCGGTTCATAGATACCATTGACACTCACATTGGCAGGAGCCTTCCAAACACCCCGATCTCTATCCACTCTGGCATATATCCCCGCCATAGTCGCTCCGGGATACAGTTCGAGGGTATAGGTAGAGTTGAGCTTTTTCCTGATGTCATTGTACAGGCTGGTATTCGCAGCTACAATTTCCAGTGTAGTTCCGGATAATGTGGCACCATCTCCGGTTCCGTTGTTGTTGTAGGTAAATGGTAATGCTCCGGGAGCACCTTTGGCAGTGGCTTTGATCAGAATTGTATTTCCTGATTGATCGGCCACCTCGTAGCCCGCGCTCCCTGCTGCTGTAATAGCAGCAGCCAGTGCGGCAGCAGTTTTGTTCTTGCTGGTGCCTTTGGTAAAGTCTGTTCCTTCGGTGTAGGTATCGGTACCGATGGTAAAGATATCACCATCGATATTGGCATTATTGGTGATGACGATCTTACCCATGGCATATTCTTCTCCCAGGGGAAGTATGCTCAAAGAAAAGTTATGGAAAGCACCGGACCCTGCACCTCCCCTGTTGTCGGTGATCACCAGTGTATCTTCATCGTAGTAGCGGACGAGCGTAGTTTTCAGCCTGGGATAGTAGGCGGCTCCATATTTCAGATAGCTCATACCTACATCATTATTTCTGAAAGCGGCTGCATCCTGCAGAACAGTGTTTGCGGGATTAGCCAGTACGTCCATAATGGCGACACGATCCTGTAGCTTGTTGCATTGGTCCAGCAGTGCATTGTTGATCTCTGCTCTATCTGCCGCATTAGTCAAAAGCACCGCCTCGGGCACTACCAGAATGGTCGGCTCATCCTCCTCTTTCAACTGGCCTATGGCAGTCAGCATCTTCGCTTTGTCAAAGCTGCCATCTTCCTGGTATTCATCCACCGATACGATGTAGCAGGGTCCCCCGCCATTCCTAAAATACATTTGCAACTGGTAGTAAAGGATATACTTTGACAAGCCTCCGGCCGGGTCGGCAATGGCTATATCGGTAACGGTAGGATCGGTTGCATTTACAGTCAAAGTGATCTGAAAGTTTTCAGCTCTGCTGACACCAAATTTCTCTCGATATTCCAACAACGAGGTGATTCTTACCGGTTTATCAGTGGGACGTAGCTCCGTATATCCGACAAAAGCTGGGATGGCCGTAGCCACAGGAGCTACTGAAGCCGGCAGGGTGGATATCTCCTCTACATATACTCCCGGGGTTTTATAATTTGCCATAGTACTTTATTGTTTATTTAAATAAAAACATAGATTTCAGAGGCTAAGGCTCCAGCTTCTTCCTTGACCACACCGCTGTGAAGCGGGTTGGGCAAATCGCCTAAAACCGGGCTTGTTAGCGCATTTTTTTTTAGCTCTAAACTGACTTTGGGTATTTCATAAAAAGGTATTTCCGCATTGGACCGGAAAACGATGGTATCCAATCCGCTCACTTTTACATCTGCACTCGGTACGCTGCCCAAAACGGAAAAGGTATTGACTACATAGGGCCCTGTTGCCGAACCCGCGTCATCGATACTGAAAGTATCAGCATTAAAATCATGGGTATTGCTTTTATTGACCACCAGGTACTTCCAGAATGACCTTTTCCGGTTGAATTGTATCGCGTATTCTTCAGTATCATCGTAAATGTGATCCCCGGCAGTATCGTAGATAATATCTACTATACCATTGATATTCTTCCCCGCCATTTCCTCATCGAGATATACTTCTTTCTCGTGAAGCGTAGTAGTATCGGCTGTGTTTCTGATGGTGATTTTATACCTTCCCTTAGGCTGGTCTCGCAGGTCTATCTGCTGGCTGTAGGTATCATTGCTTAGTTTGTCGAGCGTAAGGGTGGTACTCCATGGTGTGCCGTCTACCTCTTTACCTATGGGCACCAGCGTGTTATCTTCATTGTATACCCGGAATAGCACCTGCGCAGGCGAACCACTCAGGCTAAAACTATAGGTAAACAGCCTTCCCTGTATAAAATCGAGTAGTTCGAAGCTAAGTTCCTCCGGGGCACCCGAATCAGTAGAAGCGGAGGCGGGGTCATTTTTAAAGTACAGAATATTTGATGATGAATATTTCCTGGTTGGAGATTCATCGAGGTCTGTTATGTTCAGAAACTGATTTTTATTAGACAGTGACAACTCAAAAGTGAGTCTTACATCTTTACCGAGATCCACAAAAGGGGTAGTTTCATCATCCTCAGTCCTGTAAAGCACTGTTATGCCTTTCGGGATATTCTTAAACAACATTTTTCCACCTTTTAATAGCCTGACTGTATCAGCCGAAGGCAGCAGGCTCACCCCCTTGGCCAACCCATCCTTGTAGTAGTCGTGCCGAATGCTCAGGTTAAATAGTCGTGTGTATAACAGATTCATAGCCTACCTGCCAAAGGAGTTAATTTTAATCTTTTCAATAGGTAAATTGCTCTGCTGAACAGCCTGCTCCTGAAATCTGAGCAGTCGCACTTTGTACAAGACCGAAGGCAGGTACTTGGTACCCAGCACGCTCCAGAAGTTATAAAGCTGTTCAAAAGAGTAGGAGTACAACTCCACGATCAGCTTTTTGATGGACGGATCCCGTTCTGCCAGGGCCGGAGAGTTCTCCATGGTGAATACATTCTTGCTCTGAAAAAATGAGATCACATAAGAAAGCTGCTTGAGTCCTTCCACATAATCATCTTCCGATGAATCGCTTTGCTTATCCTGAAAATTAGCTGAGATGAGTATGTATAGATTAAGCTTTATCTCGGGATTAATATGTTCTGTCCGGCCCTCGTTGTTGACAAATGTGGTTTGCTGATCTTTAAATACTCTTTCTTCCTCGATATTGATCAGCGACATCCCCAATGACATGTCCGGGATAACCACACCACCGCTCTCTGTAGCCACATTGGTGATGAACACCCTGTTTTCATCAAGATCGCCTGTTCGCAACTTGAGATAGTTGTTGAGCTCTGCCGTAAGAAATTGTAGTGCCGTATGTAGCATTGATATTTTTTTCGCTTATGATTTGCGATAGATTCTATTCATGCAAGTTCCTGCCTTTTCGAAGCGATTTCAATCCCCATTTATGGTCATTTTGAAATAGGAAATCTGAAATCTGAAACCTTTGGAAGGTTCACGAGAGGATTCGTGCATAGCAGGAGATTTGAGTAAATGGGAAATGAGAGTAGTTGTTTTACCACAGAGAAAAACGGAGAAGGAGCAGAGGCCTCAGAGAGCTTTGGGGGTGCTTTACTAAACTTCTAAAGTTTGGTAAAGCTTAACGTTCGGAAGCATTGACAGAATACCCAGGTTTCCTAGTCCTGGCAGGCTTAGGAAACCACCGCACGGCAATTGTTTATGGTCTGTGAGCCACAGACCACGG
>NZ_AMZN01000026.1 GCF_000331535.1 Fulvivirga imtechensis AK7 | reverse complement strand
CAGGTCGAGGATGCTGACCGTTTAGCGTCAGTATCGTTTCCAGATTTTATCAAACGGGATGTTGTTAATTCAGCATTCCTTTTTTTATGCAAAACATTTCAGGTCGAGGATGCTGACCGTTTAGCGTCAGTATCGTTGCCAGATTTTATTATCACCCTGTACTGAAATAGTGCAGGGTTTTTTGTTTTTAAGGAAGTTTCACTCATATTTTGGTAACTTTTTGAACTTACGGACGCATCCTCTTTCCATTCCGAACAGAGAAGTATAAGCCCTATCCCGATGGTACCCGGAACTAAATATGGGAAGTCATTTAAAGCTTGAGATTTTTAACCTAACCTATTACAACTTTCCTCATCCCCTCAGGTTGAAGATATTTATTAAAGATGGATTGTATTTCGGTGCTGGTGATATTGGAGAGGATTGACATGTAATCATCATAATAGGTGTAATCCAAACCATGAATATGGATATTTTTAAACTTTTCCGCCAGGGAAAATGCGGAATTCAACTGAGACTGGAAATGACCGAACATGTGATTTTTTACTGCAGCGAGTTCATTAGCACTCATAGGATCAGCACATAAAAGGGCTATCTCCTTGTTGATTTCACCAATTACATCATCAACAAACTCCTTTTTTACGTCTGTACCAATTACGAAGTAGCAGTTGTGCTTTAATGAAACGATGCTCGAATGTATACCATACGTGAATCCTTTGTCTTCTCGTATATTCTTCATTAATCTCGAACCAAAGTATCCACCGAGGGCTTGATTGGCTACCAATAACTTGATATAGTCAAGATGGCCTTTGTCAATCACCGGTTTGCCCATTCGAATGGAGGATTGGAGGGCAGTTTTTTTATCCTCTTTAATGAAGGTTTCCTCATCATTTAGAGAGTATTCGCAGGACTCTATTGTTGAGGTGTTCATTACTTCTTTGCCGAAGTGATCATTAAGTATTTTAAGAGTATCGGAATCAACATGACCAGATATCAATAATTCAAATTGAGACAGGTTTGCCGAATGGAACTTGGTCAGGTCCTTTGTAGTCAATTGATCAATATCACTATCATTGATAATCTTTCCATAAGGATTATCAGATCCAAAGATCAGTTGTCGAAATTTCTTAGAAGCAACTATATTCGATTTCTCGTTTTGCAATTTTAGTTGCTGTGCTTCTATTGATTGTACCCTTTTTAGGTCATTTTCAGGGAATGCCGGTGCAAGGATCATTTCCTGGAAGAAAGGCAAAACTATATTCAAATACTTGGTCAGGCAATAAAGCGTAACCGAAGGAACATCGAAAGAGGGATGTAGCTCAACGAATGCGCCATACTGAGCAAAGAGGTTAGACATTTCATTGGATGTATAACTCTTTGTACCTTCTTGCAGCATCTTTAGCGTTATGAAGGATGCTGCTGTTTTATTTTCATAATACGAGCCACCAAGCGGGAATAGGACTTCCAGCTTTATGATTGGCTGCGAGCCGGCAGCAAGCGTGTAGACCGGAATGTTGTTATCCAGTTTGTGCTCTGCTGCTTTTGGGAAATTAATCGTATAGGATGTAGAGTGCTTGGGCGCAACAGTTCTATCTAACATAAATTAGTCCACTACTGATTCCTCTTCCTGAACGCTTTTATTGAAGTTAAACAGAATAGTGAATCTAAGTGTTTCAGCCAGTGGATGCTCCTGTTCCTTGGGAACCAAATAAGCGAAGTCAATACCAAAGACCTGATACCTGAATCCTAATCCAACTGTAAGGTACTTTCTGTTACCCTTATCTTCAGCTTCAAGAAAATAGCCTGCGCGGGCTGCAAACATGTTATTGTACCAGTATTCAGCGCCAGCAGACACAGTGAATTCTTTCATTTCTTCACTAAATCCCTCTTCAGCATCAGAGAATGAGCCGAAGATTCCGCTTAATAGAGATTTTTCGCTTTCGCTACCATCGTACCGAGGGCTAGGTACAAGTAGCTTATTCAGATCCAATCCAAAAGTAAGTTTATTGTAGGGATCAAGGCTCGTTGTAAAAGCAGAGCCTAACCGTAGATTTGTAGGTATAAAATCTTTATTGTTTTCATCTGAATATGTTAGCTTGGAACCTATGTTGGAGATTACAGCTCCAAGAGCCAGATTGGAATTATTCCCGCTCAATAAAAGGTCTTTATCATAAAACATAGCTATATCAGCAGCAATGCTATTTCCCGGTCTTGCCTCTACACCTCCCGATGAAAAACTACCAGTGAGGTTGGAATGGATATATCGGCCGACAACTCCGATACTAAGGTTTTGCGTAAGCATACGAGAATAGGTAGCATCAAATGAAAACTCACGAGGGTTGAACTGTCCTTCACTACCTCCTGCTTCATTAGTGAAGAATATCTCGCCCAGGTCGAAGTATCTCATGGAAACAGCTACGGCTTGCTCTTTAGTAAATTTATAATATCCTGAAAGATAGGTTATGGACATATCATTGATGATCTTGCCCAGCCAAGGAGTATAGGACAGTGCAAATCCGATATTGTTTTCAATAAAAACGAGTTTGGCGGGGTTCCAATAAACTGAGTTGGCGTCTGGTGATGTGGCAACGCCTACATCTCCCATACCTCCGGCACGAGCATCAGGAGTGATGGTTAAAAAGGGGACAGCAGTTGTTATAACTCTTCGTGTGGAATCCTGCCCAACAAGGCCTTGGGCCTGAAGTGATGAATGTATTAAAATGAATACCGCAAGCGCTGCTGTTAGCTTAAATAACCTTTTCATGTGAATTTCGTTAGCAAACAAATATAATTAATTAATAATAATAACTTTTTGATATTTCTGATTTTTTGCCCCGTCTGCCATAGAACGAACGGATAGCTTAAAAATGTATATCCCTGCGTTAAGTTTTTTGCCTGAGCTGTTTGTTCCGTCCCATTCAAAAAGGTTGACCCTGGCAGTACTTTCATCTACCTGAAAATCAATATCTTCCACGACTTCTGCATGCCTGGAAATGATCTGGAGGTTTATTTCAAGGTCCTCGCCAACTCTGGTATGTTCAAAAGTTAATGTTGTATTATCGAAGAACGGGTTGGGAGAATTTATGAAATTAGTAATGAAAAGGCCATTGGGGTCAGCCACTGTAAATTCAATTACAGCTTCACCAGAATTGTTGTGGGTGTCCCAGGCTTTGAGCTGAATAGTGTGTTTTCCTTTTTTCAGTCCGTTCAATGGAAACAAAAGTAGTCCTTCCTTATAGCTATCCTTAGACGCAGTATAGTAGTCATTCAAAACAAAGGTGGTTTCATTGTCTAAGGTTGCAGTAATATTATTTCCAACACCATATTGGGAAATATTGATACCGCTTTCATCGTAAAGCTTTGCAACAAGAAGCGTGTTGGCGCCCACCTCTCCTGAGCCGGTATAGGTTGTGTCACCAAGGTATAGCTTTATCTTTGGACCGGTATTATCCTGTTCAACATCTGTTGCCGATCCTCCGAATACTACATCAATATCAGCTCCATTTGCATCGGTTTTCTTATCATCATCAACGGCATAAAGGCTGATCTTTCCTTTTCCAGGCTTGTATGACATGTTTTTTGGGACTATGAACTTCACCTCGAACTGGCCGTTTGAAATGGTGGATTTGCCTCTGAACAATGCATTTTCCCTTGAGCTGTATGAATAAGGGCTACTTTGGTTGCCTAGCGTTGAAAGGGTAGATTCCTTATCGAAAACAATAACTTCCAGTTCTCCATCGAAATGGCTATCAATAGATTTATTGCTATTTTGTACTTCTCCGGTTATTGTTACTAAGCTCAATGCCTTAAGTGTATCGGTTTTATTGCTATTATCATTAATGCTTTTTATGGCAATTTGTTTTTCAGGATAGTTAAGTTTAAGTGAAGGGTCGCCCAGCAGAGCAAAATTTCTGTTACCTACCTGGTTATAGTCAATAGCTTTATCAATACTATTATTCTTGGTGATACGAAGTATGTCTCCCAATCTCAAATAGCTATCCCCTTCTTTTCTGAACGCTTCATCGTAAAATGCTTTGTTCAGCTCAAAATTTGAGCTGGAGTAGACAGGTCGGCATGTACTGATAATAGCTATTCCACCGCCATTGGGATGAGTAACTACCATTTCACCTCCTGAAGCAAGTTGCGGGTCGTCATGGCGGCCAAACTCACAGGTAGCCGTTACAAATAGTGGTAGTTTGCGGATGTTTTTCCAACCCTCGATCATAAACAAGGTTAAAACGCGCTCTTGCATCCAACCTAGTTCTCCCCCATGGCCAGTGAAATTTACTACAAGAGCCCCTTTTTCTACTGCCTGATCAAGTGCTTCACGGGCTTTCGGAGACGTTTCTCCATTGGGTGTGGAAATTTGAGGAAAGGCGTCCAGGTAAAGTTTGTTGTAGTTAAAGCTGGTAAAAGCTGTATCTATAAGCACTGCTAACTGATCGGACTGCTTGATATGTATGTTGTTATCTCCATCATCGGCTACAAAAACTACCTCATTTCTCCAGGGGCCAAAGTTTTTTGTGCCGGTGCTGTAGCTGATGAGTTTGTCTACCATATCTTTAGCTTGTTGCAGGCTGGTGACTGGCAGCCTTCCTATTCCTATTTCCAGGGTGTGGTTCCCGCCGGGCTCTTCAAGCCACTCTCCTTCATCATCCTCAAGAAAGCCATAGAAATCATCCGAGCCATACGTTTCCAGTGGGTGTAAAGAATTTCGTGATTCATATATGGGAACCAGGTTAGTGTTATTTTTCAATATGTCTTTGTAGTCATAGGACCCCTTTCCAAACAGTAAGAGATATTTAAGTCGATCGCTTTTTGTAAAAAGGTGTTTTGCAAGGTCTCGAATGGCGGTTACATCTTGTTTCCCACTTGAGAATTCATTGTATACCTGTTGGGTGGTCACCACCCGTGCGGTCATGTTGTCGTTTGACGACCTGAAGTTTGCCAGACGTTTTGCTTCAGGCAGTAGATCAGGATGGGAAACGATCAGAAGGTCAGGGGTGGTCATTCCTCTTAGATTCTGACTTGCAATTTCACCCGCAAAGATAGGAGTAATCACTTTTGAGGGGTCGAAAACGACAAATGAGTGCAGTTGCGTAGTTGAAGACCCGAATGAGGCCGTGCCATTACTCAGACTATATTGTTGATTCAGAGGTGCAAGAGGGCTGGTTATATCCCAGATTTTTACCTGGTCATTTACTCCTTTCACTTCAAATGCTGAGTTGGTATTGTTCAGGCTTTCCAGGGATCTGAAAATGGTATATTTATCATTTAAACGAAGTTCACAGATGGCTTCTAATTTTAAGTAGTTGAGGTATCCGATGGATCTTCCCGAGCTATTTTTTTCATAAGCTACTGTTACGGAAAGCTGGTTATTACCGGATAGCTGATTGCTGTTGATTGTATATGTACTTTCATCGTTTCTGCCTTTGACGCTGTAGCGATAGGCGCCTTCTCTGAAATCGGGAACAGGTGCAATATTCTGCTCTCCAAGAGCGACACCATTTATGCTCAGCTTGAATGTTGACTGAGCGAAGGACTGAGCCATTACAGATGATGTAATCGTAATTTCGGTACCCGCCATCAACCCGGGAAAACTGAAGTCATAGGTTTTTTCTGTCTGGACATCGAATTTATCGGTATACCATTCCCTGCCGGATTTGAGAAGATTATAGGCTTCTTTCTCAAACCATGAGATGGCATTGTACCTTCTGATTTTTTGGAAATCGGATCCGAGATCTTGTTGCGCCTTTACTCGCTGCCCGGCATCATTACCAATGGTTAGGAAATAGAAATTGAGATCAGAGTAAATATTTCGTTCATAAATTAAGGTTCCGCTTTCATCATAATGATACTGATCGGGTCCCTGGGCATAAAAAATTACATAATCACCGTTATCAAACTTGCCATCGCTTTCCCCATTCACCCAAATGCTGTTCTCGACCAGGTCTGTTAGCCTGGGCGCATTGTTGGCCTGGGGTAACATGCCTCCGCCATTTCCGTAGATCTTAATATTCCTTGGGTCTATAGACGAAGCGTCTATACCTATATCACTCAGGAATTTACGGTCTATTTTATAAATGCCCTCCTCAGCTACAGCCAGCTTATACCAGGTGCCTTCAGCTAATACCGAATTAGATGGCTGCGACAGCACCGGAATACTTAAAGTAATTACACTTACGAGGCAAAATATGACTTGTAAAAGTCTTGACATGTAGATGGTTGATTGATTTTAACAGAGAAACATGGCATCAGAAATAAACGTTTCTTATCGGTTATTATTATGATGTCTTTATTGGGATATCATGTTGTTGATCACTGACAATACAATATAACCAATAATGATCATAGGAATGGCCAAAACCTGAAACAATCCTAACAATAATACGCTCAGCAGAAGAAAAGTAAACCTTAATTTGTTGTCTGTCCACTTAAACGACTTGAATTTTAATGCAAAAAGTTCAATGGGTGAAACAAGAAGTAGGGAAAAACCTATTGAGACTATAACAAGTGACGTCAGGTTAATGATGCTGGAATAATCGGATCCGGCAATAAAAACTAAAGAGGATATAAACAGTGCATTAGCGGGTGTTGGCAGCCCGATAAATACTGATGTCTGCCTGTCATCGATATTGAATTTAGCTAATCTTAAGGCTGAGAAAATGGCAATAACAAAACCTATATAGGGTAAGTAAGCATTGTCAGTATAGTCTGTGATCAGGTGATACATGATCACTGAGGGGAGCACACCAAAGGTGACCATATCTGCCAGCGAGTCCAGTTCTTTGCCGATTGGAGAACTCACTTTCAATAATCTGGCTACAAATCCATCAAAAAAGTCGAGAACAATAGCCAGCCATAGCAGATAAGTGGCAAAAATAAGTTCTCCTTTGAAGGTAGCAACTATACCTATGCAGCCGCAGAGTAGATTTCCGCAGGTAATACTATTGGGGATGTGCTTTTTAATATTCAAAATAAACGATGATCAGGCAACCGCGCAGAAGGGGTTAGATTTTTTCTCGTACCCGATGTTGGTGGCAGGACCATGGCCACTGTACACCGTGACGTCATCGCCTAAAGGGAATATCTTTTTATGAATACTATTGATCAACGTTTCGAAGTCACCGCCAGGAAGATCAGTTCTGCCGATACTGCCCTGAAACAATACATCACCACCAATGCAAAACTTATCTTCCTTACTGTAAAAAGCAATGTGTCCTGGTGCATGTCCGGGAACAAAGAGTACTTCAATGCTTGAACTTCCAAATCTTACCTCATCGCCTTCATTTAGAAACTGATCGGGGTACGCTTCATGGTAGTTGGTAAATCCATAGGCAGGCGCGTAGGCTTTTACCGCCCTTAAGGTAGCCTCATCTTCCTGATGAATGTAAAGCTCCACCTTGTAATGGTCTTTAACAAACTGATTGCCAAATACATGATCAATATGACAGTGAGTATTTAAAAGTTTCACCACCTTCAGGTCGTTCGAAGCGATAAATTCTTTCAATTCTTCTTGTTCATAGCGCTCATAACATCCCGGATCAATAATTACGGCCTCCTTTGTGTCGTCATGAAGTATATAGGTGTTTTCCATAAAAGGATTAAAAACGAAAGACTTGACGTGTATCATTAAAATTTCTTTTCTCTTTTAGCAAATTTGTACGGTCAAGACAAAATTACATTATTTAAATCATTTTAAATGAATAACAGCAATGAGTTTGACTACATCGTTGTAGGGCAGGGGTTAGCAGGTTCGGCTTTGAGTTATCAAATATTAAAAGCGGGAAAGCGTGTGCTTGTAATAGACGACAATAGGCCTGTTACATCCTCTAAAGTGGCAGCCGGCCTTTACAATCCGGTTACGGGAAGGAAGATGGTGAAGACATGGAAGGCAGATACACTTTTTCCATACCTGATCTCATTTTATAAAGAACTTGAGGAGCTTTGCGGAGATCAATTTCTTATTGAAAGGTCAATATACCGGCCTTTTTTATCAATGGAGGAGCAAAACGAATGGATGGGTAAGAGTGCCTCTGAGGAATTTGAGCATTTTATAACAAAGGTCCATCATAGGTCGCAGTATGCTTTTTCTACAGATGATTATGGCGGTATAGAACTTAACATGTCCGGCTATCTCGACATACCCCGGTATCTGAAGGCTTATAGAAGTTACCTCGAATCAAAAAAAATAATGTTGAGTGCGAAATTTGATCACAAACTCCTCAAACCAGGTAGCGATGCAGTAGTGTATAGAGGATATAGCACAAAAAAGATTATATTTTGTAACGGACTTGATGCATTTCATAATACACATTTTGACTGGCTACCATTTCAGCCGGTAAAAGGCGAAGTATTGCAGATAAAAACAGAAATACAACTGGAACATATCCTTAACAGAGGTGTTTTCGTTATACCCATTGAAGATGATGTTTTTAAGGTAGGGTCGAACTATGACAATAAAGATCATACAATGGGGATAACATCAAAAGCCAGAGAAGAAATAACCATGAAACTGAAGGAGTTGGTGAATGTGCCATTTGAGGTAGTAGACCAAATTGCCGGAGTGCGCCCTGCTACAAAAGACAGGCGACCATTTATAGGTTTACATCCTGAATATGAAACTATTGGCATCTTTAGTGGGTTAGGAACAAAGGGAGTCTCTCTGGCGCCATATTTTTCCGGGCATTTCATCGATTTTCTGGAACATGGTAAAGAACTCTACCCGGAGGTAAATATTAGTCGCTATTTTTCGTTATATTACGATTCTCTAAAAAATTGAATGAAAAGAAGTAATTACTTTTTAGGAGCAGTGCTCTCCCTGGTTTTCTTATCGCAGTTGGCCACCGCTCAAAATACCAATGAAAAGTTCGGAAGGAACAGAATTCAGTATGAACAGTTCAACTGGCGATACCTGAGTTCTGACAATTTTGATATTTATTTTTATGAAGGCGGTGACAAAATAGCGAAGGAAGTTACTGAATATCTTGAAGAGGAGTTTGACCGGGTAACAGACATTATTGGTTATCCACCCTATTCAAAAACCAAAGTCTTTTTATACAATTCGGTTTCTGATCTGCAGCAGAGCAATGTTGGTATTAATGATGTAGCATTTAATCCCGGGGGAGAGACAAATTTTGTAAAGTCATACATAGAAGTTGCAAACCCCGGAAATATCAAAGATCTAAAAGATGAGCTGCTATACAAGGTATCCTCTCTGATGGTAAATGAGATGATGTTTGGAGGGAGCCTGAAGGATATGTTCCAAAATGCTGTCCTTCTCAACCTTCCCGAGTGGTTTATCAACGGAGCATCATTATATGTGGCAAGGGGCTGGTCTATCGAGATGGATGATTATGTGCGGGAACTGATAGATAAAAAGCATCCTAAAAAGCTCAACAAGCTTTCGGGGAAGGAAGCAGCCCTGGCTGGACAGTCTGTGTGGAACTTCATTGCAGAGAAATATGGCAGGAGCAATATTTCAAACATATTAAATTATACCCGGATCATCAGAAATGAAGAAAAAAGTGTAGCAATAACCCTTGGTGTTTCTTTTGATCAGGTAATGTATGAATGGCTCAACTTTTACACGGAGATAGACCGGCAGGTAAATGAAAATTATGCGGAACCTTCAAAAGACAATTTGATCACTAAGAAAAAGAATAAAAAAGGGATAGTTTACAAGCATGTGAAATTAAGCCCCGATGGCACCAAGCTGGCGTATACAGCTAATAATAGAGGACGATACACGGTTCACATGCAAGATCTTAGTAGTGGAAAAGAGAGGGAAGTGTTGTCAGGGGGCTATAAAGTGATCAACCAGGAGGTAGACAATAACCTTCCGCTTATAGATTGGGTGGATGAAAATACCTTAGGAATGGTACACTCTAAACGGGGTCAGTTATATTTTGTGCTATATGATGCTGTAACTAACAGCAGGCTTCCACGGCCAATGGGAAAATTCGAGCAAGTCAATAGCATGGATTTTTCAGATAACGGAAGATTAATGATTGTAAGTGCGGTGGTTAATGGCAAGAGTGATCTTTATCTGATGAGCACTCGCAGGGACAGAACCAAAAGACTAACGGATGATGTATACGATGATCTGTACCCCACGTTTGTGCCCAACTCCAATACTGTGGTGTTTAGCTCCAACAGGGTTAGCGATTCACTAAAAGTTGCTCAAAAAAGCTTTGAAAAGGTGAGTGACAACTTCAACCTGTTCTTCTTCAATTTGGATACAACTACCAATGTTGTGCATAGAGTAACCAATACTATCAGCAAGGATACAAAACCTTTGGCGTTGAGTAGTAATCGATTATTTTATTTAAGTGACCAAAAAGGGATATGGAATATCTTTAGTTATGATATAAACCGGGGGATCTATTCCCAGGTTACAAACTTTGCCACTAGTATTGAAAATTACGATATAGAGTTTAATAGCTCTAAACTGGTTTTTGTGATGGCAGATAAAGGTAAGGACTTTATTTATCTCAACCCTCAATTTAATTATGAGCAACAGATATTTACACCATTGACAAAACGGCAGCAGGTTATGCAGGCTAAGGCTTTTCGTATGAAAAGGAATGAGGATAAGCGAGAGGCGCTGACGGTAAAAGACATCGTGGAGCAAAGACTGAAAGAGGCGCGTAAAAAAGAGAAAGAAGAACAACAAAAGCCCGATACCCTTGAAGATGGTGTGATCGATACGGATAATTATAAGTTCGAAATAGAAAAGGAGATAGAGGAAGAGGAGAAGGAGGACGATGTCATTAATACTGATAACTATACATTCGATACAGAGATATTGCAAGAAGAGCAGAAGGATTCTTTCCTTTCTCAATATCGAAAGCTGAGAAAGGGCAATCAGATTTCGGGGCCATTCCCTTATGAAACGCGTTTCAGTGCAGATAATTTAGTTACATCCTTTGTGATCGACCCTTTGAGGGGATTCGGAATACTGCTGGAAACGGAAATGAATGACATGCTGGAAAACCATAAGTTTTCAGGAGGGATAATGGCAACAACGGATTTGCGGAGTGGAGATATTTACGCTGAGTATCAGTATCTGAAAAATCTGGTCGACTATAATGTAAGGTATGACAGGAATGTGATCTTTTGGGATACAGAGGCTGTACTTCACAGGTACAGCAAAAATACTTTTGAAGTTGGCGCTGCATATCCCTTTAATATTAAAACCAGGCTTGCGGTAAAGCCATTTTTTACCATTACCAAATTTGAAGACCTGGGCAATCTCATCACAAGCCCTCCGGTATTCAGGAAAACTGAAAGCGAGCAGTATGCCGGTGCTACTGTGGAGTGGGTATTTGATAATTCCATCATTAATGGCATGAACCTTATCGAAGGTACAAGAGCGAAGGTGCAGCTAAAACATTACGAAGGAATAACTGATAAGGGGCGAAGCTTCACAAATGTATCCGCTGACTTCAGGCACTATCAGAAAATATACCGGGAGATTGTACTGGCGGGCAGGTTATATTACGGAACCTTTTTTGGTAGCAGCCCCAAACAGTATCTGTTAGGGGGAATGGATAACTGGCTGTTTAACAAGGAAAATAAAGATGGAACAAACAACCCTCTAAGTTCGAGCAGGGAAGGCAACAATAGAGACCTTTTATTTGTAGAATATGCGACAAATCTCCGTGGCTTTGATTATGCAACCCTTTTTGGCCGAAACACATTGCTGTTTAATGCGGAGCTAAGAATACCGCTTATTCGTGCTTTAAGCAGTGGTCCTATTACATCAAACTTTTTTAGAAATCTCCAGTTCACAGGCTTTTTTGATGTAGGTTCAGCATGGACGGGGAAATCACCTTTTAGCGATGATAATAGTGTGAGCAGCCAGAGAATCCAGCAGGGTAACTTTCAGATTGATTTGAAAAACTTCAGGAACCCATGGCTCTACAGCTATGGGGTTGGTCTGAGAACAATTATTTTGGGGTACTATATGAAGTTCGATGTGGCCTGGCCTGTGGAAGATTACATAGTGGGCGATCCACGCTTATTCGTGACATTAGGATACGACTTCTAAGTCTGTTATTTTTGCATCCCATAGAATAATTCTTTTTAAAGGCGACTTATGCTTAAATCTATGACTGGTTATGGCTCATCGAACTTCTCAGATGACAACCTGACGATCAACATTGAAGTAAAGACATTAAATTCAAAATACCTGGACCTTAACTTCAGGCTGCCACGCGCATTCTCTGAAAAGGAGATTGAGCTTAGGAATTTAGTAAACGATAAATTGCAAAGAGGCAAGGTATCTCTAAGCATTGATTATATCAATGAAAGAGAAACGGAACTTAAGCAGCGATATAATGAAGAGCTCTTTGAGCAGTATTACCGTAGTCTGAAAAGGCTGGCTGATAAAGTCATTGCTCCCGACCAGGACTTGTTCAAGCTGGCTCTCAGCGCTCCTGATGTAGTGATCACTGACCAGGCAGAAGAGGTAGATGAGCAGGAGTGGGCGAAATTGAGGAGAATGGTGGAAGAGGCATTGGAGAGTTGTGATGCCTTTAGGAAGAAAGAAGGCGCTGAGCTCCAGCAGAAGTTTCACAGCTATATCTCTACCATAGGTGGGCATTTGGAAGAGATAAAGGCACTTGATCCAAAAAGAGTGGAGCGGATAAGGGAGCGGATAAAAGGAAATCTGCTGAAGTTCGTTGAAGATGAGGGATTGGATAAAAACAGACTGGAGCAAGAGATCGTTTACTATATAGAAAAGCTTGATATCACCGAAGAGAAAGTAAGGCTGGCGAGCCATCTCAAGCATTTTGAAGAGGTACTTGAGGATAAGCACTCTCTAGGTAAAAAGCTAGGTTTTATTTCGCAGGAAATTGGCCGCGAAATCAACACAATTGGCTCCAAGGCTAATGATGCTGATATACAAAAACATGTAGTGGCCATGAAGGAAGAGCTGGAGAAAATTAAGGAGCAGTTGCTTAATGTGCTTTAAAGAGAGGTAGGAAAAATGTCCCCGGAAACTAAACGATATTAATTACCGTTACAATTATCAGTATGCAGGAGGTTTTGATTATAATACTGTTTTTAGGCGCCCTGGCTTATCTGGGGAATATGCTTTATAAGCAGACCAGGGGTAATAGCGGCTGTTCTTCAAATTGTGGTTGTGATTCTGCTCCGGTGGCTAATTTCAAGAAGGTTCAGAACAACAAAAGCTAGGCCCACACCCTGGTGCCCTCTGTGCAGTTTCTGCACATCTCTACTTCACTTCTTGAATTGATCAGCGATTGTCTGAATCGTTGATACGGCTTGCTTTCCCATATTTCTTTAAAATCAGCGCCTGTCAGTTGTCCCATTTCATGGTGTGCATCTTTATCAAAACAACACGGCACCACCTTCCCATCCCAGGTAATAACGCATGAATGCCACATTTTCCAGCAGTGGTCCAGCAATTGATTTTTAATGGAGTATGTACCATCGGTATTTTTGCGATAGCGGGAATACTTGTCGTTTACAGGTATGAACTCAGAGCCATTTTTGTAGTCATATACCTGGGCAGTCTTAAGCCCAACTTCATCCACCCCAAGGACTTTAGCAAGCTTTTTTACCTCTCCGATCTGGTGTTCATTGGGGCCGACTACCAGGAATTGAAATACAATATGTGGAGTTCTAGATTTTAATTCTTTTTTCCATTTCACCACATTTTTGGTGCCTTCTATTACCTTATGCAGGTTCCCCCCTACTCTATATGACTGATAAGTTTCCTGCGTGGTGCCATCGATAGAAATGATCAGCCTGTCGAGGCCTGAGAGTACAGTTTTTTTTGCTATATCTTCTGACAGAAAGTGCGCATTGGTGGAGGTGGCAGTATAGATCTTTTTGTCAGAGGCATACTTTACCAGGTCAAGAAAGTTGGCATGTAAAAAGGGCTCTCCCTGAAAATAAAAAAGCAGGTACATGAGACTTTCTTCGAGTTCATCGATGGTTTTTTTAAATAATCCCTCCTGTAGCATTCCCGTTGGCCGGGTAAAGGATCTTAGTCCACTGGGGCATTCCGGGCATCGAAGGTTGCAAGAGGTAGTTGGTTCAAAGGAGATGCTTATCGGCAGGCCTTTGATCTTCGGGCTTCCGGTGGCTCTTGAATACAGATAGCTGGATACAATGCGGGCAGCATTCCAAGCTCTTCGTGGTGTGAGCTTAGATAAAAAATTCAGGCCGTCCCAGATATTTCTGTTCATCAAGGTTAAAGATAAGGAAATTGTTTGATGGATGGTTTTGCTATAAAGGCTCGTAAGTTTGCAATACATTGTATAATGTTTTTATCTTGCTTAGAGAAGTCAAAAAGCCACTGCTATGAAACTTTTAAGAAGGTTAAATATTATTGTTGATGATTCAAAGCACACAAAAGGTGGACGGCTCTATAATCAGATTCTAATTGTTCTTATAACTCTAAATGTCTGTGTGGTTATTATTGAGTCCTTCTCGTTACCTTCTTATACACGCCCTTATCTGAAGTCTTTTGAAGTTTTTTCAATTGTTGTATTTACGTTGGATTATTTGGTACGGATAGTTACTGCTCGTATCAGACACAAGAAATTGAATGGTATCAAATCATATTTAAGGTTTATTATATCACCGCTGGGGCTAATAGATTTGCTTTCCATATTGCCATTTTACCTTCCCTTACTCTTGCCAATTGATCTACGCTTTTTACGTTTATTAAGAGTTTTTAGAATCATGCGGGTTTTTAAACTCAATCGCTATTACAAATCTTTCCGTCTGATACTGCATGTTATCAACATAAAAAAGAGGGAGCTAACTATGTGTTTGTTTGCAGTTATTATTTTGTTGGTCATCGCATCTGCTATTATGTTCTATATTGAAAATCCGAAACAGCCAGATAAATTTCCGAATATTATTGCCTCCCTTTGGTGGGCTATCGCCACTCTTACCACAATTGGGTATGGTGATGTATATCCGATTACAGCGGCAGGGAAAGTAGTGAGCAGTTTTATAGCATTGGTGGGCATTGGATTTGTTGCTTTACCAACAGGTATTTTAAGCTCCGGGTTTTTGGAAGTACTTGATGAAAAAAGAAAGTTTAATTATTGTCCTCATTGTGGAGAGAAACTACCCTGCTAGATGTTGCACTTCGTGCCTTAGTGTCTCCATGGCCATCACTGAACTAAAAAAATCTAAATCACTAACCCCTGGCTTTTTCTTTCGTAGTATATTCACAATATTGAAAGGCTTACGGACTTCTTGAACAATCTCTGCATGAAAAAAATCTGTTTACTACTTCTAACAATATCTCCATTTTTTGGCTATGCACAGAATTTAAAGCTTTCTCCTGAAGCAGAGATCCATGTGCTGACCTGTGGCCCGTATCAGGGGGAGCTCTATTCGGCATTTGGTCATAGCGCCATTAGAGTAAAAGACCCGGGAAAGGGGTACGACATTTTATATAACTATGGCGTATTTGATTTCGATCAACCTAATTTTTACCTCAATTTTACCAGGGGGCATCTGTATTACAAATTGGGAGTGACCGACTATCGCAGGTTTCGTGACTATTATATTTATTACAACAGGTATATCCGTGAGCAGGTGCTTAATTTATCAGTAGAGCAGAAGCAGGAACTGTTTGATTTTTTGCAATGGAATGCCTTGCCCGAAAATCAATACTACCTGTATGACTATTTTTATGACAACTGTGCCACCAGAGTTCGCGATGCCCTCGTGAAGACCTTTGGTGACAAGGTGAGCTTTGACGGATCTTATGTGGAAACGAAACATACTATTCGGAGTCTTACCGACATATACCTGAAACAGCAACCCTGGGGTGATCTGGGAATAGACATATGCTTAGGCCTGCCAATGGATGTTGAGGCCACGCCTTACATGTACATGTTTTTACCAGATTATATAGAGCAAGGCTTTAATCATGCGACAATAGTACGAGACGGCAAAAACGTGCCATTGGTGAAAGAAACCCTGATCACTTATGAATCGAAACCGGAAGCCGATCAGGCATCTGCGATCACTCCATTTATAGTTTTTGTTCTCTTGTTAGCTGGTGGGACCTTTCTTACCTATCTCGGCTTCACCAGGGACAAACGGTTTGTTTGGGTTGATTGCTTTATGTTCTCAGTGGTAGGAGTATTGGGGTGGTTGCTGTTATTTTTGTGGGCAGGCACCGATCATCGTGCTGCTGCTAATAATCTCAATTTGTTGTGGGCAGTTCCTTTACATTTTCCGGTAGCATTGATGCTGCTTAAGAGAAACAAATCGTTATTTTTAAAGAACTATTTCAAAATAATGGCCATCTTAAGCCTGCTATTACTTGCGGCTTGGGCTTTTTTGCCACAGCAACTGCATTACTCACTGATTCCTTTGGTGATGCTGCTTGGCTTGCGGTCATTTTATATTCAACGATACCTATCCAAAAATGAAGGAGCTTAGCACATCTGTGAACATCTCAGCCTCTCCCGATAAGGTCTGGAGTATTTTGATGGATTTTGATAAATACCCGGAATGGAATCCGTTCATTATCAGTATTATAGGTAAGGTCAAGCTCCGGGAAAGACTAAAGATAACCATACAACAGCCTGGGGCGAAACCGATGGTATTTAAGCCTCAGGTGACATTATTTAAAAAAGAGAAGCAATTTGGCTGGCTGGGAAGTCTCTTTATGAGAGGGATCTTTGACGGACATCATATCTTTGAAATTGAAGATCATGGCGATGGAACATGTACCTTTGTGCAAAGAGAGGAATTTGCCGGGGTACTCGTGCCATTTTTATGGAAAAGCCTCGACATCAAAACCAGGGCAGGCTTTGAAGCTATGAATAATACTCTTAAATCACTTGCTGAACGATGAACCGCATTGACAGATTATCGGCTATTCTTATTCAATTACAAAGTAAAAAGGTAGTGACTGCCCAACAGGTAGCTGATCGCTTTGAAATAAGTCTGCGCACGGTTTATCGTGATATCCGAGCATTGGAGGAGGCGGGCGTTCCTATTGGGGCGGAGGCGGGTAAAGGTTATTTTATTATGGAGGGATACAGCCTTCCTCCTGTAAGCTTTAGTAAAGATGAGGCAGGAGCCATTCTTCTGGCTGCTAAGCTGGCGGAGAAAAATACCGACAAGTCTATTCAGCAACACTTTGAAAATGCCCTGTTTAAGATCAAATCAGTACTGAAAACACAGGAAAAGGACTACCTGGAAAGCCTGGAGGAACACATACAAGTACTTCAGGCGCCTAATCAGAACAGAAGTGAATTCCCGGATCACTTCTTGTCAGATATTCAGGCTGCTCTGGCAGAAAATAGAGTGGTGTCTTTTGAGTACTATTCTAATTACAAAGATCAGTTTAATACCCGTGAAGTGGAGCCTTTAGGTTTATGCTTTTATAGTTCACACTGGCATATGATAGGATACTGCAGAATGAGGCAGGATCTTCGTGATTTTAGAACAGACAGGATAACTAAATTAAAGGTGTTGGACGAAAAATATGATCCTACGAACCATCAATCATATCAATTATACCTCAATAATTTCATGAGAGGCACTGATCTCAAGCGTGTGGTGATCAGGTTTAATGCAGAGACTATCAGGTATATTGGAGAGCAGAAGTATTACATGGGCTGGACTGATGAAAAAAGGGTTGATGGAGATCTTGAGATGAGATTTATGACCTGCAATTTTAGAGGATTCTCCCGCTGGCTTCTGATGTTTGGCGCCAAGGCCACCGTGCTATATCCGCAGGAACTTATTGAGGAAGTACAGCAAATATCAATGGAAACTTATGAACATTATAGTAAGTCCCTTTTGGTTCGTAACAATTGAATAGTGAAGCGTAGCTTTATGTCTTAAGTCGAAAACAGGGCAAAGAACTCACACGCCTGCCTATAATGAGAATCTGTTCCATTTTATTAAATATCCCTTGGTCTTGGGCGGTACTTTAACAGGGTGCAGCTATTTGTCAAACAAAAATTTCAAAAATTATTTGGAAACCTTACAAACCCTCACTAGGTTTGTAAGATCAATTCGATGCTCTCTTTTGAGAAAGTCGATTTATAAAGAAGCGTGGAGAGACTGGCTCTGAGAAACGCTAGCAACCTGGTCACCAAATCCAAGGTGCTAAATCCTGATCCCGGGAATGTTCGTCAAGTGACGGATGAGGGAGAATATAAATTGATGAAAAATGAAAAGATCAATCCAACATCAAACAGGACTTTTAGCCGCATTTCAGCGATCAATTCAATCACTGGCTAATCACATTATTTCTTATTTCTGCAACGACTGTTGTTGTTGCTGTTGTTGCTGTTAGGCGATCTCCTGCCTCACTCCGAGCAACAAGCTGCCCCTGAACTACCGGGATAGAGAATCGTATATTGTTTTGATTCTCGCCTCCTGCGGATTGTTACGCAATGACACTCCGCCCCATCAGCGCAGCATACCACCAAACACACAATTTAACGGTAAGAAATTTTTAACAATAAGAAATAAAAATAAGATCATGGCTAAGAAATTAAATTTCGAAACACTACAGTTGCATGCAGGATATGAAGATGTAGAGACTACAACCCGTTCCCGGGCAGTTCCTTTATATCAAACCACATCCTACACATTTAAAAACTCGGAGCATGGCGCTAATCTATTTGCGCTAAAAGAGTTTGGCAATATCTATACCCGTATTATGAATCCTACCACCGATGTATTTGAGAAGCGGATAGCCGCCCTCGAAGGTGGTGTAGCAGCATTGGCCGTAGGGTCAGGCCAGGCGGCACAATTTATAGCACTTAACAACATACTTACGGTCGGTGACAATTTTGTTTCTACCTCTTTCCTATACGGAGGTACCTATAACCAATTTAAAGTTGCCTTTAAGAGGATTGGTATTGAAGCCAGATTTGCTGAGAGCGATAAGCCTGAGGATTTTGAAAAACTTATCGATGAGAAAACAAAAGCCATTTACCTGGAAACTATCGGTAATCCTGGTTTTAATGTTCCCGATTTTGATGCAATCGCTAAAGTGGCCAGGAAGCATGACATTCCTTTAATAGTCGATAATACGTTCGGAGCCGGAGGCTATTTGTTCAGACCCATAGAGCATGGCGCTGCCGTGGTTACTGCCTCTGCTACAAAATGGATTGGCGGACATGGCACTTCAATCGGAGGGGTGATCATCGACAGTGGAAATTACAACTGGGGAAATGGTAAATTTCCTCAGTTTACGGAGCCTTCAGAAGGTTATCATGGCCTGAATTTCTGGGAAACATTTGGTTTTAATAACCCATTAGGGCTTCCGAATATAGCATTTGCGATCAGGGCCAGGGTGGAAGGTCTGAGGGATTTCGGTCCGGCGCTTAGCCCCTTTAATTCATTCCTATTGTTGCAAGGCCTGGAAACCCTTTCACTACGGGTACAGCGCACAGTTGACAATGCCCTTGAGCTGGCCGAATGGCTGGAGGCTCACCCTCAGGTAGAATCAGTGAATTATCCAGGGTTGAAGAGCAGCAGTTATTATGATCTGGCTAAGAAATACCTGAAAAATGGCTTCGGTGGAGTGCTATCCTTTGTGATCAGAGGAGGCAAAGAAGAAGCAACAAAATTTGTTGATAGCCTGAAGTTGGTGAGTCACCTGGCCAACTTAGGCGATGCCAAAACACTGATCATACAGCCATCGGCAACCACACACCAACAATTAAGCAATGAAGAGCAGTTGACTGCCGGTGTGCTGCCCAATCTGCTGAGAATATCGGTAGGAATAGAACATATAGACGACATAAAAGAAGATTTAAAAAATGCCTTTGACAAAATCAATACCGAAGTTTCAGCAGAAGCATAATTTGCAATCCCTACAGTTGAGTCAGGAGTTCAGGTTGGAGTGTGGCGACATACTCCCTGAACTCGAGATCAGCTATACCACCTATGGCACGCTTTCTCCAGAAGGAGATAATGTAGTGTGGGTATTTCATGCGCTTACTGCCAACGCTGATCCAGTAGAGTGGTGGCCAGGCCTGGTTGGGAAGGGCTTTCTGATCAACCCTGATAAATATTTTATTGTCTGCGCTAATATGCTGGGCTCATGTTATGGCACCACCGGTCCCGATAGTATTGATCCAAGAACCGGAGAAAAGTATGGAGCCAGTTTCCCGGTCGTAACTATTAAAGATATGGTTAATGTGCATAAGCTTTTGCGGGCTCACTTAGGTATTGATAAGATATTGCTGGGTATTGGAGGCTCGATGGGTGGTCAGCAGTTGCTGGAGTGGTCATCTACTGATGTTGATCTGTTTGATAATATCTGTGTGATTGCTACCAATGCGCGGCATTCCGCCTGGGGTATTGCATGGAATACAGCACAACGTATGGCTATAGAGGCAGATCCCACCTTCAGATATAACTATGATGGTGCCGGTGAAAAAGGGCTGCAGGCCGCAAGAGCCATAGCCATGCTCTCTTACAGAAATCAAAACACCTATCGTAAAACTCAAACCGATTTTGAAGATAAGGTAGATGATTTCAAAGCCAGTAGCTATCAGTACTACCAGGGGCAAAAGCTGAGCGACAGGTTTACGGTTTTGTCATACTATTATTTGAGCAAAGCCATGGATAGCCATAATATCGGCCGAGGAAAAAAGTCTGTACGTCATGCATTAAAATCCATCAAGGCAAAGACTCTTGTGGTGGGAATAAAAACTGACATACTTTTTCCTTATGCTGAGCAAAAATTTATTGCCAAAAATATAAAAGGATCGGAGCTGGCACTTATTGATTCACTTTATGGGCATGACGGATTTTTAATAGAAACCAAAGCAATCGGAAAACATATTCAAACTTTGATAACCAGAAAATAAAAATGAGTAAATATAAAATAGGTCTTTTTGGATTCGGTTGTGTAGGGCAAGGGCTATATAAAACGCTTGCCGAAAACAGCCTTGACGCGGAAATCGTCAAAGTTTGCGTCAAGAATAAAAACAAACAGAGAAGTATCGACAATGATAGGATCACTTATAACCCCTCAGATATCCTTAATGACGATCAAATTAATATAGTAGTTGAACTGATAGATGATCCTCAAGCTGCTTTGGACATTGTAAGAAAAGCTTTGAAAAGCCGGAAAGCAGTAGTAACGGCCAATAAAAAGATGGTAGCCGAAAATCTGGATGAATTGATAGCGTTGCAGAAAGAATACGAAACGCCACTCCTTTATGAAGGGGCTGTATGCGGAAGTATCCCGATTATCAGAAACCTGGAGGATTACTATGCTTCCGAACATATCAGCGAGATAAAAGGGATCTTCAACGGATCGTCTAACTATATTTTAACAAAGTTATTTCAGGAAGGTAAATCTTATGAAGAGGCTTTGGGAGAGGCTCAGGCCAATGGCTTTGCAGAAAGCGATCCAACGCTTGATGTAGGTGGTTTTGATCCTAAATTTAAGTTGAGTATTATCCTTCAACATGCCTTTGGCTTAAGATTACACCCGGACAATATCTTCAACTGGGGTATACAAAACATTACCGATAGCGACATCGCATTTGCCAGGGAAAGAAACCTGAAGATCAAACTGTTGGCTAAAGCTTATTATAATGGAGATAGCCTGTCGGCAGTGGTGGCGCCTCATTTCATAGATTCGCAAAATCCATTATACCATGTGGAGAATGAATTCAATTGTGTGCTGATCAATGGAAAATTTGCCAGCAATCAAACGTTAATTGGAAAAGGAGCCGGAAGCCTCCCTACCGGGTTGGCTGTATTATCTGACGTGGTAGCGCTGACTCAGGGATATGCCTATAGGTACAGATCTTCCGATCACAAAGTAGATACTTCAGAATTAGTGGAGGTTTACCTGAGTGCCAAAGACATTGACGCTATCAACTGGACTGCCTTTGACACTATATCGGAAAAATATGTGGGCAATGATTATGGTTATGTTATTGGAAAGGTGGCGTTATCAGAGCTAAGCAGCCTTCTCTCTAATGGAAGTCCGGATACTAACCTGGTTTTTACATCCGGTAGCCAAAAAGAGGTTGAAATACCAAGCCTGACCTACTCATACGCGAGCTAAACAAATTTTATTGATATATTTCTGCTTAATTTTGAGTCATGAGGTGGAGACACTTCATGGCTTTTTTTGTTATTGCCACCTCTATATTTAGATGTTTATCGCATTACCTTTCCAAGCCTTTTCTTCTCCGCCAAATAACCCCAAAATTTAATTCTATAGATTATAGTTTTAAACTTTTACTAAATATATTTGTAGTCCCATTCCAAAGGGGCAAATTTTTATTGAAGAAACGATTCAATTTCAATGAGTACAATCATTTTAACTTCTATTGTAGCATTTACACTTATTATTCTGCTACTGGTCTTTGTACTACTTTTTGCACAGTCGAAACTGGTGCAGTCGGGGCCTGTAAAAATTACTATCAACGGTGATACTGACAATCCTATTGTAACGACAGCCGGTTCAACATTGCTGTCTACGCTTTCCGCACAAAAGATATTCCTGCCATCAGCTTGCGGTGGCGGAGGTACTTGCGCTATGTGTAAGTGTGTGGTTGAAGATGGCGGGGGAGAGGTACTACCTACCGAGGTGGGCCACCTGAGCAGAACAGAGCAAAAAGAAAAGGTGAGACTTTCATGTCAGGTGAAGGTAAAGCAAGATATGAACATCAGGATACCTGAGGAGATCTTTGGTATTAAAAAGTGGGACTGCGAAGTGGTGTCTAACTACAACGTATCCACCTTTATTAAAGAGTTTGTGATGAAACTTCCTGAAGGAGAGCACCTTGAGTTTGAAGCCGGGGGTTACGTTCAGATAGATGTTCCGGTTATCGAAGTGAAATTCTCGGATATGGACATAGCTCCTAAGCCTGAGCTGGGCCACCCGGATGATGTGTTCCAATCGGATTGGGATAACTTTAAGATGTGGGACCTGGTGATGAAGAATGATGAGGAGATATTCAGAGCCTATTCAATGGCCAATCACCCTGCAGAAGGAAATATTGTAATGCTGAACATCAGGATCGCTACTCCACCATGGGACAGAGATGCAGGTAAATTCATGGATGTTAATCCTGGCATCTGCTCTTCTTACGTATTCTCAAGAAAGCCTGGTGATAAAGTGACGATTTCAGGTCCTTATGGTGAGTTTGCCATTAACTATACAGATCGTGAAATGATCTATATTGGTGGTGGTGCAGGCATGGCTCCTTTGAGGGCACAGATCTTCCACCTGTTCCATACTATGAAAACTGACCGCAAAGTGTCCTACTGGTATGGTGGCCGATCTAAGAAGGAGCTTTTCTATGTGAACCACTTCAGGAAAATTGAAGACGAGTTCTCAAACTTCCAGTTCAACATAGCGCTTTCAGAGCCTTTGGATACGGATAACTGGAGAGTGAAGAAAAGCCTTGACGACAGAGACGCTGATGGATACCTCGGATTCATTCACCAGGCACTCTATGATAACTATCTGAAAGATCACCCGGAACCGGAAGAAGTAGAGTACTACCTGTGTGGACCTCCATTGATGAACGCAGCAGTATTGAAGATGCTGGATGAAATGGGTATTCCGCCAGAAAATATCAGATTTGACGATTTCGGAGGATAATCCGATAAAATGAAATTAATAGGCCATTCGTAAAAGGATGGCTTTTTTTATTATTAGCGTATTTGGTGCCGACACTATCTGCTCAATGTAGATAGTGTCGCTACCAATAGTAGACAATTTTAATTATAATTTCAAAAGTGTATTTTTAGTTTTTAAAATTAAACTCTATGGACCTTAAGATCTTTTTTTCACCCCTGGAAGAGGAGGATTTTTCCCATATACGGCATTCCAACAGCTTCTACAAAAGCATAAGGGCGAATGTTGATCGCATGCCGGACTATAAAGATGCGGACATAGCTATCATTGGTGTGAATGAAGAGCGGGGAACTGTAGTCAATAAGGGTGCTGCCAAAGGAGCTATAGAAATAAGAAAAAAACTTTACAATCTGAAGAAAGGATACGGTGCCTATAAAATAATTGACATGGGTACACTTCGCAACGGAGTTGATCTTGACGAAACACACGGGCGTGTAAAGGAGGTTTGCCAGATCTTAATTGAGAACAATGTGCTTCCGTTAATCATTGGGGGCTCCCATGATATTGATTATGGGCAATTTCAGGCTTACGAAGGGATGGACAAGCTCATCAGCTTGCTGAATATAGATGCTTTATTGGATATGGAGGAGGGGATAAGCCAGCCGGCACATCAGCAGCATATCCATAAGATATTACTACACGAGCCAAACTACTTGTTTAACTACAGCCATCTTGCCTATCAGAGCTACCTGATCGATCAGAATGCCATTAACATACTCGAAAAGCTATACTTCGAAGCCTATAGAATCGGACATTTAAGATCTAATATTCAGGAAATGGAGCCTATAATCAGAAATGCAGATATGCTTTCGTTTGATATTACGGCTATTAAGTCGAGTGATGCGCCAGGCACTGCCAATGCCCAGCCTTTTGGACTGACAGGTGAAGAGGCTTGTCAAATATGCTGGTATGCCGGTCTCAATGAAAAACTGAGTTCAGCCGGGTTTTATGAGTATAATCCTGAATATGATGATAGTTCGAAGAAGACAGCCGCAGTGGTAGCTACTATGATATGGTACTTTATCGAAGGCTTTTACCACAGAAAGAATGAACAGAACTTCAAAAACAATGACTATTTGAAGTTTGTGGTTTCCATGCCCTCTGACCCTGAAACGCTGAGTTTCTACAAGAGCAAACTAAGTGAAAAATGGTGGATGGAAGTGCCTTTTCCGCAGGGAAAGGAAAAATATTCCAGAAACTGTATTATTCCGTGCTCATATTCTGACTACCAGGCTGCGACCAAAGGTGATCTGCCGGAGCGGTATATCAATACACATGCAAAACTTATATAATTGTTATTCATCTAAACTTTAAGAATATGAAGAAGATATTGATGGCGCTGATGGTACTTGGTGCTATTGGTTGCGATAACAAAGAAAAAGATCCGGAAGTAATAGCATTTGAAGCTATTGAAGCAGCAGGAGGACCGAATTATGACAGTATAGAAGTAGAATTTACCTTCCGTGATAAGGAATATGGCGCGAAGTATGCTTCGGGGCGGTTTGAATACGTGAGGCTTTTTAAAGATTCGACCGGTTTAATAAGAGATGTGTTAAATAACGATGGGTTTTACCGTGAGATCAATGGTGCGAAGGCAGATATTCCGGATTCAATGGCCTCCAAATATGCCAATTCAGTAAATTCTGTTATTTATTTTGCCATGCTGCCAAAGGGGCTGAACGATCCCGCTGTAAACAAAGCATATCTCGGAAAAGCCACCATTAAGGGCAAGGAGTATCACAAAATCAAAGTGACATTTGAGCAGCAGGGAGGAGGTACGGACTATGAAGACGAATTTATATATTGGATTGGTACCGAAGATAAGAGAGTAGACTATCTCGCCTACAAGTACCTAACTGAAGGTGGAGGCATGCGATTCAGAGAAGCATACAATGAAAGATTTGTTGGAGGTATTCGTTTTGTTGACTATATCAATTACAAACCAAAAGCGGAGATTACTCTTGAAGCCATTGGAGAAGCATTTGTCAATAGTGACCTGGAGGAGTTATCCAGGATAGAATTGAAGGGCGTACGGGTAAATGAGCTTTAGTTTTTTCGCAACTGCCATATTTTATAGATAGTAAAGACCATCAGAGGTAATGCCAGTATTTGTAAATAAATAAGGCGAACGGTTTCATCGGTGGCCGCTAATCCCAGTGCGTTGGTAGCAGCTTTAAAAATATTATTGAGACCGATGAGCAGCACTATATTGAGTATGATCAGTGATAGTACGTTAAACCATTTGCTGTTCATATACTGGCTGCCAATTAGCCGGGCATTGTTTGCCTGAATAATAAGAAGGATAGCCACCATTGGTAGTATCATACCATTTAATGCCTGAGCTGCTATAATCACAGGAATCGGCTTGACCTCAGAAATTCCAAATATTAATCCCGCCATAAGCACGGCTTGCCATATGCGTTTGTAGATGTGTTCTTTTTTTGTCCCGGCAATGCTTTTCGCCAAAACACCGGCCGCTAAGGGAGCTGTGATAGATGAGGTGAAGCCAGCAGCAAATAACCCCAGGGCCAGCATTACCTTTGCTGAATTGCCCAGGCTGTCGCCCATTGCGATTGCCAGGTTTTGAAATGAAATGGTGCCATCTATTTTTGTGCCGGTAATAAGTATAGCGATGGAGACAATGCCACCGAGAACAACAGAAACTACTAGTCCAAAGCGCATATTTTTTATGCTTTGCCCATGACTGATCCCCGATCCCAGAAAGAGATTGTAGGGGACTATTGTAGTGCCTACCAGGCCAAGTATCAGCCATTCAGACCCTTCAGGTATGCTAAAACTCATCCCCTGGCCTATTTCTGACAATGATAGCTCCGCCTGCCAGGCCACATAGCAAAAGGCGATGCCCATGACCGCCACCATTACGCCCAGAAGATTGACTATGGTTTTAACCGTACCCAACCAAAGCAGGAGAGCACAGGCAATTCCGATGATGATGGTAAGTATTATTCTATCAGCCTCCAGTAAAAGTTGTACACCGGCCAAAGCACCAAGTATATTACCTGCTTCGTAGGCAGCGCAACCAAATATGACACCGAAACCAATAAAATATGCCAGCCATGAAAACCCCGTGGTCATTTTGATGGTGTTGCCGATCTCCATGCCTGAAGCGATGGTAATTCGAGCAGCCATTTCCTGTAGCGCTATACAAGCCACTGTGGCGAAAGCCAGCGCCCATATTAACTCAAACTTGAACATTGCTCCGGCAGTTGAGGCAGTAGTTAACGTGCCTGGACCTATGAAAGCAGCCGATATTACAGACCAGAAAAGAATATTCAGGAAACGTGATTTCAACGACATCTGGTTGATAGTATGAGGTTTAAGTCGGTTACAATTTGCCTTTTCAAAGTACTAAAAAATAATTACTTTTACTTATTATACGGTCCTTACGCTTACTTTAACATGACCTTTATGAAAGTATTCAGACAATCATTAATTCTGGCTGTTTTTCTATTGATGAGTATTGCAGAAACAGTAGGGCAGACAGGAATACCCAGGATAGTGATCAATACATTGGGGCATTCGGGAAAGATCTATAATATACTATTCTCACCGGATGGTGAGCGCATCATATCTGTTTCTGAAGACAAAACAATTCGCGTGTGGGATGCTCGCACGGCCGAGTTGGTGACCAAATTCGAATCGCAGATCGGCAATGGCCCCGAGGGCATGCTTTATGCTTCAGCTATTTCTCCGGATGGTAAGTTGCTGGCCGTAAGTGGCTACCCTGTGAGTAGCGAGAAGGAAAATTATATTGTGCTTATTGATCTTGAAAAAGGACAACAAGTGGCAACGGCTGTTGGACACTCTAATGTGATCAATAGCCTGGATTTCAACGGCAGAGGTAATTATCTCGCCAGTGGTAGTGATGATGGAACGATCAGGATCTGGAAAGTCGACAATACTAAGATACTACGAACTGTGACCACAATTGAGATCGGCAGCAGGGTGACAGGGGTATCGTTTAATAACAGAACCCAGGCACTGGCTGTGGCCTCGGACAATAAAAATGTACTTCTTTATAATCTCACAGGCCTGGACAGTGGCATTAAAAAATTTCCACATACGCAACTTAAAAAGCATAAAGGTATAGTGAACAAGGTGGCTGTTGCACCTGATGGTAACTATATTGCTTCCAGCAGTATGGACAATGAATTAATTCTATGGAAGGCTGATGGATCTTTCGTAAAGGAGTTTGACAGGGTAGGAAGTGTGATTAATGCGCTTACCTTTTCTCACGATTCCAAAATATTGGTGGCGATGGATGCTGCAGGCGGTGGGGTGAGTTATTCTGTTCCGGAAGGCAATAAATGGACCGATTTTATCGGACACGACAACACTGTATTTAGCGCTGATTTTTCTCCTGCCTCTATAAGCGGAAATTATGTTGTTGCTTCTGCGGGTGGTAATGATAATGTAATACAGATATGGAATCCTATTAATGGAAGAACCCAACAAACCATAAAGGGAAAGGGAGCGACCATCTGGGATTTGGCTTTTGGTGCGGGTATGGAACTGTACGTGGCCAGACAACAGCCCAGGAATAATGCTAATGCTACATACAACTTCCTTTTTGATCTTAATTCCTTTACTATAAAAAGGGATCCGGGAAAACCGGTTACCACCTTTCTAAAAGATGCCAATAAGGACGTGAAACAAACCAGTGCGTACAGTCTGGAAGTATCGCGGGGTGGTATTATCAAAAACAGTGAATTCGAGGATGGCCGGATATTAGATTTTCAGGTTACCCCTGATGGTAATGTAATAGTTGGTAGTGACTTTTCTTTAAAAATGTATAATCGCCAGGGCCAAATTGTTAAGGAATTTATGGGGCATACAGGGGGTGTCAGGTCAGTAACAGTAAGTCGAGATGGGCGATATATGGCTTCGGGTAGTGAGGATCAGACGATCAGGTTGTGGAAATTGGCAGAGAAAGGTGAAGCGCCAAGCATGCGTGATGTATTCCAGGACCCGGTATGGGGGGAATACTTTGCCTCTTTGGAGGTGGATAGTTTAACGTATACCTCTTCAACAAAGGCATGGAGAGAGGTGATCAGTTATCTGAAGGGCCATGGAGATAAAACATGGAAGGATATCGAAGAGGTATTTTCTACCCTTGGTGAAACCGTTGCTCCATTTGCCAATTTATTTATTGCCGATGATTCAGAATGGATATGTTGGGCTCCCGAGGGCTATTTTAGCTGTAGCTCCTCCGGTGGAGAATATTTTGGTTGGCATGTTAACAAAGGAATTCATGAACTGGCCGATTTTTATACGGCCGAACAATACTTTGACATTTTATACCGCCCGGAAACACTAGTAAAAAGTATCGGCCAGGGGCGAAGGGTAGTGGAGATACTGACTGAAGAAGGGGAAAGGATTTTTGATCTTACCAAATTAAGCCGGCCATCTGCAGCATTTTTTAATACCAATGCGCTCACTTTTGGTAAAGATAAAAAGTTAGACTACACGCAGGGCAAATTCTTTACACAAAGCCAATCGCTGGACCTGACAGTTGACATTTATGATGGAGGAGGAGGAGTAAAAGAGGTGAACGTTTATCAGAATGAGAAGCTGATCATCATCGATGATGAATTTGAAAGTTTGGGAGAAGGGCAAAAAGTGGAGAAAAGCTATCATGTCGATCTTGTAAATGGAGCAAATGACTTCCGGGTAGTAGTAAAGAATTATCAGAAAATTGAATCCCGGCCTGACCACCTGAAGGTCGAATACAATGGAGAGATCATAGCCACTTCCAGTTTGTATATTTTATCCGTTGGTATTAATAAATACAAAAATGCTGCTTACAACCTGAATTATGCGCAGCCTGATGCTAAGTCATTTACAAAAAAGGTAATTGAAAATGGCAGTAAGATGTTTAAAACTGTTAGAAAAACAGAGATATATGATACTGAGGCTACCAAGGAGAACATTATTAAAGGTTTTGAATCTATAATTGCACAAGCGCAGCCTGAGGATGTTTTTGTATTTTACTATGCGGGCCATGGTACTTTGGATGAAGAAAACGATAATGAATATTACCTGGTGCCAACAGATATCACCAAGCTATATGGTGACCCGGCTCAACTTCAGGCAAGGGGAGTTTCTGCCACCAACTTGAAGCGCTACCTTTCACAAATACGCTCACAAAAGCAGTTGATATTAATGGACGCGTGTCACTCGGGAGGAGCTATGAAGTCGATGAAAGTGCGAGCTGCGGCTTCCGAAGAAAAGGCCATTGTGCAGTTAGCCCGTGCCTCAGGTGTTGTGATGCTGGCATCCAGTGAGACACAGCAATTTGCTGCCGAATTTGAAGTATTAAAACATGGTGTATTTACATATGCTTTATTGGAGGCGCTGGACGGTGCCGCAGATAATGGAGATAATAAAGTAACTGTCAATGAACTGAAAATCTACATGGACGAGCGAGTGCCTGAATTGAGTAATCAATACGGAGGGCAGGCGCAATATCCGACAGGGTTCGTACACGGTAATGATTTTCCTATCAGCCTGATCTATAGTGAGCAGAATAGCGAAGACTGATAAACCAAAATTCAGCAAAAGCCGAGAACTGAGAACGGTAAACTAAGAACAGTGAACTGAGAACTGAGAACTGAGAACTGAGAACCATCATCTATACCTGCGCTTCCGATGATTCCGCTTGTAGTTTTTCTTTCTCTTTTTCTTATTATCAAACTTCTTATGCTTAACCCTGGATAGTTTTTTGGTACTGTTATAGCGGCTACTTGGGGATTTGACGTTATTCAGTCGCTTTTTCTGACTTTTTTTGAAGGCTTTTGGTCCTTTGGCTCCAATCTGATTCTTTTTTGCTGCAGAGCTAAGGGTTTTTCTTCTGAAGGCTAATGAATTTTTATAATCCTGCCTGAAGCGCTCTTGATAATTCCGATCGTTGAAATCCAATCGCAGGGTTATTTCACTGGAGCTCCCCACATCACTTCCCAGATTGCCATTCATCATTTCGTGGCTATACCCCAACAATACTTTTTTGGCAATCTTTATGCCTGCGGTCAGGTTGATGATATCACCTTGTCGCATGGATCCTCCTAAGAGAAACAGGTTGTTATAGGTGTAGTAAATCCCTGCGTCCCACGTTTCATTGACATCGGAGAATTTTCTAAAAGTGAAGGTTGGTTCAAGTATGTCATCACCGCCTCTAATTGGGATTAACCCTGCCGCATACCCCGAGTAATATTCTGACAGAATGCTGGCATTATCATTAACCAGCAGGTTTGTAGCTAACCGGTTGGCAGCCGCGCCTATTTTGAAATACCGGTGCTGATAATTGATCCCAAAAGAGAAATCAAAGTTGGATTCCCGTTGTCCAAGAAGGGGGTCAGTAACATCGCCAATAACATTATCCATATTGAAGCCAACACTGTTATACTCTGCTGATACCCCCATGGAAAGCACATTATAGCTGCCAAAGTTAATATGATAAGCAAAGGCCCCTGAAGCATAGGTATTGCTGACAAAATTGACCTTCTCGGTAAATAAGTTGGCTCCGACACCAAAGCGGTGATTCATCAATGGGGCATGGAAACTAATAAAGTTGTTTTCCGCAGCGCCCTCTACATTACTGAAGTTCTTTCTGTGGGCAAGCGTTAACGACCCAAAGGTATTACCTGCCATAGCAGGGTTGTAAATAAATGAGTTAGTCAGCTTTTGGCTGAACAGCGGAATGTCCTGCGCGTGGAGTTGGAATGAAATGAAGAACAGAAAAAGCCAGCTATATCGTAAAAGTTTTTTCAATAGGCAGTTATTTTAATACTGTTATTGTCTGTTTCAAAGTTTGTCCGTTACCATATTTCAAAATACAGATGTAGTTTCCGGAGGCCAGAAAATCAAAACTGTTATCATATGGATTATCAAAGGCATTAAAATTTCGGAAGTTTTCCTGCCTGTAAACCTCGTTGCCCCACCGGTCAAGTATTATTACTTCGTTACTATCAGCGTAAGCTTCCACAGCATCAATAATGAGGTAATCATTTTTCTCATCGCCATTTGGAGTGATAATGTTGTGAATTATCGGCACGAGGATTAGCTTGGAGCCGAGCAATAAAAATGGCCCTACAGCAGGTTTGTTACTGCGTACAAGTGTCTTATCTGAGGCCAGTCCATTGCCAAGGTCTGTTATTAGTGTCAGGTCTGAATTAGATTCAAGTACTACTGGCTGTGTATTACCTCCTTCTAAAAGAGCTTCATCTCCCGCTAATACAGGTAGTGTTACTGTAGAGCCGCTAAAAGTCCCTAGGATGTGCATCTCCCAATGCCAGTTCGATGAGGCGGACTGAACATTATTCGGAAGAGTTGTTTCACCCAGGCTACCGGTGTGTGCCTGGATGCCGAGTAAGAGATCACCTGCGCCCTGGACGCTGTGTAGTGTTACAGGAGCATATGTGCCGGCAACCCCTATGGGGTAAAATTTTTCTCCTGTTCCCGTGTGAAATAATGTGCCGTTGACATACGCACCATTTTCTGCAATTACTGTTCCTCCAGGTCCAACAGTTAATTGGGCAGATGCATCAGGAGTGATGGTGCCGGATTGTAACGATAGGGCTTTAGAGATAATCCATTGGCCTGAGAGGCTGTAGCTGCTGCCCGACATGATCAATTGAGGGATCTCAATACTATTGATGGATTCTATTACTCCCTGGCCCACGATACTCAAGGTTGTATTATTGCCAAGAACGAGCTCTCCTTCGTTAAAAAAAGAGGCATTAGTGGTTATTTCCGTTCCCGGAGCCGATGCCATGGTTGTTCCCGGGGCAATCTTAAGCTGGGCGACTGCCTGGAAGCTGAAAATCGCAATTAATATGCTTGAAAATAGCAGCTTCATTTTTCAGCTTTCATTTGGAGTGTCTGATAAATGGCATCCAGCTTAGCTTCAAGCGCTTTTAGTTTGATGTCCTGTTTTGCTTCGGCTTTCTGTTGCTGACTGAATAGTTCCTTTAGGGCAGCAATTTCTGTTTGCTGTTTTTCTATCATCTGCTTCTGATCTTTAACAAGCTGGTTCAGTTCCTTTATGGCACCGGTAAGTACCGGGGTGATCTTAGAGTAATCCACCATCATAGGCTCCTCCTCAACATTTCCCATAGGATCACCGGAAACAGCTTGTGGGAATACTTCTAGCAATTCCTGAGCAATAAATCCTACTTCATTTTTCTCAGGAGCGGCCTTAAATTGATAGGCTCGTGGCCGGATATTATTTACCATGTCAAGTGCGCCATTAAAGTCACAAATATTTTGCTTTAACCTTCGGTCTGACGTGGTATTGAAGCTTACCCCACCACTTCCGGTAGCTCTAATTGAACCTTGATCAATGCCACCTCCATTCTGAAGAAGAAGGTAATAGGAGCCTGTTCCGGGAGTAGTTGCTCCAAGTCCTATCACAACTCCATCAGCTGCGGTATTAGTGGACCGGTTATAGAAACGGGCAACATAATTGGTGCCATTGTCTTCTACCTGAAATTTTGAGAGCAAGCTGGTCGTCCCAATCCCGACCGAACCTTCTACGAGAAGGCCATTCGTGGGAGCAGTGTTAGTGCCTGAATAAGTTGCGCCTATAACAGCGCTGCCTTCTACATCCAGTTTGTTTTGAGGTGCAGTTGTCCCAATTCCCAGACTCTGTGTTGATCCCTCAAAACGTGCATATTCAGTGGCATTGTTATAGATGATTACATCATACCCGGTGTTTGGATGAAGTCTGATGTTTGCGTCAGAATAGTGCATAAGATTAGAACCCGTGATAGTAATTCCGGTGTTGGCACCTGCTCCGGTGAATCGGATAGCATTGCTTGCCATATCCAGGTTTGTGGTGGCAGTATGATTTCCAAGATCATCACCCATAGTAGCCCAACTGGTAGCAGAACCGTCATAAAAGTTGAACTTACTGGTGCTGGTATTATAAATTAAAAGCCCATTTGCAGGAGTCCCGATGATATTTCTTTGTGCTGTCGTCATCCTTGGGATCAGAATTCCTTTACTCGTAGAATTGATATCAAGTATCGCAGTATTATTCAGGTTATCACCGTTGATCACAAGACCATCTCCGGTAAAATTCATGCGCATTGAAAAGGTCCCCAAGGTAGCATCAGCCGTGCCTGATTGAAAGGTAAAGAAGCCAATTCGCTCCGGCTGCATGGAAAGCACACTGGAACCGTCTGTGGTAGTATAGTTAAACGATCCCGGGCTCGACTCATACACATTATGTGTTAAAAGGTTGCCCCCGGATGATGCGGGGAAGAGGTGCATGGTATTGCCTATTTGGAGGCTGGTTTGGGGTGTATTTGTTTGGATACCCACGTTTAATCCGTCATCTCTGATAGCCGAGGCTACAAAAGTTCCTGAGCTGGCTCTTGGTACAACATTGTCGGCTAATGTTGTAGAATTTGCCACACTGTTAAGGGCCTCTCTAACAGCCAACTCGGAAACCAGGTTTGCATCCACTGCCGTGGCTAAGTTTCTGATACCCGTTCCTCCACCTATTAAACTGGTAGTAATAGTTCGAAAAGCTAAATTGCCGGAGCCATCGGTACCTACCAACTGGTTTACACCTGATGGTTGCAGCCAAACCACATTGCCACTTGCATTATTAGCCAGGATCGCACGGTTGGCGCCATTATCTGCTATTTTGTTTAGTGTAATAGCATCATCAGCTATTGTCAGCAAACCGGAGCTATTAATTATGGCATCGCCACTAAGCGTAGTATTTTCAAACTGTGTATTTGCGGTATTATAAACCAGTATATTTCCATCTGAAGGGGTAGTGATGAGCGCATCGGAAAGATTAGATAGCGATAAAGATCCCAACCCATCTATGTCACCCTGAAGTTCGGTTAGGGCGGATTGAACATCCGTGGAAGCCAAATTTCCGGAAGGGGTAACTGCTACCTCAGAAGCGGTCTGATCATCGGTGGTGGTTATTGTAACAGGTTCCCAAAACCCCGTGCCCGAATTGAATTGCAGTATCTGCCCCCCGGTTGCGCCACCACTGACTATCTGATTGAGGTTAATGCTACTTTGTATAGCAAGTGAACCTGCATCAGAGATCTTTGCCATCGTCAGTGTTGGTATGTCAGAAGCAGTTAGGGTACTGCCCGAAGTGACCCTGCCTTTTGAATCAACAGTAACTTTGGTATAGGTGCCGGAGGTAACTGTATTTGCAAGTGTCAGTGTGCCCGTATTACCTAAGGTAGCATCTCCGGATATAGTTACACTGTTTACGGTGGTGCCATTGCCTATTAATATTTGCCCGTTGCCTGTATTGCTTAGCGAAAGATTAACATCACCCGATGTGGCCCCTCCTGTTATGCCGTTTGAAGTGTTTACAGCGGTGATGTCGCCTGCTGCCAGCGTTGTGGGTAGCCATTGGCCTCCGGTGTATTGCAACACCTGGCCGGATGTCGGTGTAGTTGCTGAGACCAACTGGCCCTGAATGCTAACGGCATCCACGTTGGTCAGTGCTGAGCCATCGCCGGTAAAAGAATTGGCAGTGATGCTGGTAGCCGTAGAAATATCTGCTCCGGTAATGCTGTTATCCAGTATTTCGTTGCTGGTAATTCCTCCTGTGGCCACACTAATTGTACCGGTGTTGGTAATAGGCCCGCCAGTAAGTCCTGTGCCAGTGCTTATAGAGGTTACAGTACCTCCGGTGGAAAGAGTCTGAAGATTCCATTGTGATCCATCCCATACCAATGTTTGATTGACTGCTGTACCATCTGAAAGCTTGATAGGATCACCCGTCAAGCCAGTACCCGAGATCACCCCCTCCGTAATGGCTACCTGGCTGCCCCAGTCATCAGCGCCCGCAGCCCCGTCACCGATACCGATCCATGTGGTTCCATTCCAATAATAGATCTTGTTATCACTCCGGTCGAATACTACCATCCCCGCTTCTGAAGCCGTAGCCCCAATCACTGATTTGTTGGTAACTAACGGAACGATAAGCCCCTGATTGCCACCGGGCGATACCAGCATGAGCACAGCTTTGTCGTTGATGGCTTGGGTACCTATTGAAACCGAGTTTTGCTGTGCCGCAACACTACCCGCAGCCAGGAAGAAAGTCAAGATTAGCTGGCACTGGATACTACGCCAATGTAAAATGTAAGATTTAGCCATAATAAAATACTCTTGCAGGATACCATTTCAAAAAGAAATGAAACGGTCGATTTTAAATATTTTTATTAACTACAGACCCACAGATAGGTTTTTCGCGATAAATCGAATATATAACAGTTTGCAATATAATAATTTACCCTTTACTAATGAATACTCCAAAGTCTATATTCTTGCCCCTTCAGGATGTAATACCTGGTGATTATATTAACAGAAACCCCTTTCACCAGCCAGTCTGCCTCAGCTATCAATTATCTATTGATATGGTGATTTACCTAAAAAGTAACTCTTTTGGCTAAAAATGCTTGCGTAATTTCACACGTTTCTCTAAACTTATTGATCAATAAGTTGTTAAGACAATAATTGTTCTTCAACTACTTTTTTTAACTGCGATGACCGCTGTTGAACCCGGCCTGTCGGGAGTGACATTTGCAAAATAGTGTGGTTGAAATATTATTTTGCATTTTAAATAGCAGTGTGAATTTCGATGCGGTAATTATTTTAAAATTAAAATTTTATTGCAGATATTTCGCAGTTGAAGGAATTCAATTTTAATATTGAACCTTTTATTTTCAACCTAAACCCAGGGATTGACTGATCACTAGATCATGAAACCTGTAAACCAGAAAAGGGAGCAACGGCTCCCTTTTCGTTTTGAAAACCTGAGGTTCTTACCAGATCAAGCAATATTTCTGGGGAGGGGTGTAAATATTACGGGTCCTTCTTACTCCGCCAATTCCTCAGCTTGAGAATAATATTCATCTGCTAACGTAGCAACAATTTCTTTTACCGAACGAATGTCCTTAACATGCTCAATGGACGGACCTGCACACCACAAAGTTTTATAAGTAGCGCTGAATGCAGCTTTTTCCAGGGATTTCATGCCCTTATAGAAGGTCAGCATTTTAGCATATTTTTTAAGGGTTCGGTTTTTGTTGAGCAGAGACTCCAGCCAGCTTTGTTTGGTTCCAATTTGTTGCACATAAGGAGTATTGATAACTGTGCATGGTGTTCCCGAGAGCCTGTCTGTCATCACTATATCATTAGCGCCATAGTCTACAATGGCCTGTTTATACTCCTGAGAAACGCCAGCCTCAACTGATGCAATAAAGGGACTGCCCATGGAAATACCACAAGCTCCCAGTTCGAGCATTTTTCTGAGACCACCTCCTGTACCCACACCCCCTGCCGAAATCACTGGTATACGACAGTGGGATCTTAACAAAGGTATCAATTGCCCGGGAGGCATATTTCCAGCATGACCACCCGCACTGGAGTTTACAGCTATTAGTGCATCTGCACCCAGCGCCTCTACTTTCTGAGCATATTTTTCTTCTGTGACATCACAGAAAACCTTAATGCCCTTTTCTCGACACGCTTCGATCACTTTTTTAGGGCTACCCAATGAAGTAATAATAAAATCTACTTTGTACTCGACACAGGTTTTTAGCTGTTCATCTAAGCGGTAGTTGGATTTGTTTACAATAAGATTTATCCCGAACGGCCCTTTGACACTGTTCTTTATTTCGCTAAGTGCAGCCCGGAATTCTTTATCTGTACGATAATTCAGGGCTGGTATGGCTCCGGTTATCCCTGCCTTTATGCCCTCGATCGTCATGGCTGTATTTGATACCAAAAACATTGGAGCCATGATGATCGGGTACTTAATATCGAGCAACTGTGTGAGTTCTGTATTAATTTTTTCCATCCATCCCGTATTTATCTATAAGATATACTAAAGCTGCCATACTTCCTGCTCCCATTTCCAATTCTCTTTTGTCAACGGTTTCGAAGGTATCAGCATCAGTATGGTGTAGGGTAAAATATCGTTGTGAATCAGGTAAAAAGCCTATCAATGCAGTTCCGCTTTCACCAAGCGGGCCAATGTCCGCGCCTCCTCCTGGTTTGCCAAAATCATAAATATCATAAGGGGCAAACAACGGCTTCCAACTCATCAATGCAGACTTGGCCTTTTCGCTGCCAGATATTGTAAAACCTTTTGGCGTAAAGCCACCACGGTCCGATTCAATGGCGGCTATATGGGTTTCTTTATTAGCTGTTGCCTGTGCCGCATATTTCAACCCCCCACGCAGACCATTTTCCTCGTTCATAAACATTACTGCTCTTAATGTTCGCTGCGGCTTGTACCCTAAAGTCATCAAAATTCTAATCGCTTCTATGGATTGGACACAGCCTGCACCATCATCATGAGAGCCATCGCCAACATCCCATGAGTCGAGGTGACCGCCAACCACTATGTATTCGTTCGGATACCTGTTGCCTTTCATTTCACCTATCACATTGTAGGATAGTACATCTGGTAGCATTTCGCAATGTGTCTCCATGTATACTTTCAGGTTTGCATCATCTTTTAGTAAACGGCTTAAGAGGTTTGCATCATTGGTACTTACCGCTATTGCAGGGATTCTACCTGCACTTTCATCATATACCAAAGTGCCGGTATGAGGTATGTCGTCATTATTAGAGGCCATAGATCTTACTATCACTCCTTTGGCGCCAAGCCTGGCTGCTTCCGAGGGGCCATTTACCCGTTGGTCTACAGCACCGCCATATGCACCAAAAGTATTGATTAGCGTTGGGTCCATTGGTCGGTTATAAAACACTATTTTCCCCTCAACATTCTTTCTTCCGAGGTTCTTCAGCTCGTCAAAATTCTTTACCTCTACTACTGAAGCCGCTAACCCGTCAGGACCAGTACCTACCGAATTTCCAAGAGCGCAAACTTTTAGATCTATTGTCCCCGATTTTGCATTGACGATTCTGGCAACTTCTTTTTTGCCTCGAACCCAATGCGGTACCATTACTTCCTGCAGATAAACGGTGTCAAACCCTAAACGCATCATTTGCTGCCTGCTCCACTCTACGGCTGCGGCTGCTTCAGGTGATCCACTAAGCCGGGCGCCTATGTTATTACTCAGATAATCCAGCATTTGGTAAGACTGTCCGTTTGTTAATGCTTCATTGAAAGTCTTTCTAAGCATCGCTTCATCTTCGGATTGGCTAAAAGTATAATTAGGTAGCGTAGCTGCCAGGTATAAAAAAAGTAATGTTTTAATTTTCATTGAGTTTATTCATTTTATAGTTCGTAACATAACTGTGTATTCCTACCTCCTCCTTGTTTTTTTTCTTTTACCTCCCCGGTCCTTCGTTTGCTTTTCATAATTTCTTTTCTTTTCATGAAATGCTCCCTTAAAATCAGGATCTTCTTTTCTTTTGTAAATATCTATTTCCATTTCGATCTGTCTCTGTTCTTCTTTCGGAGTGGCTGTTACCTCCACTTCTTGTGGCAACGGTAGTTCGGGGATGTTGATTCTGATGAGCTTTTCTATATTTTTCAAATGGAGCATCTCTGCCTTGTTGGCGAAAGTGATGGCAATCCCTTCATTCCTGGCACGACCTGTCCGCCCAACCCGGTGTACATAATCTTCATAGATGATAGGTACTTCGAAGTTGATAACGTGCGAAACCATGCTTACATCTATTCCCCTGGCGGAAACATCAGTAGATACTAATATCCGAAGCTTTCCATCCTTAAACTCATTCATGGCATTGATCCTGCTGGATTGTCCTTTGTTAGAATGGATTACTCTAACCGGCCCCAGGTCCTTTCTGTCAAGATATTTATATACATTGTCAGCGGTGCCTTTTGTCTTGGTAAAAATTAATACGCGGGAAAACTCATCTTTACGCAATAAATGCTCAATCAGGTTGATCTTTGTCTTTAAATTGGGCACCTGGTATAGCTGCTGTTCAATGGTGTCAACGGTAGTAGCCTGTGGCGCAACCTCAGCTATTTCAGGAAATTCAAGAAATTCTTCGGACAACCTGATTACTTTGTCAGGCATAGTAGCTGAAAAAAGTAAATTTTGCCGTTTTACGGGAATTACTTCCAGAATTTTACGGATCTGAGGCATAAATCCCATATCCATCATCTTATCTGCTTCATCGAGTACGAGCGTCTGTATTTTTTTTGTATTCAGCTCACCTTTCAAATAAATATCCATGAAGCGCCCCGGTGTGGCTACAATGATGTCGACTCCCTGTTGTACAGCCTCTATTTGTTTTGTGGGCCCTATGCCACCATAAAGTGATGTATAACGGATGTCCAGGTACTTAGCGAGTTTTTGAATGTTATCTTCAATCTGCAGGATAAGCTCCCGGGTAGGGGCGAGGACTAAAGCCCTGGGTTCGGTTCCCTGAGCGTATTTGACTTTCATAAGTATTGGTAATACGAAAGCTGCTGTTTTCCCTGTACCTGTTTGGGCTATCCCCATAACATCATGACCTGCAAGTATCAGAGGGATGGCTTTCTTTTGAATTGGTGTGGGCTCTGTAAACCCTAACTCTTCAATGGCATTTAATAGTTGCCGGTTCAGCTTAAAATCATCAAAAGTTTCAACATCCTTGCCCATAAACCATGTTTTTTATTTGTTGCTTGGCTCCGAAAGCCTGAAATTTGCAACTTATGAAATCGATATTAATTACAAATGCCCAATTAGTCAATGAAGGTAAGTGCTTTTCTTCTGATATACTTGTCAAAGGACAATATATTGAAAAGATTGCCGGCAAAATAAATGCAGAAGAGGCTGACCACGTAGTAGATGTGCAGGGCAAATTTGTATTGCCTGGGGCGATTGATGACCAGGTGCATTTCCGTGAACCAGGATTAACCCACAAGGCGAATATATATACGGAATCACGCGCTGCGGTTGCCGGGGGTGTTACTTCTTTTATGGAGATGCCCAACACTGTTCCCAATACCCTCACACAGAAGCTGCTGGAACAGAAGTATGAAATTGCAAAAAACACATCGCTCGCCAACTACTCATTTTTTATGGGAGCGAGCAACGACAATATCGAGGAGGTGTTGCGAACACCTAAGGATAAAGTCTGTGGTGTGAAGGTGTTCATGGGTTCTTCTACCGGCAATATGTTGGTGGATAACGAGCAGACTTTAGAGAATTTATTTTCACGTGTTCCGATGCTTATAGCAACACATTGTGAAGATGAGGCAACTGTTCGAAAAAATACAGAAGAATATAGAAGGAAGTATGGAGAAGACGTGCCCATTTCATGCCATCCATTGATCAGAAGCGAAGAAGCATGTTATAAGTCTTCTTCTATGGCGGTAGCTTTGGCCAAAAAGCATGGAGCTCAACTGCATATTTTACACATTTCAACGGCTAAGGAGCTATCTCTCTTTGAAAACAAAACTCCGTTGGCGGACAAGAAGATTACAGCAGAGGCTTGTATCCACCACATGTGGTTCAACGATACCGACTATGATAAGAAGGGAACATTGATCAAGTGGAACCCTGCTGTGAAGACCAAACATGATCAGGAGGCTATTTTTCAGGCCGTGCTGGATGGCACTATTGATGTTGTAGCAACAGATCATGCACCGCATACCTTGGAAGAGAAGAATAATAACTATTTCAATGCTCCTTCAGGAGGTCCATTAGTTCAGCACAGTCTGCCAGCAATGCTGGAGTTCCATCATCAGGGGAAAATATCAATAGAGAAGATCGTTGAAAAGATGTGTCACAACCCTGCGATACTTTTTGATATTGAAAAGAGAGGATATTTGAGAGAGGGATATTTTGCTGACTTGGTTGTGGTGGACACGGACAATCCCTGGACAGTAACCAGGGAAAACATTTATGCCAAGTGCGGTTGGTCTCCTTTCGAGGGGCAGCAGTTTAGTAGCAAAGTTCTACATACCATAGTATCAGGGCATTTGGTGTATAGCGATGGAAAATTTGATGAAGGACAGAAAGGTGAACGACTTCTTTTCAGCCGATAAAAAATCGCTAATAATTCTGAGTATAACTGTTTGTAAATTCATTACTACTATCTACCTTTGCACTCCCTATAGGGAAAATGGTGGTTGTAGTTCAGTTGGTTAGAACGCCTGATTGTGGTTCAGGAGGTCGTGGGTTCGAGTCCCATCATCCACCCGGAGATATAAAAAGCGCCCTGCAGAGTACTGCGGGGCTTTTTTTGTTGCAGTAAATTGAGCGGGGACGAGAAGTTTATCCCGGTGCAGCAGAGCGGATACCGGGAAGTCCCATCATCCACCCGGAGATATAAAAAGCGCCCTGCAGAGTACTGCGGGGCTTTTTTTGTTGCAGTAAATTAAGCGGGGACGAGAAGTTTATTGATATTGGAAAACTCGTTTAGCCCAGGCATTTCAAATAACTACCACGTCATCCTGAAATTTTCGGAGAGGAACGGAGAAAATATTCAGGATCTCCCCGAAAAGCGGCAGAGGCCAGACCTTATGCAAAGTCACGGATTAGGGGGATTCCTGATCTCGGCTGTGCTACGTCAGGAATGACGAAAGAGAAAAGGCTGTGTCGAGAATGACAAAAAGAAGAGAATGTGTCAGAAAGTAACAAGAAAAAGAAGAGGCACCTAATTTCCGACTTCGGTCTTCCGACTTTTACAACAATACGATTTTCAAAAGTTCGTTATGACACTTCTTTTATCTTTTCTCAATATTGCGTAAGTTGCCAGAATGATCCATAGTCAGAAATTTAATTCTCTAGCCTTAAAGGATAAGCTCAAGACATTGTTTTTGCAAGGTAGCTTTGTGGTGTCTATCCGGTACTATGGATATAAGATAAATCTGTACCTTTTGAACAATTACTATGTTGAGGTTTTTTACAACCATAAACTTGATATAATAGAAAAAGTTCAGCCCCTGGAGAAGAATCACACCCGGATGAAATTCTACTCTGATCAGATCAAGCTGCCAGGTGATTTGGCTATATAGTTTATTAAGAAAACGCCCATTTTCTGTTATTACGGACGAAGTGTTGCAACCTTCTATTGTGGCTCCTTCTCCTTCACGTAGTTTTAGCAGAGCAGCTTAATAGCATTTTGGAAAGAAGGCCGGGGGATTACTATTATCACGCCCGGCCATTCCAAAGCTCTTGGATTTTACAGGCTTATTTCAGAAAATCAGTTTTCATTGAAAACCTCAAATAACACTGTCATTTCCACCCTTCTGTTTTTACGTCTACCCTCCCTGGTATTCTCCGGTGCTACAGGCTTGTCCGGGCCGTGCCCCACTACCGTTAATCTGGCTGTTTCTATGCCCTGTGAGGTTAGAAAATCAGCCACAGCCTGGGCTCGTTCTTTAGAAAGTCTAATGTTAGTGGCTCTACTGCCAACATTGTCAGTATGGCCCTCAATAAGTAAATTCCAGTCGGGTTTCTTTTTCAATAAATTCGCTAACTCCACCAGAGAAGTGTATGATGACATGGCTATTTTGGACTTGCCACTTTCAAATTCAAGATTTTCAAATGCTGTGTTTAAAACCTCCTGATCTTCTTTTTCTATTGCAGGACAGCCCTCATTTTCTACAACGCCAGCTACATTAGGGCACTTATCATCGATATCACGGATTCCATCTCCATCAGTGTCAGCAAAAGGGCATCCGCTATTTTCAATAAGACCTGCTTCATACGGGCATTTGTCTTCGTGATCATGTACGCGATCACCATCACTATCAGGGCACCCTGCCTCTTCTTTTGGGCCATATAGTTCGGGGCATTGATCTTCAGAGTCAATAACCCCATCACCATCTGAATCAGGGGCAGCCGTTAAACTCCTGAAGCCCCGGTACATCAGGACAATGATCTTGCTCATCAGCCACGCCATCATTGTCCAGGTCAGGGCAGCCAGCCAACTCAACAACCCCAGCTACTTCAGGGCAAGAATCCTCACTGTCCATCACACCATCGTTGTCAGTATCAGGACAACCATTAAATTCACTCGTGCCGGCAACCTCAGGGCATTGGTCATTTTTATCTTCGATGCCATCTCCATCAGTATCAGGACAGCCTTGAAAGGCCTTCAGTCCGGGGATGTCGGCACACCTGTCTTCACTGTCCTGTACACCATCACCGTCACGGTCAGGGCATCCTTTAAACTCCCAGACCCCAGGTACTTGGCGGCATAAATCATATTTATTAGATACACCGTCATTATCTTTGTCTTTCTTCTTTCTGAAAGGAATACCAAACCTCAGTCCGAATTGTACATTAGCATGATATAAAGGATCTTTAGTTAACAAATAGCTTATCGCATCTGAGGAGCCGATCATCAATGGCCCGAGGCGAATATTTATACCTGCACTAAGTTTTGACACTCTATTGTAGGATATTGGCATACCTAACCCTAATCCCTTGCCTTCGAGGCGTGGTGTAATGGAAAAGGTAGAAAAATAGTGAACCTTATCCTTATCTGATTTACCGTGTTTTAGAGCAATATAAGGAGTAAAGTTTAAATAAAATCTGTTGGTAACGCGGTAGTCGAATTCTGCAGCGACTGCAGTGGGTAAACTCATCTTGTAGGCTTTACCAGGAGTAAAGGTAAATAGACTGTCCACGATCTCATCAATGTCACCATCCAGATCATCCGGGTTAAGCCCTTCAGTGCTTCCCTGGAAATTCCCAGTGTTTTCGCTCTGGGTGTATTTAACTGCCCCTAAATCGAGCAGGGAGAAGCCAATTCTGTACTTATATTTGGCCCGGTCCCTGCGTTCCAGATCTGTTTTGCCGTCCATGTCGTAAAGAAAATCGTTGTAATCAGGTCGATGCTCGTATACAACACCCAGGTCAAAGCCTACAGAAGGATTGCCCCATGCCCTGTTAATTAGACCTTTTGCAATGTCATCTTCAAAGTCGTCATCGTCAAAATAGGCAGGGTATCCATAATCAACGTTAATCTCACCGACATCTACATTTTCTCCATCTATTCCGGAGTAGCGGAGTCTGTTTATATAAGCAAAACCTGAGCCGACACCATTTAAGAGTTTTACGGTTAAGCCTGCTTTCAAAAACCTGTCCTGATCGTTGAATATTACCCGTGCATAGGTTAACCCCCACTCTGTCCATAATTGGCCGGCTACTTGAAAATCGCTAAAATCAAATCTTTTATTGGCATCAACAATTACTTTATCATCGGCAAGGCTGTCTAGAAATTCAATACCCTCCTTACTAAGCCCGGAAAAATTGATCACACTACGGACCCGTGAAGTAAGCGCAAAGGCATGTTTCGGGCTCATGGTCACCATGAAAGAGGGCCCTAGGATGTTGGCTTTAGCAAACACAAAACCCTTTTGACCCTTCAACTCGCGGTGTAATGCTTCATAATCGATGTCCTTAAAATTGCTTTTGTCTACTCCCCAATAATTGTTAGAAACACCTGCGTCCGCACCGATCCAGTTCATGTAAAAACCAAATCTGCTATCTGCAATACTTGCAGGCTGGAATTGGGCACGATTTAGTATAGCATAATTACTGCTATGGAAGCCAAGCCATTCCTGCGCTTCACTTTTACTGATAAAAAGTGATAGCACAAGCAGCAAGAGTGATAACTTAAAAGGTAACCTCATGATAGTAAATAAAAATATAATTTTAACAAGAAAAATATTTGAAAATAAAATTCGAAAATAGTTAAGTTTCATAAAATAAAAAAATAATATATTAATTTTTTAACACCTATTCTGTTTTTCTGCACTCCATTCACATTCGGAGGGAATGAGCACAATTCAGTTGGAGTAATTTTGGTGATAAAAGTTAGAGTATGGACGATACACGATCATTCCAGGTTTTTTAGGAATTAAGCTGAAATGCGGGGGAGTAAGGATTTCAATCGATATCTGGGATGGGGATATGGTTTTTTTTTAAACTAACAAGCTTGCCGAGAACGAGATGGAAAGTGAATGGTAGTTCTACTACGGTCTGTACATCCCTCTCCTTTTCTTGTCTTCGTAAGGCTTTTAGCGGAGCAAGGGAGGAGAGGACGATTTTGCCATGCCAGTATTTCAGCCTGTGATGGGTGAGGTGTAAAGCAGGCCAAACTTTTGACTCCTCAGGTCCCCATCTTTTCTGCCTCATCCAAAAAAAAGAGGTGCCTTAAAAGGCACCTCCCTGGTTATTTATTTAGTATCAGTTTATCATGCAGTGGCAGTTTCTTCAGATTGTTTAGTATCATTTAACATAGCAATTTTGTAGTTCTTTTTGGCTTTATAGCCACAGTAACCACACTCGAAGTGTTTCATTAACTCACCTTCTTCGGTTGAAGATGGTGACTTCAATATCTCTTCTCTGGCTACTCTAAAAGTTTGATAATTACATTCAGGGCACTGAAGAGCATGAAGGTGGCCAGCATATTTTTCAATTTTAGTATATCCGGTTTCTTCATCCACCCACACATCGTAGTCAATTGAATAGATTTCCTCTTCAGCCTGCATACCTTCATCCAGGTATACGTCTTCCTCTTCTTCACTTAACAGCTTCATAGGCTTACCGGTTTTAGGAGAGATACGTGGCTTATATCTAAGCTTTTTCAAACGCTTTTCAATATAAAAAGGATAGTAAAATTTAAGTAAATTCTGTACGATCACGCCAATAATTAAGCCCATAGACACCGTGACGAAAATCCTTACGAAAAGCCATAACATGCCAAGCTCTGCAATAAATGAGTTGGCGTAAAGTCCTCCAGCTATGATCACAAGAATGCTGCAAGTCATCAAAATATTGATCTCACTGCGGTTTATATAGTCATACTTGTTCTTTGAATCGCTGGTAGCTGATAACTTTAAAATATGGCCTATTAAAATAAGAACTGCTAAGCCGGTCAAGCCGTAAGCAATATACTGCGCCCACGTGTTCCAGGTATCAAACGATTGTATCGGGGTTTCTTCCATGGCCTATTGTTTTTAGAATTGTAAGGTTTTGTTTAAACAAATAAAATTGATTTAAAGGACAATTTAAAAATAACTCTCCAATTTTAATATTCTTTAAGAAAAAAAAGAACAAAATTATCTCTAATAACTTAACACGGTGGGATTTCCACGTGAAAGGCTATCAGAGCAGGCGCAATATTAATATTAATTCATTTAATTATTTCAAAAGCAAGCAATTGAAGATAGAAAAAGGGCGCAGATGCCCTCTTAATTTTCTATTTTACTCTAAAGCTTTCTTTTTGTTTCGCGTTCTTCATAACTTTCAATGACATCACCTTCTTTTATGTCATTAAAGTTTTTGATGCTTATACCACACTCATATCCACTTTTCACTTCTGTTACATCGTCTTTGAAACGTTTGAGTTGGCCCATTTCACCGGAGTAAACCACAATACCATCCCGAATAAGTCGGATAGGGTTGTTTTTCTTGATGTATCCATCAGTTACCATACATCCGGCAACTGCTCCTACCTTGGATATTTTAAATACATCCCTTACTTCCACATTACCAACGATCACTTCCTCCACTTCAGGATCAAGCATGCCTTCCATTGCATCGCGAACATCGTTAATGGCATCGTAGATCACAGAGTATAGTCGGATCTCGATTTCTTCATTGTCAGCAATCTTACGGGCGGAGCCTGACGGCCTAACCTGGAAACCAACAATTACTGCATCGGAAGCCGAGGCCAGCAATACATCTGATTCTGATATTTGTCCTACACCTTTGTGTATAATATTTACCTGGATCTCTTCGGTGCTAAGCTTAAGCAGTGAGTCGGAAAGGGCTTCTACCGAACCGTCCACGTCACCTTTTACAATGACATTAAGCTCTTTGAAGGATCCGATTGCAAGTCTTCTGCCAATTTCATCCAGTGTAATGTGCTTCTTGGTCCTGATGCTTTGCTCACGAAGTATCTGCTCTCTTTTTGTAGCTATTTCACGAGCCTCACGGTCGCTTTCCATTACATTGAACTTATCACCAGCCTGGGGAGCTCCATCTAATCCCAGCATCAGTACCGGAGTGGATGGGCCTGCCTTGTCCATTTTGCTGCCAATATGGTCAAACATGGCCTTCACTCTGCCATAGTAAGCTCCTGCAAGTATTACATCGCCTACTTTCATAGTGCCGTTTTGCACCAGAAGAGTAGCTACGTATCCACGTCCCTTGTCAAGAGATGCTTCAATAACAGTACCCGTAGCATTTTTAACCGGATTGGCTTTAAGCTCCAGTAGCTCTGCTTCCAGCAATACTTTTTCCAATAACTCCTCTACACCCTGGCCTGTCTTGGCTGATATTTCCTGGCTTTGATATTTACCTCCCCAATCTTCCACTAAAATGTTGATGTTGGAAAGTGCTTCCTTGATCTTGTCAGGATTAGCATTTGGTTTGTCAACTTTATTAATAGCGATTACAATAGGTACACCGGCAACCTGCGCGTGATTGATGGCCTCTTTGGTCTGAGGCATAACATCATCATCGGCAGCTACTACTATAATTACTATATCTGTTACCTTGGCACCTCTGGCTCGCATTGCTGTAAATGCTTCGTGACCCGGTGTATCAAGGAATGCTATTTTTTGTCCGCTTTCAGTGGTTACATCGTAAGCACCGATGTGCTGGGTTATACCACCGGCTTCACCTGCAGTGACTTTGGAGCTTCTGATATAGTCAAGCAATGAGGTTTTACCGTGGTCAACGTGACCCATGATCGTAACGATCGGAGCCCGTGGCTTCAGGTCCTCTTCTGCATCTTCTTCAACCTCTACCTCGATTTCATCATCCGTTGAGGTAAATTCCACATTATAGCCGAACTCATCTGCTATTACAGTGATTGATTCGGCATCAAGACGTTGGTTGATCGAAACGAACATACCAAGACTCATACAGGTAGAGATCACATCATTAACTGATACATCCATGAGCGAGGCGAGGTCATTGGCTGAGATGAACTCTGTCACCTTCAGTGTTTTTGATTCTTGTGCTTCCTGAAGCGCCTGCTCCTCCTTAGCCTCAGCTATCGCAGATCTTTTCTCTCTTCTGTATTTTGAACCTGAGCTCTTTTTCTTAGTGCCGCTTAATTTAGCAAGAGTTGCCTTGATCTTATCCTGGATCTCCTTGTCTGAAGGTTCTTCCTTTTCCGGGCGTGGTCTCTTGCCTTTTCCTTTGTCCTGCAGTTCGTGGCGCGGTATCCTTTTTCTCGGACGTTTCTTTTTCTTTTGTTCTTTTCGGTCGTCAGAAGAAGCTACCGGCTTATCTTTTTTCTTCTCTCTTTCTACCGGCAGGTCTATTTTGCCGACAACTTTCAGACCTTTAAGCTTATCTGCTTTAGCCTCGATAAGCTGCGATTTTTCCTCTTCCTCCACTACTTCTTCTTTTGGCTCCGGCTTAGGAGTTTCGGTCTTTACGACTGGTTTTTCCTCTTCCTTCACCTCTTGTACCGGTTCTTTTTTAGCCTCTACTTCTTTGGGTTCTTCCTTGCGAGGCTCCTCTTTTTTAGGCTCTTCCTCCTTTTCAGCAGGTTTGCTTTTTTTGTCGAGATCTATTTTCCCCAGTACCTTTATGCCTTGAAGCTTGGGCTTTTCATGTTCCACCCGCTCAGGTTTTTTTTCAGGGGCAGGTTCCTGCTTAGGTTGCTCCTTAACTTCCTTACTCTTGTCTGCTGCAAGGTTCTTAATGAGAATATTTTCCTCGTCATCTGATTTTTTAGAACTATCAGTATCACTGTCAATCACCACGTGTTCATTATGCTTAGTCCCGATCGTCAGGCCGGAAGCTTCTTTCTTCTCAGAAGCTGACGCAGCAAATTCTTTAGATAACATAGCGAATTGCTCGCTTGTTACCTTAGAATTAGGGCTGCTATCTACTTCAAAGCCTTTATCAGCAAGAAAATCTATAATAGTAGTTCGACCTACATTAAGTTTTCTGGCGACCTGACTAAGCCTCATGGTTTTTTCGTCTGACATACTCAAATATCCCTTTTTTTTATGATTTTAAAAAATACTTATTATTCGAACTCCTGTTTAAGAACCCTCATCACATTGTCAATAGTCTCCTCTTCGAGGTCCGTTCTTCTTTCAAGTTCTTCTTTGTTGAGCGCCAATACACTTTTTGCTGTATCGAGTCCAACTCTTTTCAATTCATCGATTACCCAGTCTTCAATTTCATCTGCAAATTCATCCAGATCCACGTCCTCCTCTTCAAATTCTCCGAGTTCTCTGAATACATCTATTTCCATGCCTACTAAGCGGCTGGCCAGTTTAATGTTTTGACCACCTTTACCGATCGCTAATGATACCTGATCAGGCTTAAGGTACACGGAAACACGGCCTTCATCTTCACTGATCTTGATACTTGAAATCTTGGCAGGGCTTAATGCTCTCGTAATGTACAGATCAAGATTATCAGTATAATTGATCACATCAATATTTTCATTTTGAAGCTCGCGAACGATACTGTGGATACGCGAGCCCTTCATGCCTACACATGCTCCTACCGGATCAATGCGGTCATCATATGATTCAACAGCTACTTTGGCCCTTTCACCAGGTTCGCGTACTACTTTTTTGATTGTGATCAGACCGTCATAAACTTCCGGCACTTCGCTTTCAAACAGCCTTTCAAGGAATACCGGACTTGTTCTTGACAGGATAATCTTAGGGTTACCATTGATCATTTCTACTCTGTCAACGATGGCTCTTACCTGATCCCCTTTTCTAAACCGGTCTTTTGGTATCTGTTCATTCTTAGGAATAGATATTTCATTTCCTTCTGCATCGATGAGCAATACTTCACGGCTCAGTATCTGATATACTTCACCATTGATGATCTCACCAACAAGGTCTTTATATTTCTGAAAGAGGATATCCTTCTCCAGGTCTTTTACCTTTTGGATCAACGTCTGGCGTGCTGTCATTACGGCCCTTCTTCCAAAATCATACAAGGTGATCTCTTCTGCCACTTCCTCTCCAATTTCAAAATCAGGCTCTATTTTTCTGGCTTCGGTCAAGCTGATCTTGTCATGGTCCCAGATATCTTCTGAGTTATCATCTACAATTTCTCTGAATCTCCAGATTTCCAAGTCGCCTTTGTCGGCATTGATAATTATATCAAAATTTTCGTCCGTTTCGAATTTCTTTCTTATCATGGTCCTGAACACATCTTCCAGGATACGGATCATTGTAGGTCTGTCTATGTTTTTTTGTTTGGCAAAATCTGCAAACGACTCAATTAATACAGAGGTATCCATTTTTCTTTTATTTAAATGAAATCTGAACTATAGTTTTATTAATGTCTGATCTAGGTATCTCTACCTCTTTATATTCGATGTTCTTCCCTTTTTTTACTTCCTGGTCTAATACCACCTTTTCTTCGGTGACATCTTTTAAAATGCCCACTATATCTTTATCATCTTTTAAAGATATTTTTACTTTTCTACCAATATTCTTTTTGTATTGCCTGACAGACTGCAAAGGATAATCCACACCGGGGGAGGATACTTCTAATCTGAAAGCATCTTCAATGATGTTATTATCCTCTAATTCGGCTCCGATAGCACGGCTGAGATCGGCACAATCATCAATTGTTACGCCTTTGTCTCCATCTAACAAAACTAATACCTTTTTAGGTCCCTTATGAGATGAGATATTAACGTCAACAATATAATGGCTTTCATCATTCAGATGATTTTCAGCGATCTTTTTTATTTGTTCCGTCAGCTCCATACTTATAGAAAAAAGAATATAAAAAGAGGGGACTCGCGTCCCCTCAGAATTTAGTTTTCTATTTCAGATGCAAAAATACACCAATTTATTTGCTTTACAAACAATCTTTACAACAAACTATTGATAAAAGTTTTCCGTTGTTAAGGGATTATATCATTACTTTAGCCAAAAATTATTAAATGAGATATAAATGAATCTAAACAGTGTCTTAAAATACAGGAGCTTGCTTCTTTTGTTTGTCTTTTTAACCATTTCTTGTGGAGATGACAAAAAGAAGGAAGTAACCCAGGAAGAACCTCAAGTAGAAAAAGTGGTAAATGTGCCTAACTTTAATCCTGACTCAGCTTATCATTTCATTAAAACCCAGGTGGACATGGGACCCAGGGTACCCAATACGGCCGCCCACAAAGAAGCTGGTGACTACTTTATTGCTACACTACAGTCTTATGGGGCCGAGGTGCAAACTCAGGAATTTGAGGCTACCACCTTTGACAATGAGAAGCTATACCTAAGGAATATAATTGCCTCTTTTAACCCGGGAAAAAAGAAGAGAGTGCTCTTAGCTGCGCATTATGATACACGGCCATTTGCAGATAAAGATAAGGAGCGACCTAATGAACCCATTGCCGGTGCTAACGATGGAGCGAGTGGCGTAGGAGTTTTACTGGAGGTAGCACGTGTGATCAGCACCAATAGGCCTCCGGACATAGGTATTGATATTATATTTTTTGATGGGGAAGATTGGGGTGAAACCGAGGGTAGCACCAGAACTGCACCTGCCAATGGTACGGACAGTTGGTGGTGCCTGGGCTCTCAATACTGGTCAAAAAACAAGCACAAAAAGGGGTATTCAGCTTACTATGGCATTTTGCTTGATATGGTAGGCGCCAAAGGAGCACAGTTTCCCATGGAGGATACCTCATTGTATTATGCACGTTCAATAGTAGAAAAGGTATGGGACCGGGCGGCAAAGCTGGGTTTTTCCAGTTACTTCGTAAGAAAGCAGCCGGGAGGAATTACGGATGATCACTCGTTTGTAAATAAGTATGCCAACATCCCGATGATCGATATTGTCCATTATGATCCTGCAACCGGATATTTTGGAGATTTCCATCACAGCCACAAAGATGATATGGATATTATCAGTAAGGAAACACTGGAGGCTGTTGGGCAAACTTTGCTTGCTGTGTTATACTACGAATAAATTTAGAAAACAAAAGAAGGCGCCCTTCTGAGACACCTTCTTTTGTTTTCTGTAATAGATTTTAAAGCTTACGCTTCAACTGGCTCTGAGTCTCCCTGGTATTCCTCCAAGGGCAAACAACTGCAAACCAGATTTCTGTCGCCATACGCATTATCTACCCTTCCGACCGAAGGCCAGAACTTAGCATCTCTTACAAAAGCCAGCGGGTAAGCTGCTTTTTCCCTGCTATATGGCTTATCCCAACTGTCGCTCGTTACCAAAGGAGCTGTATGAGGGGCGTTCTTTAGTACATTATTCTCCTTATCAGCCAGACCGTTTTCTACTTCCCGGATCTCATTTCTGATCTCAATTAATGCTTCGCAGAATTTGTCTAACTCTTCACGCGCCTCGCTTTCTGTCGGCTCAATCATCATTGTTCCGGCTACCGGGAATGATACCGTTGGGGCATGGAAGCCATAGTCCATCAGCCTTTTTGCTATATCTTCTACCTCAATTCCTGCTTTCTTGAACTCACGGCAGTCGATGATCATTTCATGAGCACATCTGCCGTTTTTACCTGCGTATAATACAGGGTAGTGGCCGGACAATTTCTCTTTGATATAGTTAGCATTCAGTATGGCTATTTGAGTGGCTGCCTTAAGTCCCATTCTTCCCATCATAGCAATATATGCATACGAGATAGTCAGGATACTTGCACTACCCCAGGGAGCAGCGGAAATAGCGTCAATGGCTTGTTTACCTCCTGTTTTGACAATCGGATTACCCGGAAGGAATGGCTTCAGTTGTTCGGCTACCCCAATAGGGCCCATGCCTGGCCCGCCACCTCCGTGAGGGATGCAGAAGGTTTTGTGTAGGTTTAGATGGCATACGTCTGCTCCTATGTTGGCAGGACTTGTAAGACCGACCTGCGCATTCATGTTTGCACCATCCATATATACCTGGCCGCCATTTTGGTGAATAATATCGCAGATCTCGATAATGCTTTCTTCAAATACACCGTGTGTAGAAGGGTAAGTCACCATCAGGGCAGAAAGATTGTCTTTGTTTTCCTCTGCCTTTGCTCTCAGATCCTCTACATCAATGTTTCCCTTCTCATCGCAGCGTACAATAACTACTTTCATACCAGCCAAAACTGCGCTGGCCGGGTTGGTGCCGTGCGCTGAAGAAGGGATCAAAGTTACATTTCTATGTCCATCACCCCTGCTTTCATGGTAGGCTTTAATCACCATCAGTCCGGCATACTCTCCCTGTGCGCCACTATTTGGCTGCAGCGATACTGCTGCAAATCCTGTGATCTCACACAACCACTCACTTAGTTCTTCGAATAGCGTCTGGTACCCTTCTGCCTGATCTTCAGGGGCGAATGGATGTATGTTGCCAAATTCAGGCCAGGTTACGGGGATCATCTCAGTGGTAGCATTCAATTTCATGGTACAAGAGCCCAGCGAGATCATTGAGTGAACCAAAGAAAGGTCTTTGTTTTCCAGTTTTTTAATATAGCGCAGCATCTCATGCTCCGAATGATGGATGTTGAAGATCGGATGCTGCAGGTAATCTGATTTTCTGACTAAAGCATCAGGCCAGCTCAACGCCAGGTTTTTGCTCTCGGACTCTACGTCTATTGTCAGAGCCTTCCCGGCAGCCCTGGCAAATATGTCCAGGATATCTTTTATGTCATCAATGCGTGTGGTTTCGTCAAGTGAAATACCCACGCAGTTGTCGAAATACCGGAAATTCATTTCACTTTGAAGTGCAAGAGTGCGCACACCAGCCGAATCACCAACTTTTATTTTCAGGGTATCGAAATAGTGATCATTTAATTGCTCATAACCAAGATCCTCCAAACCTTTATTGAGCAGTTGTGTGAGGCCATGTATTCTGGTGGCGATTTTCTTCAGACCTTTCGGCCCGTGATAAACGGCATACATACCCGCCATAACAGCCAGCAGCACTTGTGCGGTACAAATGTTGGAGGTTGCTTTTTCTCTTCTGATGTGTTGTTCGCGGGTTTGCAATGCCATACGGTAGCCATTATTGCCCTGACTGTCTACTGATGCACCGATAATCCTGCCCGGGATCTGACGTTTAAAGGCATCTTTTGTTGCAAAATAGGCAGCATGAGGGCCTCCGTAACCCATGGGCACGCCAAACCTTTGGCTGGTGCCTACCACTACATCAGCGCCCATTTCACCCGGTGATGTCAATAGCAACAGACTCATTAGATCGGCTGCCACTGCAACATATACATCCTGTTCCTTAGCAGCGCTAATGAAAGCAGAGTGATCGATAACGGCCCCATCATTGTTAGGATACTGAACCAGTACCCCGTATATTTCGGGATCGGTAAGATCCAGGTCCCTTATGTCTCCTACAACCAGGTCAATACCAATAGATATTGCCCTTGCCCTGATTACGCTTATAGTTTGAGGGAAAGTGTTTTCATCAATAAAGAACTTATTGGCATTCTTGCGTGCTCCTTTTCGGGCGCCTGCCAGCATACTCATTGCCTCGGCGGCAGCGGTGCCTTCATCCAGCAGAGAGGCATTTGCAATTTCCATACCCGTGAGATCGATGATCATGGTCTGGAAATTGATCAAAGCTTCAAGCCTTCCCTGGGCGATTTCGGCCTGGTAGGGCGTGTATGCTGTATACCATCCCGGGTTTTCCAGGATATTTCTTAGTATCACATTGGGTACTACGCAGTTATAATAACCAGTACCAATGTACGAACGGAAGATCTTGTTCCGTTGTGCCAACTTCTTAAAGTCGTGTAGAAACTTGTACTCTGTTTTAGCAACAGGTAAATTAAGTTCGCCTTTTAGTCGAATAGATTTAGGAATGGTCTGATCGATTAACTCTTCTAGAGAGTTAGCTTTCACTACTTCCAACATTTCCTGAATCTGCTGCTCATCCGGACCGTTATGTCTGGTGTCAAACCGCTCCAAATTGTTGATATCTAGTTTCATCGAGTTTAGTAAAATAAGTTCTTTTTGGCATGCATTATGCACATGCTAAATTCGCTTGCAAAGGTATGATTTTATTGTCAGAAAAGCGCTGATCGTAATAACTAAAAACGGCTATTGCAAACGTTAGCACTAGGAAATTGACCGTTTATAACAAATTCTGGACAAAATCATACCACCATAAAGTTTTTGCTTAATTTTAGGGGTTATAACTGCATTACTTGAACAAAAAATTAGGATGAAAAAATTGTTGATAACACTGATGTTGGGACTGATCTTTGCCAGTACATACGCGCAAAACGAGCAGGATGCCCGACAGTATGCCGAGACCATTACAAAAGATGATCTGTACGATTACCTGTCGATACTTGCTTCGGATGCTCTCGAAGGACGTGAAACCGGGACCCGCGGACAGAAGATGGCTGCAGCTTTTATCAGGCACCATTTTGAAGAGCTTGGGCTTCAGGCCCCTGTGCAGATCGGTGGCATGATGAGTTACTACCAGCCGGTAGCGCTCTATACAAGCAGGCCTGGTGATATCTATGTCAAAGTAAAAGAGGTGCGCTATGATAATTTCAAAGACATTATCTATTATGGGTCGGCCAGCACTGCAGGGGAGGTTGCCAGTGAGGTGGTTTTCATTGGTCAGGGTCAGGAAGAGGATCTTAAAGCGGCGGATATTAAAGGTAAAGGGGTCTTTGCGGTAATCGACAATATTCAGGGTGCACGTACGGTGATGGAGGTAGCTACCAGGGCCGGAGCAAAGACAGTGTTTCTGTTAAGTACTTCTACAGATGAGGAATTTGCCGGAGTGGCCGACCAGTTCAAGCACTGGCTTTCTGGAGGACGACTGTCTGTAGAAAAGCCCTCCGCTACCAGTTCTTCTCCGGGTGTTTTCTTCCTTTCTCCCTCTGTGGCTGAAAAGCTATATGGTAAATCTGCCGTGGAGTTGAAAGAAGCAGCTTCTGCAGTAGATAAAAAAGCGGCCTTTAAAAAGATAAAGCCGTCAGGGTTGACATACAAAATCCAACAGAATATTGAGTTAGTTCAGACTGAAAATGTTTTAGGTTACCTGGAAGGAACGGATAAAAAAGACGAACTGCTGGTAATTACTGCACATTATGATCATATAGGAAGAGATGGAGAGGAGATTAACAATGGCGCTGATGATGATGGATCGGGGGTTTCAGCCGTGATAGAGCTTGCTGAGGCTTTTACCAAGGCTAAGGAGGAAGGAAAAGGACCCAGAAGAAGTATATTATTTATGCTGGTAACAGGCGAGGAAAAGGGTTTGCTGGGCTCTGAGTACTATGCAGCCAATCCTATATTTCCGCTCGAGAACACTGTGGTGAATCTGAATATTGACATGATCGGCAGGGTAGACCCGGCACATAAGGACAATCCAAATTATGTTTACCTGGTTGGTTCGAATCGTCTATCGACTGAACTACATGAGATCAGCGAGAAGGTAAATGACACTTTCACTCAATTTGACCTGGACTATACATATAACGATGAGAGTCACCCTGACAGGATCTACTACAGATCAGACCATTGGAATTTTGCCAAGAATAACATTCCTGTGATCTTCTACTTCAATGGTACTCATGATGATTACCATCAGCCCACTGACACAATTGATAAGATCAATTTTGAGATGCTGACAAAGAGAGCGAAACTGGTATTTTATACCGCATGGGTTTTAGCCAATCGTGACAGCAGGCCGGTTGTTGATAAGTTGCAAGACCAGAAGATGGGTAAAAACTGATCCTGTTTACAGTTTACAGTTCTGAGTTCCCGGTTTTGAGTCAAAAGTTTATTGCTTCTTATGTGTCCCGGAATTAGCGGAAAGCGTTGATAAGTTTTAGTTCGTGTGTACAAGCTATTCGTGCCACCACTATCGTCTGTGAGAAGATAGTAGTGGCACGAATACTATGAGAATGGTGGAACTCAGAACTCAGAACTTCAGAACTCAGAACTGTAAACTGTGAACGGTTATATTGGAACGTTTACGTGTCTTTCAGCATGATATGAAGACCTTACCAACGGACCTGATTCCACATATTTAAGGCCTCTTTTTAAACCTTCCTCTTTGTAGGCTGCGAACTGATCGGGATGGATAAATTCCGCTACTTCAAGGTGCCTTTTCGTGGGTTGTAAATATTGTCCTAAAGTTAATATATGTAGTCCATGAGCTGCCAGGTCATCCATTGCTTTATGTACTTCATCAGGAGTTTCTCCAACACCAAGCATGATGCCTGATTTTGTTCTTTTTCCGGCCTCATTAATGAGCTTGATCTGCTCAAGACTTCTTTGATACTTTGCCTGCGGACGAACTCTCCTGTAGAGGCGTTCCACAGTTTCAACATTATGAGACACAACCTCCTGTCCACCTTCTATCATTCTATATAGAGCGTCCCAGTTGCCTTTCACGTCAGGAATAAGGGTCTCTATGGTAGTTTCCGGGCTTAACTTTTTAGTTTCTACCACTGTTTGGTACCATATCTCCGCGCCACGGTCTTTCAACTCGTCTCTATTTACTGATGTGATCACGGCATGTTTTACTCCCATTAGCTTTATGGCTTCCGCTACCCGTTTCGGCTCTTCAGTGTCGTACTCTGGTGGTCGGCCGGTGGCCACAGCACAGAAGGTGCAACTACGGGTACACACGTTGCCCAGTATCATAAAAGTGGCTGTACCTGCTCCCCAGCATTCGCCCATGTTAGGACAACTGCCGCTTTCGCAAATGGTGTGCAGCTTATGGTTGTCTACGAGCTTTCTCACCCGGGCATATTCTTTTCCTATGGGAAGTTTTACCCGAAGCCAGTCAGGTTTACGTTTTTTTGGTTGGTCTGCATCTGAAATTACCGGAAGCTCTATCATAGCGAATCTGTTTTTTACGCTGCAAAATTAGGAAACTAAGGTTTTAATGTTGCAAAGATCAATTCATTATCTTCGCTTGCCATAAAACAAAGTGATGAAGGCGGTTGGAAAAATAGCATTATTTTCTGCTGTAGGCATCAAAGTGATCTCTTCAGTATAGGCATCTAGTAAAAATCCTGCCTCGAAGCCTGTTACATGGCTTTTTAACGTGCCCAATTCAAAGCTTAGTGCTGCTTTGAAGTTTCCACCGAGCTTAATTTTTGATTCCTGGATCCCCTGTAGGACGTGGCCCGTGCCCAGAATATCCTGGAATTTATGCTTGTTGGGATCGTACTGCTCCTTTTTGGTATCAATTGAAGTAATATTACCATCTACATCGTAATCTATGTAGTACGGAGCAAGTATTCCTATTGAAGGGCCTATAGCCACAACAGCCTTGATCTCCACTCCTTGCTGAGGGGCTTTTCTGAATAAAATCAATTCACGACCATACTGTCCTCTTAACGCATATAGATAGTTACTTTTTCCATAGATAAAAAGATTTCCTGTTATTCTTGAGTTTCTGCGTACTTCAAGAGGGTGCTTCACATTCACCAGTTCAAATCCTATACTTTGATACAAGCGGTCGTTGATGCGTTTTGAACTGCGAATTACAAAACCCCCGATCAATCCTCCGGAGGTGTTTTTATTAATACCCCATATGAATTCACTTTCATAGTTATCCGCATCCAGTCCTTGAGAGAAGCCGAGAAGAGGGAAAGTAAATAATGAAAATAGTAACACTATTTTGCGCATATCAAATCAATGGGAATAAAAGATTCTTTAAATTTAAGGATTATTAACTCTAACGCAAATTACGAAATTATAGTTTAATAATTTAGAAACATTATGCACTCAATGACAACTGAATACCTCGGTGAATTGCGAACATCTGCCAGGCATCTCAAGTCGGGTAATACTATCATTACAGATGCGCCTACAGATAATAATGGCAAAGGAGAGGCGTTTTCTCCCACCGACCTTGTTTGCTCTGCACTGAGCAGTTGCATGATGACATTGATGGGTATTACGGCTAATCGGGAAAATGTCGATCTCACCGGACTTCAGGCAGAAGTAACGAAGATCATGGGTGCTAATCCCCGGAAGATTGAAGAAGTAAAGATCAGTTTTTCAATTGCCCATTTGGACGCCACCGATGTACAAAAGGAAAAATTGAAACGAGCGGCACTTACCTGTCCGGTAGCTCTCAGCTTATCGGAAACAATCAAACAAACTGTGACTTTTAACTTTTAGTGGCTTCTTTGATGTCGTCATAGTTTATACCCATGTGAGAATTATCATAGATCACTTCTCCATTTTTTACAATGAGTACTTGTGGCGACTCGTGTCGAATGTTAAACTCCGATGATATTTGATTCGAAATGTCCCTGTAGCTGATCAGGTCAAGGTAGTAGGCTTTTACCTCTGTCATTTCTTCGGGAGACCACGATCTCTCCAGGCGATTAAGCGCCATGCTGCTAATGGAACATCGCGTACTGTGCTTGAAAATTACAACGGGCTGGCTCTTGGACTCTTCCTTTATCCTATCCAGATCTTCGTAAGTACTTAGTTTTATCCAATTCATATTAGTCATACCAAATTCCCTGTTCTCTTTTATCGTATCGAGGTTTCCTTTCCTTTTCTTTTAAGTGATCAGGTTGGTTTTCCTCTTTCTTAAATAGCTTTGACCAGAATAACTTAAAGCTGAATGTTTTGTCTTTTTCACTCTTGCCACTGCTGGATTTGCTCAGGTATTTGAAGTCCGGATGTCTGTCGGCAACATTTTTTCTTTTCATTTTAATGTTGCCCTGGTAGTTGCTGGCCTGAATGGCTGCTCTTGATGGTCCTATTCCTTTCATGGCACCTTCAGCAGCATTTGGCTTTTTACTATATTTCCAGGTCATCTTTACATTCCCCTGATACTTCCCGCCTTCCAAATAGTTTTTGCCCGGAGGCCTTACTTTCAAGGCCTCGTCAGATGCGGATTTATTTTTCGTATATCTGAATCCTCTTTTATTGAAACCCTGAAAATTGGCAGAAAGTTTTTCGTTTTTGCCCGGAGCACGCGCTTTCAACGATTCATCTGCTGAGTATGGACTCTTCTTGTATTTTGAGGTCACCTTAATATTGCCCTGGTACTCACCACCTTTGAAATAATTTTTGCCTGGCTTTTTGACCATCAAAGATTCGTCATCGGCCGATTTATTTTTCTTGTATTTAAATCCTCTTTTGTTAAATCCCTTAAAAGTAGCCGATAGCTTCTCATTCTTACCAGGCTTGCGAGATTTTAATGCTTCATCTACTGCATAAGGGCTTTTTTTGTATTTAGGTTGTTTGATTCTGCCTCTGAATTGGTGCTCATCATCTAGCCCCTTTTTTGACATGTATGCCGGCAATTTTCCTCGGTAGTTAGCATTTCTGCGATAATCGCGATTCATGTCTTTTACCTTCAAGGCTTCTTTGGCAGAACTTGGGTTTTTAACATATCCACGTCTTTTCCTAAGGTTTCCGGTGAATTTATGTTCATCATTAGGCCCCTTCTGTAACATATAAGCAGGAATTTTTCCCTTGTATGAGCCTGACTTTCTGGAATTATCCCTGGCGCGCTCCGATCGTCCCGCCTTTATATTTCCCTGAAATTTGGCTATTCCAATGTCTTGTGGTCGTGGTTGCCGGCTTTGGATGGCCCTGCCTTTGTTGTTCCATTGCCTACCGCTAATGCTGCCACCACCCTTATATATTTTGCCACCTTTTATCTTGCCCTGAAATCCTGCCACCTTAAGGTCCTGCGGTCGTGGTTGCCTGCTTTGAATAGCCTTTCCGTTATTATTCCAACGTTTGCCGCTGATGCTGCCGCCACCTTGGGGTTTTTTGCCTCCTTTTATTCTACCTTGAAATCCGGCAACTTTAAGGTCCTGCGGTCGTGGTTGCCTGCTTTGAATAGCCTTTCCGTTATTATTCCAGCGCTTGCCGCTGATGCTGCCGCCTCCTTTGTATGTTCGGCCACCTTTAATATTGCCCTGGAAGCCGGCAATCCTATTATCCTGGCTTCTGGGACCACGGCCTTGTATGGCACGTCCATTATTGTTCCAGCGTTTGCCACTGATGCTACCTCCACCTTTTTGTGGTTTGTCAGATTTGATATTTCCCTGAAATTTCCATGCCTTAACAGTGCCGGAGCCAGGGGGCTTTGAGGTGCGAACTTTAGTTCCAGCTCTCTCTTTACGTGAGGAGATGCTGCGGTAATCTCCACCTTTTATTTTTCCCTTATAAGCTTTGTCGCCCCTTCTTTTTCCTTTAGGGTATGCTTGAAATTGAGAGCCACTAAACTTTGGCTTCTCGGAGGTTCTGATCCGAAGCCTGTTCCCTGAAATATCATTTTTCCATGCTTTTTCACGTGTACGGGTAGCTGATCGATAGCCTCCTTTTATTTCACCGTCATAAGCACGGTCTCCTCTGCGCCCTCCTGAGGAGGTGTATTTTACCCGGGGTGGTTGCTGTATGCCGGGGCGTTCCAGTGTCCTCTTAGAGCGAAACTTCCGGCCGGTAATATCACCCTGGTATGCACTTTCCCATTTGGACCTTTCCCGCCATACGTATGGGTTTTTTCTTTTCCTGACCCTGTAAGCTCCTGATGCGGAGCGTGGTACAATACGAGTGATCTTCCGTGGACGCTCTGGGTCTCGGGAGATGGACTGTGCGTTGCGTTGTTGGTATGATCTTTTCCCTGTAAAGGTGATACGCTTGGATTGGGTGTTTATAGCCCTTCCTGAGCCGCCTCTCCACGCTTTTTCTCTTTGCCGGGCAGAATAACGTGGTGTCTGCTTTAACGCCTTGGCTCTACTTCCTTCACTGGTTCTTTTCCTTCCGGCATATGGGTTAGGCTTTGCTACTGCAGCGCCCCAATTCGGTCTATGAGAGCGCTTGGTTTGAAATTTTCTACCTGTAATATCGCCTTTAAACGCGCGTTCACCCTGCTTTGACCGGATTTTGAGCTTGGTACTCCTGAGGGCTTTGTTATTTGATTTGCCTTTATCTCCCCGCCTCTTAAGTCTTCGATTCTCTTTGTTCTTTTTCTTGTTGATCTTTTCGTACTTAGACTTTTCCTGGGCAGTAGCTTCAGGGGCATTGACACCGATAAAAAGGGTGATCATGCCTGTTGCTAGCAATAGCCTGAAAGCCTTTGTACGACAAGAAAGAATTTGACTTAGGATCCTCAAATCTGGCAGAATGCGTTGAAAAATAACTTTAGTTAGCCTTTAAACGCACTAATTTAATTAAAATTCCACCAAATCCTTAATTTTTTGTTGAAGCCTTCCTTTAGGTAAAAAGTTTTGTTCAAGTGGCGGTGAAAATGGCACTGCGGTATCCAGGCTGGCCTCGCGCATTACGGGAGCGTCCAAATGCTCGAAACAATGCTCGCTGATCCATGCGCTGATCTCACCTCCTATACCGCCCGTCATACAATCTTCATGAAGGACCAAAACTCTGCTGGTTTTCTTAACGGTTTCCGCAACAGCTTCCTTGTCCCAGGGTAAAAGTGATCTCAGGTCAAGTATGTCTGCTGAAAGTTCCGGCATACTTTCCATCACCTCCCTGGCCCAATGTACGCCCATTCCGTAGGTAATAATTGACAAATTTTCACCCGCTGCTACCAACTTGGCTTTACCGATCTCAGTAGTATAATAGTCATCATGGATGTCATCGGTGAGGGAGCGGTAAAGGAATTTGTGCTCGAAATAAATTACCGGATTGGGATCTTCAATAGCGGCGCAAAGCAAACCTTTGGCATCAGCCGGATTAGAAGGATAGACGATCTTTAACCCGGGTGTATGGAAGAACCAGGCCTCATTCGACTGGCTGTGGAAAGGTCCTGCAGCTACTCCGGCTCCTGTTGGCATCCTTACTACCACATCTGCATTTTGTCCCCAACGGTAGTGTGATTTGGCCAGGTTGTTCACAATTTGATTGAAGCCACAGGTAACGAAATCTGCAAATTGCATCTCCACAACGGATTTTTGCTTTTTGATGGACATACCCAGCCCAATACCGATAATAGCTGATTCACAAAGTGGAGTATTTCGGATCCTTTCTTTTCCAAATGTTTCAACAAAGCCCTCGGTGATCTTAAAAACCCCTCCATACTCGGCAATATCCTGCCCCATGATCACTAATTCCGGGTATTTCTCCAGACTTTGTTTCAAGCCGTCCGAGATGGCATCAACGTACCGCTTTTTGTTTTTGCCTTCTGACTGAGGTTGCACTACTTTTTGTTCGAAAGGAGCATACATATCGGCAATCTCAGTGGCTGTGCTTGCTTTGGGCATTTCTTCGGCATAGGCTTTTTCCAGACCCCTTTCAATATCATTCTGAATCGCCTTCCTTATTTTCTTAATAGTAGCTTCGTCAAGTACTTTTTCCTTTAGCAGGTAGGCTTCATAGTTTTGAAGAGGATCTTTCTTAGCCCACTTTTCCATTAGTTCAGTAGGTACATACTTAGTGCCTGACGCCTCTTCATGCCCTCTCATCCTGAATGTCATTGCCTCGACCAGTACAGGGCGAGGGTTCTTACGCACATTTTCAGCTAATTGCCTGATCGTATCATATACCTCAAGTACATTATTGCCATCGATTTTCACAGCATCTATTCCGTAACCGGGGCCTTTGTCAACAAAGCTTTTGAATTTAAACTGCTCGTTGCTGGGGGTTGACAACCCGTAGCCATTGTTTTCAACAACAAAGATTACGGGCAGATCCCAAACCGCGGCTACGTTAAGCGCTTCGTGAAAATCTCCTTCGCTGGCTCCACCGTCACCGGTAAACACCAATGTGGCCTTTTTTTCTTTTTTAAGCATATTGGCAAGCGCTATACCATCAGCCACCGCCAGTTGAGGCCCCAGGTGAGAGATCATACCGACAATGTGGTAATCATTAGTGCCAAAGTGGAAGGAGCGGTCGCGACCATTGCTAAAGCCGGATAATTTGCCCTGGAACTGAGCAAAAAGGCGGCTATAAGGGATTTTTCTGGTGGTAAAAACGCCAAGGTTGCGGTGCATCGGGAGAATATATTCATCATCCTGTAGCGGATAGGTGCAACCAATGGATATTGCCTCCTGGCCAATGCCGGAAAACCATTTGCTGATCTTGCCCTGTCGCAGCAAAATAAGCATCTTTTCCTCTATCATTCTGGGCCTTAGAAGGGCTTCGTATAGATCTATTAATATCTTGTCGGAATAGTTTTTCCTGTCAAAATGCATAAGTCAAAATTTTGACGACAAAATTAAAGCATTGGCATTATCTGCAAAGTGATGTGATCTTTTTATTTTTGCCATACCTGACGATGATAGAATTCAAAAGCTTTACACTAAATAATGGTCTGAAAGTAATCGTACATGAAGACCCTACCACTCAAATTGCCGTATTGAATATCCTCTACGATGTAGGTTCTCGCGATGAAGATCCTGGTAAGACAGGCTTTGCTCACCTTTTTGAACACTTGATGTTTGGAGGCTCTCAGAATATACCCAATTATGATGAGCCATTGCAACTGGCGGGGGGAGAGAATAATGCCTTTACCAGCCCTGATATTACCAACTACTATCTGACATTGCCTGCACAAAATTTGGAAACAGGGTTTTGGTTGGAGTCAGACCGCATGCTGGGATTATCTTTTGATCCAAAAGTATTGGAGGTGCAGCGCAAGGTGGTCATCGAAGAGTTTAAGCAGCGCTATCTTAATCAGCCCTATGGTGATGTTTGGTTAAAACTTCGACCCATAGCCTACAAAAGGCATTCATATCAATGGCCTACGATCGGTAAGGAGATCAGTCATATCGAAACGGCTACTATGGAAGATGTGAGAGCATTTTTTAAGAAACATTACGTACCCAACCAAGCCATAATGGTAGTGGCCGGAAACGTAAGGTTTGATGAGGTGAAGGCGCTGAGTGAGAAATGGTTTGGACCCATACCAAGTGGAGCTGATTACCATCGGAGTTTGCCGACTGAGCCGGCACAAAATGAGAAGAGATTCATTTCAGTGTCTGCGGAGGTACCTACAGATGCTTTATATATGGTGTATCACATACCTGGGAAATTTGATGAGAGATATTATGCGGCAGACTTAACCAGTGATATCCTGGGCAGAGGTAAATCTTCACGGTTATACCAAAAGCTGGTGAGAGACAGATCTATATTCAGTTCGATCAGCGCTTCAGTAACAGGGTCAATCGACCCCGGCTTGCTGGTGATCAACGGGAAAGTTTCTGACAATATTTCTATTGAACAGGCAGAGGAGGAAGTTCAACGTGTGGTGGACGAATTTTTGAAAGAGGGGGTTGGAGCAGAGGAATTGGAAAAGGTAAAGAATCAGGCGGAGGCCAGCCTCATATTTTCAGAGGTAGAGGTGCTGAACAGGGCGATGAACCTTGCTATGGCTACATTGTCGGGTAATACTAACCTGGTGAACGAGGAGGCCGATAAAATACAAGCTGTAGATGTCGAACAACTCAATAGTGTTGCCCGGGAAGTTCTGGCGCTCAATAACTGCACAATAATGCACTACAGGTCAAAACAAAAACAGAAATGAAGATAAGAACCGGATTCGGATATGACGTGCATCAATTGAAAGAGGGGGCCGAGTTTTGGTTGGGAGGCATTAGAGTAGAGCATACAAAAGGAGCCGTAGGTCACTCTGATGCCGATGTGCTGATCCATGTGATATGTGATGCATTGCTTGGCGCTGCCAATATGCGAGACATTGGGTTTCATTTTTCTGATAAAGACCCTGCATACAAGGGAATAGACAGCAAGATCCTTTTGAGGGATGTTATGACACTAATTCGGGATAATGGCTGGGAAATAGGCAATATAGACTCCACTGTGTGTCTTCAGCAACCAAAAATCAATCCTTGCATACCAGACATGAAGGCCTGTCTGGCTCAGGTAATGAACATAGCTGAAGATGACCTGTCAATAAAAGCTACAACAACTGAAAAGTTAGGTTTTGTTGGAAAAGAAGAAGGGGTGGCTGCTTTTGCTACCGTTTTAATTCACCGACCCTGATGGCGGAAGCAGAAAATAAAGGGAATATAAGACTGATCATTACCGATGATGGGTCTCATTCTCTTTTTGTTCCTGCACTAAACGAAACTTATCACTCTTTTCATGGCGCTCTTCAGGAGTCGCGTCATGTCTTTATCAAAATGGGGCTGGAGTATGCTTTGAACCAAAAGGCCTCACCTCATGTTCTGGAAGTGGGTTTAGGTACAGGCTTGAATGCCCTGCTCGCGGCAGAATGTGCAGAAACGTACAAAATATCGGTACATTTTACATCCATTGAAGCGTTTCCGGTTGATTATAGTTTAGCTGCAAGCCTCAACTACCCCAAGTTTATAGCGCATCCTGACGCAGAACAATGGTTCGAAGATATTCATCGTTCAGACTGGCATGTGGATAGACCAATTCATTCTTTATTTACGCTGAAGAAGCTACATACAAAGCTTGAGGACTGTCAGCTTCCATCTTCACAATTTGATGTTGTGTTTTTTGATGCCTTTGCTCCTTCAAAGCAGGCCGAACTTTGGGGCATGGAAATCCTCACCCGCATAGTGGAAAGCATGGCCAGCCAATCTGTATTTGTTACCTACTGTGCTAAAGGACAATTGAAGCGGGACCTAAAAGCCCTTGGCCTGCAAGTAGAGACCTTGCCGGGCCCTCCGGGCAAAAAAGAGATGGTAAGAGCGCTGAAATTCTAAGAAAAAAATTTTTCGATAGAATGGATTCTGCAAACGATTCCTATTTGTGTATTTTCATTGATTTCCCGGAAAGTGGTGAAAATTTCATAAAAAACAGCCAATATTTTTGCTAAATTTCATGGTAGTTAGCTGATTACATTAAATTTTTTTCATTAACTTGAACCTCAGTTCTGGTTTGGATGCCCTGAAATAAGCACTCTACTTTAAAATTTTTTGACCAATGAGAAAACTACAACAGCGTGGGTTGTATACCCCTGAGCTTGAGCATGATGCATGTGGGATAGGCTGTATCGCCAATATTGATGGCAAAAAAACTGCTAAAACAGTGCAGGATGCTCTCGATATGTTAGAGAATATGGAGCATCGCGGAGGCACAGGCAGTGATCCGGAAACAGGTGATGGTGCGGGTATCCTTATACAAATACCTCATCATTTTTATAAGAACGAATGTGAAAAGCTAGGTATTACCCTGCCTGAGTTTGGAGCATATGGTGTGGGTATGCTTTTTTTTCCTACTAACAAGTCGGTTAGAGAGGAATGCAAAAGTATACTTGAAAAACACGCTAAGGAGTTGGGCTTTGAGGTGCTGGGATATAGGCCTGTACCCGTTGATCATAATGTGCCGGGCGCCGGCTCTTCAAAAGTGGAGCCTGTAATAGAACAGATATTTGTTAAGCATAAAGACAACCTCACTGGCGACAACCTGGAGAGAAAGCTATTTGTGTTTAGAAATTATACCACACATTATATAGGTCATCATGTTAAAGGTAATAATGCTGATTTTTATTCACCGAGTTTTTCTCATAAAATAGTAGTCTATAAGGGTCAGCTCAGAACTAATCAGGTTCGTCCATACTATTATGATCTGCAGAATGAGGAGGTCAAATCCTCATTGGCCATAGTTCACTCAAGGTATTCCACTAACACCTTCCCCAATTGGAAGCTGGCACAGCCTTTCAGGTATATCGCTCACAATGGAGAAATAAACACCATCCGGGGAAATGTTACAAAGATGAAGTCTAAAGAGGCTATGATGGGGTCTGATCTTTTTACCGATGAAGAGTTGAAAATGCTCTTGCCGGTGACAGATCCTACCCATAGCGACTCAGCTAACCTGGATGCACTTGTGGAAATGCTGGTGCTGAGTGGTCGTTCGTTGCCGCATGTAATGATGATGCTCGTGCCGGAAGCATGGGAGGATAACCCATTGATGGACACTGAAAGGAAGGCATTTTATAAGTATCATGCTTCTCTGATGGAGCCCTGGGATGGACCTGCAGCGCTCGTATTTACAGATGGAAAAGTCATAGGGGCAACACTTGACAGGAACGGACTACGGCCGGGCAGATACTATATCACCAAAGATGACAGGCTTATTATTGCCTCGGAAGCAGGTGCTTTACCTGTGAAGCCTTCCAACATCATTAGCAAAGGGCGTATGCAGCCGGGAAAAATGCTAATTGCTGACCTGGAGCAGAAAAAGGTGGTGTATGACGAGGAAGTGAAAGCACAGATCAGTCACAGACAACCTTATGTCGACTGGATCAAGCAGCACAGGGTCAAGCTGAGACTTATTCCCACGCCCACGAATATTGAATATTCATTTGCTCAGGGGGAACTGGAGTTGAAGCAGAAGGCATTTGGGTACACGTCCGAGGAATTGAAGATAATTCTTAGCCCCATGGCGGTTAGCGGCACTGAGCCGGTGGGGTCTATGGGGGCTGATACCCCTTTGGCAGTGCTGTCGGATCAAAGTCAACATATATCAAACTACTTTAAGCAGTTGTTTGCCCAGGTGAGTAACCCACCTATTGATCCAATCAGAGAGCGTATGGTCATGTCGCTGTTTACCAGGGTGGGAGAAAGCTTGAATATTTTAGCTGAGACCCCCGAGCACACCAAGCAGATACACATCTCGCAACCTGTACTGCTAAATTCAGACCTTCAGAAATTCAAGAACCTGGATCATATAGATTTTCCTTACAGCGTATTGCCTGCTGTTTTTGAAGCAGACGGCAAGCCGGGGCGTTTGGAAGCCGGCCTGGATAAGCTGTGCAGGCTGGCCGAAGAGGCTGTTATCAGCGGCAGCAAGGTGTTGATCATTTCAGACAGGAATATCAACAATGACTATGCGCCCATCCCGTCTCTTCTTTCGACAGGAGCAGTTCACCACCACCTGGTGGATAAGAATTTAAGAACCAAAGCCGGAATTATAATAGAAGCCGGAGATGTGCGTGAAACGCATCATTTTGCAACTATTATTGGCTATGGAGCCAGTGCGATCAACCCCTATCTTGCACTAGAGACCATCAAAGATCTGCATGAAAAAGAGTACCTGGATAAAGAGTTAACGCTGGATCAGGCGTTTGCTAATTATCAAAAGGCTATCGGTTACGGGTTGCTGAAAGTGTTGTCCAAAATGGGTATTAGTACCTTACAGTCCTACCAGGCTTCGCAGATATTTGAGGCTCTCGGGCTAAACCAGAAGGTGATTAACAGGTGTTTCAAAGGTACCATTTCCAGGATAGAGGGCATTGGCTTTGATGGTATTGCCCATGAAGTATTAACGCGGCATCATTCAGCATGGAATGAATTAGAGGAAAATTCACAACTCCAAGTGGGAGGTGTCTACCAGTGGAAAAGAAGAGGGGAAAAGCATATGTTCAATCCTGCGACTATTCATTTGCTTCAGCACTCTACTAAAACGAACAACTTTGAGCTATATAAAAAATATGCCAATAAAATAAATGATCAGACGCGGCATGCTTTAACGCTGCGTGGATTACTGGATTTTAAACCCAGAAATGCGGTGCCTATCGAGGAGGTAGAGCCTAAAGAGAGCATTTTCAAAAGGTTTGCCACTGGCGCCATGTCTTTTGGCTCTATTTCACATGAGGCCCACACAACCCTGGCAATTGCGATGAACCGTATAGGTGCAAAAAGCAACAGCGGAGAGGGTGGAGAGGATGAAGTTCGCTTTGAACCAAAACCTAATGGTGATTCTGAGCGATCGGCTATCAAACAAGTGGCTTCCGGCCGGTTTGGTGTAACAAGTTACTATTTAACTAATGCAGATGAGATACAGATCAAGATGGCTCAAGGCGCAAAACCCGGAGAAGGAGGGCAGTTGCCGGGCCATAAAGTAGATGAGTGGATCGGCAGAGTAAGGCATTCCACACCAGGTGTTGGGTTGATATCACCCCCACCTCACCACGATATTTATTCTATTGAGGATCTCGCTCAACTGATCTATGACCTTAAAAATGCTAACCGGAATGCACGTATCAATGTGAAGCTGGTTTCAGAAGCCGGTGTGGGCACTGTTGCTGCCGGGGTCTCCAAAGCGAATGCTGATGTAGTGCTTATCTCTGGAGCTGACGGAGGAACAGGAGCATCTCCGTTGAGTTCTATTCGTCATGCGGGTTTGCCCTGGGAACTTGGGCTGGCAGAAGTGCATCAGACATTAGTGAAAAATGATTTGAGGAGTCGTATTACTGTTCAAACAGATGGACAGTTACGGACAGGTAAGGACCTGGCGATCGCTACCTTGTTAGGAGCCGAAGAATGGGGTATTTCTACAGCAGCGCTAGTGGTAGAAGGGTGTATCATGATGAGAAAATGTCACTTGAACACCTGCCCTGTAGGTATTGCCACACAAAATCCGGAGTTAAGGAAGCTGTTTACCGGTAATCCCGACCATGTAGTTAACTTTTTCACCTTCCTGGCGGAAGATCTGCGTCAGATCATGGCACAACTCGGCTTCCGCACAATTGATGAGATGGTAGGTAGAACAGAGGTTCTGAGACTTCGCGATAATATAGCGCACTGGAAATTTAAAGATCTTGACCTGAGCCCGATACTTTACAGAGAGGATGCCCCCGAATATGTAGGGGTATACAAGCAAATGGAACAGGATCATGAACTTGAAAAAGCGCTTGATTGGGAGTTGTTAGAAGCTGCGAAACCAGCTCTTGGAGATCGACAGAAAGTATTCAAAAAGTTTAGCATCAAGAACACCAATCGCAGTGTTGGGGCTATTCTTTCCAATGAAATAAGTAAAAAATATAAGGGAGAAGGGCTACCGGAAGATACCATCCATTTTAATTTCCGTGGTTCGGCGGGTCAGACTTTCGGAGGTTTTCTTACCTCGGGTGTAAAGTTTGAGCTCGAGGGAGAGGCAAATGATTACTTCGGAAAAGGTTTGTGTGGCGGTAGGCTTGTCACATATCCTGATAAAACTTCAACTTTCAAAGCAGAAGAGAATATCATCATTGGAAACGTGGCATTCTACGGAGCCACAAAAGGTGAGGCTTACATTCGAGGTATGGCAGGGGAGCGTTTCTGTGTCAGAAATTCCGGTGTAGAAGTAGTGGTAGAAGGAGTCGGGGACCATGCTTGCGAATATATGACCGGTGGTAAAGCTGTGATTCTGGGGCCTACAGGTAAAAATTTCGCAGCAGGAATGAGCGGTGGTATCGCCTATGTATATGATCAACAGGGGCAGTTTGAAAAACTGTGCAATAAAGGAATGGTGTCACTTGACCCTTTAGACGCGGAGGATCAGGAAAAGCTTGAAACCATGATCAAAAAACATGTGGAATATACCGAAAGCGAGGTAGGCAAAAGGATATTGGCACAATGGCCTCTCGCCCTTAAAAGCTTTATAAAAGTTATACCTAATGACTATAAAGCCATTTTAATGAAAAAGAAGGAGCCAATAAAAGTAGCAGTATAATTATGGGACAGACAGACGGATTTTTAAAATATAATCGTGAGCTGCCAGGCTCACGTTCACCAAAAGAACGGGTCAAAGACTTCAAAGAGATCTATGATCCGTTTCCGGAAAAGAAAACAAAAGAACAGGCTGCGCGATGCATGGACTGTGGCATTCCATTTTGCCACAATGGTTGTCCGCTTGGAAATATTATTCCTGAATTTAATGATGCGGTATATCGCGAACGCTGGGAAGAAGCGGTACATATATTGACCTCAACTAATAATTTCCCTGAGTTTACCGGCAGGATATGCCCGGCGCCATGTGAGGCAAGCTGCGTACTGGGCATCAACAAACCTCCCGTAGCAATTGAACATATTGAAAAAACAATCGCAGAAAAAGCTTACGAGCTCGGCTATATTACCCCAAAACCACCCAAAACACGTACAGGGAAAAAGGTAGCCGTTATCGGCTCGGGCCCTGCCGGCCTGGCAGCAGCAGCGCAGTTGAACAAAGCAGGGCATTGGGTTACTGTATTTGAGCGGGAAAACCGAATAGGTGGGTTGCTCAGGTATGGTATCCCTGACTTTAAGCTGGAGAAATGGGTTATTGACCGTAGGCTGGAAGTGATGAAGGCCGAAGGTGTAAAGTTTCAGGTTAATGCTAATGTTGGTGCTAATGTTGATGCAGCCCAGCTTAATGAAGAATATGATGCCATCGTAATATGTGCGGGCGCCACTCTGCCACGGGACCTGCCTATTCCCGGGCGAGAATTGGAAGGAGTACATTTTGCGATGGATTTTCTTACTCAGCAAAATAAAGAAGTAGCAGGTGACAAGGTGCATGGTAAAATATCTGCCAGGAATAAAAATGTTCTTGTGATAGGTGGAGGTGATACCGGATCGGATTGTATTGGGACTTCGCATCGGCAGGGAGCCAGGTCAGTTACCCAAATAGAACTTCTGGGTAAGCCCCTTTCACACCGCACTGACAAAGATCCCTGGCCGTTGTGGCCCATGACTTTGCGTACCTCCTCTTCGCATGAAGAAGGCGGAGAAAGGGAATGGGCTATTCTCACCAAAGAATTTGCGGGCAATAATGGGAAGTTGGAAAAAGTACGTCTTGTAAATATTGAATGGGTGATAGGTGAGGACAGCCGGCAAACCTTCAGAGAAGTAGAAGGTACTGAGCGGGAAATCCCTTGTGAACTAGCGCTTTTGGCTATTGGCTTTGTGTCTCCTGAAAACAAGTTGCTTCAGGCATTTGGAGTGGAAACAGATGCCCGGGGAAATGCCGAAACTGAGAAGTATAAGACAAATGTCGGACATATTTTTGCAGCAGGAGATGCCAGGAGAGGTCAGTCATTAGTTGTTTGGGCAATTTCGGAGGGGAGAGAGGCCGCTCTGGAGGTTGACAAATACCTGATGGGCAGCAGCCGTTTGCCGTCCAAAGACGACTCTTTTTTAAATGTAGCGACAGCGAAAGAAATTTAATCCCGGGTCAGAACAATATATTATTGTAATTATGTTTATTTGATACCAATATTGGATATCATTTAATAAACATGACATTACAGACAGGATTGAAGCAACAGCTCTACGATCGTTGTAAGGAAATTGTAGAGCAAAGGATTAGAAATGCCAAAGAAGCTATGGACTCAGCTCAGGAGGCAGCTAATGACGAAACAAAGAGTTCTGCCGGAGATAAGTACGAGACGGGAAGGGAAATGATGCAGCAGGAAATGGAAAACAATGCAGTTCAGCTTACTGAAGCCAGAAAGCTGAGAGAAGTATTGGAAAGGATCAATCCCGCTAAAAAATATGATACCGTTCAGGGGGGCAGTCTGGTGATAACCAATAACGGCAGTTTTTATATTTCCATAGGGCTTGGCAAGATCACTGTTGATGGTAAAGATTACTTTGCCATTGCACCCACTTCCCCGCTTGGAGCTTTGTTGATGGAGAAAAAACCAAAAGAAGTGGTAGAATTCAATGGTAGAAAATTTGAGATTGAGGAAGTTTTGTAAATAATAAAAGTTTTTTTGTAATCATTCCATTGAAGTAACTAATTTAAGGTGGCGCAATTAGCATTAGTTGCGCCATTTTTTTATTATTAGATTGTTTCAAATCGTGCTTACCCTAAACCATCAATTTTTTAGTAGCTGTTTAGCTGTAGACGCAAACAGGCCTATTTATGACTGAGTTAGGTTTTCAAGCTAAGCTGACAAATGTGTTATGAAGTGTGTTTTTTTTCTCCTTTTAGTTTTGTTCACTTTCACCACGACTAGCCATAGTCAGAAAAAATATATTACTGAGATTGACAGCCTGAACAAAGTGCTGGCTGTATCTAGTGGCGTTGAGAGGTTAGAAATTCTAGATCAGTTGATTGAACGGTACTTTGCCAACAGTGAGAATGAAAAAATGTATGAATTACTTGCTGAAATGGATACTCTGGCACATCAGCTTAACGATGGTCAGGGGATCCTCAGGGCCTATTATTACCAAGGGTTAATTGCATTTCATAAAGAGTGGAAGGCAGATCAGGCTAAAGAATATTTTCATAAAGCGTTGAAATATGGCAAAAAAAATAAAATAGAATCTCCTTTGACTTACTCTGGCCTTTATAATAACCTGGGATTGGTTTATAAAAATATTGAGCAGTATGATTCAGCTATTTATTATTATGAACGAACCGCTGCAATTAATGAAGCCCATCAACTTGATAAGAGAAATGTCTCATTATTTCTTAACTTGGGGAGAATATATAGGACTGTTGGTCAATTTCACCTTCACTTGACATATGCACAAAAATGTTTAGATGTAGCTATTAAAGTTGAGGACGAAACAGCTATTTGCACAGGCTATCGAGCGATCTCAGAGGCGTTGCATTATGATGGTTCGTCAGATTTAGCAAGGGAATATTGTAGGAAGGCACTGGACCTTTCTATAAAACTATATGGTGAGAATCACTCAAATACCGCTTTGATTAAGAACTGGCTTTCAAAATGCTATAGTAGCATGGGTGATTATGAGGCGGCTTTGTATTATGCAAGAGGAAGCTGCTATAGCCTTAGACAGGTGTATGGTGACTTACACCCAAAATTAGGTAATGCATATGTCGTACTTGCAGGGATACATATGGAGACAGCTACATATGATTCAGCCGAATATTATTATTTAAAAGCTTACGATTGTGCGGTGATGGCGCAAGTTGAGAAAAATGTTATTATAGGGATGAGTGCCCGTAATGTTGCAAAATTTTACCTTAGCGTTGGTAAGTTTTCAGAGGCTCGTAAGTATCTAAATCTAGCATTTGCCAAGGGGTTAAATTTTGGAAATAAGGCGGAGACCAATATATTAAATGGAGACCTCTATGTCAGAGAAGGCGACTATTTGAAGGCCCTGGAAGCTTATAACCATGCCTTGAGCGCGCGCTTTGGAATTTTCAACTTTCAATTTTCTCTTGAACCAATAGACTTTCAAGATATTAGTACGCATATTAATGGATTAACCATAAGCCAAAAAAAGGCAGCAACCTATGAAAAATTATTTAAATCAGAAAGTGAAAATATTGGTTATTTGTTTGCAGCAATGAATAACTATTTACTCAGTGATACGCTCATCAATAATTATAGAAATTCCTTTACAAGTGATGAAGACAAGCTTGTACTTAATAACAGTAGTGCCAAAACTTACCACGGGGGTATTAGGGTCGCTCACCAACTGTATGAAACATATAATAACAGTGACTACCTTAACCTGGCTTTTAATTTTGCGGAAAAATCCAAATCAAATCTGCTCTATCAATCGATCTCACAACATAACGCGATGCAATATGGCGCCCTTCCCGATTCAGTGGTGCATTTTGGAGAGGAACTCAAAGCCAGAATAAATTTTTACTTTTCACAGATCAATAAGTCCTCTTTGAGCGGAAGTAAAAAAAGATACTATAAAGATCTTTTATTTAATGTCAAAAGAGAATATGAATCATACCTGAGTGAATTAGAATTTGAATACCCCAAATACTACCAACTAAAGCATGCTAGCCATTTTCTAACATTACCTGAAATACAGCATAGACTACAAAATAATGTACTTCTGGAGTATGTACTTGCTGAGGGGGCTATTTACATATTTTTGGTGAACAACCAGAATGCTGACATATTGACCCTGGATCGACCGGAAGAATTGGAAAGTTGGATAGAGAAATTTAGAGCATCAATTGTTGGCAAGGATTATGTGACATACCTGGAAACAGCCCACCAATTATACAAACTGCTTTTTGAGCCTGTTGCATCATATCTTGAGAAAGATGATCAGATTATTATAGTGCCCGATGGCAATTTGTGGTACTTGAATTTTGATTTGCTGCTGCAGGAGCATGTCAGTGGGAAACCTTTTCAAGACCTGGCTTACCTGATCAGAGACTATAGTATTAGCTATACCAACTCGGCTAATCATTTCTTTATCAATGATGACCTATCCGGTATAAAGGATGCCCCCGGCAAGTGCCTCGCCTTTTCATACAGCAATGATGCTAGCAGCACAAATTCATCAATTGACTTTTCAGTTCTACGAAATTTAGGAGATGACTTACCGGGAACCAGGAAGGAGATCAGGAGTATTTCGAAACTGATTCCGGGAAAATATTATTTCGGCCCTCTGGCTTCAGAGTCGGTTTTTAAAGAGGAAAGCAAAAAGTATTCTATTCTACACCTGGCTCTGCACGGAGAGATAGACAATAAAAACCCTCTTTATTCAAAGCTGCATTTCTCCAGAAATGTGAAGGATACCCTAAATGATGGTTACCTTAACACCTATGAGATCTATAACATGAGCTTTAATGCTCAGATGGCAGTTTTGAGCGCCTGTAATACAGGATATGGTAAACTGGAGAAGGGAGAAGGGTTGATGAGCCTGGGAAGGGCGTTTCAGTATGCCGGGGTGAATAGCTTGCTGTTAACCCATTGGGAAGTGGCTGATGAAGAGGCGCCTGAGATCATGTATAATTTCTATAAATACCTTAAACAAGGTATGGGCAAAAGTGAAGCCCTCCGCCAGGCAAAGTTGGAGTACCTACAGACGGCAGGGATGTTCAAAAGTGCACCATTTTACTGGGGCAGCTTTGTTGTGATCGGAGATACCAGCCCTGTAGAGATAGAAAGTGAGGGTTTAGGCTATTGGATGTACCTATTGGCAGTTGTTGCTCTCCTGGCTATGGCTTTTATAGTCTACAAAAGAAATGTAATGAGCTAAATACCTGAAATTGAGTCGCTACTGCGAAAACTCATAGATATCAAATGGGCTGATACAAGCATCCAGTCTTACATCCATCCTATCTGAGTATGGAATGTGATCCAGGGGTGGAGTAAGCGCAAGTCCTATTTTCTTCGCCCGGGAAACCTTTTTCAAAAACCGATCATAATAACCTTTTCCATAACCGATCCTATGCCCTTCCTTATCAAAGCTGATCAGCGGAACCAGCACAATATCTATTTCTTCAATATCCGCTGCCTCTCCTTCTACAGGTTCAGGTATTCCCCAGTTATTCTTTTCGATTTTGGTCTGATCGTTTAGTAAAAAATGTGAAAGCTCCCCCTTCGGAAGTGTTTTTGATATGGCTATCCTGATCTCCGGATTGCCTGATCGTATTTCTTCAATTATGGCAAAAGTATCCACCTCTTTTTTATCTGTCATCGCTAAAAATGAGTGTACAAAATGTATTTTTCCGATATCAAGATAATTGAGGAGCCGGTTGATCAGCAATTGGTTTCTTTTCTGGTATTCGTCAGTACTGAGCGATAGCCTTTTTTCAAGGTATGTATTTCTGAGCGTCCCTTTATCCATAGATTAGATTACCAAAATGAGTGAAATATTTCAGCGATTTTTAAATGAGTTACAATTATACTGATCTATCAATAAATGAGGAATGAAACCTGCTGTTTTTGGGTTGGCACATTATTGTTTCAGTACAACATAACGGTAGTCAAAAGGGTCAAAACTTCCAGCCAACTGGTCGATAAGTTGGGAGTTGCCCAAATAGAAATTAAGGAAATTGTCGATGCGTTCCTGAGGTGTACCATTAGGGAATAATTCACCTAGTACATTTTCAATTTGTCTTAATTTGTCGGACTGGTGCCTCTTTTCTGCCCGTATGAATTTCTTTTCAATGATTTCAAGCCTGCTTTTGGTCTTTGCCTGTTGAGCTTCCACATGAGGTGCAAGGGTAGGGTCGATCTTAGCCGCCTGCGCCTTGATTTTTTCGAATAGCGACATCACATTTTGCATTTCGCCATTGAGGTGTATGTCGTGTGCGGCCTCAGCTTTCACAGCTTTTTTGAAGAGATCATCTTTATCAAGAAACAGATCCGTCAGCGTTAACCCTGTTTTTGCCCACTTCTCATGGATATGTTTTGGTAGTATCATAGCAAAATTTCTGGGTATGAGAGCAGGAAAAGAAATACCAAAATGGTCGAACACAGGCTTCAACTGAAGCCAATAGGCCACTTCTGCAGGCCCTCCAACATAAGCCAGGTTAGGTAACACCATCTCCTGATAAACCGGGCGTAGCACAACGTTGGGGCTGTAGTGTTCCGGGTGAGCTTCGATGTCGGCCTTTATTTCATCCTCAGTGAAAGATAGCTCCGAATCAAGTATGCTATACCTTCCATCCTCCTCTACTATTCTGCTCCTCAGGTTATCGGCCATGTAGAAAAAGTTGATCTTCCGTGGGAATATTTGAGCTTTGTAACCCATTTGATCCAACTTCATTGATTGCTTTTCAACGAGGTCATTGGGGGTATGATCAAAAATATCATCCTTTATTACCGGGATCAGGAGTTTTTTCAATTCCACGCAATCTGCGTCAACCACCACCAATCCGTACGCGCCAAAAAGCTCATTTACATAGTATCGGACAGCATCGGCCAGGGTGTCATGCTTCAGATATGCTTCTTTAAAAAGATCAGGAATACCTGGGATTTGAGAAACAAGCTCTTTTAGCTCCTTAGGATTAAAATTTCCCACAGCACCCTTTTGATTAGTCTGCCATTGATGTTTTCTGCCATTAAGCCTGAAGTAGCTGATTTCATCAAAGTCGTGATCTTCAGATGCCATCCAGTATACCGGCACAAAATTTTTGTCAGGGTAAGTCTCCTTTAGCCGCTTACAGCTATTGATGACAGAAATTATTTTGTAGATAAAGTATAGTGGGCCGGTGAAAATGTTAAGCTGATGCCCGGTGGTGATGGTAAAAGTGTCACTGCTTTCCAGAAGGCTTAGATTTTTTCTGACATGATCTGTAGGGATCAGTTGCCGGTACTGCCGGTTTAATGCCTGACACAATATCTTCCTGCTCTCGGGAGGGAAATTTCGCTTGTGTATAAGTGCACGAAAAGCATTAACCTCAGGCCGTTCCCCGTAAAATTCCCTCAGTTGACTTTTATCATTGATATAATCGAGAAACAATGGCGAAAATTGGTGGGTATCCCGGTAGGCAACTTTGGTCAGATCCATATCAGTAAATTAAGGTCGTGTTTTTACAGCAGCCTTTAGATAACTTCACCGTACAAATCAAATTCGGTCGCATCATTGATCTTTACATTTACAAAATCGCCCAGCCTCAGGTGCTTTGACTTTTCTTCAATAATTACCTCATTGTCTACTTCCGGTGAATCATATTCTGTTCTTCCAATGTACTGTCCCCCTTCTTTTCTATCTATCAGAACTTTAAAAGTTTTACCTACTTTCTCCTGGTTCAGTTCATGGGAAATTTGCTCCTGTACTTCCATTACGGTATTGGCCCTTTCTTGTTTCACTTCCTGGGGTACATCATCAGGAAAATTATGTGCGTGGGTGTTTTCTTCATGTGAATAGCTAAAAATCCCGAGACGGTCGAAGCGTGAACGCTCTACAAAACCGAGCATCTCGTCAAAATCCTCCTGCGTTTCGCCCGGGTAGCCGGCAATTAGTGTTGTTCTTAAAGCAATACCCGGTACTTTGTCACGGATGATCTGTATCAGTTCTTCCTGTTTTTCACGGGAGGTGCCTCTGCGCATATGCTTCAATATACGGGTTGAGCCATGCTGTAAGGGCATATCCAGGTAGTTACATATATTATCACGCTCTGCCATTACATCCAGCACATCCAGGGGGAAGCCCGTAGGGAACGCGTAGTGCAGCCTGATCCATTCAATGCCCTCTACATCAGAAAGATTTTTCAACAGCTCTGCCAGGTTCCTTTTTCCATAAATATCTAATCCATAGTAAGTAGAATCCTGAGCGATCAACAGCAATTCCTTCGTTCCGTTCTTCGCCAGGTTTTTGGCCTCAGTCACCAGCTCTTCAATGGATTTGGAGATATGCTTACCTCTCATTAATGGAATGGCACAAAATGAACAGGGCCTGTCGCAACCCTCAGCTATTTTCATATAAGCATAGTGGTTACTCGTAGTGAGTATCCTTTCACCTACCAACTCGTGCTTATAATCAGCCTTGAATTTTTTCAAAAGCAAGGGAAGCTCCATAGTGCCGAAGAAGGCATCCACCTGAGGTATTTCTACCTCCAGATCGTCTCTGTAACGTTGAGAGAGGCATCCTGTGACATACAGTTTGTCTATCAGACCCTCATCTTTGGCGTCAGCATAGCGCAGAATAGTATCTATGGACTCTTGTTTGGCATTGTCAATAAAGCCACAGGTGTTTACAATAATGATATTCGCATTGTCATCATTAGCTTCATGAGTGGCATTGATCTTATTGCCACGGAGCTGGGTAAGCATTACTTCTGAGTCAACCAGGTTTTTGGAGCACCCCAGTGTTACAATATTTACCTTGTCCTTCTTTCTTCCCTTCGTTTTCAAATTATTATTAGTTAAAAGTAGCCGCAAAATTAGCAAAAGGTAATGTCAATGCGAAGTAATTATGCAATACAGCAAAATCACTGATCGTTTAACCTCTACTTTCATACAGCAATACTTATATTTGTGCCCGTTAAATGAGAATTATAATTGCTATATTATTCATCATGGCTGTTATGCTGATGTCAGCATGTAATGAGCCGGATTGTCAAAGTAAGACAACCAATTTTGTAAATGTAAAGTTTTACAAAATTGAGAATAATGAGCTTGATACGTTGACCATCTTATCCATAACGGCCATAGCCGCAGATGATACGGTTTTTGTGGAAAATTTAGAAGTCAGCTCCGTAAGGCTTCCTTTACGGCCAGATACTACAGCCACAGTCTTTGCGTTTGATAGTAATTTTGGCCGGGATACACTGATATTGACTTATAGAAAAAAGGCCAGGCTGATATCAGAAAATTGTGGCGTTGAAGTCATCTTTTCTGATTTGGGGTATAGCCGCAACGATTTTGACTCCATAAAAGTGGTGAACCAAACTTTGATCGAGGATATTACCGAAGATGTTAAAATATATAACTAGTGGCTTTAAGAAAACGCCAATGTCTGCGTTACGCTTGTCCCAAAAATGCTCCTCCCGACAGTTGTACGGGACTCCCGCTTTTCGGGACTTCGACCCGCCCTTTGGCGGGAATGTTTTCTTAAAGCCACATAGAATTTTCTTACAAACACTAGCTAATATATTGCTGCTTTTTGTAGCTACCTCCGGTTTCTGCCAGGAAGCAGGAGAGCTCAAAATACCCATAGATTCGTTGAAAGGTAAATTTGTGCCCACGGGCATCAGAATTGGCGCTGAGGCGGTGAATATTACCAGATCTTTCATCGGAGAGGATTACAAGGAATATCAGTTTCAGGCCGACATAGATTTTTATCGCTATTTTTTTAATGTGGAATACGGTATCCTTGAAAGGACCTTCACAAGTGAAAATGGCTTGTATAATGTAGAAGGTAGCTATTTGAGAATAGGACCGGATATCAATTTCCTGCATCGTGATCCTGACATGAGTGCACTATTTTTTGGGCTGAGATATGGGATGGCAACTTTTAGCGACAAATTAAACTATTCATACCGGGATAAGGCTTTTGGCGATGGCACAGGACAGGTTGCCAATAATGACATAAACGCCAAATGGTTTGAGATGGTAGCCGGAATGAAGGTAAAAATGTGGAGGATGGTTTGGCTGGGTTATACAGCCAGGTTTAAGTTTGGCGTGGATACCTTTGAAAATAATGAATTGATACCTAACATCATTCCTGGCTTTGGACGTGCCGATGAAACTGTAGTGTGGGGGCTAAATTACTACCTGATCATCAGGATCCCAGTGCGAAAGGAGCCCAGGTCGATCGTACTGCCAGCGAAAACTAACTAACTTTTTCAGCCCCCACGTTCATACCTTTGCTACTGCTATGAGGTAATCACATCAGTCAGGTCCGGTTTCTTATTGCGCAGATCAAGTCCACCCTCAAGTATGGATTTCAGATTGGCCATATAAAATATCCAGCCTCTGGAATCGCCTACAAAGTACTTTAGTCCATTTTCACGGTCTGTAGGCAAATTGCTTTCAATCAGCTCTACAATAGTTTCACCTGCCTCGGGGTATATAGAAATTGTCACGGGGCATTTCAGAGAAAATGTAAAGCTGAAAACATCCTTGCCATTTGCTTTTAGAATGGTGCCCTTTTCCACTATGCTATCCGGGTATCCGTGCCAGTACCATTCATAAGTGTCTCCTTCTTCGATGGCAGCCTGGCTGTCTTTGATGTTTCCCTGAGCGTCTTTAAAAATAGCCTTTCTCAGAAACCATGATTCCAATGCTTGTGGCGAACTCCAGGCCTCGTATGCTGCTGTAATGTCTGCATTAATGTTCACTCGCAGGCGAAATTTACTCCATTCGTTTTCTTCCATAGTAATTTTAATTTTGTTGCTATTCAAAGCTAGATGAAAGCTAAAATAGGCTTTTATTGAAAATTGACATTTTTATGCAACTGGCGAAATGCGGAAGGAGAAACACCACACCGTTCTTTAAAAAGTAAACTAAAAGAGGAGAGGCTGCTGAAACCGACCTGATAACATATTTCCGATATTGAAAGCACGTTTTTTCGTAAGAGTTCCCTGGCTTCAGCTATCCGAATATCTGTCAGGTGTTGGTGGGGAGTAATGCCAAAGGCTTTCTTAAAAGATCGTAGGAAATGATATCGGTTCAGCATGGCTACATCAGCCATCTGATCGGCCGTTACAGGCTCGTAAAAATTTACTTTCAACCACTCCTTTACAATTGACAGTCGCTGATAAAGCGTTATCCTGGTTGAAGACTTGGCTACCGATAAATTAGAAGCACATCGAAAAGCTGAATAGTTTTCAGCGACAACATGGTCTAATATTGTTCGAAGTAGCATGTCGGCTTTCAATGCATAAAATGAAGCACAACTACTTCCCAAATTAATGAGTAGCGGCAGGTAATCTCTTAGCGTTGCATTTTTGTAATGAACGTGTTCGATGAGTGAAAAATCATGAAGGTTATCAAAGGCAATTTTCTCTTTTTCCAGTTTGAAGATATTACCAGATACCAATTCGGATAAAATGGTATTAAAATAGATTAATGCCAGAGTACTCCCTTTTTTGCCGTCTTTTATAGCCAGACGGCTACCCCTGTTTATGATTAAAAACGAGTCGGGATTGAGCTCCACCAGACTTCCATTGATGCTTATTCCCGCTGTCCCGCTAAGCATTGTAACAATGCCTAAGCCTGTGAAATGTTCGGGGTACGTGAATGAGTCCTTGATATTTTCAACAAAAAGATGGTGGTCAGAATAGGTGGGAACACCATTTCTCGGCTTTGTTTTTTCAGGATCCGGAAGCGAGCGCAGGATCATAGTGCTATAGCGATCATGCGAGTGATATATTAATATTTTGTTTCAAGCAAGAACTGCTCAAAAATCCATTACAGTGACTTCTTGAATAGAGAGTCTACAAATTCCATCTTATTAAATACCTGCAAGTCATCTACTTTTTCACCCACACCGATATATTTCACAGGGATCTTAAATTCATCGGATATTCCTATTACCACGCCACCCTTGGCAGTGCCATCGAGTTTTGTGATAGCCAGGGCAGATACATCAGTTGCTTTTGTAAATTCGCGCGCCTGTATAGCTGCATTTTGCCCGGTGCTGCCATCCAGTACCAGCAGTACTTCATGCGGAGCCTCTGGAATGAACTTTTGCATTACTCTTTTGATCTTGCTCAGCTCATTCATCAGGTTTACTTTGGTGTGAAGCCTTCCTGCCGTATCGATGATTACTACATCTGCGCCTTCGTCAACACCCTGCTTAACGGCATCAAATGCTACAGCGGAAGGGTCTGTATTCATACCTTTGGCAATTACCGGCACGCCTACACGTTCACCCCATAGTTTTATCTGGTCTACGGCTGCCGCTCTGAAAGTGTCGGCTGCTCCCAATAGTACATTCAGACCTTTCTTTTTGTATTGGGCAGCCAGTTTACCAATGGTGGTAGTTTTGCCTACACCATTTACACCTACTACCATGATCACGTAGGGCTTGATGTTTTGGGGTATGGAAAAATCGCTGAGGTCAGTCGTATTATTTTCTGCAAGTAGTCCTGCTATCTCTTCTCTTAATATCCTGTCCAGCTCTTCTACACCAAGGTATTTATCGCGAGCCACACGCTCCTCTATCCGCTCAATAATTTTGATGGTGGTGTTTACTCCTACATCCGAAGTAATGAGCACCTCTTCCAACTCATCCAGTACTTCTTCGTCAACTTTTGATTTCCCGGCAACAGCCTTTCCAAGTTTGGTAAAAAAGCTTTCTTTAGTTTTTTCCAGTCCCTCATCAAGAGATTTTTTCTTTTCCTTTGAAAATAAACCACCAAAAATTGCCATAGGTATTAAGTTGTTTTATTAAATGGAGACCATTGCGGTCTCCATTTGAAGATAACAAAAAAGTCCTTCCTGATTGTTATCAGGAAGGACTTTTACATGAATTGTGCGAAAATATTTATGTAAGAATTATTAGCTCTTCTTAGCCAATACATCCTTTACCTGATCAACAGGAACCATTTCTTCTTTGAAAGTGTATGCGCCAGTCTTTTCTGACTTTACGGCTCTGATCACTTTTGCGAAGTTTTTACCTTCTTTTTTCTGGAGGGTTGCAACTACCTTCTTAGCCATAATTATTTAATTTCTTTGTGAACAGTATATTTCTTCAGAATAGGATTGTACTTCTTCAACTCCAATCTCTCGGTAGTGTTTTTCCTATTCTTTGTAGTGATGTATCTTGAAGTGCCAGGCTGGCCGCTATTCTTATGCTCCGTGCACTCCATGATTACCTGTACTCTATTACCTTTCTTAGCCATGATAAATATTATTAAATGCCCTTAATGCTTAAACTAAAGTGTTACCGTTTGCCCTGGCTTTTTTCAAAACGGCAGTGATACCATTTTTGTTAATGGTTCTTAAAGCAGAAGTAGATACTTTCAAAGTTATCCACTTATCCTCCTCAGGGATATAGAATCTCTTCTTCTGAAGATTAGGATTGAACCTTCTCTTCGTTTTGTTGTTTGCATGCGAAACATTATTACCTACCTGAGGCCTCTTTCCGGTGATCTGGCAAACTCTTGACATCTTTTATAGAAAATTAAAATTTGTACCTTTTTAAATTGGGTCTGCAAATATCGGAAAAAGATTGTTAATATTCAAAACGCTATTGAATATTTTCCGAAGAAAGAGCAATCGAGAGAATAAAACCTGTTCAACAGGCTAAAAAGCTCCCAAATATAAGCACATTTTACTACTTTTGTAATTTCAGGATGATTTCTCTCCATAAATGAGGAAAGGATGACTACTCTCCGTGATGAGTAGTGCATTTTTAATCATTAAATTCCTACTGTTATGGTAACACTCACGAACACAAAATTGACTTCTCAGGAAACTATTCAGCTTGAAGACAAACATGGAGCACACAATTATCATCCGTTGCCGGTAGTTTTAGCCAAAGGAGAAGGTGTATTTGTATGGGATGTGGAGGGAAAAAAGTACTATGATTTCCTTTCCGCTTACAGCGCTGTAAATCAGGGGCATTGCCACCCTAAGATCATCAACACGCTAAAAGAGCAGGCTGAAACGCTAACACTTACTTCCAGGGCATTTTATAATGATGTACTGGGCACCTATGAGAAATATATTACTGAATATTTCGGTTTCGACAAGGTACTGCCAATGAATACAGGAGCTGAGGGGGTGGAAACAGCTATTAAAATATGCAGGAAATATGCCTATGAAAAGAAGGGCATTCCTGAAGATGAAGCCAGGATCATCGTCTGTGAAAATAATTTTCATGGCAGGACAACCACGATCATTTCTTTTTCTAATGATGAAAATGCGAGAAAGAACTTTGGCCCTTACACGCCAGGCTTCATTAAGATCCCTTATAACGATCTTAATGCTCTGGAAAATGCTTTGCAACAGGAAAACATAGCAGGTTTTTTGGTAGAACCTATCCAGGGAGAGGCAGGTGTTTATGTGCCGGATGAAGGCTACCTGTCCAAAGCCGCTGCGCTTTGCCGGCAGTACGAGGCAATGTTTATTGCTGACGAGATCCAGACAGGGATAGCCAGAACAGGAAAACTGTTGGCTTGCGATCATGAAAACATCAGGCCGGATATGCTGATATTAGGTAAGGCTATTTCCGGTGGTGTATATCCGGTTTCAGCCGTACTTGCAGACAATGAGATCATGGATGTCATTAAGCCAGGGCAGCATGGAAGCACTTTCGGTGGCAATCCGCTCGGATGCAAGGTTGCCATTGCCGCTTTGGATGTAGTAAAAGAAGAGAAGCTGGCTGAGAATGCTGAGCGTCTGGGGAAGATATTCCGAGAACGTATGAATACTTTTATTCAGGGGTCATCGCTCGTGAAGCTGGTTCGTGGCAAAGGATTGCTGAACGCGATTGTGGTAAATGATTCTCCCGAAAGCTCTACAGCCTGGGACCTTTGCGTTGCACTGAAAGAAAATGGCCTGTTAGCCAAGCCTACTCATGGGAATATTATCAGATTTGCTCCACCGCTGGTAATGACAGAGGAGCAGTTACACGAATGTTGCGATATTATTGAAAAGACGATCAGCGAGTTTAAGAAATAGCTGCTATCATCGTACGACTAATAAATCTTACAAGGAGTGATTTTTAAATCACTCCTTTTTATTGCCCGATTGTATGCATATTTTGTCCATAATACCTAACATCGTCATTTTTATTTGACCCGTATATTAAATTTGTTGTATATTGCGCGGCATTTCTTACATCATTTTGTAATTGACTAAGGTCTATGGAGTACTCATTCAGAAATTCGCCTAATGAAAAGGTTAAAAAAGTTTTTTTAAATCAGACGGGGTTGGATTTATATGTAGATGGTGCAAAATACGTAATTCCTTATTGCGATATTAATGGTGTCTGGCTTCAAAGGCCCGGAGGCATATGTACGCCACGTGCATACTCCTGTACGCTGAATATTAATGATAAAAAGCCTGTTTTTATCTCAAGCAAAAACTATGATGAAGCGGGAGACCTTGTAGAGCAATCCAATCATTACAATTCTTTTGTCAGAGTGCTTCACCATCACTTGCAAAAGCAAGGCAGAGCCCAATATAAGTTCGGTGTTCAGCCATTGCAATATGCATTGAGGGTAGTGGCGATCATAGCCATTCTGGGGGGCTTCACCTTGTCATATCTATACCTGAACATTAACCAATATTTACTTGCTGTACCTGCTTTACTATCCTTATTTGTTGCTGTTTGCGGCCTCAATTTTTGCATTGCCAATTTCCCAAAAGGGTATAGGCCTGAGAATATACCATTACAGCTTTTACCCAGTCAGATATAGCAATGGCTGGTATCTTGTAACTTGTCGCAGGTAACAGGTTCTGCAACGTAAATTTGGTCTTAGGTCAAGTAGTTTCTAACGTGTATCTTTGCTCCGTTAATTCTAGAATATATTGGCAATGATAAGACCACGAAGAAATAGAAAATCTGCTGCTATCAGAGCGCTTGTTGAGGAAACTAAAGTGACCACTGATGATCTGATCTTCCCCTTGTTTTTATTGGAAGACCCTAAGGGAAAAGTGGAGGTGAATTCCATGCCGGGAATTTACAGATTAGGCCTTGATCACATGCTTACCGAGGTAGAGAAATGCCTGAACCTGGGCATCCGTGGCTTTGACATTTTTCCTGTTGTGGATGAAAGACACAAAGATAAGATGGCTACGAAGAGCCATGATTCAAATTTCTTCTATATCAAGGCTTTAAAAGAGGTCAAGAAGAGGTTTCCTGAAGCATGCATTATGACTGATGTGGCTATGGATCCTTATAGCACAGATGGCCATGATGGTATGGTAGATGAAAACGGTAAGATACTGAATGATGAAACGCTGGAAGTGTTGGGCAAAATGGCCCTGACTCAGGCGGAAGCCGGTATTGATATCATTGGCCCGTCTGATATGATGGACGGTCGTGTCGGATATATTAGAGATGTGCTGGATGAAAATGGATTTACAGAGGTCTCTATCATGTCGTATACGGCCAAATACGCCAGCGCTTACTACGGCCCATTCCGCGATGCGCTGGACTCAGCTCCTAAAAGCGGAGACAAAAAGACCTATCAGATGAACCCTGCCAATCAGAGGGAGGCCCTTATCGAAGCGGATTTGGATGTGAGTGAAGGAGCGGATTTTCTGATGGTAAAACCCGCACTGGCTTACCTGGACGTGATTAAGTTACTTAAAGACAATTATGATCTACCTATTGCGGCTTACAATGTAAGCGGTGAATATGCTATGGTGGCGGCCGCGGCAGAAAAAGGATGGCTGGACAAAACAGCGATCATGAAAGAGATGTTGTTGAGTATTAAAAGAGCTGGAGCAGATATTATTCTCACCTATTTTGCGAGAGATTTTGCGGAGGCTACACGTTAGGATTTAATTCCCTGATCTCAAAATCTTTCCCTCGGCCATATTTCACCAGGTCATGGAGCTCGTACTTTTCCAGCGTATGTAGATCTTTAAGCAAGAAGTTATCTTCTTGCAGTTTTTTTAACGTTTCAAATTCATATACCTCGTCAAAATTAACGAGGCGATATTGAAGCCCTACTCGCATGGCATTGATCGACAATCCTTGCATAGACGTTTATTTTACTGTTGGATATTACCAACACCTTTGGTTAGTATCTTGTTTGATCTGACGGTTTTTATTTCTATAGGTTTTCCTCTCTTTCGAGCATCAATATGGATGACTGCGGCACAATGAAGTACTTTTCGTTTTCATACATCACTTCCACCGCACCCTTTTGCAGAAATATAGCCAGATCACCCTCCTGCGCCTGCAACGGTACGTATTTTACCTGGCTGTCTTTCCCTTTCCACAAATCGTCTTCGTCCGATGGGAGAGGGATAGGGTAGCCGGGGCCGGCCTTGATGATGTAGCCACTTTGGATCTTCTCTTTCTCCTGTACTCCCGGAGGTAGAAAAAGGCCACTATTCGTTTTCTCAGATTGTTTTTTAGGTTTTATCAACACGCGATCGCCCACCACAATGAGCTTCTTCCACTTGTTATTCGATGTTAACTGTTGCATGAGCTTCTTGTTTAGGTAATGGCCTTGGCCTGTATGAAGGAATAGAAAAATACCGCATTAGGATCCTTACTTACCAAATGCATTTCTTGCTTTACCTTTTCACCCAAGTCCTCATCTACATATTTAGCTTCTATCAGTTGAGGGAGGGCGCTCAACAGCAACTCCGTCCAGAAGCGGATCATGTCGGCCCGCTTGGCTGGATTTCTATTGTCGAGGTGAAAAGTCTTCGTCTCCGTTTCTATGCTTCTGTAGCCCTGGGATTGTAGCATGTTGCCTAACTTGGCGCCTACAAAAGGGTCACCACCCATATCGTATTGCAGATCATTGAACTTCAACCAATAATTCAATACATTAGGAGAATAAGGCTCAACGAAAAATGTTGAGTTCAGCACCTCCGTGATGACCACCGGGCTACCCGGCGTAAGCACTCTCCGAATTTCTGACAGCACTCTGGCAGGCTCAGGAATATGCTCCAATACCCAACAGATAAAGGCGCCATCAAAATTTGAATTGGAGTCGAAGTCCATATCCATGGCATTGCCTTGCAAGATGTTGTACCTGCCTGATGTGTAGGGAAGCACACTTAAAAAGTTTTTTGCCCTTTTGATCTGTTCTTTTTCATATTCAAGGCAGGTGAGGTGTAGTTCCGGGAATCTTCTGAGTAGTATTTCAGTCTGTGCTCCCACACCACTTCCTACTTCCAGCACGTGTTTATTACCAGAGAAGTCTACCGTTGAATATATTTTATTTTCAATAAACCGCGCTTGCTTATACAGTCGGTTTTGCTCGGTTTCTGTATAGCCGTGCAGGTATTTTTTTGAATCTGCCTTCATTACCTCAATTTATTTTGCGGCAAAAATAAATATATGTTAAAAAACTATATGGAGTTTATCCGATTTAATCTTCATCAGACGCACGATCTATGAGCTTTTGATCCAATGACTTACTCGCCTTCGCTCCCAGCTCCTTGATCTTTTTGGCTCTGTTGATCAGGTTGCCTCTACCGTCATACAGCTTTTTCATGGCCTCTTTGTATACCCGCTGTGTTGAATCCAGGCTGTTACCAACTTTAACGAGGTCTTCTGTGAAAGCTACAAATTTGTCGTAAAGATCACCACCTTGCCGGGCAATTTCCAGGGCATTGCGACTCTGGTATTCATTTTTCCAGATGTTTGATATGGTTCTTAAAGTAGCAATAAGTGTAGATGGGCTGACAATAACGATGTTTCTTTCATAGGCATCATTGAAAAGGTCCACATCGGCCTGAACAGCCAGGCTGAAGGCTGGCTCTATGGGAATGAACATAAGCACAAAGTCAAGTCCTTCAACCCCATGTATGCTGTGATAGTTTTTTTCGCTCAGCCCCTTGATGTGGCTACGCATAGCCATAATATGTGCTTTTAGGTTTACCGTTTTTTCGTCATGCTGAGCATTAGCATATCGCTCATAGGCCACCAATGTTACTTTTGAGTCGATAACGATATTTTTATTTTCGGGCAAGCTGACGATGACATCCGGTTGCAACCTTCTGCCCTCTTCATTAGTAAAGGATTCCTGTACAAAATACTCTCTTCCCTTTTCTAATCCTGATTTTTCCAGGATGCTTTCCAGGATGAATTCACCCCAGCTTCCCTGGGTTTTTGTGTCACCTTTTAGGGCCTTTGTTAAGTTCTCAGCCTCCCTGGTCATTTGCTGATTCAACTCTCTCAGTCCTTTCAATTGTTCTCGAAGGGCAGTACTTTGCTCAAGGCTCTCCTTACTATTCAGCTCTACTTTTTTCTCAAACTCAAGTATTCTTTCCTTTAAGGGGTTCAGTAGCTCACCCAGGTTGACCTTATTTTGATCGGTAAATTTTTTGCTTTTCTCTTCGAAGATATCGTTAGCGAGATTCTTAAATTCGATGGAAAATTTTTCCTGCAGTTTCTCGAGCTCCAGCTTTTGGTCTCGCAGCTTTTCTTGCAAATTCCGATAGTCAGCTTCTGTTGAAGACAGGCTGTTGTTGAGAGAAATAACTTTTTCTCGTTCGCTGGAAAGTTCCTTTTTCAATGCCTCGGCATCACGTTGCAGGGTGGCTACTCTTTCTTTTTCTACCTCCAATGCCGCACCCGAGTGCTGCGATTCGCTGGCATATTTAAACTTTGCAATAAACCAGGCGGCCAAGCCCCCAATAATAATTCCACTAACAAGCCAGATGATTTCCATACAGGGTCAAAGATGGGCCAAATAAATGAAAAATTAAACAGGGCACGGCTTTACGTTGGGTGAAGAAACTATTTTGGGCCTCTTCTATTATCGAAAAAAAAAGTTGCTGCCCCGAAAATGTAAAACCTTTGAGGCAGACTCAAATATCAGATCAAGAAATCAAAATTTTGCTCTTTCAAGTTCTTCAGCCTTATCGAATAATTTCACTGCCTGTTGAAGAATCTCATTGGTCTGGTTATAGATGGGATAAAATCCTTTGTTGTTCCAAACCTGTCGCGCAATCTGAGCTTTCATGTGCAACTTGAAAAGGTCCTTTGACTTTTTTAGCTCTGTATTATTTGGTTTTACACCATTGCCTTTTCCCGCTTCCACCAGTTCGGCAAGCATATCATTGGTTATAGTGAAATTTTGAAAGAAATCCATATAGTCCATTTGATTCAGTTTCGTTTTGTTGCGAGCCACATAGTTAAAGGTATACTCCTGCATCGAATTGCTGGTGAAGAGCTGGTTAAGATATGTTGACGTAAGAGTGGTATCCAGTGGAACAAAATAATCCGGCATAATACCTCCGCCACCATAGACCGTTCGTCCATGAGCAGTTTGATATTTTAGTGAGTCGTTGAAATGAATACTGTCGGCACTGAAGAATTCGCCATGGTTATAGCGTTCCATAATATCCTGTGCATATTCCTCCTTATCTACATACGGTTTTTGAATAGAGCGGCCGCTTGGAGTGTAGTACCTTGAAATAGTAAGTCTCAACTCCGAGCCATCACTCAGGTCCATTGGCGCTTGTACCAGCCCTTTGCCAAAGGTCCTTCTTCCAACTATCAGTGCGCGGTCATTGTCTTGCAGGGCTCCGCTTACGATCTCCGAGGCCGAAGCACTGCCTTCATTGACCAAAACAATGAGTTCACCTTTTTCAAACTCGCCCGTCCGTTGTGCATTGGCCTCGCTGTTAAAGCGCGATTGTTTTCCTTTGGTATAGACGATCCGCCTTTTGTCATCCAAAAATTCATCAGCCATGTTAATGGCATGATTCATATATCCGCCAGGATTACCCTGAAGATCGAGCACCAGTTTTGTCATGCCGCTCTTTTTTAACTCTCTCAGGGCGGACAGGAATTCTTCATATGTAGTGGCTGAAAAACGGCTGACTTTTATATAGCCGATTTCATCATCTATCATATAGCTGGCATCTACTGAGTACTGCGGTATTTTATCCCTGATTATATTAAATTTGATGGGTTCCTTTTTTCCTTTTCTGAGTACAGTAATCTCTACAGATGTGCCTTTCGGGCCCTTTAGGTGGGTCTGAACATCTCTGTTAGTAAAGCCAACGCCTGCTACATCTTTATCATCGATCTTGATGATCTTGTCGCCTGACATCACGCCAACAGCTTCACTTGGTCCCCCGCTAAGAGGAGATACTACCACTATTGTGTCCTTGAAAATGTTGAACTCTACTCCTATTCCCTCAAAATTACCCTGAAGTTCTTCATTGGCACGCACTCTTTCTTCTGCTGAGATATAGGCGCTGTGTGGGTCAAGTTTGGTGAGCATGTGGCTTATAGCATCTTCAACCAGCTTATCCGTATTCACCTCATCCACATAGTTACGATCTATGAGCGTTAGTATCTCTTTGAATTTTTGCAAACTGGAATTTACATCATTTTGAACAGGAGAAGAATCTGTAAATGTTGCTCCTATGAGAATTCCCGCGGCTATGCCAATAAACAAAATAATGGGCAGCCTGATTTGATATTTGGTGTTTTTGTATTGACTCACGAACTAAAGTATTTTGAGTTAATCTTTGGCTAATAACAAAGAAAATAAATTTCCAACAATATAAAATATTAACGAGACTTCAGCCAGATTTGTTGACCACTTATTAATTGACCATACTTTGCATAAATTTCTGACCGGTTTTGTATATTTACATTAGGAAAACCACACACCGCGATTTTTAGTTTTGAATAACAGGAAAATTACCGATATCGTAGATGCCAACTATGTGCATGCCTCTGTACTGTTCTATCTGGGTATTGAGTTTTATGACTATTCGCAAAAAACGCTGGAACAAGTATGTCAGGAGAAGGGATTGAATGTAAATTCCGTTATCAAAAAGCTGGAATCGGTTTCAAATTGTAAGGAGGAAAACCTTTCACTGAGGGAGTACCCCATTGATCTGATCGTAGAATACCTGAAGCATACACACTATATTTTCATCAAACAAAAGCTGCCATATATTGCCAGGCTGATCGAAAGCTTTGAGGCTGGCCATCCCGAATATGCTGTTATTGAAAGGGATTTGAAGTTTGTCTTTCCTTTGTTTGTCGAAGATTTCATCCATCATATTTACCAGGAAGAAGATACACTGTTTTCCTATATCATCGCACTACACCGGTATGTTTCCAATAAAGGCAATATTTCACAGCTTTATTTCATGCTGGAAAGGCATTCTCTGCAGCGTTATGCGGTGGAGCATAGCGAACATGATGATGAAATGAGAGGTATACGCAGGATTACCAACGGATATCAGTCCGATGCGGAAACACCTTTGCATGTGAGGGTTATATATGCTGAACTTCAGGCGCTGGAGAAAAACCTGATCACACACGCCAAAGTAGAAAATGAAATATTGTTTCCTAAAGCCCTGATGCTTGAGAAGGAAGTGAAGGCACGTTTTCAGGAAAAGATCAGGCTCAACTAGTGGGGCGGATCGTTGGAATTGACTTTGGCCTTAAGCGTACAGGCATCGCTGTTACCGATCCGATGAAAATCATTGCTTCTCCTCTAACTACCGTAGCTACAAAAGACATTTTTCCGTTTCTGAAAGATTATTGTGGAAAGGAATCAGTAGAGGGATTTGTTGTAGGGATGCCAAAAAACCTGCAAAATCAGGATACACATGCCACTTCATCGGTTAGAAAATTTATTGCCAATCTTCAAAAACAATTTCCGGGAATAGGTGTAACTGAGGTAGACGAGCGATTTACAAGTAAAATAGCTTTAGATGCTATGATAGCAGGCGGAATGAAAAAGAAAGACAGGAGAGACAAAGCCAATATCGACAAAATAAGCGCCACAGTAATACTACAATCGTACCTTGATGGGAACCAGTTGTTTTAATTTTATCGTTATTTTTGAGTTGAAGTTTAAATTGCAATAGTAAGAAATGATTTATCCGATAGTTGTTTATGGAGATCCTGTGCTAAAGAAGAAAGCCAGTGATATCGAAAAAGGGGAAATAGATGTAAAAGTGCTAAGTGAAGATATGTTTGCCACAATGGAGGCGGCCAGTGGTATAGGCCTGGCGGCTCCGCAGATCGGGAAAAGTATTAGAATGTTTGTGGTAGATGGCCGTCCGCTGGAAGAAGAAGGGATGGAAGACTTCAGGAAAGTGTTTATAAATCCCCAAATACTAGAGGAAACCGGTGAAGAATGGGCTTTTGAAGAGGGCTGCCTGAGTATCCCCAATATCAGAGAAGAGGTATTCCGTAACGAAAAACTCAGGATCAGATACTTCGATGAAAATTGGGTAGAACATGAAGACGAATATAATGGCATGAAGGCCAGGATAATTCAACATGAATACGATCACATTGAAGGGGTTCTTTTTACAGATCATCTGTCGCCCTTGAAGAAGCGAATGTTGAAAGGGAAGCTTCAGAATATCACAAAGGGAAAAATGAAGGTTGATTACCGGGTTGTGATACCTGTAAAGCGCTAATATGACTGAGCTACAATCCAAACTTCCCGATGTTGGCACTACCATTTTTGCAGTGATGTCAAAGATGGCGCATGAGCATGCAGCCATTAACCTTTCACAGGGCTTCCCGGATTTTCAGGTTTCCCCGGAGCTGATCAGCCTGATCAATGAATATATGAAGAAGGGGATGAACCAGTATGCCCCTATGCCTGGGCTGCCCGCATTACGTGAGCAGATAGCGAATATGGTGAAAGGTAGATATGGATATAATGCTGACCCCGAAACAGAAATAACTATTACCTCAGGGGCCACAGAAGCACTTTATAACACCATTACTGCCTTGGTGCATCCTGGTGACGAAGTCATTATTTTTGACCCGGCATATGATAGCTATGACCCTGCTATAAGGTTGAGCGGAGGAAGGCCGGTGCATCTCACTTTGAGGCAACCCGATTTTTCTATCGACTGGCAGGAAGTGAAAGAAAATATCAATGACAAGACCAGGATGATCATCATCAACACTCCGCACAACCCTAGCGGGGCGGTGCTCACAGATATGGACATGCAGCAGTTAGAAAAAATAGCCGTGGAGCACCCAAAACTACTTGTATTGAGTGATGAGGTTTATGAACATATTATTTTCGATGGGTTTCAGCATTTGAGTGTTCTTCGTTACCCGGAACTGTATGACAGGTGTATTGCAGTGTTCTCTTTCGGTAAAACTTTTCACGCCACGGGGTGGAAAGTTGGATATATCGTGGCGTCAGACAATATCACAACTGAGATTAGAAAGGTACATCAATTTGTGACTTTCAGTGTCAACACTCCCGTGCAATGCGCTTTGGCGGATTATCTGAAAGATGAAAAAAATTATTTATACCTGCCTGATTTCTTTCAGAGGAAGCGGGATTTGTTCATAGGCAAGTTAAAAGGCTCACGTTTTGAGCCTGTTCCTTGTCATGGCACTTATTTTCAGCTATTGTCTTACAAAAATATTTCTGACAAAAGCGATATGGAAATGGCTGCTATGCTCACACAGGAACATGGGATTGCTTCTATTCCTATTTCTGCTTTCTATGGCAATAAGCAGGATGATCAAATATTACGTTTTTGCTTCGCCAAAGACGAGAAGACCATAGAAAAAGCTGCTGAGATATTATGCAAGATCTAAAGGTCACACTTATCCAATCCGAATTGCATTGGCAGAATGCTGAGGCTAACCTCGCAATGTTTGAAGAAAAGATCTGGCAGATCAATGAGCCCACCGACCTGATCATACTTCCTGAGATGTTCACCACAGGATTTTCCATGGATGCTGAGAAATTAGCTGAACCAATGAACTTCAGAACATTCCGATGGATGAGGCAGATGGCTGAGCAAACCGGGGCAGTTGTATGTGGGAGCTATATTGTAAAGGAAAATAATCATTATTTCAACCGCCTGATCTGGATGAAACCTGACGGAGCGCATTCTACTTATGATAAACGACATCTGTTCCGCATGGCCAATGAGCATGAACATTACTCGCCCGGCCGGAAAAAACTCATTGAAAGTTTGAAAGGCTGGCGTATATGCCCGTTGATCTGCTACGACCTTCGCTTTCCGGTATGGAGCAGAAATCTGCCAGAAGGATCTAATAATGAAATGACTTACGATCTGGCTGTTTATGTCGCAAACTGGCCTGCTGCACGGGTTAATGCCTGGGATATTCTGTTAAAGGCTCGTGCGGTTGAAAATCTGAGTTATGTAATAGGTGTAAACAGAGTAGGGGCAGATGAGAATGGTATTGCATATAATGGTCACTCCGCAGTGAGCAATCCCAAGGGAGAATTAATCCATTATGCGGATGAACATCAGGAAATTAAAACATTGGTACTTGATCCTGAAGAGGTGAGGGGGCTACGGGAAAAATTTCCGGCCTACCTGGATGCGGATAAGTATAAAATTATTTAGTGTCTCTAAGAAAACGTCAATGTCTGCGTTACGCTTGTCCCAAAAATGCTCTCGTACCTTAGTACGTTCCGCTTGTTCGGACTTCGCAAGCCTTGACCTTGCCGTTTTCTTAAAGCCACTTAGAGTTTTCTTAGGGGCATTATTTAGAAAAAATGCCGTACCGCCTCGGCCAGATTTTCCTTTTCGCTAACTGCCGTTTTACGTTTTAATGTGATCATCAGTTTATCGAGCATTTCATGTGCTCCCTGGTAAAATATGACAACGGGACATTTCAGCTTGGTGATCTTGCTTATGAGGTGGAGCAGCTTGCCCGGCTCAGGCCCTGGTTCGGCTTCAATAAAAATGAAAGTTTTTGTTGACTCCCTGATCGCTTTTAATGCTGTGTCCACGGTTACATTATCCGAATAGTTGTCGACATCAAAAAAAGTGACATCAGGAGCAAGTGACCTTATAAGCACCGGCAGGTCGCTGCTAAAGTGAAATTTTTCTTTGGTGATATGGATATAGAGAAATAGTCGCACGGTTATTCAACGACAATGAACCTTTGTCCGATCACCTCTTTGCCCCCCACATTCAATATTACCATATAAATGCCTGACGACAGTTGGTCAACCGGTATTTTGAGCGGTATATTGGCAGGTAAAAAGAAGTTATCCGTGACGCGCTGACCTAAAATGGTGATGATAGTTGCATTTCCGGCTATTTTAGATTGCACAGTAAGTGACCTGCCGGTTGATTTAATGATAGGGTTAGGAAAAATGTCTATAGTAAACTGATTGACACGTCCGGAAGTGCTTTCGCTATTGCGGATAACCTGTATTCCGCCCTGGCCTGAACCAATGATAATAGCGGGCTTGTCCTCCCCGAATAAGTTGGCAACAACCGGGTACAGTTTGCTCCCGAATGTATATGCGCTTAGTTCGTCACCGGCAAGAGGTTTTATAAACTCTGTTATCCCTTCCTGTGGATTGTCAAGATTGCCGCGAAAGTCGCTATAAATCGTAAGGCTGCCTCTTTCATCGCCAGCAATCAAGTCTTCCCTGCCATCAGCATTGAGGTCAGCTATAGCTATAGCTGTATTGTATCTTGAGGTGCTGAAATCAAAGTTATAAAAGCTTTCATCCTCTAAAGCAAATGTAGGGGCATTATTTTGACCAATATTGACCCAATATTCCACCTTACCTGTAGATTTTCCGACCAATAGGTCAACCAGCCCATCTGAATTAATGTCAAATATTTCAAAGTTTTCGTCTGCGCCTATGTTGCTAAACAAGATCTCTGATGGTGAGCTGAAATCAAAGGCACCATTACTTTGATTGATAATATAATAGATGTTTGTAGAGAAGTTGGTCAGGCTGGTTGCACTAAAAACCAGGTCAACCAAATTATCCGCATTAATATCTTTTAGCTTAGGCCTGATGTTGAACAAGTTCCGGCCGGCAAGATTAAGATAATCTTCGTTCTCCAGAACAAAATAGGGATTACTGGCAGAGCCTGTATTTTTAAAGAGCCTGATCGAAGAGAAAAAACCAGGATTATCAAGGTTTAAATAGCTTCCTACCAGCATATCCAGATCACCATCGTTGTCATAATCACCAAATGCAGGAGCAGCATTTTCCCCCAGGTCTATCATTTGGTCCTGCAGAAAGTTTTTCTTCACCTGGGTAAACTCAGGTTGTTGTGCTGTGCCGGTATTTTTATAGAGCCAGTTGGAGGCCTGAAAATTCACTGATCCGGATATATTACTGCTTATGTTGGGTGAAACGATAATATCCTCAATGCCATCAAAATCCACATCCTCATAGTATGCAGCAGGGAAAAGATACATATACACCGGGTCGGTAGCATTAGGAAAAATGTTGCTGGCACCGGTTACCAGTTCATTGTCTTTGTCTCCTCCGTTTTCAAGGTAAAAAAGGTAAGGGCATGACTCTTCTGAAACCACTGCGTCTTTATCCCCGTCACCATCCATATCCAAGAGTAGCAGCGCTTTCCCTGATTGGTGTTGTTGCCTCCCGCCGGAAGAGCCACAACCTGTGCCGTTGAAGGCAAAGCTACCACATTCGCACTCTTCAAAGTTGCCCCAAGCCTGGGTAACCCGTTCATATTGTAGCGAATCACATGTGCCCGTTCTCTCTATATTTAGATTTTTATGGAATTCTATGGTAGAAGCTCCGCTTGGCCTGAAAAAGAGTATATCAAGGTCCGAATCACCATCTACATCTACAATAGCGGGTATGTCGGAAAGGTTCATCTGCATGTTGATATCAGAGGTGAACCCGCGGGTTTTCAGGAAGTACTGATCATTGCCACTATTATCCTTACCGGTAACATAAGGAGTCCAACTGAGGTCTTCTCCGGCTACTGTTGTATTGATAAACACCCGTATACCAAAGGAATGGCTGGTGAAAATATCCTTTTTGCCATCACAATTGTAGTCACGCAATAACATCCACCCCTTCAGATCGTCAGGGAAGAGTTGTGCATACTTAGGGGCAAATGTATACTCACCACCCGCTGTTTGCAAAAAGGTATATACTTTATGACCTGTTCTGTCGAAAACCACAATGTCTTCTTTACCATCTCCATTCAGATCCATGGTGTTATACTGAGCAGCATTTAATCCTCCGGCCCAGGGATTTGCCAATGTAATATTAGATATACTGACCGGTATGGTTTGATCTACCTGATAAGCAAATTGAGCCTGAGCTGTAGAAAAAAATAACGAACAGATCAGGAGCAGTAAATTTCTCATGTATCGGGATTTAAACAGCCAACGCTATTGTTTACGAAGAAGTTTTGACAGGGGTTAATAAAATTAAAAATTAATATATCTTAGCACTAAACGAGGCATTATGATCGCAAATTTATATCAGCATTACCTAAAGTGCAGGAAAATTAACACTGATACTCGGCAGATTGATCACGGATCTATATTTTTTGCATTAAAAGGGCCTAAATTCAATGCTAATGAGTTTGCGTCTGAAGCCCTGGCTAAAGGAGCCTCATTTGCAGTTATTGATGATGCGAGGTATAGGGAAGATGAACGCTATATTTTGGTTGATAATGTGTTGAAAACTCTGCAAGAACTTGCACGTCATCATCGCGATCAGCTAAATATTCCTGTTATAGGCCTTACGGGCTCCAATGGTAAGACCACCACAAAGGAGCTGATAAATGCTGTTTTGAGCAGAAAATATAATGTGTTAGCCACCAAAGGCAATCTTAATAATCATATTGGCGTGCCGTTGACAGTCCTGTCCATACTTGAGGATGATCATGATATGGCCATAGTAGAAATGGGGGCTAATCATGTTGGGGAAATACAACAATTGTGCGAGATTGCCAACCCCACACATGGACTGATCACCAATATTGGCAAAGCTCATCTGGAGGGCTTTGGAGGGTATGAAGGTGTAATCAGGGCCAAGAGCGAGCTTTATCATCACCTGATCAGAACTTCAGGTGTGGTTTGGATCAACTCGCAAAACGAAGTGCTGAATAACATGGCCAAGCGCTTTGCCAATCCTCTTTTTTACCCGGCAAAGGGAGATTATTACCACTGTGAATTTTTGAAAGCTTCCCCGTTTGTGGAGGTAGAGGCTGAAAATGGGGAGCACATTACAACTCAGTTAATTGGGAAGTACAATTTCGAAAATATAGCTGTGGCCCTATGCATCGGCAAGTTTTTTAATGTACCTGAAGATGAGGCTAACCAGGCGGTAGCTGAATATACTCCACAAAATAACCGCTCCCAGATTATCAGAAAGGGGAGTAATATGGTGATCCTCGATGCGTATAATGCCAACCCAAGCTCGATGGCTTTAGCGATAGAGAACCTGGCACAGATGGAGGCCAGACATAAGATAGTGATCCTCGGGGATATGAAAGAACTGGGGCCGGAAAGTGCTTCCGAACATGAGAAGCTGGGTGCTGAACTTTCGGGTAAACATCTGACGGACATTTATTTGTGTGGAGAATTGATACAGCCCGCAGAGAAGCATTTGAGCAGAGCGCACTATTTCCCAACCAAAGTGGAGCTGATCGAAGCACTTAAAACTGTTAAGTTTAAAGATGCTGTTATTTTGGTCAAGGCTTCAAGAAGCCTGGGCTTGGAGGATGTGGTCGAATATATCCGGTGACAGTTTATAGTTCACCGTTCTCAGTTCTCAGTTTTCTCTTACTTCGGACTCCCTGTCTTTTTAACATTCATGTGATGAGACTTGCTCTGAGCAAACAATGACCCGATGAACTGAACATCACCGGTTACCGATCACTGATTACTTCACCCACTCAAGACTCATTACTGCCTGCTGCTTTTGCCTACCGCGACCTGATCAGGGTTTCCGTTCCACAATCCATTGATAACTTTTAACATATCTTTATGGACATTACCAGCGGCTACTATTTCCCCGCCAAACAAGAAGTTGTTTCCTCCGCTGAAATCGGTAACAAAGCCACCCGCTTCCTGTACTATAATAATGCCAGCGGCAACATCCCAGGGCTTGAGGTTGTACTCAAAAAAACCTTCAAATCTACCACAGGCTGTGTAGGCCAGGTCTACAGCAGCGCTTCCCAGGCGCCTGAGACCATGTGTCTGTTGCATAAAACTATCAAGGATGTTGAGATAGGTAGACATTTTGCCAAAGTCATGGTAGGGAAAGCCTGTTGCCAAGAGGCTGTTGCCAAGCTCATTTACTTCAGATACCTTTATGAGTTCTCCATTGCAATATGCTGAGCCGCCTTTAGTAGCGTAAAAGCATTCATCGCGATTTATCTCATAAATTACACCCAGCACAACATGATTATGAAATGTCAAAGCAAGACTGATGGCATATACAGGGAGCCCGTGAGTGAAGTTTGTTGTGCCATCAAGCGGGTCGATTATCCAATTATATTCTCCCTGTTGCGTTGATGCAGTCCCTTCCTCAGTAATAAAACCTGCCTCTGGCACTATTTGGCGGCAGCCGTCAACCAGTTTTCTCTCCGCTTCTTTGTCTACATAGGAAACCAGATCGTTGAAACCTTTATGTTCAATATCTGAGGTTTTAAAATTTTTACTTTCCGATCTGATAAAATCGCCCACCTCCTGAGTGAGTGTTTTTACGGATTTAAGTACGGGATCAAGGTCTCTCATTAGTTCTTACTTCTCTCTTTACAAAACTATACAATAGTAGTAACACAGAAATCCAGACGGCTGTTTTCCCGATAAACTCACTGCTGCCATATGCCTGTTTTTCTAAGGCGCTTCCACCTGATACCAGGTCTTTGTGTGTTATTGCTATAGCGTCTGTGGCCAAAAAGAATGGCACACAGGTAACAATAATAGCTGCAATAAGACCAGCCCATCGGATGTTCCCATTAAAAAGAGCATTATCTTTAAATACGCAGTAAAATAGCAGTATATTAATGATCAGTATCCATAAGCTTACGCCCAAAAATCCTGTGTAAATATTCCATGAGATAAGCTCAGGGTGATCGCTAAAAACACTGCCTAGAAAAAATCCGGCAAATACCGGTTGGAACTGAAGAAGCAAATATTCCAGGGCCAGCCAATATATAGGGATTGTGAAGAATCCCAGCCGGTTGCGTGCGTATTTATTAGTGAAACCATAAATAGCAAAGGGAAGTAGCATAATAATAGCATGGAAAACAGGCTGGATATGGGAGATCAGATTTTCATTAGAATAAGCTGCGTTCCAAAGCAGGAATGTGGTTGCAAGAACGATAAAAATTTTGACGTAAAGAGATAATTTTGCTGAGGCCTCTTTTTGTCTATTATAAAACAATGTAAAAAGCGGTGCCAGACCCAGAAATGTCAAAAATGGCATGGCGGCTATCAATTTTCCTAAAGAAAGAAAGATGATAGCTGTGGCCATGAGTATCAAGTCTCTTGTTTTATTTTTTCCCATCGATCACTACAACTATTTCTCCTTTTACCTGTCCTTTTTCGAAATATGTTTTAATATCTTTCAAACTGCCATTGACCGTTTCTTCATGCAGTTTCGTCAGTTCACGAGATACCGAGGCCTGCCTGTCTTCCCCAAAATGTTCAATAAACTGATCCAGCGCTTTTACCAGCCGGTGTGGCGATTCATATAGTATGATGGTTCGCTCTTCCTGTGCTAAAAACTCAAGTCGTGTTTTACGACCCTTTTTATGAGGCAGGAACCCTTCAAAGACAAATTTATCTGATGGTAATCCGGATTTTACCAGTGCGGGAACAAAAGCCGTAGCGCCAGGAAGGCATTCCATTTTAACATCAGCCTTCAAACATTCCCTTACCAATAAAAACCCAGGGTCTGAAATAGAAGGGGTGCCCGCATCTGAGATCAGGGCCATGGTCTCCCCTGCTTTCATTCTTTCTACGAGTTGGGTTACCGCCTTATGCTCATTAAAAATATGATAGCTCTGTAAAGGCCTGGAAATTTCATATCGCTTTAAGAGCTTTCCTGAAGTCCTGGTATCTTCGGCAAGTATTACGTCTACAGATTTGAGTACGTTGATGGCCCGAATGGTAATGTCTTCTAAGTTACCTATTGGGGTAGGCACAAGATACAATTGGGTTGCTTGTTCCAAATGAAAATAGTTATGATGCTAAAATAAGAAACTTAAAGCGGCCATAGTACCTGCAAAAACAGTTCATCAGGGATTCACTGTGTCATGTAGCCTTAGCGAGACAAATATAGAAGTTTTGGTACACGAAACAAGCTTCATATCGCATAGCAATATATGAAACCGGGCACCATCCATCGAAGCTCCGCTAAACGACCTGATTTATAACAATTTATCAATTTCTCTGGCTAATGAGTGATCTTTTTCTGTCACTTTGTCACCAGCGTCATGGGTGTTTAGCTCAAAGCTCACTTGGTTATATACATTAGACCAGTTGGGGTGGTGGTTCATTTTTTCAGCTACTATGGCCACCTTGGTCATAAAGCCAAAAGCTTCTTTAAAATCTTTGAATTCAAAGGTTTTCTTTAGTTTATTATCTTCCTCTTTCCACATAACTGTTATTTTTTTGTTCCTGATATTATATATTGAAACTGAAGGCCTGACTCATCTACTTCAATGTTTTCAAACCCTGCCCGCAACAGCTCATTTGTAGCCTCATCAGGGGAGATTTTCACTTCTTCCGGGGGGCCAACGGGCATTGCCCCTGCTTTGTAATCTACAATCACCAGTTGTCCTCCAGGTTTTAGACCTTTCTTTACTTTGTCTAAGTAGTTAACACGGTTATCCAGAAAATGATAGGTGTTTACCAGCAGGGCTGCATCCACTTCGTTTTTATTCAAAAGCGGATCATCTTCTAGTGATAAACGAGTCTCTACGGCATTTTCCGGAATGATGTGCAACAGTTCCGTCCTTCGCTCTTCAATGTAGTTTAAAAAGCGTTCATCGATATCAATTGCAATTACCCGGGCGCCTTTTTCAGCCATTCTGAAGGTGAAGTAGCCTGTTCCGGCACCAATGTCGGCCACCACCTTTCCGCGGAGGTCATTTAGCTTTTCAACCACTAATTGCGGGTTCTGCCATTCGCTACGCTCCGGGTCCTCATAGGTTTCCACCAGGTTCTGAAAGCCCTGAATATCAAAATTGTCAGCTTCTCCTTCCATGGATAATGCTGTAGTATCAATATCTACCGAAGTATCCGCTTTCTCTTTACCTTCCTGCTTATTGCACGAAAGTAAGAGGGTCACAGTTGCTAACAATAATATGGAAGTTGTTTTGAAGGTCACCAGATTAGCATGTTTTAGGGAGGAATGTTACAGGGCAATGACGCCTTCTACCTTATTGGCCTCCAGGTAGTATTCCACTACTTTGTCACTTGATTGGATCATAACTTCTGCAGTAATACTTACGTAGTTGCCATTGCTGGAGAACTTTTCCCTGGTCATATGATTGCTGAAAAGCTGCTTGATCTCGTCCTCCTTTCCTTTCGGAACAATAAACTTAAATGTATATAAAGAAGGCCAATCGTACTCTTTGTCAAGCTTTTCTTTAAATGAATCTATCGAGCTACCTTCCATGGCTTCCAATATTTTGTTATCCACATTTCCTTTTAAATAACAAAAGCGGAGCTCAAAGTTCTCCGCTTTTGATCATATTATCTTTTATGAAGATCAATAGAACTTATAGCGTTCATCTTCGATCTCAGCGTACTCCTTAATAGCTTCGGTTATGCTGAAGCTGATCCTGTTTTGCAAATTCTGCTGCAACTGGTTTTTATAAGCCGAGTAGTCAGCTATTTCAGGTGAGGCAGTTTTATTTTGCATCTCTATAATCAGTACACCGTTTTCTGAAGAAAAAGGTTGCGTTTTTTCTCCACTTTTAAGAGAAAATGCCTTTCCCACGGCCTTAGGATCATAACCTACATTAGGCAAAGAGTTTGAATTCAATTTCAAATCACTGGAAGTGTAGATATTGGCATCATCGCCATATGCTGCTGCTATTTCTTCTAAAGAGCCGGAAAGTCCTTTTAACTTGTTAATGATCTGCTCCCCTTTTAGTTCATTCTTTACTTTAGCAGTGATCTCATTTTTTACCGCTTTCAGGCTCTGGTGTCCTTCTTTAATTTCGCCTGTCATAACTGCCACCACATATTGATTATCCAACTCAAAAACCTCTGACACATCACCTTTTGAAGCATCTCTGAATAGCCACTGTACAACAGTACGGGCATCGCTTAGAGTAGCTATTCTGCGGTCATTTTTCTTTACTCTTTCAACAGGGATAATAGTTATAGAGTCATTTTTGGCATTATCCTCGAATGATTCAATGCTGCTGCTGTTAGAAGCGAAAAGATCCGCTTTTCTGAAAGCATCATTTCTGGTTTCATCGCTTGAGATTATGCTTCTTTTGATAGTAGCTATCTTATAAGCGGTATTGGTTTTTGGCTCATCCACTTTGATGATATGATATCCGAAGTCAGTTTTTACCACATCATTTAAAAGACCCGGCTCCTTAGCATTGAATACTGCATTTTCAAATTCTGCTACCATTCTTCCTGATTCGAACCATCCCAGGTCACCCCCTCGTGAAGCGGTGCCGTCAGTACCGTGCTGTCTTGCCATGGCAGCAAAGCTCGCGCCTTGCTTTATTTCGTTTAGGATCCTTCTGGCCTCCTTCCTTGCTTCTTCGTCTTCTCCTTTGATAAGAATATGGCTTGCTTTTGCATATGCAACTGTATCTTCAAATATCTCTGATATTTTATAAAGTACAAATCCATCGGAGGCTAGATATGGACCACGTACGTCACCCTCACTCAGGTTGCCTTCATTGGCCTTCAACTGGGTGGGAAGCGTGCCGGTGTGGTATTTTGAGAAGAAAATATCACTTTCAGTTTGGGTGCCAGCGTAGATGGAGTCATTGTTTACTGTCTTAAATTCTTCCTTGAGCTCCATCATTTCCTCCTTCACAAAAGTAGTATCTTCTTTTGATGGTTCTATTGAGAAGGTAACATACTTAAGACCTCGTGTATGTTCCACTTTATACTTTTCCTTGTTTTCATTGTAGTACTTTTCCAACTGGCCGTCTGTGACACTAACGGCTGAATCGCTCACTGCATAGAAAGGAACATATAAATATTTTACTTCGGCAACATCATTTTGAGCAGCGTATTCTTTTTGAGCCTCAGCGGAAGTTACATAGCTGGTTTTGAGCAGCAGGTTTTCATACTTCAGCCTTTCTCTTGCAGGTTTCAGGTTGCTTTTGATCATGTACCAGTAGTTTTGGTAGATGGGCGCCTGATTTTCGTAATTGTTAAGGAAATCTAGAAACAACTGCCTGTCAAATTCACCTGTTTCAGGATTGGTAAAGAAACCACGAACGGTAGGATCCTGGTTTTTGCCCTGCATTATATCCCATACCTCGTCAGCAGTTACTTCAATACCCACTTTCTCGTATTGTTTATTGAAGGCATATTTGGTGATGAGCAGATCCCAGGCCTGTTGCCTCATTGTAGGTCTTTCGTTCTCAGAAGGCTGCCTGTTATATTGCAGTGCATAAAAGCTCTCACGCTCCTGTATCACACGTTGAAATTCCTGTAAAGAAATATCTTCGCCTGCTATTTCACCTACTTGGTTATCGTTGTTGAACAGTCCTGATCCACTTCCCAGCAGGTCAGCCAGAATGAAAGCAAAAATAGCCAGGGCTACGAAAGCCACCACTACCTTACCCATCTTATTCCTTAGAGTGTTGATTAATGCCATGTTAAATTACTCAGTTGCTTAGTTTTCAAAGAGGCGCAAATTTAAACAGTATCCTACTAAAATCAAACTACATCAGAAGTAGCCTGTCTATTTATTTTCCCTGCCCTTTTTTTCTATGGTTAGTTTTACAATATTTATACGGATATCATTGGTCGACTGGATGGTGAATGTAAATGGCGACAGCGTTACCATATCACCTTCCTGTGGCAGGTCTTCTGTCACCGAAAGTATCAGTCCGCCAAGCGTTTCGTAGTCTCCCGTAGGCAGCCCCCAGTCATATTTATCATTCAGGTAGTCAATTTCATGCCTGGCGCTGAGCAAATAGTTCTGATTATCCAGCTTCTGCTCCACCCAGTCTTCTACGTCATGCTCATCCTGTATCTCACCAAATATTTCTTCGATGATATCTTCAATGCTCACAATGCCCGAAGTACCTCCATATTCATCTACCACCAGCGCCAGGCTTTTTCTTTCGCTGATAAATTGTATCATGAGTTCATTGGCCAGCATGGTTTCCGGTACAATGATGATGGGGGTCAGGATCTCGGCAATGGTCTTTGGTTTTTTAAATAGTTCTAATGAATGACAGTAGCCGATCACATCATCTATGGATTCCTTGTAAACGATGATCTTGGAATGCCCACTATCAATAAAGGCTTTTTTCAGCTCTTCGATATTATCTTCAATGTCTACAGCTACTATTTCAGTTCGGGGAATCATACACTCCCTGATCCGTATAGTTTTAAATTCGAGCGCGTTATTAAATATTTTGGTGTCAACCTCTACATTGGTATCCTCATCTGAAACAAGTGTATTTTTAATGTAGTTGTTGAGATCAGTAAGACCAAATGCAGGCCGGTCTTCAGAGTATTCCAGTCCAATTACCCTGGTAATGATCAATTTTGACGCTCCTACCACAGCCCACACTACCGGCCCCATGAGCCAGTAAATAATAAACATAGGAATAGCTAAAATGGTCAGCATCCAGTTCGGATTGATCAGGAAGATGCTTTTTGGAAGAAATTCAGCGGTTAATAATACGATTACAGTAGATAAGATGGTTTGAACGATCAAAACCGTGACCTCATTATAAAACATCCCGGGGATGGATTCCCTGATAATAGGGTCCAGCAACTTTGCCATGAAAACACCATAGATCACCAAAGCAATAGTGTTGCCAATGAGTGTAGTGCCAATAAACCTCGATGGGTTGTTGATGAAGGTAGAGAGCATTTTGCCTACTCTGAATCCCTTTTTGGCCTGTAGCTCGATATGCAATCTGTCGGCAGAGACAAAAGCTATCTCTATGCCGGAAAAGAAAGCCGAAAATAATAAAGTCAGAAGTATAGGAACAGCCAATGTCAGGTCCATTATCAGGATTTGTCTTTTTTGTCTTTTATAAGTTTATATAAAAATAAGAGACTCACGCATAACATAAAAATCCAATACGAGAAGGCGAATCCCACTGTCATCAACTGATGAATACCAATTACAAAAAGGGCAACGCATGCTGACAATATGAGGGTAGGAACTAATTTATTCATCTTCCAGGTAAAATATACCTTCCGGCTCCGTTATTTCATATGAGGAGAAGTCTTGCTTTGCGGTAAGTCCACGCCCGTACAGCACCTGATCAGGTAATTTGATAGTAACGAATTTATCTGTATACATTCTTTCCTGGTCGGGTTTCCAAAAAAGCTCTTCTGTATTAAGCTGTTGGTTATTCTCAATGCTTTTTATCTCTACATCTCCGCGTCCTCTCCATACATCTTGTTCTTTGGTATAAATGGCTTCATTAGCCCTCAGGGTGGAGGTCATCTTGCCGGCTTCATTGAAAAATTCCATATACAGTCCCTCAGGGAATTCCTGGTTGCCGTTGGCGAACTCCAGCATCTTCTTAGCGGTTAGTTTTACCTTCACAGTAGCCGATTCGCTGTAGTATAGTTCTATATTTTCAGCCTCACGCAATGGCCCTGTATATGGCTGGAGGTCTTTGGGGACATGATCACTTTTATCGCAGGAAGCGAATGTAAGTAACAAAAATATTATAAAGAATGGTTTTTTCATGAAGTAAAAAAGGCCACAGAGAATATTTCTCTACGGCCTTTTATTTTTTTTACCGGTTCTCAATCTCTACTTCTGATAGTGGTAGTCTCATTGATCCAGCAGTTGACAGTTAACTTATCTCCTTTAGTATAATCGTATGAGAAGATCTCTTCTTTCGAAGGAAATTGCTCTTGTGCAGACTGCATTCCTCTTGTATTACCAGCTCTCTCAAACATATCGTAAGCTGCCAGGAATACCGCTCTGTCCTTTACAATATCTTTTTCTTCCTTACACTGGTTGAAGCTGTTAAAGTACAGGTTTCCAATCGCAGAATAAGCATCTTTGTTGGCAGGATCTACAGAAAGTGCTTTTCTATACATATCTCTGGCCGCAGCGCCACTTTTCATAGAACCTAGCATGATGTACATCTCAGCTTTTTGAGCAGGATCTTCCGTAAGTTCAAGAGCGCTGTTGAAGTATTTTTCAGCTCTTTCGTTTTCTCCACTGCCTTTAAACTTCAGCCCCAGGTTTTTAGCCAATCCATAGCTTGGTTCCTGGTCCTGGATCACTTTCCCGGCCTCAAGCCATAAAGGATCATCAGTACATTTGCCATTAAGCATAAAGGCAAAGATCTTTTTAGCCAGTTTCAGGTCATTAGGATTTTTCTCAAATTTGGGAGCAAGGTTTGTTCTAACGAAATCACAGTTCACGTCCACCACGCTTACCAATAAACCATCGATTGTTCCTTTATAATCAGATAGCTTGTCAGCGTATTTGCCGCCCTGGTTAATATTGTGATCGATCACTTCCATGATCTTGTCATACCTCTCAAGGATCTCAGTATCAGAAAGGTTGTCAAGATATTTTTTGTTGTAAACCACCACACTCATGTAGGGAACATGCATATAATAGTCTACATTATCGCCATTAAGTGAATATGCCTCATCAAACAGCTTCAATACGTTTTGCAGTTCATTCTTTTTCTTCACGTTATATCGATATGCAGAATAAGCCTTACGCGCCATAACATCGGCCTTCTCGTTACAATTTGCAATTCTCATATCATAGATCAACATTAGAGAGTCGATATAAACCTGTTGTTTTTCTTCATCTTTTGTTTCCTCGATCAGGCCCTTGTATATTTTCTCGCCATTGATATAAATGGAGGTATTTAATGATGGTGCATTTTTCAGCAACCACAGATGAGGGGCTTTTGCAGCCTGAAAGTCTCCGTTTCTTAGGGCATCTGTATAAAGAACGTTTTTCTCTTCAGCCGAAGATCTGTCTTCCGGCCAGTTCCAACCTTCACATTGTGCCTGTGCAAAAAAGGGCATCAATGCGATAGCTCCTAATAATAAGATGCGTTTCATCATTTTACTGTTCATAACTATATTAAATTACTTAATCATATTTTCTCTTAATAAACCATTGGTCGTTGAAGTTGATGCCGAGGTACGCCTTGTAGTAACTCTCAGCGATCAGGTTATCATCCACATTTCCTCGTCTTCCATATTTGAAAGCCATATCAAGACTGGAAAAACGACCCACTGGTAAAGACCAGCCAAAATTAATGCCAAAGTCTTTAACTTGCTTACCGTTGATCACATAAGGGGTCTCTTCATAAGAAAAACCCATTCTATAGGTGACCCTTTTGAGATAGCTGCTCACAGAGCCGGGATCAGGAGCAAACTCACCCCCCAGCGCTATTTTGAATGAATTTCCTAAAAAATCATCACTATTGCCATCAAAATCCTTATAATCGGTCCATTGCTGCATTCTGACATCGATACCTGCGCTCCATTTTAATCCGTTGTTTAACGAAATGCCTGCGCCTATAGCCTGAGGTATGGTAATATTGCCACGGGAGTCATCTCTTAATGTATCCAGGAACACGCGCTGATCCAATACCTCAAGCCCCCAGGTCTCAAATAGCTTAGCATTAATATCTGATTTAAAATCATAAGTTAGGCCTACTTTCAAATGGATCCTATTGTTAAAGATAGAATCTTTGTTCAGAGCAATACCTGCTGTGAAAAGGAAATCGGATGCATTCAGTCTTTCGCGCTTTGTTGGAGAAAAACTGGTAGCAACATTGCCATCCAATAATCGATTCGAAAAATCCGTTTCAATGGAGCTGAATAAATATGTGGCCTTTAAACCTACATATAGATATTTATTTACCGCTACACCATTGGACCAATAAAATTGATTAAAGCCTCCCGAGCCTGCTTCTGTTATTCTTGCTTCCGTATCAGCTCCCTGCACCTGATCTACATAACTAAATTTATAATCCACGTTGCTATAGGGCATCAAACCTATTGAGGTAGTCCACCATCCCGGCTTGATGGGAAAAGCCGTGGCGAGGTAGTTCAGGTTTCCACCACCGTTACTTTCTGATGCGGCAGCATTTTCAACGGTGCGGTTTTCGCCAATAAATCCAGCGGAAAAAACAGTGAGCGAATTGTAGGGTAACAGTGCGGGATTAAGGTTATTGAGGTACCAAAAGTTGCCGTTGCTGATGCCGATACCACCCATCCCCTGATTATGGACTAATCCCATATCATAGATGTCGCCAATTCCCCTGGCCATAAATGGCGATTTGGCAGCCTGCCCCCAAGCAGAAAAAGTGATGAAGCATACGGCAATTGTAAATAGAATATTTTTTTTGTACTTACACATTGTAAAGTAAAATCCGGTTTAAACCCCTAAGAACCAATTCAGGGGCTGCAAATATGCTAGCTTTAAGTCTGTTTTCAAAGAATTTAGCGTCCCCACCGCACATTATAATCTGCAAATCTGCAAATTTATCGCAATACTGGCGAATTATTTCAGTAATTTCGGCTATCGTGCCGTTTACTACACCGCTCAAAATGGAGCCTTTTGTGGACTGCCCGATCAGGGGTGTTTCTTCTTCAAAGTTTATCAACGGCAGATTGGCTGTAAAAGTATGCAGGGCCTGGAATCTCATTTTTATACCCGGGGAAATACCGCCACCATGATAAATACCCTGGCTATCGAGGAGATCATAAGTAAAACATGTGCCGGTATCTATTACCAGGCAATTAGCTCCGGGAAGCATTTCCTGGGCTCCAGCTACAGCCGCTATCCGGTCCAATCCCAGGGTATCGGGAGTTTTGTATGCTATTTTGAATGGCAATGGAATATCGTGTCTCAGGATCAAAGCGCCTTCACCACCTAAACGACTGACAATATCTGAAGGTTTGACACTCACAGAGCTTATGATTATGTTATCCGGGGCATATGTGCCAACGATGTCGGGTAAATGATCTAACTTAACATCGGTAATCACCTTTTGCAGCATGGAACCTTCAAAAAGGCCGGCTTTTGCAAAAGTATTACCGAAATCAAGTGCTAAATTCATTTTTGGTCTTTGTCTGGGTATTCTAATTGTTTAGAAATCAGCGGGCCACCACTTGACATCCGGTTTTGTGAGGACTAACTAGTGCTTATAGCTTTTTGAACGGTGCAAAATTATGAAAAATAATGACAACTATAAAGTAATAGGGCTAATGTCGGGAACGTCTTTGGATGGACTTGATATAGCTTATTGTGAATTTACACGGGAAGATGGCAGATGGTCGTTTATACTTCAAAAAGCTGAAACTATCGAATATCAGCGGGAACTTCACGAAAAATTGCAATCGGGAACGGAATTATCCGGCTTGGAATTAACCGCTTTGGACGTGCAATTGGCGCTGTGGATGGGCAAGGGAGTTAATACTTTTATTAGAAAGCACGATCTTTCACCAGACCTGATAGCCTCTCATGGGCATACGATCTTTCACCAGCCGGAAAGGGGAATAACTTTGCAGATCGGTAAGGGAAGCACACTGGCTGCTGTTACGGGCCTACCGGTGGTTTTTGATTTCCGGTCGCTGGATGTAGCGTTGGGTGGTCAGGGCGCCCCGCTGGTGCCTATCGGAGATCAATTACTCTTTCATAAATACGATTTCTGTCTCAATCTGGGAGGTATTGTGAATATCTCATATGAATCCGGTGGAGTACGTTATGCGCTGGATATTTGTCCAGGTAACATGCCTTTGAATTATTTGGCGGCTAAGGAAGGCATGCCTTATGATGCAGGCGGTGATATGGCTCGCAGTGGGCGACTTATTCCTGATCTGCTTCGGGAACTTAATGCATTAAAATATTACAGCCTGTCAGGTCCTAAATCTTTAGGTTATGAATGGGTAAGGGCGGAAGTTTTGTCATTATTGGAAAGCAACAGCAGCCCGGTGGTCGACTTGATGTATACAATAGTGGAACATATCAGCTATCAAATAGCACAACTTATCAGCCAGACGGGCCGGACCGGGAGGCTGTTAATCACCGGAGGGGGAGCTTTTAACAACTATTTGATAGAACGTATGAAAGCTTATTTGCCCGCCAATATTGTCGTTGAAGTACCTTCAGCAGAGATCATCAGCTATAAAGAGGCCATTATTTTTGCCTTTCTGGGCGTACTTAGGTTGAGGTCTGAAGTTAATTGCCTTTCTAGTGTAACAGGGGCTATGCGTGATAATTGTGGGGGTACTTTGATAGTCATTTGAAATCTCCCTTAAATTTCGTATTTTTTATAGTAACAAAAGGTCAGTTACTATGAGTCGGAGAAAGCTAAATATTGAAACTCTGAAAGTAGAGAGCTTTGTTACTTCAGTATCACAGGCGTGTGCCAAAACAGTTGTTGGCGGGCGTAGCATCATGCCTATTGGAATTATGAGCGATGAGGCACATTGCTCGGAAACCAATCCTGTGGATTGTGACGAAGCTACCGGACTAGGCTCGGGCTGTGAGTTCCACATCGTCTAGTCCTTTATTTTTGGGATATGAATATAAAATATTAATGTCTTAAGGGTGATTCTATGCCCTTTTTTTTATCTGTCATTGAGAAGCGCTCCTCTGCGCTAATAGGAAAAACAAGTTTTTTTGTAGATTTGGGCCGCACTAAATTGTCTATGAAGGACTTCAAATCAAGTTTGAGGGTAAAAAGCCTGAGATTATTTTGAAAGGAGCGATCCAGAGAAGGACGCTCGAGTGGAGTGGTGATCAACTCTCTGCTGGGAGGGCCACTGCTCAAACCATGGCAGTGAAGCTTGTTATCTGAGGTGAGTCTGGAAGATTTAAGATACTTCAGATATGGCTGAAAGATTAACGAATAGAAACTTACCAGGTGAAATAAAAACTCAAATAGCCAATGTCTCGGTCGTAGAAATTGAGTCAATATGTATACCTTTGGCAGCGAACCCTTAATCAACGGGATAAATTGCCTAAGAAGGAATATTTCTGTTATTTTTAGCACAAAAAAGCACGTCTTCGTGAAAAAAGCACTCTATACCATCTTATTCATCAGCATTTTATTTCTCATGGGATCGCCTTCATACGGGGCACAGTCTTCAAATTCCGGCCAGGCAGACAGGCAGGAAGTTGTACAAGATGAGACGCACGACCAGGTGGAAGAAGAACATGAAGCCGATGAGGCACACCATGCTCCCCCGGGCTGGACAGTAATTCCATTTGTACTGTTGTTGTTGATGATTGCCACCGGCCCATTGTTTTACGAACATTTCTGGCATAAAAACTATCCGATCATTGCGGTTGTATTGGCCGTAATGGTTGTGCTTTATTATCTCTTTGCTCTACATAACGTACACGGGCCGGTGCATGCTTTAGCTGAGTATGTACAGTTCATAGCCCTGCTGGCTTCCCTTTACATTGCCTCAGGAGGTATTATGATTGATGTGGATAAAAAGGCAACCCCTCTTGCTAATTTAATTATCCTGCTTACCGGGGCCATTATTTCTAATCTCATTGGTACCACAGGGGCATCAATGCTATTGATCAGGCCTTTTATCAGGTTGAATAAAACCCGGATTAAAGCTTATCATATTATATTCTTCATCTTTATAGTAAGTAATGTGGGGGGCTCACTCACACCAATCGGAGATCCACCTTTGTTTCTGGGGTTTTTAAAAGGTGTTCCTTTCTTCTGGACATTGGAGCATAATCTTTTTCCCTGGCTATTTGCCCTGGCGCTGTTGCTGGCAACATTTTATTTCTTTGACAGGCGCAATACTTCAAACTACGGTCTTTCTGATGAGGAACCTACGTTTACAAATAAAATCAAACTTGTTGGGTTTAGAAACTTTGTATGGCTTGGCGTGGTCATAGGCTCTGTATTCCTGGACCCTAACGTTTTAGACTGGGTGCCTGCAATACATTACGATGGGCAGAAGTTTTCATTTGTAAGAGAGATCATCATGTTCTCCGTTGCATTTTTGTCGTTTAAGTTTGCCAATAAAGGGGCCATTGCCGGGAATGAATTCAGTTTTGAGCCTATTCGCGAAGTCGCGTTTATATTTATCGGAATTTTCGGTACTATGATGCCTGCGTTAGAACTGGTAGGAGGTTTTGCGGCTTCTCCCGAAGGTGCAAAGCTGATCAACCATAACACACTCTATTGGGGCACGGGCATACTGTCTGGCTTTTTGGATAATGCGCCTACATATATCAACTTCCTGACTGCTGCCATGGCTTCACAAGGTGGAAATATTAACAAGATCAGTGAAGTCGTGGCGTTTGCTCAAGGCGGCACTTTCCATGACAGTGTAATGGACCTAAAGGCTATTTCAATAGCTGCGGTGTTTTTTGGAGCGTTAACATACATAGGAAACGGCCCTAACTTTATGGTGAAATCTATCGCAGAGCAGATCGGTATCAAGATGCCATCGTTCTTTGGTTATATTATCCGGTTTTCTATTCCATTCCTGCTGCCGTTGCTCCTGTTAGTATGGCTTGTATTCTTTGCATTTGCTTAGCCAGGTATGATCAACTACAACAACAGAAAATTCCGGTCGGTAAGTAATTCCTATACTTATTCGGGCAGTAAAATCAGGCACGGCCATCTTATTGCCCTGGTTGACGAGGACGGTTCTCTGGATATACGGTACCATCAGGTAAATGCTGCTGGTCAGTTGATGATAGGTACCTGTCACCACCCCTGAATACTTGAGGGTGGGAAAATCCGGCTTCATGAGTGGTGGAAATGGACTTCGGGTGATCTTTCGGAAGGTACTTCTGTCCAGGAGGAGGTGTAATGTATTTAACGTGAGTTCGATATAAAGATACTAATCAGAGGGGCAAAAT
>NZ_AMZN01000025.1 GCF_000331535.1 Fulvivirga imtechensis AK7 | reverse complement strand
CAATATTGCATCCCTACCGGGATGCTTAAGTTAACGGCTATGGGCACAGGGGCCGGGGCCCCTGGGAGAGGGGTGATAACTGAAGTGAAGCTTCTTCAAAGGCGATGAAAATCCAGAGAAATAGGATTTTTTCTGCGCCTTTCTATTGCTTTGGTTTGTTGGGCTACTTTTCAAGAAGTGCTTTGCTAAGGGGTCCCGGCACAGGGGCCGGGAACTGGTGCTAGGGGTTTTTAATACTGTTTTTTCCACCTCAGAGTCGTCTGAAAGGGACTCTGAGGAAATCAAATATTCAACTTATACCTCGTACTCCTGCCACCGCTCTCCCTTAGAAAGATGCCCATTTCAAAAAGCTCCTGCAAATCCCGCGTGGCTGTGGCTTTTGAAGTTCGGGTGGTGGACATGTACTTTTTGGCAGTCATGCCACCTTCGAAGCCTTCCGGGCCTGATTTTAGCATGGTTTTGATCACCTTGAGTTGGCGGTCATTGAGTTGCTGGCTGTATTTGTCAAAGAAAACTGCTTTTTTAAATGAGAAAGAAATCAGTTTTTCGGCATCGTCTTGTGCATCCATCACCACCTGGGTAAAATAGTGTATCCATGCAGTGATGTCCAGGGTGCGTTGAGCTTGCTTGAGCGCATTGTAGTAAGCCTGCTTATCCTGTTCGATGGTTTTGGACAGGCTGATGATCAAGGGCTTTCCCAGGCTTTGATATAATGCTTTTTCGGCTAAAACTCTGCCTATCCGCCCATTTCCATCCTCAAAGGGATGTATAGATTCGAAATGCAAATGCGTAATAGCCGATCGTATCAGTGGGTTTTCTATCACTTGTTTACCCCTGGAACCAGTGGCATTAAACCAGCTTATAAATGCTTTCATCTCTTTTGGAACACGGGAAGAGGGAGGAGCCTCAAAATGGACTACTTCTTTACCTATGGTGCCGGAAACTACCTGCATGGATTCTGTGTGTTTACGCCACTGGCCTGCATTTATATTTTTGCTCCCCTTCATTAGCGTGGTGTGCCAATCAAATAGCATATTTTCACTCAACTGCTCGGCAAACGTGTTGTGGAGCTTAATGATAAGCTCTGATATTCCCTTCGCGCGTTCATCCGGAATATTCTCTTTGGGAGGCTGAAGGCCCAGATTCTTTTTGATAGACGAATACACATCTTCCCGGCTGAGATATTCGCCCTCTATTTCTGATGTTTTCATGGCTTCATATACCATGAGGTCAATGATAGCCTCTATCTGTGTGTCTTCAGGCATTGCTTGTATCAACCCATCGATATGACCGCTTTTTAGCCCGTAATTCAGCAGTTGTTTTTCCGGAAAAGGAGTATTATAGGAGAAATTAGGCCATTGTTTATGTTGCCAATTGTACATCATGAGCCGAATATACAACTTATTCGGCTCAAAATAAAGTAAATTATGAGCCGAATAGCCTAATTATTCGGCTCAGGCAAAATAACAGGAATTAATTTAAGGCGCCCTTAATAATTCTTTTTTACAGAAAGTAGATATTTTTTTACTTTAAAAGGTGCTTCGGGAGCCTGTGTTCCGGAGGTGCGATCTCAAAATGCATCAGTTATGCCAATTTTTGAGGTTTCTACCCCGGTTTTCATCCCGATGTTCCAATCGGGACGAAACAACCCCGAAGGGATCCCTTTGGGAAAGAAAAAGGCGCCACGGGCAAAGCCCGTTTTTCCCGCTAAACGCTCATTCCCAGCCCTTACGGCTGCTCGCCCACATGCATCAAACGGGCCGCGCTGCCCGTGGACGTCTTGCCCGCCTGGGGACGATTAATTTTCATGGGGATCTAATTTACACCCCTTTATTTTTGGCTTTGCCGCTCACCATACCAATAACAGCAATAAATAACCACGCGATATTGGCAAACATAGAAGGATAGGCATGGTGATACCCTGAATTAATGGCCATGAAGAGGCCCGCCAGGATATTCATAGTGAGAAATATACTGGAGTTGGAGGAAACGATATTTTTCGTGTTCAGGTAGAATGCGGAGAGTACCAATACCATGGCTACCCAACCTATTATCTCGATGATTAGCAGTTGCATATTTCTGTGCTTAAATCGTTAAATCATATCGCTGTTCTCTTAATTTTTTGCCAAATGCTGTCGACTCTCTGGATTCGGTCAGCACAAATCCGTGTCGTTTGTAAAGAGTGGCTGCAGCCGATAGCTCATGTGTAGTCCATAAATAAGCGGATTGGTAACCGGCTCTTCTTAAAAATTCCATAAAAAGCTCCATCAACTTTTTGCCCAGGCCTATTCCCCTGTACTTTTCTTCCAGGTAAAAATACCGAAGTTGCGCGGCATTATTTTCTCTGTGCATTAACAAAATGAAGCCTATAATATTGTCGTTATGCTCGCAGATCCAGGCCCTGTCTTTTTCAGGGTCAAAATTCTGGTAGAATTCATGCATGCCAGCACCTACATAGGTTTCAAAAGATACTCCGTAGCCATACTCATCACCATATACCTTTCCATGACGATGGATAACATAGCCCAGGTCTCCCGGGCGGATTTCATTCCTAATATAGATATCGTTAAGTGAAATTTTAGCGTCTGCCATATTTTAAATATTTACTGAATAATAAGTTGATTCTGTCAACTATTTGGATAAAAAAAATGCTACATTTTCTTCGTTATCAATGACCTTATTTCTTTCATTTTATTCACTAATGTCACCACTTCTTCATTTGTATGTTTGTCAAAAATATTCCTGATCTGGCTACTGGATGCGTTGTCAAGTTTATTAAACTCTCTTTGGCCCAGCTCCGAGAGACTCAGATTGGTGGCTCTCCTGTCACTTGCCGAAACATGCCTCCGAATTAACTGCTGCTTCTCAAATTTTTTGAGAATTCGGCTCAGATACCCTTTATCTATATCAAGTATAGTGATCAAATCTGACGCGGTCAGTCCGGGGCTATGATTCAGCTCGAATAGTACCCGAACTTCAGGCAGGGAGTAGTTGCTGTTAAGAATGTGCTTGTCCAGTAAGCCTATAATTTTGGTATAAAACCTGTTAAAACTCCTTATTTCTTCTACCTGTGACTGATCCATAGGGTAAATGTAGTTTATTTAGTTGACTTTGTCAACTAAATAAAAATTATTCTTAGCAAACTGGAGATAGTGAAGAGGTACGGGGTTGGTGTTACAATAAATTGAAAAGAGGGATAAGTCCAAACCAAAGAATATACGATAGGGTGGCGATCATCAACGAATTTATTCTGGGTGGTGGCGAGGGATTTTTAATGTAGCGAAGTAGTAAATAAACAATGATCAAGGCGTGTGGTACTATCATGAAAATAGCAAGACTGTATGCCCCCGGGAGCAGATCGAAAACGTGCCAGGCAATGCCTGCTACAGTTGCGAATACTACAAAGGTCAAAGCCACTTTGGCGGCATTCTTTCGTCCTATTTTTACTGCAATAGTTTTTTTTGAAACCGCTTTATCAGCTTCATAGTCAGGAATTCCGGCAAGGATAATAGACGGTAAAATAGCCAAAAACAACGGGATACTTAGCAGCCATGGAAAAGGATCCAGCACATTTCCCCCTTGAAATACATACCCACAAAGCACGACCAATATACTGTGAGTGATGCCTACATCCAACTCTCCCCAACCATGATAAGACAATTTTAATGGAGGAGCAGTATACCCCAGAGCTAAAAGGTAAGGCACGGCCATTAATGCAGCGCTTTTACCAGAGATGGTCGTTTCCATAAATAACAAGCCTGCTAACACTATCGAGAGTATAAGGGTTGCTAAACTGGCACTCCTGTTTTCTTTAAAGGTCAGCTCCTTTTCAACAAGTACTCGTGATCCTCCTGTAAATGGGCTGTGAAATTTGTTTTGCTTATCAGAACGATAGTCATAGTAGTCATTCGTTAGTACTGTAGCCGCTTCCACCAAAAAGATCCAAAAAAAGCCTATCCAGAAAATTAACGAGTTGTAACTATGACCGAGGTGGATGGCTCCGAGCGCTCCGGTAGCATATGCTACCAACGTCATGGGGTAGAACTGGAGTCGGAGTGCCTTGAGCCAGGTAGCTATTTTGTCGCGGACTTTTCCCCACTGGCTTAGTACTCCATGCTTCAATTTTAATCCTGCGTGAAACGCCTTTTCCAAATACTGTGCGCGTTGCGATTTGTTAGATGTTTTGATAGGACTGAATGTCAGGATACGGACAGGGTTTACGCCACAGAATTGTAGTGTGGCTTGCTTCAAGGCCCGGTGGCCCGGACTTTTATAGATCCACTGATATACCCATTTAGGAGTATCCATAGTTGTAATTAGCTGCGCTGATTTTCCCTTCAGCAATTTGCCCCACACATTGGTATCCTCTGATTCTGTAAAAGCAAACCCCGGTGTAAATACACGATCCAGAAAACCTTTCAAAAGTGCGGGCATCGTACCCCACCAGGTGGGATAAACAAAAACAAGATGATCAGCCCAGGCTATTAACTCTTGGGCTTCTTTCACATCTTTTTCAATAAACTGGTGATGCGGTGATGGTGTGGTTACGTGGAGGTTGAATGTCTTATCGGCAAGAACATAACTCATTACATTTGCCTGAGCTTGTTTCGCTCCTGCTTTATAGGATTGCGCAAGTGCCCCGGAAAAGCTATTCTTACGTGGGTGCCCCTCAATTACCAAGACATTCATAATCTATTTTTAAGTGCTCATTGTTTTAACAACGCATGGGTATAAATAGATTAGACTGATGGCAAATGAATGTTTAAGAGTCTTCAGCTCTCACGAATCATCTGCAAGGGAGTCGGAGAAGTGACAATTATAAACTAGCCCACAATTCTTCAAGCGGGTATTGAGATATTAGTATTTAGTATTGAGATAACTCGAAGACCTAGTCGGAAGAACAAAAGTGTATCACTCAAGACTCGCGACTGGCTACTCGCACTTCTATTGTTACTCGATTGCACCGATTCCTTGGGAGGCAAGTTTTGCTATTCCATCTTTCATGGTTTTGAGTTGGTCAGGAGAGTGGCTCTGCCAAATTGTTACCTCACCGACCACTTTAAGCGGGTGTTGTGAGCGGTAAGACATGGAAGGGTTGCCGGGGAATTTTTGGTCTGTCAGGTTTGGATCATCTTCTATGGGTCCAGTGGGTTCTACCAGATAAATTCTTTCCCGCCCTTCGCCCAGGGCAAGTTCGGCTCCCCATACTGCAGGGTCTAAAGTTGCTGTGAAGTAGATGTATTTGGCTTTGTTTTGCTCACCGAAGTTGGAGTTGTATCCAACTTCCAGCAGCTCCCCGAGTTTCAAATCAGCTTTAGTACCATGGAGATATGTCTGAATGAATGGGGTATGGACTGTCGGTGCCGATTGGGATTTGTTGTTGTTTTTGGCCATAAATCTTGAATTATTTGAGTTTCTCAATAGTTTGATTTGCCAGTTGTAGAGCCTTGGTCAGGTAAGATTCTATGATCTCTCTTTCATCGTTTGAAAATGAAGCAATCAACCGATCTGTTTCATCTTGAAAAGCCTGGTAAAAGGGCCTCAAAAGCGCGATTATTTTTTCACTTTCAGGGACTATGAAGACCTTTCGTCTATCAACCGAATCAGGTTGTCTCTTCACCAATCCCTTTTTCTCAAACCTGTCGATAAGAGCGGTTACCGACCCTGTCGTCAAGCCCGTCAACTCTGCCAGATCACCTGCCGTTAGTTTTCCCCTTTGAAGAAAGAAGCCCAAATACTTGTGGTCTGTGCCTGAAAAACCTGCTTTCCTTGCGATCGTCTCATGCATTTGAATTGAGGTGTAGGCATACTTCTGACTGAGTTTTCTGATTTCCAACACCTGATCATTTTTCATACATAAATCTTGATTATCAATTATCTTGATAGTAAAGATAAATAAGAATAATTAAAATTTCAAATACAAATTTCCTGAGTGTCAGTCAGGGAAATCGCTTTTAAAAAAAAATGAAAACCCGGGAATTTTGGTTATATTTGGGAGTGGGTAAAAAAAATGCCCAATCCAAAAGTATCCTCAGAAAAAATCTCCGGTTTTTCTTCATTTTTTGCTGATTTGAAAGATCCCAGACGTACCCATCAAGGCAACCGTTTATATCCTCTTGAAGAGATTCTTTTCCTTTGCATCGCTGCCGTTATCAGCGGAGCAGATACATGGACTTCAATCAATTTGTTCGGAAAATCAAAGCTGGACTGGCTGAAAAAGTGGTACCCGTATGAAAACGGAATCCCTTCTCATGATGTTCTGGGGAAGGTTTTTGCCGCTCTCGAACCCGGAGCTTTCAGTCGCTGCTTCATTTCCTGGGTTAACTCAATTGCCGATACAACCCGCGGAGAGGTCGTTGCAATTGACGGCAAAACCATTTGCCGCTCAGATGATAAAGGAAAAGGGAAGTCTGCTATCCATGTCGTATCGGCTTTCGCCTCGGAAAATGGGCTTTGTCTGGGGCAGTTGGCCGTAGCTTCCAAGAGCAACGAAATAACGGCCATTCCTGAATTGCTTGAACTTCTGGCCCTCAAAGGCTGCACGGTGACCATTGACGCTATGGGGTGTCAGAAAAACATCGCAAAAACCATCGTTGAAAAAGATGCCGACTATATCCTTATGGTCAAAGGGAACCAGAAAGGCCTGAGGGATCAGATTGAGAAGTTGTTTTCGATAAAACCGGTCGCCTCTGAAAACAAGGATTCCGATCTGGGCCATGGCAGGATAGAACACAGGAAATGCGAGGTAATAAACCAATTAAACTTTCTGGATGACCGCCAGGAGTGGGTCGGTCTCAAGTCGGTGATAAGGATCACTTCCGAGAGGATTTCAAAAGACACAGGGAAAGGAACAACCCAGATTAGGTACTATATTTCCTCTTTGGATACTGATGCCAAATCAATAAATAGAGCGGTAAGAAGCCACTGGTCTGTGGAGAACAAACTCCACTGGGTCCTTGATGTGGTCTTTAAGGAAGACGCATCACTCAAAAAGAAGGACAACTCAGCCCTTAACTACAACATAATAGCTAAAATGGCCCTGACCCTGATGGATAGAGAGAAATCAACCAAGAAAAGTAAGCCTTCGAAAAGATTGCTTGCTGCTCTTGATGACAATTACAGAGATAAAATTCTCAGAGTTTAAAAGCGATTTCCCTGAGAGTGGTCTCTGTTAATTTGATTTAATCATTGGTAAATATTTTTGTCGGTTCTCCACAATCACCCATACCAAAATAGCGGTCATAATGAGTGGGATAATCAGGCTATCACCTAAAGTGAAGTGGTGTGCCAGTATTCCGGCCATAATTGGGGTAAGTATTACGGCACCCAGGGTACGGAATCGAGGTAGAATGAAAAGTATGCCACCGATTACCTCAAAAAGCAGCAGCATTTTCAGCGAGGAGGAAGTATGTTAGTAACGGTGTTTCATGTAGAGAATGGCAGATGATAAGCGTGTTATGTTTATCTGGCATTTACAGCGTTTTCATAGACTTCTTCAATACAATAAAAATCAACTTCAGCATTAGTGAACTCTGATGAAATAATTTGTCCGCCAATGTCTTTATGTAAATCTACTCTATTTATAATAGCCGTAGAGCTATAAAAAGGAGCTTGGACATATACAAGGCTTTCCATGGTGAAAAAAGAGAGCTTATTAAGCGTAAAGGTAAACCTAATAAGATTATTACCTATATCTAGTATAATATCTTCTATAATGCTTTGCTGATTGTTAGCCTCTGTAATTCTTAACTGATAAGAGTTAATGATTTCGATTCTGGTAATGGTCATTGCTGCTAGGTTGATTTTAGGTATCTACTAAATTAGTAGCCAAAATTCAAAAATCCCAATGTTTCAGGAAGAGAAACTGTAGTTTTTTTTTAAGAGACTTAGGTATGAAAGTCTTTACTGAAAGTTTAATAGTTATATTGTAAATAAATTTATTTTTATCAAGTGGTTTTTTAATGTTTATGCTGTAATTTCTGATAAAGTACCTGAATCTGAGTGAACTATGGATATTATGGCTTCCAGATTTAAAAACCGTGAGAATTTTTCTTTTCTATTTTTTAAACCTTTGTAAATTTGTAGAGCATTGATGATAATTTTATTTTTTCTTTTTATAGCTCCACAGAACATTTTAACTAATAATTCGAAAAAGTAGTAATTATGTCTAGTAGTATTAAACCAGTGAATATACACATAAACAAATCCCTTGAAACTTTATTAGTCCCACTGTCGGATGAGGAGAATAAGTTACTAGAGGCAAGTCTTTTGGAACATGGCTGTATTGATCCATTATTGCTCTGGCGGAGAGATGGTAAAGATATACTTATTGACGGGCATAACAGGTTCAGGATATGTTCAAAACATGGCATTGATTTTAAAGAAGAATATATAGACTTTAAAAACATAGAGGAGGCCAAATTTTGGATAATTAATAATCAACTTGGGAGAAGAAACCTTACCCCTGATCAATTGAGCTACTATCGCGGACTTAAGTATCTTCAGCTAAAGAAATCAAAAGGGGGGTATCAAAATGTGCTGTCTAAAGGACAAAATGAGCGTACAACTTCGGAAAAGATTGCTGATCAGTTTAGTGTTAGTGCCAGTACCATAAAGCGTGACGCCAATTATGCTAAAGGAATTGATGTAATTGGAAAGTCGAATGCGACTTTAAAATTAAAGCTCTTGCAGGGAGTAGTTACTTTTAGTAAAAAAGATATCCAACTACTCGGGGAATCCGGGGTTGAAATAAAGGTAAAGAATGAGGCTGATCTGTATAATAAGATAAATCTTTTAAAAAAGGAATCCCTTAGTCAGGTTGAACGCGAACTTAATAGCATTAATATTTCGGAGGAAGGCAATGAATCTGTTATGGAAGACCCGTTTCTTTCATATGATGAGAGGCTAAAAAGAATAAAAGGTTCTATTTTGTCATATATCAATAAAGCTATTAACAACCGAGATCTTGAAGCGATCATTAAACTCAAGGAATTAATAGAACGGTTGGAGTACCTTATTAGAAATTAGTTATTTTGGTACAAGTATAGAGTGCTTTGTGTGCTTCGATAAAGCGTTCAAATGAATAATTATACTCGGTTATGCGACTTTTTCCATTCATTCCTAATTTCACTATTTTCTCTTTGTTTTTAAGAAGCTTGCAGATTCTGTGACTTAAGAGTTTATAATCTTTTTTTGGTATTATGTATCCTGTTTCATCATCTTGAAGAAGATCATTTTCGCCCAAATAGGTGGCAATCACTGGCTTTCTATGGTGCATGGCTTCTAGATAGGCGTATGGTAAACCTTCCCAAAGTGATGAGCTAACGAAAACATCGAGGATAGAATATATTTGGTCGATGTCTTCAATATATCCTAAAAGCATTACTTTGTCCTCAAGTTCCAGAGAAGCTATTAACCCTTCCAATTCTGTTTTCTGTTCACCAGTGCCAGCTATAATAAATGATACATCAGGGTTTCGCATCAATACATGCCTAGCTGCATAGATGAATGTGAACCAGTCTTTTTGTTTGGTTAACCTACCAACGGACCCTACCACCCAGGTCGTTTTTATATTATATTTCTTTTTTAATTCAAATATATTTTGCTTTCTGGCTTTTTCATTAAATTTTATAGCGTTGTTTATATTAATTAATTTTTTAGGAGGACATATACCTTCTTCTAAAGAGGCTGATTTCTCATTTCGTGAGACAATAATATAATCGGTCATCTTTGCCAAACAATATTCTATCCAGACAAAAAATTTCTTTTTCAACCCTTCATGGGCTTGAAAATAAAAACAATGAGGGGTGTAAAGTATTAATGGTACCCGGTGCATTCGGGCTGCGATACGAAAAAGTACTCCTGCCTTTGAACTATGAGCGTGGACTATATCATATCGACCTTCTCTGATGATTGTTTTTACTTTCAAAAGATTGATAGCGTCATTTAAAGGGTCTATAGACCTTTTCATTGGCAGGAACAATAGTTTTGCACCTGCGGCATTTATTTCTTTTACTGCATGGCTCAAATCAACACCTCGTTTACTGGATAGCACCACAGTAATATCAAAAATTTGTGGATCGATAAAGCTTGTCAGGTAAAGTAGATGCTTTAAGGACCCTCCGGAAGTTGATTCCAAACCATAGAGGATTTTTATCTTTTTCATTTATTAACTGATTTCATAACTGTAAAAGTTATTTCATGTTTCTTCAACCTTAGGTTCAAGTGCCTGTTTAAAGAATATTCTGAGGTGGCATGTTACCTAATATGTAAGTAAATCTAAAAATGTATTTACATAATTATTCTCAATAAATTGTTTCGATCTTAATTCTTGAAGGATGATTTATAGATAGATTGATAAATAGAAGTAATTTTAATCGTACTACAATCTATCCTGAATTCTCCTTTGAGTAGTTTTCGACCTAGTGAACTTATCTCTTTATAAAGACTCGGATTGGCAATTAATTCTTCTACATGATGTGCAATATCTTCCGGAGATCTCTCCCTTACCAACAGACCATTTTTTTTGTGAATAATCAATTCAGGAATAGCAGATACGGGAGTAGTAATTATCGGTAATCCTGATGCCATAGCTTCCAATAACACATTAGGTAATCCATCTATATCCCCAGAATTGGTATTAATACAAGGTAAAATAAAAAGATCAGCCATGTCAAAATGTTTTAATAACTCTTGTTGGTATAATGTTCCTGTAAAATTGATATACTGAGAAAGATTATTTTTTTCTACAAAGTTTTCCAGTTCTTCGAACTGTGGACCACATCCTACAATTGTACAACTGACCTCTATTCCTTTAGCTATGATTATTTTAATTGCATTTAATAAGTAAATGAATCCTTTTTTCTCTACTAATCTCCCTACAGATAGAATTTTTATTTTATTTTGCAGGCTTTTACGTTGTCTGTAGTTCCATCTGTTAATGTTAATTCCATGGTAAACAGTATAAATCTTATGTGCATGTTCAGGAAATAATGAAGAAAGGTGCTTGTAATTATATTTTGAACATGTAATAACAAATCTTGATTTTTTTAGCTCGTAAGCTAATCTATACGGTTTGTTGCAGTAAATATCCTGCGCATGCAGGGTCATACTAAAAGGCTTGTTTGTAAGTGAAGACAAAAAAATTCCAATTTTGGAGGGGAGAAATGCAAAGTGAGAGTGTATATGATCCTGATCTGTTTTACGAATTTGATAAGCAAAACCACATGTAATTAGTAAGTTTTTGATACTTACAAATATCTCAAATATTCGGGTATTAGGTTCTTTGAAAATTAAAAAAATGGTTCTGATAAAGGCAGAAGAATGAAAAAATGAATAATATAAAACTCCTAGCAGGACGTTATCAAACGAGTGATAAAATGTCTTTTTCTTTAAATGAGTGAATTCGGGATGAAATTTCTGTTCACAACGGAATGCCAATATTGAAATGGAAAATCCGTATTTCTCCAGTGCTAATATTTCATTTAAAATGAAGTACTCTGTTTTGGAGGGAAATTTTTCCACTATGTATATCAGATTCATTGTATTGCAACATTAATTTTAAATTTCATTATCCTCAATATTAGAATATAAATGCCTGCAAAAAGCAGAAATACTCCGCCCAGCGTTACTGCTTGGATAAACGGTCCTCCTTCTATATGACTTGATAGCTGATCCCTGAATATTTGCAACAATACTGTGTAAACCGCCAAAGCGAACAGGACTGGCTTTAGAAACCTTACCACTGACCGGTAACTAATTGTTATTTTCTTAGACAGCAAAAATAACAATATAATGTTTTTGAGCCACTTTTGTACTACATAAGCAAGAGCAATTCCTGTATAACCTATCCATCTTACGAATAGATAGGTGAGGATGATATTCACACATACACAAGCCATACCGATAAATACTGGGGTTTTGGTATCTGCACTACTATAGTAAAAAATCACCAAAACAGTTTCTATTGCAAAGAAAACTAATCCTATAGCATAAATAGACAATGGCAACGCTGTCATTTGCGTTGATGATTGGTCAAAGGCGCCTCGTTCAAAGATAATTTTTACCAGTTCGGAAGCAAAAAGCCCTATAAAGCAGGCCAGGGGTAAAAACACCACTACGATCCATTGCATAGAGTTAGTGAAAAGCAATATTAACTTTTTTTGTTGCTTTTCAATAGACAACTCAGAAAGATAGGGAAACATTACTACGCTTATTATATATGGGAAAAGCAATACAGGCAACTCGATTATTTTTTTTGCATAACTTAACGAAGATATAGCGCCCTCCTGTAGATATGAGCCGAAAATGTTATCTATTAGTCCGCTTGCCTGGGAGAATGAAACACCGGCCAAAAGAGGCCAGGTAAGTCGCCAGATAGATTTTAATTGTTTTTTCTCAACTGGAGCTCGATTTATATGAATTTTTTTTCGAAGGAGAATAAAATGTAGAAGCAATTTGCCTACCGCCCCAACCAGTATGCCCACTGCTATTCCATAGATACCCCATTTATCAAAAAATACCACCAATACAGCAATAATTGATGCTTTGAATATGAGTTCTCCCGATGCAGGTATAACGAACTGTTTCTCCCCGTTGAGAGTGATGTTCGTTAAAGTAGAGAGACATAGAAAAATACACGCCGGAAAGGCAATTTGTAACATGACTGTTGTCATTTGGTTGAGTTCAGCATTAAAACCTGGAGCAAAAGTCTTTACTAATACTTGAGGAAAGACCACTGACAGAATAGTAACGATAAGTGTAATTGCAAGGATGAGCCTCCCTGCTTTATTAAAAAGATTCCAGGCCTTGACATCATCGCTATTTGCTTTCAATCTAAGAAATACATTTAAAAAACCAGGTTCTATAATTTCCCTAAATAAAAAAAAGAGACTTAGAATAATGGTTATTACAATGTTGTAGATGTCTACTTCATGGGAGGTGCCAAAGAAATAGGCTAAAACGAGCTTTTCCACATAGCCTAATGCTTTCACACCTAGAGTGATGATAAGTAGCCCTAAGGAAGACTGCACGATCTTATTCCGTGTAATGTTCCTAATTTTTGTGTATAGGGTATGCATGTTCTCGAAAGTTACAACAGTTGACTATAAACATTAGCAGTAGCTATGGCAGATTCTTTCCAAGTAAATTGTGAAGCCCAATGAGCCGCAGTTTTAATGTCGTAGGGAAGTTTTCCTTCACAGGCAGACGAAATTTTGAATGAGATATCTTCAATGGAAAACGGGTTTATTATAGGACAATAGTTCCCTGTAATTTCCGGTAAAGCTCCTGCAGATGAAACTAGTGTTGGTGTTTCGCAGGCCAGCGCTTCCAGAGCTGGCAAACCAAACCCTTCATATATGGACGGAAAAACGAAGAGTTTTGCAAGGGAGTATAATACTGGCAAATCGTGTTCATTCACATACCCTAAAAAATGAATTTCCTTTTCAAAGGGTGATTTTTTCGCTGCTTCAAATATTTTTCCATATTTCCAGGCTTTTTGACCTATTATAACAAGCTGATAATCATTTGCATTTTTTATTTTGAATAAGGTAAATGCCTTAATAAGCCTGACTAGATTTTTTTTAGGCTCGAGGTTACCAGTAAATAGAATAAACCGTTCAGGGAGTTTATAAAATTTCTTTACTCGATCAAGTATCATTGTGTCGGTGACTTTCCTGAATTTTGGCGATACTCCCAAAGGGATCACCTCCACTTTGTCTGGCGGAAGATCAAACCTTTCTAAAATATCAGCTTTTACTTTTTTGGAAACAGTGATAATTTTTAAACTATTTGTTATGGATCGCTTTATTACAGAGCCATAGTAAAGGGCTGTACTTGTTTTACAAAGGTCGGGATAATCCAGGGAAATAAGGTCGTGGACTGTTGTTAGAGATGGGAATCGACATTTGTAGGGTAAAACATAGCTGGTGGAGTGGTAGAGGTTAAAAGCCTTTGATTCGAAGTACTTTGGCAAGTGAAAATTCTCGTAAAATATGCGAATAGACCTATAAGAAGATTTAAATGACACCTGGATAGGCCGCAGATTTTGATAGTTATTTATAGAGCATTCTTTTGAAAAAAGTGGTGCAATTTCATAGGGTAATTCCATTCCATCCAGTTCTTCAAGCAGGTTTTTGATATAATAGTGTACCCCGGAGAAGTTTCCATGCAGGTTTAGAGCATTTACAATGATTTTCTTTTTCATCTCATTTTCTTGAGTTGAGGGAAGTTTTAAGTGCTAAAGAGTAATAAAACTTGATTCCCACAGTAATAGTGCAAACGCTCTGGCATTTATTACTCATTGTCATACTCGATAACATTCTTTTAATACCTCATCTTACTTTTCATTTTTCTACTAGCTCACTTATTGCCATTACGTGTTTATCAATATTAAAAACATCCTCTGCTCTCATTCTTCCCGCTTTGCCCATCGATTTTATAAGATGCTCATTCGCGAGAAGTTGAATAGCCTTCTCTTTTAGTTGGGGGATTATATTGTTTGCATTTATGACATAACCTGTCTTGTTATTTAAAACAATTTCTGGTGGACTTCCGGAATTCACTGCTATCACTGGCTTTTCCAGTGCCATGGCTTCTATTAGTACTCTGCCAAAAGGCTCTGTTGTAGCTGGGTGAATGAGAATGTCTATTTCCCTCATATATTCTTTAATGTTATGCTTATACCCTAGAAAAGATATGTGAGACTCCATGCCTGTGTTTTGTACAAGCTTTTTAAGGTAATCATTATACCTCTCATTTTCATTAAAAAGATCTTCACCAACTATAAGAAAATGGACATTTTTGTATTCTTTTAAAATATCCCTTGCGGCTAAAATAAAAAGTGGATGATTTTTCCAAGGAACCAACTGTCCTATCTGAGCTACCAGCTTCTTGTCCGGGTTTAGCTGCAGTTCTTGATGTATAAGTCCTGATTTTGTTGATGCTGGGGTAAAATCTTTAGTATTCACAGCATTATAGATCGTCTTTTTGTTTTGTCCCGGAACCTGTCGATTAATATACTCCGATACGCATATAGCTTCGTCTGAGATCAAGGCAGATATCTTATAGATAAGCTTGAATGGAGGGTTATCTCGCACGTGCCAAATAAGCTTGATCCTGGTCATCATTTTTGGAATGATACAGTATAATATCGATTGAATAGAGTGTGCGTAAAGGATGTCCACCTTTTCCTTCTTTATTTTTTTTATTATCTGATAAACGATATAGAAGAACTTCCACACGTTTAAAGGATGAAAGATCTTGAATTTCTTTATAAACCTAAAAAGTGACCGAGATTGAAAGTGAATTACCGAATGGCTTTTTAATATTAAAGGGTGGTTAAATATTAGTTCCATGCTTTTTTCAGCACCCGATTTTCTTTTTGAGTTTTCGATAATTAAAATCTTCAATGTACTATTCTGTATTATTTTTGCTGTAGAATTAAAGGTTCATTTTGACATTTTGATTTTTAAAGGTAGCAAATAAATGGTTTTTTCTAAATTATATTTTTTCTAATGGCATGAAGATCAAAGGTTCATTTTGCTCCTTTGATCCTCAATCTTGAAAATTGTAAACCGGGTTTCTCAAAAGGGGTAATTGATAAATTTAATGTAAGGAATGCTCTGAATTTTTTGATTTGTTTCAAATTTGTGTTTATTTAGTAATTCTAACTATCAGGACATTCTATTTACCTTTATTTCCGGGAAGAACAGACTGTAACCTTCCGTGGCGAAGCCCTGTCTCTGGCAATAAGAACAAAAAATTTGAAGAAGTGAAAAACTGTGTAGACATCACTCGACATTGGTATGTGATTTACACCTACCCAAAAGCTGAAAAAAAGGTGTATATGGAGCTGAATAGAAAAGGTGTAGAAGCTTTTTTGCCTCTTTATAATAAAGTAGTGCAAAGAAGCGATCGAAAGAAGAAGATCAGTGTGCCGCTGTTTTCGGGTTATGTTTTTGTATGCCTGCATCCTAAAGAGGTTTTTCAAGTATTTGGTGTGCCGGGATTTGTACGTTTTCTCTCTACAAGAGGAGTAAAGGATATTGTACCGGAATATGAGATACAGACAATTCAAAAATTATTAGATTCTGATCCGGAAATAAGTAATGACGGTTTTAGTGTGGGAGACCACGTAACAGTAAAAAGCGGCCCGCTAGCTGGCCTTACCGGCAGGCTTGTAAGTAAACCCGGAAAGAAAAAACTGATCGTATATCTGGAGTCGCTTATGCAAAGTGTCTCAGTAAAAGTATCCCCTGGTTGCGTAGAGCAGGTTTTTGCTCATGTGTAATTACCAACCAACCGAATCAACTAATCATTCTAACATTCGTTTTTGACCGGATGAAATTTATGACATTAGTCGAACTAATAAGACTAAGGAGTATATATTCCGATAAAGGCATCACATTTATTAGTGGTCATAACAAGGAAGAATTTATTTCCTATGGAGCATTGTATGCCCGCGCTCTAAAAGCTCTGAATTACCTACAGGTCAAAGGTCTGAGGAAAGGGGATGAACTTGTGATACAAGTAGAGAATAACCAAGAGTTTTTAGTCATTTTTTGGGCCTGTCTTCTGGGAGGTATAATACCTGTTCCATTATCGCTTGCCAAAAAGGACGATCACAAAGAAAAGTTTTGCCAGGTTATTAAAATTTTGAATAATCCATGGCTTGTTATCTGTCCCTATGATTGGGAACCACTTGCCTTCTATGCCAGTAATCGGTATGACCAAGTCTCTAAGAAGTTGGAAGATAGGATTCTTTACATTAGTGAAGCACTAGCGGAAGAAGTACCAGGTAAGGTAGACTCCTCTGTACAGCCTCAGGATATTGCATTTTTGCAGTTCTCGTCTGGCTCTACAGGCGATCCTAAAGGGGTAGTTTTGACCCACACCAATCTTATTGCCAATATGACAGCCATTAGTCAGGCGGCTGCATATTCGGAAAAAGACTCTATGCTGAGTTGGATGCCACTGACCCATGATATGGGAATGATCGGCTTTCATCTTAATCCTATGTTCAGCAACATAAATCAATATCTTATGCCTACGAACCTTTTTGTTCGACATCCTAAACTATGGATGGAGAAGGCATCAGAACACAATATAAGTATTCTTTGCTCACCAAATTTTGGTTATCGTTATCTACTGAAATACCTTAAGGAAGAGGATAATGCATGGGATTTGTCTAAAATCAGGATTATATACAACGGTGCTGAACCAATCTCGGTTACACTATGCCAGGAGTTCAACGATAGATTGAGTGCGTATGGTCTAAAACAGACCGCTATTTGTCCGGTTTATGGCCTCGCTGAGGCCTCAGTGGCTGTATCTATCTCAGGTTTGGAAAATGAAGTACTGTCACTTGCCCTCAATAGAGAACAGTTAAGTCCTGGTGATCAGGTTATAGTGAATGAAGCAAATAATGGTATAAAAATCGTAAATGTTGGTTCCCCTATTGACTATTGCTCTGTAAGAATTGTGAATATGGATCAGGAAGTAGAAGAGCAGGTGATTGGGCACATTCAGATAAAAGGAGCTAACGTTACTTCTGAGTATTATAATAATCCCGTTGCCACTAAAGCGGTAATAAAGAGAGGAGGCTGGCTTGATACCGGGGACTTGGGTTTTATAAAGGATGGTGCTCTTTATATTACTGGCAGAAAGAAAGATATCATTTTTATCAACGGACAAAATTATTATCCCTATGATATTGAAAAAGAGGCGGAATCAATAGAAGGAATCGAGTTGAATAAAATAGCGGTGACAGCTTGTTTTAACGACCAGCTTGACTTGGAAGAGGTGATTGCATTTGTATTTAATCGGGGAGTTTTAAGTAAATTAGTTCGTACAGCTATAAAGCTTAAAGAACTTATAAATGAAAAATTTGGCATTGATATAAACAAAGTAATTCCCGTAAAAGATATTCCGCGTACTACCAGTGGTAAACTTCAGCGTTTTAAGCTTTTGGAGAAATATAGATGTGGTGATTTTGAAGAGATAAGTGAAGAATTTGATAAGTTGCTGACATCGGAGTATGAGTATAGTAATGCGCTTCCGCAGAATCAAATCGAGAAAAAGCTACAAGAGATTTGGGAAGAAGTACTGCAAACAAAAAAAGTAGGTGTAGAAAGAAAGTTTTTTCAGGCGGGTGGAAATTCGATTAAAGCAATAGCCCTGATCATGAAGATGCAGCAGGAGTTTCATGTGGACATCTCCATAAGAGAACTGTACGAATTTTCTACCGTAAGAAGGCTCGCTGCTGTAATAGATAATTTTGCGGAGAGGCAATACAAATCAATTCATCAGGCACCAAAGGCCGATTTCTACCCAGTTACCTCATTGCAGAAGAGACTTTACTATGCTTCAAAGATAGACCCTGAATCCATCGCTTATAATGTGCCAATGGGCATAATACTAAAGGGAAAGCTGGATGTAGACAAACTGCAGCAAAGTCTGCAGAACTTAGTGCTACGGCATGACTCGCTACGCATGACTTTTCATAAGGCAGGAGACGGGGAGCCCGTTTTTAGAGTGGCAGACACTGCTGAGGCGAAAATCAGCCGGACTGCATGTAGGCGGGAAGAATGGAGTATTAAGCTGAGAAAATTGATAAAACCCTTTGATTTAACATATGGATCTTTGTTTCGATTTTATTTGCTGGAGGATAAAAAGGAGTGTCTTTTGTTTCTGGATTTTCATCATGTTATTATGGATGGGCAGTCAGCCTATTGGTTTATTAACGAGCTTTTAACGCTTTATAGTGGTGGTGAACTGCCGCCAACGGGTGCATCCTATAGTGACTTTGCGATTTGGGAGTATGATGTTATAAAAAATGAAAGTCAAAGCGCCTACTGGGCCAAACTTTTTTCTGATGGTATTCCTACTTTGGAACTTCCTCTAGACTACCCTCGTCCGGCTGTTTTGACTACTATTGGTAAGCGAAAGAATTTTGTCCTCAAAAAAGAATTAGTGGAAAGACTTCGCCACCTATCTCAGGAGCTGGAGGTTTCTCCACATACTGTTTATTTTACTTTGTACAACGTATTACTTTCCAAATATTCTGGTCAGAAGGATATTGTAATCGGCATACCTGTTTTAGGCAGAAGACACCCTGATCTGGAACGAACCCTCGGCATGTTTGTGAATACTCTCGCCATCAGGAATTCGCTTACTGACTCAATTACCTTTAGGGATGCCGTGAGGCAAACTTTTGGTAAACTAAGTGAAGCCTTTGATCATCAGGATCTGGCATTTGATGATTTAATAAATTTACTAGACATTAAGGCCAAAGCAGGTAGAAATCCTCTTTTTGATACGATGTTTTTGTACCAGGACTCCGGAATTGGTGTTCGAAATATAGCTGATCTGGAGATTTCAAGGTTTTCGTTTGATCCGGGGTTTTCTAAGTTTGATATTTCAATGGAAGTGACGGAGAATGATGAAGGTGCTCTTTTCTCTCTTGAATATTCATCAAAATTGTTTAGTGAGGATACTATTTTGAGAATGGCCCGGAGCTTTGAACAGCTATTGCAAAGGGCTGTAACCAATCCTAAAATAAAAATTGGTAATTTATCTCCAATAAGTGACAGGGAATATCAGCAATTTATGGTGGATTACAATGCCACAAAGAGGGACTTAAACTTCAAAGCTATTTATGAGTTGTTTGATGAACAGGTAGAACAAAATCCGGAAAGAATTGCTATTCAATTTAACGAACAAGAAATTTCATATAAAGAGTTGGGTATTAAAGTAAACTCTGCTGCACAAACGTTATTAAATAGCGGAGTTTGCAAAGGCGATCTGGTAAGCATTTGTTTACCTAGGTCGCCTGAACTAGTAATAACCATCCTAGGATGCTTACGTGCCGGTGCAGCATATGTGCCTATTGATCAAGATATGCCTGCCGAACGGATAAAATTTATTCTTAATGACAGCAGAAGTAGGTATATCATTACTGACTCAGATGATAAATTGGATTTTCAGATAAATGTGTTACATGTCGAGAAGCTTTTGGGTAATTGTGGACCTGTCCCGCAGACATATGTAGTTCCGCAAGATCTGGCGTACATCATTTACACTTCAGGTACTACCGGACATCCAAAAGGAGTAGCAATAGAGCATGGCAGTTTACATAACTATATAACCTGGGCAGCGGAGCAATATTTGCGCAATGACGAATATACTTTCGCTCTATACTCCTCCATTTCTTTTGATCTTACAGTTACTTCTGTTTTTACCCCTCTTATCACTGGAAACAAACTAGTGATATATGAGAACGATGAATCAGAAGTGCTTATAGAAAAGGTGATAAGATGTAATCAGGCTGATATTATTAAGCTTACTCCTTCGCACCTAAAGCTCCTCAAGAATAATAATTTGCTGTCACCTGAGATCAAAATAAAAGTATTGATTCTTGGAGGGGAAAATCTTGAAACTGAGCTGGTACAAGGGGTGTATCATATGATGAACGGTGAGTTGCAGATATACAATGAGTATGGACCTACCGAAGCCACAGTGGGGTGTATGATATACAAATTTGATCCTGAGGATCAGGGCATCAGTGTGCCGATAGGCAGACCAATAGCCAACACACAGGTATACCTATTGGATGAATACCTGAAACCAGTGCCCGTAAATGTAGCAGGTGAATTGTATGTTGCCGGAGAAGGCCTCGCAAGAGAATATCTGTATCAAGATCAGCTCACCACTGAAAAGTTTGTGAAAAACCCTTATGACCCGGGTAAATTAATGTATAAAACTGGCGATAAGGCGAGAAGACTTTCTAATGGTAACATAGAATATATAGGCAGGGATGATCAGCAGGTGAAAATTAAAGGCTATCGTGTAGAGTTGTCTGAAATAGAAAATCAACTCGTCCGCCATGAGGATGTGCATAGGGCGGTGGTACTTTTCGACAAACGTACAGGCCATATAACAGCATATTATGAAAAGTCTGAAGATGAGTCTATTGAAGACGATCTTAAGGAGTATCTGGCTACAAAGTTGCCTCATTATATGGTGCCTGCACAATTTATCCGGGTTGGAAATATGCCCCTTACCCGAAATGGCAAAATAGATACTGGGTTGCTTAGGCAAATAGCCCCGAAGCAACTTGAGCGACAAAGGGAATCAGCGCAGAACGAAGTTGAGGAAATCTTACTAAGAGAATGGAGGAAACTACTCAACTTGACTGATATAGATGTAAAAGATAATTTTTTTGAACTAGGTGGAGATTCCATAAAGGCAGTACAGATTTCAAATAGGCTTTTTGAACAAGGCTACCATGTAAAAGTAAAGGATATTCTGACCTATCATACAATAAAAAATATCAGTAGATTTGTAAAGTATGTGAAGCAAGAGCAGCAATATGAGCAGGGACCGGTCTCCGGAGAATTTGAGCCTACTCCAATCCAGAATTGGTTTCTAGGACAACAACTTGTAAACCCTCACTACTACAATCAGTCAGTACTTTTCAGAGTTAACCAATCATTGGACATTTTGCAGCTACAAAAAGCTTTTGAGAAGCTGATAAGACATCATGATACATTGCGCATAAACTTTAATCAGAAGAAACGCACCTTCTTCTATAATGAAAACCATCTGGAAACAAGATTTACTATTCCCGAAATAATGGTGACCCAAAGTAAGAGCATTGAGGAAGCTTGTAGTGAGATAAAAGCATCATTTTGTTTGTCTGAAGGTCTATTAATCAAAGCGGCATTGATTTGTAAGGATGGAACTGAATATCTCTTAATCACGGCTCATCACCTAATCATGGATGGAATTTCGTGGCGAATCTTAATGGAAGATTTGCATCGAGCTTATATGGCTCTAAAAAATGGAGATACATGGGCATTGCCTCACAAGACGACATCTTACAAGGAATGGAGCGAGTATTTGAGGCAGAATAAAGGTATAGGCAAAATGGACCAGTCATACTGGGCCGGAATTGAGAGTGAGAAATACAGGCTTCCATTGGACATTCAGACCGAAGATTGGTCAGCTAAAAACCTGAGAAAAGTGACGGTGAATCTGGAGCCTGATACGACCAACTTTTTACTAAAAGATGCTCATTCAGCTTATAATACAGATGTTCCAATACTCTTAAATGTGGCACTTGTACTGGCTTTAAATGAATGGACGGATCAAACAGATTTTTTTATAGAGATGGAAAACCATGGAAGGCACCTGAAAGGTCCCGATGTATCAAGAACACTTGGCTGGTTTACATCTATATATCCGGTACGTTTAGAGTATAAAAACGAAATCGATCTACTAATAAAATTCGTAAAAGAAACCCTGAGAAATGTGCCAAATAATGGTATCGGATATGGGATGGAACAATTCTCACATGCTGATCGCCAACATAGAATTTCAGAGATCAGGTTCAATTATCTCGGACAATTTGAGAGAGAGTTGGATAATGAATTATTGACATTCAACAACGAGCAGACCGGTGCAGAAACTGACCCGGATAATGACCTTACCGTTAAACTTGAATTAAATGCAATGGTTTTGTCTGGTAAATTTCGGATGGAGATCAATTATAATTCTGCTGCATTCCAGGCGCATCGCATCTGTGGCCTGGCCGATCTTTTCACTAAAAAACTTTTGGAAGTCTTGTCCTATCTCAAGGATCAGCATGATGTGTATTTTACACCTTCAGACTTTGAAGAAGTCAACCTGAATGAAGAAGAGCTTAAGGCGCTATTTGAATAGGCTTCATAGAAAGCATGATAAAATGAAGCTATTAACCAGCGATGTTACTATTGTTCCCTAAGGTAAAGATCATGAAAAGATCTACAGCAAAGCCGGGTAGTAGTTGTAACTAATTGAGAATAAATCTCTAACTCAAAATAAAATCGAATCTGATGCTGTCTAAAATACTCAATAAAGTAGGAAACACACCTCTGGTGGCATTGAAGCTCAAGGGGAAGCCCAATATAACTGTCTATGCCAAGCTGGAGTATTATAATCCTACTGGTAGTGTAAAAGACAGGGCTGCTTGCTATATCATAAACAGAGCTGTAAATGAAGGTATATTTAACAAAGATACCGTGTTGATAGAGTCATCATCCGGGAATTTCGGTGTAGCGTTATCTGCCCACGCACGCTCCCATAACCTGAAATTCATCTGTGTGATTGATCAAAATACTTTACCTGTAAACGAGATGCTCATAAAACTTCAAGGGGCTGAACTCATTAAAATTTCCGAGCCTGATGAATATGGAGGCTACCTGCTGAACCGGATCAGAAAAATAGAACACCTTCTATCAGAAAATCCCAATCTTTATTGGGTAAACCAGTATGCTAATCCTTTAAATGCTGAAGCCTATTATGCTTCGCTGGGAAAGGAGATATGCCAGGAGGCTCCAGGACAGCAAGTTGAATATGTATTTATGGGAGTGAGTTCCGGAGGCACTATTACCGGAGTATCCAGGAGAGTGAAAAAGGAAAATCCGGAAGCGAAAATTATTGCTGTGGATATTTATGGATCGGTAATTTTTGGAGATACTCCCAGGAAACGATACATACCAGGTATAGGATCTAGCATAAGGCCCAAAATTCTGGATGATGCACTAATAGATGAAGTGGTGTTAGTAAGTGAATATGAGACACTACAGTCTTGTCGAGATTTACTGGAGCAGCACAATCTATTTGCGGGAGGTTCCTCTGGTTCAGTGTATGCCGCTATTCAGAAATATTTCAGCAATAAAGAGATTAATGAACCTGTGAATGTAATGTGTGTATTTGCAGATAGAGGAGAGCGATATATTGCTACTATTTACAATGATGAATGGTGCGAAAAGATAAAAAAACCAATGATAGATGAAGAATATATAGTGACTCCGTAAAGCAAGAATGATCAAAAAATTAATAAACAAGGAAAAATATGATCTACATAAGTGATAAGGATATAAAACAAATGGACCTTAATTGGTCAGAAAATATCAACATCATAGAAGAATCTGTAAAATGCATGAAGGAGGACGAATATTCTCAGCCCGTCAAGCCTTATCTGAGATACCGCAACCTAAAAAACCGAATTATTGCTATGCCGGCCTTTATCGGAGGTAATATCAACAGATCAGGCATAAAATGGATATCCAGCTTTCCGGACAATATTAATAATGGAAAACCGCGCGCTCATTGTGTAGTGATACTAAATGATGCGGATACAGGGGAGCCTGTAGGTATTTTAAATAGTAGCGCCATTTCCTCTATCAGAACGGCCTCAGTGAGTGGTTTTGTTTTAAAACAGTATTTAAGTCGAAGAAGAAGGGATAACATCACCCTTGGTATTGTTGGTTTTGGCCCTATTGGTCAATATCATTTAAGTATGTGTGCGCATATTCTCGCAGAGACCTGTAATAAAGTGCTACTACATGATATCAAAGGAGTAGACGTGGACAAAATACCGCGGGAGATTAAGGATAAAGTCGAAATTGTGGATAGCTGGGAAAAAGCATATAATTCATCCGATGTTTTTATTACCTGTACAGTGTCTAGCGATCGATATATAAACAAACAGCCGAAGCCCGGTTCTCTTCACTTGAATGTATCTCTGAGAGATTACAAAGCAGAAACATTTCACTGGTTTAAAGAGGCTATGACGGTGGATGATTGGGACGAAGTGTGTAGGGAAAATACTGATATACAGCAATTTTATTTGGAGCAGGGACTGAGACAGGAGGGTGTGCGCTCTATTCTCGATTGGTTAGATGTTGATTGGATCTCATCATTAAGTGAAAGCCAGGCAATCATGTTTAACCCTATGGGCATGGCTATATTTGATATTGCTATGTCACAACATTATTGCATCAAAGCGCAACATAACAATTCTTGCTTAATTTTAGACTAATTAATTAAAACTATGGATACTGCTACAGCAATACCAGCAAATCAGGCCTCAGAAAAAAAAATAGATAAACCACGTAATTTTTTGGATATTCGTGATTTTAGCCATGAAGAACTCCTATACATCATTGAGCTTACAGAAAAGATAAAAAAAGGTGAGTTGGATGTGACGAAGGTACTTTCTAACAAACACTTTGGTTTGCTCTTTGGGAGTGCTTCTACGCGCACCAGAGTGTCATTTCAGGTGGGTATCCGTCAGATGGGCGGATTTGCCGAACATTTGAGTACCGCAGACCTGCAGCTTTCTAATCATGAAAACATCAAGGATACGTCTGCCGTACTGGGGAGGTTTTTGGATGGTCTCATTGTTAGGCTATATGATATGGATCAGTATGGACAAGGTAGAGAAAACCTTAAATTGATCTCCAGGTATGCTAACATACCTATCATAAGCGCCCTGGACGATAAAGACCATCCATGTCAGGTGATGGCAGACCTATTTACACTAAAAGAAAAATTTGGTCCTGAGTATAAAAAGAAAAAATTGGTGTTTACCTGGGCATATGCTGAGAGACAAAAATCACCTGGAGTACCACATTCTATGCTATCCGCTGCTTCGATGTTGGGGATGAATGTAACTTTTGCCCATCCGAAAGGCTTCGATCTTGATAAAGAATATGTAGAATACGCCCAGGCAAAAATAGGCGCTTCAGGAGGTCACCTGTCATTTAGTAATGACCTCATGGAGGCCAGTGAAAATGCAGATGTTATCTATGCCAAAAGCTGGAAGGCCATGTATATACCTAAAGAAGAAGAATACAAATTAAGAAATAAAGTGAGGCCGTACTGGACCGTTTCCGAAAGACATTTCAAAGTGGCTAATAAAGGTGCTTTGTTTATGAATTGTCTGCCTATTATTCGTGGTGAACAAGCTACAACTGAAGTCATAGATCGACCAGACTCCATACTGTATGATGAAGCAGAAAATCGGCTGCATGCACAAAAAGCCATTTTATACCATTTATATAAACAATAACATAAAACAGGATGGAGGTAGCAAAGTACTTATCAGCAAAAGAACTCAAGGTTATTGAACTTGGTGCTGTAAATTCAGAGAGTTTCGTTTCTTTTTATACCGCAAATAAGGATGAAGTGGAAACTTTACTACGTAAGCGTGGAGCTATAAAATTTACTGGAGTGAGAATTGAATCTAAGGAAGATTTTCAATACATAGTGGATTCCATAGGCGAGAAGTTTTTGAACTACATCGATGGTAATTCACCCAGAACGAAATTATCAGATAAAGTATACACTTCCACAGAATACAATCAGGATCAGAAGATTACAATGCATAATGAATTATCATATTCTGCTAAATGGCCGAACAGGCTCTTTTTTAGCTGCATCCAGCCGGCAGAGTCCGGTGGGGAAACCTTGTTGGCCGATAGTAGAGAAATATTGCAAAATATGAATCCCAATATTGTGAGGCAGGTAGAGAGCAAAGGTGTGACTTACATCCGAAATCTTCATGCCGGCCAGGGTATAGGTCCATCCTGGCAGGATACCTTTGAAACTGAATCGAAAGAGGAAGTTGAAAAACTTTGCAGAAAATTGTCAATTGAATTTGAGTGGTCGAAATATGATGAAATTCGATTGAGACAAAGCAGAAAGGGAATTATAACCCACAGAACCACTGGTGAGAAAATCTGGTTTAATCAAATCGACCAGTTTCATCCTTGCCAGTTAGGAGACAAGCTTTATAAAATGCTATCTGTAATGTATCAGTTACCCGATGAGTATCCTACATATGTGACGTATGGTGATGGCAGTGAAATAGCAGAATCAATGGTGAAAGAGATCATTGCAACCATTGACAAGGTAACCATTGCGCCTAAGTGGAACAAAAATGAGCTATTATTGGTGGATAACGAATTGGTAAGTCATGGACGAAGTCCTTATACCGGAAACCGCTCAGTTTTGGTAGCAATGTCTCTATAGAAATGGTCCGAAAACCATTGACCGAAATTTTAATTTAAATTTGTATAGTCGAATGAATAAGTTCAAACTCTCTTTGATCATTAGTTGTACTGTATTTCAGTTTGCCACTGTCACCTCTATTTCAGCTCAGATTTTCAATAAATCATTTCAGGTTGAAAACCGAAAGATTGATGTTAAGGAATTCAATGCTAAGGTGGAGGAAATTATTGACAAGGCAGAAATACCAGGACTTTCTTTAGCAGTGATTGACCGGAATGAAGTGGTTTTTTTCAATACTTATGGATATAAAGAATATAAAGAAATAAGAAACGGTGAATTTAAGCCTAAGGGGAAAGTGAACAAAAAGACAGTATTTGAGGGCTGTTCGCTCTCCAAAAGTTTCTTTGTTTTTGCGGTACATCGACTCGTGGATCAGGGAATTCTGAATTTAGATACCCCGCTATATCATTATTTGGAACACCCTCGATTGAAGCATGATGACCGATATCTGAAGATAACAGGTTATATGGTTCTCACACATTCTTCAGGGATAGAAAACTGGCAGTATTATAACAATCCCGATACTCTGGAGATTCTAACAGAGCCTGGAGAAGCTCATATTTATTCAGGCGAAGGCTATATGTATTTAGCAGAGGTAGTGGCGAAGTTATTAGGCAAGAGTATTGAAAGCTATATGGAAGATTTGGTGTATGATCCACTGAAATTAAAAAGTACCTTCACTACATTTAAAAATAACCGGGCACTGCGAAATTATAGCGTAGGCCATGATTCATTTAAAAAACCCCAGGCTAAACATAAAAATAAAGATGTGGATATTGCAGGAAGGATCAGTACTACAGCCAAGGACTACGGCCAGGTTTTGATAGGTATATTCGGAGGTGACTATCTTTCAAAGGAACGCCTTAATCATTTAACAGGTGGCGGTATTTATATGGGTGAAGATCCAGCCGGAAATATTCATAAGTATGGTCCAGGATTCGCTTTTTTTATAGATCAGGCAGGAGATACCATTGTGTATCAATACGGAGACAATGGAGCGTTTAAGGGTTTTGGAGGTTATAATGTAACCCGAGACGCCGGTTTTGTCTTCTTTTCGAATGGAGTTCAGGGTGATAAAATTAGAGGTATTTTACAGGAGCTTATTTTTGATATTAAAGAAGAAGACATCACCCAATATCCCAACGAAGTGTTGGCTACGTTAAATATGTACAATGAGCAAGGGTATATGGCAGCTTTGAATTACCTACGTAACCGTATCCAGAATGACATTTCCAAGTATGAGTTGGAGGAACTAAGTGAACTGTTCCTTAACGAAAACTCTGAATTTTCAGCCTATATATCCGGCGAAATAATATCCCGGTCTCAAGAAGATCAAAGGATCTACGTGTTGCATGGAAAGGCTATGATGAAAAATCACAAGTTTAAAGAGGCACTTGTAGATTTTGAAAAAGCCTTAGAATTGGATGATATGTCCAGCTCTGACATAGAAGAGTTGATTGCACAGTGTAGGGAACAATTGAAAAAGGAAGAAGCCGTATTGAAAGAATAAGTGGTTTTTATAAGCACAGCATTTCTGGTTTTGGAAGAAATATCGAAAGAAAAAATTCAAAAGAAATAATGCACAGCATTGTTTAAGTCATTAAATTTAGAATATTAAAAAATGAACTATTTATGTTGAAGGTATTTTTCAGAAGTATTAAAAGATCCAGGATCAGTTTTATTATCAATCTAATAGGGCTTTCGAGCGGGCTGGCATGTACGTTATTGATCTACCTATGGGTGAGAGATGAGATGCTTGTAGATAAATTTCATGAAAACGATAGCCGTCTGTATCAGGTCATGCTCTCTATAAATAGAAATGGATCATTTCAAACTACAACAGCTACTCCAGGAATATTAGCAGAGGTGTTGCAGGAGGATTTTTCTGCTGTGGAAGATGCCGTGGCAGTCATGCACTCTCTCAAAATGAACACGCTCGCCGTAGACAAGAATGGGTTTAAAGCGGATGGTATCTACGCAGGAGAGAGCTTCTTTGACATATTTAGTTTTGATTTAATAGAAGGTCAATCAAAGGACATTTTGGTCGGACAGGAAAATATTGTGATTTCTGAAGAATTGGCAATGAAGCTTTTTGGGGGAAGTGAGAACATTTTAGGTAAAACCATAGAATTTGATGAAAAGGAACAATTCAATGTGGCTGGAGTTTTTGAGCGTGTACCGGGTAATTCTTCATTGCAATTTGACTTTATATTGCCCCTTCGTCAGTTTGAAAAGCATACAGGATACGAAATCAGTTGGGATGAAATGATGGCGAATACTTATTTTACCTTAAACCAAGGCACAGCTATCGACCAATTTGACAAACAATTGGCCGATTTTATGATGGTGATGGGCATCGATACGGAAAGTGCAAAAATTTTTGCCAGGCCATTTTCTGATGGTTATCTGTATGGTAATTATGAGGATGGAATACAAAGTGGTGGTAGAATCGAGTATATCAGGATATTTTCTATTATTGGGATAGTTATTCTTTTAATCGCGTGTATAAATTTCGTTAGCTTGTCCACAGCACTTGCTTCCAATAGGATAAAAGAAGTATGTGTGAAAAAAATATTGGGTGCAAAAAGAAAGTCAATTATCGTTCAGCATATAGGAGAATCGACTGCATTGGCTTTCATAGCCCTATTTGTTTCTCTGGCTCTGGTTTCTTTGCTGTTACCGTCATTTAACGAAATGGCAAATAAACAAATAGAACTAAATTGGAGTTTTGATATGGTAGCTACTTTTGTTACTATAACTCTACTCACTGGAATATTGTCAGGAGTTTATCCTGCTTTCTATATTTCCAGCTTCAAACCTACTGGTTCTTCGTCTGAATCCAGTAATTCTCCAAGGGAACAGTTAGTGAGGAAAGGTTTGGTATCTACACAGTTTGTCATATCAGTTATCCTAATTGTAGCTACATTGGTTATATACCACCAGTTTGAAATGATACAAAACCGCAATATGGGCTATAATAAAGACCATATCATTTATTTTGATTTTGGAGAAAAACTGTATGATCAACGAGAAGCTTTTTTAAATGAACTGAAAAAGTTGCCTAATGTAGAAGGCAGTTCAAGTGCCTTCTTTCTATCTAAGAGGAGTGGCTTCTTTGGCCCGGATGGTTCAACGGGTCATATTGATTGGCCTGGCAAAGATCCTGAAGAGCTAATTAATGTAAACTATCGCCTTGTTGATTATGACCTTATAGAACTTATGGGTATGGAGATGGTAGCCGGACGACCGTTTTCAGAGAAATTCAGTTCACAAAAAAAAGAAGTAATCTTCAATGAGTCTGCTATTGATATTATGAATCTCGGTTCTGATCCAGTAGGTACGATAGTCCAAATTTGGAACGACCAGTATGAAGTTGTAGGTGTGGTAAGGAATTTTTACTTCGAGTCAATTCATGAAGGTAAGGTAAAGCCATTATTTATGATGCGAAATCCGTCAAGGATGAATACTGCTATTGTTAAGGTCAGTGGGAAGGGTATGAACAATACGATCGCCTCTATCAAGCAGATTTATGCAAAATTTAATCCTGAAGGTATCTTTGTATACAACTTTATGGATCAAGATTTTCAACGGCTTTATTCAGGAGAGAAGAGAATGGCCATACTCTCCAGGTATTTTGCCGGTTTGGCCATAATTATCTCCCTTTTAGGACTTTTTGGATTAACAGCTTTTACTGTTCATAAGAAAAAGAAAGAAATCAGCATGAGGAAAGTTTTAGGGGCCAGTAGTTTTCAGGTTGTTAGTTTGCTATATAAAAATATTGTGAAGCTTTTGTTGGTGGCACTGCTCATCGCATTTCCTGTTAGCTATGTTTTAATGAGTAATTGGCTGGATAGCTATGCTGTCAGAGTTGAACTTGAACCCTGGTATTTTATTCTTGCGGCACTGTTGTCATTTGTGCTCATGTTAATAGCATCCAGTATTCAGATCCTTAAGGTACTTTCGATTAATCCTGCTGAGGCGCTCAGAAGGGAGTAACGCTATTATTGAATCAACTGCCAAATACAAAAGCAATGAAAAAATATTTGATGATAATATTGGTTTTAGCATGCTGTACATCAGAACAGAGGCAAGTGGCCAATGACTCGAAAAGTGGCGTACCTGAAGCACAAAAACTTCAGGTACCCGAATATATGGTCGGCAAGTGGAAACTTGTAAGCCTGATTTCCTATGAGAAGGGAGACACCAGCCGTATTACACCCGAAGATGCAGGTGTCTCATTAGTGTCTATAAATAATGCAGATGGATCTTTTACGGATATTTTGAATGGTAAAGAGACAAAAGGGGTATTTTACCTTAAAAGTGATACCGCAATTTTTGACTATGATAATGATACAAAACGATTATTTACCTACAGTTTTTCTAATGACACCTTATATTATACGGGTAGGATAAACGGTCTGTTGATGACTAGTGCTTTTATGATAGACAAATGATATTCTGCTTAATGATATCTCACCCTGTAACTTGCTAATAACATTATATCCTCAAATGCACAAACACGTTCCTTCTAGCCGGTCTTAAAGGATTGGTTTACATTTTAGTGCTGATTTTGGCCACATTCAAGAATTTCATGAAGTTCCTTTTTATTTCCTTAATTATATTTTTGTTGGTATCAACCTGTGATTATAGACACAAGGGATCATTTGACGTTGACAATCTGGTAAAAAAAATGACTGAAGGCTCGGGAGGAGACTCGGCCATTGCTTCTATTAAAACACATGTTTCCAAGTATGTAAGAGCCTCCAATAGTGAAGTACAAGAAATTTCGGTAGTGACTTTCAAAAGACCAGCTAAAATTAGATTTGACATTTTTGATAACAATAACGTTTTGCTCTTTACAATCGCCACAAATGGGGGAGAAGGTTGGGTATATTTGCCAAATAAAGGTGTGTTTCCCGCTCATCAGAAAAAAACTAATGAAATGATAAGTTGGGCAGAACATTGGATAGACGAATGGCGCAAATATAAGGATATCGACTTGAGAATTGAGTATCAGGGAGACGTACATATTGAAACCCGACCGTGTCATAAATTTAAAGTGATTGACCGATTTGGTATAGAATCATTTTGGTACGTAGACAAAGATACCTACCTTATGGCTAGATTGGATTATCCAAATATAGATGAATTTACCGGTGAGAGCCAGGGCAGAATTGTCAATGACCTCATAGGCTTTAGCAACATAGGTATAATATTTCCCACCAAGGAAGTTAGCTCTGACGGCACCAACAATAACATGATAAATTGGACTAACAATGTCTCGTTAAATGATTCAATTTTTGAATTGCCTAGCATCAATGTTTCGTCTACGGGAGAATATCTGCACCGAATAGCCAAAGCTGGCATGACAGTGGACTGAGTATTCTGCCGGGATTTTAGTTGAAATGATAAGAATTTTATTAAAAAAGGGCTGCCCATTTTATTTTAAAAGTAGCTCTCTGCTATGAAACAACTCGATAAGAAAAATATATTTGATATTTATCCATTGACGAAAGGTCAGCAGGGTATTTTGTTCGAAACAATCAAAAACCCCAATGCTGGGATTTATTCCATCAAGATATTGATCGGATATGACTTTCTTCTTGAAGAAGAAAAATTTAACAACGCCTGGGAAAGAATTCTGGAGGTAAATGAAATTTTGCGAGCTATCATCCGCTGGAGGAAGCTGAACAGACCTGTAGCTGTCATTTTGAAGGATGCCAAAGAGAGAATTAATATAGTCAAAAGAGAAAGTATTCGATTTCAGGGTTTTGAATGCTATACCAAGGACCATTGTAAAAGTAATCTGAATATTGAGGATGAGGTATTTAAGGTTACACTTCACCAAATCAATGCAAACAAAAGTCTCATCGAGATTGACAGCCATCACATTGTACAAGATGGCTGGAGTACGTCTATTTTGATCAACGAATTCATCGATCATTACCAGCAAAAGGACGCTACTATCGAAAAAGCCCACTACAAAAAATGTGTTTTGAATTTAAATGAATCTATTGATCTAACCTCCGCAGAGCAGTTTTGGGCAGATTATCTGAAAGATGTTGAAAAGAGTAATCTGGCTGAGAACTATGACCATGACAAATTACTTTTTCATGAATATGAGGTTTCATTTAATAGTGAATTTATCGATCTCCTGCAAGCCACAGCCAAAGAACAAAGAGTGAGCCTGGCTACCATACTTCATCTTGGATGGGGTATTGCTATTCAGGATTATCAGAGCACTGATGACATTGTTTTTGGCTCTGTAGTTGCCGGAAGGCCGTCCGATATGAGGGGTATGGAACGTGTTATTGGTAACTTTGTTAATACGTTACCATTTCGGCTCCGGTCAGGGTCTAAGAACAAACTTTCAGTAAAAGAAGCGCTAAAGCAGATTCAAAGCCACATTTCCGCACGGGCTGATTTTGAGCTTTGTACCATTGGCCAGATTAAAAAATTCGCGAAAATAGAGCCTGATACGGAAATTTTTGATTCAATATTGGTCATCGAAAACTATCCGTTTAATAATGATACACTCTATAGAGATCCTTTAAAGGCAATTTATGCAGAAGTAAAGGAGTCATCCAGCTATCCCTTAGACGTCTCTATCAGAATAGATGAGCAAATATCGGTCAATGTAAAATACCAATCTGCTAAGTTTAAGTACGAAAATGTCCGGTTTTTGATTTCCTCGTTTAAAGGAGCATTGGATTTTATAATGCAGGATACCGATCAAACCATTACAGAGTACACTGCAGTAACAGAAGGTGAAAAACATAAGATATTCCATTTATTTAATAGTCCCATAAATGAGGCAATACTGCCTTCATCATCAATAGTGGAGTTATTTGATAAAAAGGTATTATTGTCTTCGGAAAGTACGGCTCTCGTTTTTGGAGACGCTACTGTGTCCTACCGGCAATTACATAAACGAGCTAACAAACTCGCATATAAGCTTAAGCAAAGAGGTGTGATGCCAGGCGAGACCATTGGAGTATATGCATCACATTCCGTGGAAAGGATCATATCTTTGCTGGCAATTTTAAAAGTTGGAGGAGCATTTCTGCCACTAAAAGTTGCGGAACCTTTGGTAAAATTAAGTGAAGTACTGGATAACTGTTCTGTATCTAAACTTCTCATAGAAGAGAAATTTGGTGAGAATTTTTACCATCATCCTTCGTTTGACCATAAGCAATTTATTGATACCGATACTTCAGAGATAGAAAATGACCTCAAATGGAAAAATTATCCGAGTCATAAGGCAGATATAGCCTATGTGCTGCTAACTTCGGGTTCTACGGGTATGCCCAAAGCTGTTGCTATAGAACATCGCAGTCTGCAAAACACTATTCACTGGTTTATTGATGAATTTCAGGTGGGTCAGCAAACCAAAATACTTCAACTTACTGATTATACTTTCGATCCCAGTATGGAAGATATTTTTGGAGGCTTAATTGCTGGCGCAGAGATCCACCTACCTTCACAGGAAATTGCTGCTGATGCCAAGGAGTGCTATAAGTACATGTTGGAGCAAAGGATCAGTCTTATTAACTATGTTCCATCAGTACTTTACGAAATATTGGGTAACAGGGAAAAGGTCGAATCGCTTCAAACAGTAATATCAGGAGGGGAGGCCTTATCTGAAGCTATTAAAGACGAGCTTCTTTTGAAAGGTTATAATCTATACAACAACTATGGGCCTACTGAAACCACCGTAGATTGCCTTTTTTCGAAATGCGACCGGCAAAGAGTGAATTTAGGTAAGCCCATAACCAATAGCTACTGTTTAATCCTGAATGCCAATAACAAGCTTACACCGATTGGGCGTACAGGAGAGATTTGCATTGGTGGCCTGGGGGTGGCTCGAGGATACGTCAATGACCCTGAACTGACTGCAAGAAAATTTATTTCAGATCCTTATTATCCCGGCCAAATTTTATATAAAACGGGAGACTACGGTATATGGCAAGAAGATGGTACTGTGCTATATCAGGGAAGAAAAGATAATCAGGTAAAGATCAACGGCATTAGGGTTGAACTGGGTCATATAAGATCCGTGATTAACGATATGTCTGAAGTAATACAGTCAGAGGTGATCACAACCGGTTCTCCTAAAAGGCTAGTCGTGTTCATTATCGTAAGAAAAGAAGAGGAGTTAACAGAAGGTGAAACAAAGGAACGGTTGAGAAAAATATTACCTCCGTACATGATACCCCAGACCGTTCACTTTCTTGAGAAATTTCCGCTTACCAGCAACGGCAAGATAGATGCTGTAGCTCTTGAAAAGGTTTATATCAAATCCAGGCCCAATAATATACTGTCATTAAAGAATTTTTCAAGGTATGAGAGCGATTTGGTAAAAATTTGGAATGAAGTACTCGACCCCGTAGAATTAGATATAAACAGAAGTTTTTTTGAACTTGGAGGGGATTCATTGGGTTTGATGAAAATTAATAATCGAATTAACGATCACTTTAATCTTGATTTGCCCATTTCCACATATTTTTCATATCCGTCTATCAATCTGCTAAGTAGGCATATTCGAAGCCTGGTAGAGAAAGAAAACATAACTGAGCAAGAAGCAGACGATGTATCAGGTGACAGAGTATCAGCAGCGAAAAACAGACTGTCAATAATCAAAAGAAATCGATGAGTCAGCGAGAATATAATGGGTTGGAAATTGCCGTCATTGGCATGGCATGTAGATTTCCAAAGTCTCCGAACGTAAAGGAATTCTGGAAGAATTTAATGACTGGTAAGGAGTGTATTACCATAGACCATGTAAACAATGAAAAGGGTCGTATTAAAGCCAAGGGAATTCTGGAATACAACGAATGTTTTGATTTCGATTTCTTTGGCTATTCCCCAAATGAAGCTGAATTCATGGACCCACAGATTCGGATACTACACGAATGTACCTGGGAGGCGCTAGAAGATGCCGGCTATAATCCTTTTGAGTATAATGGTCTCATTGGTAATTATGTAGGGGCATCAACAAATCCCACCTCATACATGAATCCATTTCTCAGAAACGGTAATGGCAATCATGACCTTTGGTCCAACCTCCTGTACTCTGACAAGGATTTCATTAGTACCAGGATTTCGCACAAACTCAACCTCAGAGGACCGAGCTTTACCATTGACACCGCTTGTTCCACATCTCTGTCGGCTGTAGATGTGGCCACACAAGGATTACTTACCGGTAAATGTGACATAGCAATAGCTGGTGGTGTTTCAATTACATATCATGATGAGGAAGGATATGTGTATAAGGAAGGATTTATTAATTCTCCGGATGGACACTGCAGGGCATTTGATGCAGAGGCCAATGGTACAGTTACGGGAAATGGCGCAGGCCTGGTAGTGCTCAAACGACTGGACGATGCCATAAAGGATGGTGACAGAATAGATGCCGTTATCCTCGCGTCTTCTATGAATAACGATGGAGCTAACAAGCTGGGATATACGGCACCTTCACGCAAGGGCCAAATAGAAGTGATAAAAAATGCTTATCAAATGGCCGAGATCGATGCAGAGAGCATCGGCTATGTAGAAGCACACGGAACAGGTACACAGGTAGGTGATCCTGTAGAAATAGATGCGTTAAAAATAGCTTTTAATACGCAAAAGAGAAACTATTGCGCTATAGGAGCTGTGAAAACAAATATTGGCCATTTAGATACGGCAGCCGGTATAGCGGGTTTAATAAAAACTGTGCTTGTATTAAAAAATAAACAAATTCCTCCAACCCTTCATTTTAAAACTGCAAATTCAAAGTTTGATCTTGAAAACAGTCCCTTTTTTATAAATAGTGAGCCCTTGCCATGGGAAAGTGATGGGTTGAGGAGAAGAGCTGCAGTTAGTTCCTTTGGAATGGGAGGTACCAACTTACATGTGGTGCTGGAAGAAGCCCCTTTATCTAGTAAGAAGAAGGCTATTACGGGTGATATTTTTTTATTAACTGCCCGTTACAAGAGCCAGTTGGATGAGTTGAAAAACAATTTTGCTACTTACCTTAAAACAGGACCCGTACGTTCTGAGGATTTCAATAATATAGCCCATACCATGAGGGTTGGTAGATGTCATTTTAAATATAGACTAGCTATACAGGCTGATTCTTTAGAGACTCTCGCGGACAAACTGGATCAAAATGTAACATATGGTATAGCTGAGAAATCTGGTGGTAAGGTGGCTTTTATGTTTTCTGGTCAGGGAAGCCAGTATGTCAACATGACGCGGCAGTTGTACCTGTCAAATGAGTACTATCGAACTGACTTGGAAAACTGTTTCAGTATTTTAAATAGATTTTATGATGAAGATGTCAAATCCATAGTTTTTAATGATAACGATGTCGATAATTTTTTAATAAACAATACGCTATATACTCAACCAATACTGGTGGCTGTAGAGTATTGTTTGGCACAACTCCTTATAAGGTGTGGTCTGAAGCCAGATATTGTTATTGGACACAGTGTAGGGGAATATGCAGCAGCATGTATTGCAGGTATATTTAGCCTTGAAGATACATTGAAAATAGTTTCTAAACGCGCTCAACTGATGAACTCCGTTGAAGGGGGTGCTATGCTTTCCCTGAAGATGGAGAAAGGCAAACTACTATCAATGCTTACTACAGATCTGTCTTTGGCAGCGGAAAATTCTGACAATCATTTAGTAATTTCCGGGTCGTTTTCTGCTATAGAGAAATTTAAACAGAAGCTGGAGGAGAACCAGCATAGCTATACGGAGTTGAAAACTTCCCACGCTTTCCATTCTTCCATGATGCTACCCATAATGGAAGCGTTTGAAGAAGTATTTGCCGAAGTAGAAATTAATGAACCTGAACTTTGCTATGTTTCCAACGTCACAGGGAGGGCAATAGGCTTTGATGATATTTCTCGTCCTTCCTATTGGAGTAGTCAAATTGTAAATACAGTTCTTTTTAAAGAGTGTATAAACTCTGCTGTTGATGAAGGAGCCACGCTGTTTCTTGAGATAGGCCCGGGTCTGACATTACAGATATTTGCTAAAGCTGGTCACACTAATATTAATACTCTTGGCTTTATCCGACATCCGAATGAAAATGTTAATGACTTTGACTATCTGCTTCAAAAGCTGGGTGTATTATGGGAAACAGGAAGCGAAATTCACTGGAATGTATGCTTGTCCAGGCAGTTGATAACAAAAGTGTCATTACCTACTTATCCATTTGAGAAAAATAAAATCCCTGTTCATCGGATCAATTTTGAAAATATTTCCGAGAGTGGAATATTTAAAACTAGTGAGCAGGAAGAGGAAATACAGTACTATGCTCCATTATGGGAACAGTCCATACTTGCCAAAACTGAGAATTCTGACGGTATCAAGCCATGCGTGATATTTAGCTTCGACATAAAAAAAGACAAAAAGCTTATTACAACCCTGAGACAAGGGAATGGACTTTTGATCATAGTAGAGATGACAGAATTTTATAAAGAAGGTCAACTAAAAGTATCTGTCGACTCTAAAAGAAAGGGTGATTATCAAAAGGCACTGAAAAAAGTAGAAGGTACGGGTGCGAAGGAACTGAAAATTATTTTTAGCTGCAGTAAGTACACAACAGACCAAGCAGATACCGCTTTATATTCCGAACTGGAATCTTTTATTTTGCTGGTACAATCCCTTGCTTCCCTGGAAGGGTATGATAAGAAAAATCTCTATGTGATCACTCATGGTCAGTATAATGTCCTTAACGAACGTACAGTTAATCAGATTTCTTCATCGCTGGTCGGAGTACTTAAAGTGGTTGAAATAGAGCAGAAGGAAATGAGATGTGTGAACATCGATTTTGATAAAAACTTCACTGACCATCAAGATCAGTTCAAAGCAGAGGTTTCCGCAACCCCTGTAAATGGTGTAGTTGCCTACAGAAACGGTCTACGGTGGACTCCGGTATATCGGAAAATTGAGCCACCTCATAACTCCCAAAAATTAAAACAAGGGGGCACGTATGTTATTACAGGAGGTGTAGGAGGTATGGCAAGTTCGATAGCACGGCATCTTTTGGAGAATTATGGTGCGCATGTGGTGATTATAGGGCGCTCCGAGTTCTTAAGTTCTTTTGATTGGGCTACTGATCAATTTGGTGATAACATTGCCTCAAAATATCACAGGAGGATCAAAGAATTGGTAGAAATCAGTAAAAAAAGTTCTGGTACAATAACTTCCTATAGTGCGAATATCTCTGACAAGCGGGCGATAAAAGAAATATTTGGTCAGGTAATTTCTGAAAGAGGTGGGGTCAATGGCATTTTTCACACTGCGGGAGTGATAGATTACGGAGGGGTGGTACAGCGGAGAAGCTTTAATTCTTACAGGGAAGTAATGGAGCCTAAAGTAGAGGGAACGCAGTGTCTGGTACAGGTAATGGCCGAATATAAGTTGACACCGGATTTTACTTTGTTATTCTCTTCTAATGGAAACACTCTTTATGCCTACAAATATGGGCAGTCAGCTTACAACGCGGCCAACGAATACCTTGACACACTGGCTGCAGATAATGAACTCAGAGAGAGATTTAACATAAAGACCATCAACTGGAATGACTGGTACGAAATAGGTATGACAATAGACTCATTAGAGGTGAAGCATGGTATTGGATTAGGGAAAGAATTGCAGGACAGAATTGATGATGGGTTATCACCACAAGAGGGATTACGGGTGATCGAAAAGGTACTTAACCTGGATATTCATCGCGTAATCATTAGCAGGAAAGATGTGAGGAAGGAAGTGGACTTTATGAACTATATACTCGAAAACAATAAAGATCTATTGCTGGAGAGGCTTTTGGAACATTCATCGTCAGACAATCGATACTACAAGAAACCAGAGATCAATACTGAGTATCAGCCTCCAAGAACTATTGTGGAGGAGACCATTATTGAAGAACTGCGTAAGTATTTAAAATATGATGATATTGGTATTTATGACAATTTTTTTGAATTGGGGTTGTCCTCATTAGACTTGGTACAGCTAAGTTACCGGTTAGGTGTAAAGCTTAACAAAAGTGTTAGTGTCACTACCTTATTCACGTATCCAACAGTGGATACTTTGTCTCGTAATCTAGGGCATGAGGAAAATGAGGAAAGGAAAGAAAGTGAAGTTATACCCGATAATGAAGACTTTCAAAATTCATTGAGCCTTTTCAAATAGAATTCAAAAAAATGAAAAATTCAAATTCTTCAAGAACAGGTCTGGAAATAGCCATTATAGGCATGGCGGGAAGATTTCCCGGAGCTGAAGATATTACAGAATACTGGCAGAACCTTCTTCAGGGTAAGGAAACCATAGCTCGTTTTACAGAAGAAGAGTTGGCTCTCAATGTGCCAGAAAAACTATACTCAAAAAGAAATTATGTGAGGGCGAAAGGGTATCTTAAGAATATCCAGTATTTTGATCCCCAATTCTTTGGTTACAATAAAAAGGAAGCATCACAATTGTCTCCTCAGAGCAGAGTATTTCAGGAGTGTATTTGGGAGGCTTTTGAAGATGCTGGTTATAATATCCAAAAATGTCAGGGGAGTATCGGTATCTATGCCGGGGCCTCCTCCAGCTTGATGTGGCAGTTACTCACCAGTATGGGGACATCCTCTGATTTGGATCATTTTAGTGCTGCCCTACTTAACGATAAAGACTACTTGTGTACAAGGGCATCTTACCAGCTAAATTTAAATGGACCGAGTGTGACGATTAATACAGCCTGTTCTACTTCTTTGGTCGCAATCCATATGGCTTGTAGGGCGCTCCTCACACGAGAATGCGATATGGCGTTAGCCGGGGGTGTGACGGTAACCCTGCCTACCAAATCAGGGTATATGTACGAAAACGGTATGATCAATTCCCCGGATGGTCATTGTCGACCTTTTGATAATAAGGCCAATGGAACAGTGTTTAGCGATGGTGGAGGTGTGGTTTTGCTCAAACGATTGTCACATGCAATTGAGGATGGAGATAATATTCATGCGGTTATATTAGGATCTGCCATCAATAATGATGGAAACTCAAAAGTGGGCTTTACCGCTCCAAGTGCAACTGGCCAAGCTGATGTGATAAAACAAGCATATAAAGTCTCTAAAATTTCGCCTGAAAGCATAAGTTATATAGAAACTCACGGAACAGGTACTCCAATAGGAGATCCTATTGAGATTGAGGCGCTAAAAACTGTCTTTAACAAAAATCAATCTATTCACCTTGGGTCAGTCAAAAGCAACATCGGCCATTTGGATGTCGCTGCCGGAGTGGCAAGCCTGCTAAAGGTAATAATGGCGCTGAAGCATAAACAGATACCGGAAACCCTGCATTTTAGCGAACTGAATGATAAAATAGATATTACAAATACTTGCTTTTCAATAAACAATGGTCTGAGAACATGGAAGGTTGAAAGTGTGCTAAGAGCTGGGGTCAATTCGTTTGGTATTGGAGGTACTAATGCCCACGTTATTCTGGAGGAGGCACCTTTACCTGAGGTGTCAACTACCGATGAAGAAGATAAGCAACTTATGCTTTTTTCTGCTAAAACAGATAAATCATTAGAAAAGTACCTGGCAAAAGTTAAGACTTTTCTCACTGAAAGTAGCTGTAGCCTGGCTGATCTGGCTTACACACAAAACTTTGGAAGAGCGTGGTTTGATAAAAGAGTAGCTATCTGTTTTTCTGGCAAAGAAGATTTGGAGAAGAAGCTTACGCAATTAATAGAAAAGAAAAATTTTTCACAGGTAAAGGCCAGGCAAAAGGTAATATTCGCTTTCGGAGGTATAGGTGCTGAATATCCAAATATGGGATTGGATCTATATCTTGGGGTGAAATCTTTCAGAGAAATTTTCCAAGAGTTGCAATCAATTTTAGAGCTAGATATAATCCAGCAGATGTATAAATCGCCACAACTGGAAAATCAGCAATATTTTGAGGAAAACAAGGAGATCATTCTTTTTTGTTTTGAGTATGCTTTGGCAAAGTTATTTATGCGATTGGGGCAACAACCTTTTTTTATGATCGGACATGGTGTAGGAGAATATGTTGCTGCTACCTTAAGTGGTGTGATATCACTGAAAGATGCATACAAGATTCTTCTAGAACGTAAAAAGGTTAATAGTGCCCACTTTGCTCCAGCACTATTGAGTATTCAAAGTAATTTAGCCGGGATTACTCCATATCTTAATGGCAATGGACTCTCCGTAGCTGCTTGTAATTCTGAATTCAGTACGATAGTGTCAGGTGATCAGAGTAATATTCAGGAGTTTAAAGAGGAGCTTGATGCAATGAAAATACGTAGTGTGGCAGTGCCAAATACACAGGTATTTAATGCGTCAAAGATTGAGATTGATGGTTTTGCCGAACTGTTTAGCACTATCTGTATTAACGAGCCTGAGATTCCATACATTTCATGTATTACCGGGGAAAAAGTAGATGCTCTAGCGGTAAAGAATATAGGGTACTGGATGGATTTAATGTTGAATCCCATCCGGTTTGATCTTGGGATCAACGAACTCCTAAAATATGAAAATACAGTATTCTTAGAATTGAGCCCATCTATGGTTATCAGCTCCTGGATCAACAGGAATAAGCTAAAACTGTCAAGTCAGATGGCTATTAGTGTTATCAGAAATAAACATGATCGTGTTTCTGACCTGTCCAAACTGAATGAAGTGCTGACAGAACTCTGGAAAAAAGGACTTGCTGTTCAATTTAACCAGTTGGAGCATTGCAACAAGGGTAAAAGAACATCTATCCCAACCTATCAATTTGATAGAAAATTCCTTTGGGTAGAAAAGGAGCATCTGGGTGTAAGTGCCATTAACAGCTTTTACACTGACAGTGACGATAGAAAGGATGCCATAAGAGGAAATTTCACTAAAAGAGAAATAGAAGAACAGTTGTGTAAAATTTGGGGGCAAGTGATAAATGAAACTGATATAAATCCTGAAAAAAATCTATTTGAATCAGGGATTACATCACTGGATGCGATTAACGCAAACCGGCTTATTAAAATGCACATCGGTGTTGAATTGGAAATCACAATCATGTTTGAACATCCAACAATCAAATCATATGCAGCTTACCTTTTTGGAATACAAAATGAGTTAACACCACAAAATGTGGATTTATGATTTCATATTTCAAAACGATTTCATGTTTTGGGTATCACCTCTAATTAGTTTTTAACATCATCAAAAAGAATTAAAACTTTGGAAACCACTAAGCAAAATATTAAGGATACAGACATTGCCATTATCGGCATGGCAGGAAAATTTCCCGGTGCTGATAATCTGGATCAATTTTGGGATAACCTGAAGCAGGGAGTTATTTCGATTAAGCGCTTTTCTGATGAAGACCTTATCGAAAACGAAGTCAACAAACAAGACCTTCAGCATCCTAATTATATTAGAGCAAAAGGTACACTTAGCGATATAGAATATTTTGATGGAGAATTCTTTGATTATACTGGCAGAGAAGCTGAAATCTTGGACCCTCAGATAAGGTTATTAACCGAGCTTTCCTGGCATGCTTTGGAAGATGCCGGATATGTGCCTGAAAAATACAATGGAAATATAGGAGTATATACTGGTGTTACTAACAATCTGTATTGGCAGCTAAAAATGATAGCTAGCGGAAAAATTACTAACAATGAAACACTTTCTGTTGCGATATATAGTGAAAAGGATCATGTCAGTACGAGAATTTCGTATAAACTAAACCTCACTGGACCTAGCTTTACAGTTGAAACCCAATGTTCTACTTCATTGGTAGCCTTTCATTTGGCATGTCAGGGGATCATCAATGGAGAGTGTGATATGGCTATAGCAGGAGGGGCGAGCATTAACCTGCCCAATAAAGCTGGATATATTTATCAGGAAGGATCTATTCATTCCAAAGATGGGGTCTGTCGCGCTTTTGATGAAAATGCAAATGGTACGGTTTTTAGCGATGGAGCAGGGTTGGTAGTTGTTAAGAATGCCAGGAAGGCAATTGCAGATGGTGATAATATTTACGCCATAGTAAAAGGGTCGGCAGTAAACAATGATGGACTTGAAAAAGCTGGTTTTACTGCTCCAAGCGTTAGCGGCCAAAAGAAGGTTATAACACATGCTTATGAAAAAGCGGGTGTGAACCCTGAAACAATTACCTACATAGAAACACATGGCACGGGCACAGCTATAGGAGATCCGATAGAAATAGAGGCGCTTACACGAGCTTTTAATACTAATAAAAGAGGGTATTGCCGCATAGGGTCATTAAAGCCAAACGTTGGACATATGGATAATGCGGCAGGTATCGGTAACGTCATTAAAGCCACTCTGGCTATAAAAAATAAACAAATACCTCCCAGTGTTAATTATAATAAGCCGAATCCAAAAATAAAATTCGAAGAAACCCCATTTGTAGTGAATACACAGTTGGTTGATTGGGAAGAGAACCAGAGCTATCCCAGAAGGGCGGGAGTAAGTAGCTATGGTGTAGGGGGTACAAATGCTCACGTACTGTTAGAAGAATACATTTCTCAAGATCAGGTAGAGGTTAACAATGATGGACTGTACCTCATTCCATTTTCCGCAAAAAGTGAATATTCCTTTAACGCATTGAAGGCAAATCTTCAAAGATATTTGGAAGGATACCCAGGTAGTTTGTCTGATATAGCTTATACCCTTCAAACAGGTAGAAGGGATCTTAGTTATAGACATGTTATTCTTGGTAATTCTGAGGACGAGGTATTGAAAAAATTGAAGGTTGCAACGCCATCTTCAGCTAAGAAGACTGAGGACATCAGGACAATTTTTTTATTTCCGGGACAAGGTGCCCAATATGTCAATATGGGCAGAGGGCTGTATGAGCAATGCAAACCATTCCGAAGAGCATTGGATCAGTGCTTCGAAATTTACGCGCAAATAACAAATGAAGACCTACGAGAAATAGTTTTTGGTGATTTGCGTGAAGAAGGAAGCACAATCAATGAAACTAAAAATGTACAACCATTGATATTTTCATTTGAATTTGCACTGGCCAGGGTACTCATGGAAGCTGGAATAAAACCTGACTACATGATCGGGCATAGCATAGGAGAATATACTGCGGCTTGTATTAGTGGAGTACTAAGCCTGCAAGATGCGATGAAGCTCGTCATCAAACGTGGAGAACTCATACAGTCTTTACCAAAGGGCAGTATGATGGCCATAATGATGGAGCCGGAGGATTTAAAACCAATACTATCTCGGGATATCAGTATAGCGGCAATTAACTCTACTGGAATTACTGTTGTTTCAGGTGAAGATAAAGCCATAGACGAACTGGATACAACACTGAAACGGCAAGGTGTTGAGGGTAGAAAACTTCATACATCTCACGCTTTCCATTCTCATATGATGGATCCTGCTATTGATAAATTCGAACAAATGTTCAAGGAGGTAGATATTAATGAGCCACAGATAGGCTATATGTCTAACCTGACAGGGAAACCCATACAAGGTGAGGAAATTAAAAAGCCATCTTATTGGTCAGCACATCTTCGAAATACTGTCCTGTTTAAAGATAATATCGAAAACCTTCCTGATAAGGGAAATTCCATTTTCATTGAAGTAGGTCCGGGAAATGTGCTTTCTTCATTCGTGAAACGATTTTCATCCGAATCCAGAAACTATGCAATTTACAATACCATTAGGCATCCCCAGGAAAAAGTATCTGATACAGAAGTTTTCTACAACGTTCTTGGAAAAATCTGGCAAAAAGGATTAGCTGTAAACTGGAACAAAGTTTTCGACAATAGTGCGCGTAGAAAGGTATCTGTGCCCGTATATCCCTTTGAGCGGAAAAAGCATTGGGTGAAAGGAAATGTTTATCAAATAGCTCAGGGAGCGGCAGATGGAACGGTAAAATACAAGGATTCCGAGATGCTCTATAACAGGAGATTATACAGACCTACTTGGGTAGAGACAGCATTAGAACCGCAAACACTTGATACCAATAGTAAGTCTTGGATAGTTTTTGCTGAGGATGGCGATCTTGTTTCACAGCATATCTTAACGCAAACCAAAGAACTATCTAAATACGCCCTAATTGTAAACAATGGTGATGAGTATAAACGCCTCAAGAACGGATATGTGATTAACCATGAAAACAAACATGACTATAAGCAACTTTTCAACGAGTTGAAGGCAGGTATCAATGATAAGGAGATCAATATTCTGCACTTTTGGTCATTGAATTTTGATAGTGAATTAGATATTCATTCGAGTAAGTCCAGAGAATTTCAGGCTAAAGGACTGATAAGTATCCTATTTATTGTGCAGACGATTAGTGCTATTTTCCCAAAAAACAAAGTAAATATTAAAATCTTCACCAATAATATTCACCATATAAGCTACAAAGATATACTGAACCCACTTAATGCCACTGTACTGGGTGCCATCACCACGGTGCCGTTAGAGTATAAAAACATCGACCTGTGGGGATTGGATCTGGACTTAAAGCATCTGGAAAGACCGGTTTTGGCTAATGATGCTATAAATGCAATGATTACCCATAACAGCAACGATAAAATATTGGCATTAAGAAACGACAAGCTTTTTACCAGAACCTTCGAGAGTATGCCCTTTAAATATGAGCTTGAACTTCAAAATATCATAAAGGATAATGGAGTTTACTTGGTCACTGGAGGATTGGGAGGTATAGGAGTGGAACTTGCAACTTATTTATCCAAAACAGCCAAAGTAAAACTTGCGCTTACTGGCAGAAGTGAATTTCCTGACAGAAACAAATGGGATAAACTAGTGAAATCGGGAGGCAACATTGCCGATAGAATCAGAAGAATTCAGGAAATAGAAAGTAATGGCGCTGAGGTGATGTTGGTAAAAGCTGACGTGGCTGACAAAAGTAGCATGGAGTCTTGTGTAAACCAGGTACAGGCAAAGTTTGGTCCTGTCAATGGTGTTTTACATTGTGCAGGTGTAGCGGGGGGAAACATTATTCCAACACTGGAACCAAACCTTATTTACGATACCATGAATTCAAAGGTTTTTGGTACACTTATACTAGATGAATTATTGCAACAAGGTAACAATAATCTCGATTTTATGGTACTTTGTTCGTCAATTAGTAGTATCACCGGCACGTTTGGCCAGATGAGTTACACAGCCTCTAACTCATTTCTTGATGCATATACACACTATAAAAATGCTCAGGGCAAAAGGAATGTCATTTGTTTTAACTGGGATATCTGGCAGGAAGTAGGGATGGCAACCAAAGCCATGAAGGAGCTCAACAGAGAGGATGATATCAGGGTTGAACCTGGAGATTTATTGGAGCATCCTCTTTTTGTAGGGCAGGCCAATATGGAGCAAAAGAGAGTGTATCTGTCTCATCTTAGCCCCCAGCTTCACTGGATGATAGACGAACACAGAATATTAAATCAACCGGTATTACCAGGTGCTACTTATGTGGAGATGTTGGGTTTTATTGCCTCTAATGAATTTGCAACTAAACAATTTAAAATACACAACTTAAATTTATATACACCATTCGTGGTTGATGAAAATACAGAGAAGTCACTGTACACAGTTCTTAAGGAAGAATCGGGCGTCTATCATTTTTCTATTAGGCAAAAATATAACTCAGAGAAAGACGGGCTTTGTGCTAAAGGTACTTTAGAGGCCTTAGGGCTTGAGAAACGTGATACGGTTAATATAGCTCAGATACTTCAACGCTGTAATGCACAAACTATTGATAATGCTAAAAACGAATTGAATAAAGATACCTCTTTCCTGGAATTGGGAAAGAGATGGACCTGTCTAAAATCGATCCACCTGGGCGAGGAGGAGGGAGTAGCTGCGATAGAGATGCCTGACGAGTATAGCGATGACTTTACAGATTATAATTATCACCCGGCAATGCTCGATATTGCTTTTAACTATTTCGCAGCATGGAAGATCGGACAGAACGAATATTTACCTTTCTCTTTTAAAAACATGAAGGTGTATAAGGCGATACCACAAAAATTGTACAGCTATGTAAAGCAGAATGGTAATCTGCAGGGACTGAAAGAAACTATCTCATTCAATGTCAACCTTGTTGATGAATTTGGAGAACTTATCATTTCCATTGAGGAGTACATTTTGAAAAAAGTGTATAGCGATACGGTTAAAGGGGGTGGAGGAATAGGAAAGCTGTATGACCAAAAGAGGGAAGATAGTAAGGATGCGCTTCTCGAAGAAGGAATTAAAAGTGAAGAAGGCACTAAAATATTTGATACGATTCTTTCCAACTACTTACTTACAGGTAGCTCTGATTACTCACAAGTTGTAGTTTCTAACAACGATTTGAGAGCTATTCTAGAAAGTGGTGAGGATACGGATGCATATTCTTACTTTAAGTCCAATAAATCCGATAATGACCAGCCATTTACAGGTAGGCCTGAGCTGTCTGAATTATACGAAGCACCCATAAATGACAGACAGGAAAAATTATGTGAATTTTTTCAAAATTACTTAAGAATAGACAAGGTAGGGGTTAATGACAACTTCTTCGAGCTAGGTATTTCCTCTCTGGATGTGGCTGAGATAAAGATTGGAATAGAGGAAGGGTTCCAAATTGAACTTCCTGTAGCAGTGATCTTTGAAAATCCCAATATAAAAGCGCTGGCCAATTTCATTGCTCAGGAACTAGGGGAAGATGAAAAGAAAGAAGAAATAATTGATCGTACTGATCAGGTTAATGAGGGTCGAAAGTTATTGCAAAGGCGACTCTTAACCAGTGACTAAAATAGCGCCTGCTAATCAAATAAAGTTATAATTCTTGCGAAATGGAGAAAATAATACAAGACGAAACTGGATTCGAAATAGCTGTGGTAGGTATGTCGGGAAGATTTCCCGGAGCTAAAAATCTGGATGAATTTTGGGAGAACCTAATAGAGGGCAAGGAGAGCATCAGATTTTTTAGTGACGATGAATTGAGAGAGCATGATGTAGAAGAGGAATCTTTGAAAGACCCAAATTACGTCAAGGCGAAGGGATACATGGAAGATACTGATATGTTCGATGCTCATTTTTTTGGGTATACAGCAGAAGAAGCAATGAAGATGGATCCACAGATACGTGTTTTTCATGAGTGCGTATGGCATGCATTGGAGAGTGCGGGTTATTATCCCGAGAAGTATCGAGGGCAAATAGGCCTTTATGCTGGAGGCTTCAGTAGCAGACAGTGGCAGGATATATTACGTTCATCGGGTGGTAGAATGGACTTTGCTACAGATTTGATTAGTAGCAAAGATATGCTTACCACCAGAATATCATACAATCTTGGATTGACGGGGCCAAGCTTTACCTTGAATACCCTATGCTCCACGTCATTAGTGGCTATACATTTGGCAGGCAATGCGCTTATATCAGGAGAGTGCGACATGGCATTAGCAGGAGGTGTATCCTTTGTACTACCTCCAAAAACTGGATTTGAGTATATGGAGGGCTTTATAATAAGCCCTGATGGTCGCTGTAGGCCTTTTGATCAAAAAGCAAATGGTACTATATGGGGCGATGGGGTAGGTGTGGTAGCCTTAAAGAGACTACAAACGGCTGTCCGAGACGGTGATCATATACATGCGATTATCAAGGGATCAGCGATAAATAATGATGGAAAAATTAAAACCACCTATACATCCCCCAGTGTTGTTGGTCAGGCCAATGTTATAAAGATGGCACAGCAGTTTGCTGAGGTTAACCCCGAGACCATTGAATATGTCGAGGCTCACGGCACGGGGACTTCTTTGGGGGATCCCATAGAGATAGAAGCGCTTAAACGATGTTTTGATACCAGCAAAAGACAGTTTTGTGGAATTGGTTCGGTAAAATCAAACATAGGACATTTGGTGGCGGCAGCTGGAGTAGCCAGCTTTATTAAGACGGTGCTGGCTCTGGAGAACAAACAGATCCCACCGAGCATTAACTATGAAAGTCCCAGTTCAAAGATCGACTTTGAAAGCAGCCCATTCTATGTTGTGAGTGAGCTGAAGGAATGGGATACGCAGCATAGGGCCAGAAGAGCGGCGGTTAGCTCTTTCGGTATTGGAGGCACAAATGCTCATCTGATATTGGAAGAATATATCCCCAATACCAAACACACTAGCACCGGAATGGATCAGAAAAATGTACTTTTATTGTCTGCTCGGTCTCAAAACGCTCTTGAAGAACTGATTTCTAGATACCTACGCCTGGCAGCAAATGAGAAGATCGATTTAAAAGATCTTGCCTTCTCTGCCCAAACCACTCGTAAATTCCTTGAGTATAGAATGGGCATTCATTTTGATTCAAGAAGTGATCTGGTTAAAAAATTGAACCATAGCTACGGAGAAATATCCCGTTTAAAAACCATTCCACATACAGTATTTATGTTTCCCGGACAGGGGGCACAGTATCGTGGGATGTGCCGGAATCTATATGGATCCTACAGAGTATTCAAAGCTGAGTTTGACCGATGCAACGCAGTTGTAAAATCCTTTAATATAGATATTTACAAGCTGATATTTGATTCAGGTGAGGGTGAAGAATCTATCGATGAAACATATTATACCCAGTTAGCCATATTTGCAGTGGAGTATGCCCTTGCAAAGCTCTTCATATCATTTGGGATAAAACCAACAGCCCTTATTGGTCACAGCATAGGGGAATACGTAGCCGCAACTATTTCAGGAGTGTTTGACCTGGAAAATGCCCTTAAATTGGTAGAAGTAAGAGGAAGGCTAATGCAGTCAATGGAACGCGGAAGCATGATAAGTGTAATGGTAAGCCCCGATGCCATTAAGCCATTTCTAAGAGAGGAGATATCAGTGGCCTGTCTCAATAGTTCTGAATTGGTCACCCTCTCTGGGAAAACTGAAGACATAGATGATTTATGTATAGAACTCGAACAAAATAAGATTCACTTTTCAAGATTAAGGACCTCACATGCATTTCATTCAGATCTTGTGACTCCTATGGTAGAAGAGTTTGTAGGTGAGGTAAGGAAAGCCAAATTGAGCGCTCCTGCAATTCCCTATATATCTAATCTTACAGGAGTCTGGATTACAGCGGCCCAAGCTATGGATCCTGAGTATTATGGTAAGCACCTAAGGCAATGTGTGAACTTCGAGTCGGGTATAACTACATTGATCAACAAATCCTTTAACATTTTTATTGAAATAGGACCTGGCAGTGTACTGTCCACCTTTGTAAAAAAACATAATCAGTACAGTCCGGACCATGTGGTAATAGATACGGTGCGCAAACCTAAGGAAGTAATTAATGATCAACAGAAATTCCTGGAGGTACTCGGGGAAGTATGGAAAAGCGGTGTTGCGGTTGATTTCAGTGAGTTATATGGAGACCATACTCCCTCCAAAATCAAGCTACCACTTTACCCCTTTCAAAGGGAAAGATACTGGCCTAAAGCTAATGCCAATAAAATTGACATTAATTTGAACGGCACGTATTCATCCCCCCGGCATGGTAAAACTTATTCCAAAAATGTGGACGATTGGTTCTATGAGATATCCTGGCAAAAGTCGTCAATAGAACTGGTGGAAGATATCAATACCATACAGGCTAAGTGGCTTGTACTATTGGATAATGAACAGTTTGAGGACTGTTTTATCCGCAGGCTTAGCCAGGCAGGCCACGAAGTAGTTGTAGTATACAAGTCAGATAAGTATTCTCAAGAAAAAGGTGAATATACTATAGACATCACCAACGAAGACCACTTTATTAAAGTGTTCAAGAACGAGCATGATCGAGGTAAACACTTTGACATAGTAGTTAATGGTCTGTCGCTAGATAGCAATCCTTTCGAGGTGACTACTGATCTAGATATAAACGGTAGAGTATTTCAATGCTTTTATAGCAATATTCATTTAGTAAGAGCTCATTCCAGGGTCTCAGCAGAGAAGGAACTTAAGCTTTTGACTTTGACTAACAGTGCGTATGAAATCACAGGAAATGAACAAATAAATCCTTTCCACTCATTAGCTATAAGTACTTTTAAAGTCATACCTGCTGAATACCCCAATATATTATGTAAGCTAGTGGATTTGGAGTTTACTGCTGATAATATCGCTCATTTGGATCGAATCACGGGACAAATAGTAAAAGAGGTTTTTGCTGATAATAAAAAAAATATAATTGCTTATAGAAATAATATTCGGTGGGAGCAGATACTTATACAACGACCTCCCCGTACCCGGAATATAAAAAGTATACAGGTCAGGGACAAGGGTGTTTATATGATAACCGGTGGTTTGGGGATTTTTGGGTTCAAATTTTCAGAATATCTTCGAAAACATAATAACATAAAACTTGCTTTGCTGACACGATCTGTTTTTCCAGGAAAAGAAAGCTGGAAAAATTGGAGGGATTGTTCACTGGATCTGCTGCTTTCACAAGAGATATACCCGGTAGAATTGGGTATGGGTGAGGCCAAGGTGCTACCAGAAAAATGTAGGGATATACACAATAAGGTCATTAAGCTGGTAGAACTGGAGGCATCAGGGGCTGAAGTTAATGTATATCAGGTAGACCTGGCAGACGAGGTAAACATGCGAAGCTGTGTCAAAAGAATAGAGAAGGAACTTGGTCCAATAAATGGCGTAATTCACGGGGCTGGCTTTTATCATTATACTCCCTTAGACACGGCTACTTACGATTCAATGAATGCCATTCTTCAACCCAAGGTACATGGGACCATCTCACTGTACAATAGCATTAAAAGCAAGAAACTGGACTTTTTTATGTTTCACTCCTCATTGAGTGCTATTGTTCCTCTTAAGCATTTCACTACTTATTCTGGAGCTAACCTTTTCCTTGATGGCTTCGCAGCCTACCTTAAATCGATAAGTAGCATTCGAACCATAGCGGTAAATTGGGACATTTTCAAGTTGACAGAGGATGAAATAGGTGCGGTTACCAAAGAAGAGCAGGAAAATAGCAGGGCACATCTGCAATTCTTAAAGGATGGTATTACAGATGAGGAAGGAAGAAAAATATTTGACAGACTGTTGAATGAGTATGCTCCTCAGGTGATCATATCCAGGAATGATCCCGCACAGATAAGAAACATCATTGAGGCTCAGAATGTCGATGGGCATCCCCAGGATGAAAAAATCTTTTCCAACTCATTGCGTGTTCGGCCTGATTTGTCGGTGCCTTATGTGTCACCGGCCACGCCTTTGGAAAGTGATTTCTGTAAAATTTGGGAAGTAGTATTAGGGTATGCAAAGGTTGGCCTGAATGATAATTTCTTTGAGCTCGGGGGAGATTCATTGAAAGCACTTACTCTTATCGGGCGATTGAATAAAAGGTTCAATATGGATCTAACTATCTCCGATTTTTTCAAAAAACCGACTATTAAGAATCTTGTCGATCACAGCTCAGAAGTCAGCGAAGAAGCCCCTATTGGTTATGACGCTATTGAGCGTGCCGTGGAAAAGGAATTTTATGAACTATCTTCTTCACAAAGAAGAATTTATTTTCTGAATAAACTAGACGAAAGGTCACTAGCCTACAATTTACCTCAACTCATCAGTCTCCGGGGCGACTTGAAAAAAGAACGGCTTTCTGCCGCTTTTAGGAAATTGATAGCACGCCACGAAATGTTGCGAACATCGTTTCAGCAAACAGATGGTAGGCCGGTACAAAAAATCATAAAAAATGTATCATTTGATATTGAGGAAATTAATGCCAAGGCAGGTTTGGATGAAATCATCAAGAACTTTGTCCGGCCCTTTGATTTAAGTGCTCCACCATTGTTGCGTGTTGGTCTTATACACCAGTCGAGAAAGGAACATTTGTTGTTGATTGATGTCCATCACATAATCACCGATGGCGTGTCCCAGGGCATATTAATACGAGATTTCATGGCGCTGTACGATGAAGAGGACCTTCCTGAGCTGGGCCTTCAGTATAGAGATTATTCGGAATGGCAGCAGTCAGCTACACAACTAAAACTTTTGGCGGATCAGCGGGATTTCTGGAAAAAGGAGTTTGCCGAAGAAGCAAGTGTGTTGGACCTACCAACAGATTTTGCAAGACCTCAGGTAAAGAGCTATGCGGGAAGTAGCATTTCATTTACAATCGAAGAAGCTGAAACAAAAAAATTAAAAGCCGTAGGAGAACAACTCGGGGCCACAATGTTCATGACGCTGCTGGCTGTATTCAATGTATTCCTGAGTAAACTCAGCAACCAGGTAGATATTACTATTGGTACAGGAGTAGCTGGTAGAAACCATACTGATCTCGAGGATGTATTAGGCATGTTTGTTAATACCCTTGCCTTACGAAATTTCCCTAAAGGAGAACTGAGCTTCAAAGAATTTTTAGCAGAAGTGAAGAGGAGAACATTGTCCTGCTTTGATAATCAATCCTATTCATATGAGGACTTGGTGGAAGATTTGAACATTCCAAGAGATACCGGTCGAAATCCCCTAACTGATGTAATGCTTGTATTTCAAAATTTTGGACTGGAAGAGCTAAGTATCCCAGGTCTTAAACTTACTCCTGAGGGCAACGTTAATCATATTTCAAAATTTGATCTTACGCTTATCGCAATAGAGGCAGATAATCAGTTAAATATCCAATTTGAATACTCCACAGATCTTTTTGAGCAGCAAACAATTGAAAGATTTGTTGCCTATTTCAAAAATATTGTGAGTGAAGTTGTACTTGATGCCAATAAGAAACTTAATAGTATCACTATACTATCGGCAGATGAGTACCACCAGTTGGCGAATGAGTTTAACAAGACTGCTGCCAGTTATGCTATTGATAGATCTCTTATAGAAGTATTTGAGGAACAGGTCCACCTCTATCCCAGCAATTTGGCGCTGGTGCAAGGTGAGCAGGAGATTACTTATAAAGAATTAAATAACAGGGCTAACTGGATTGCGAAAAAGATTGCTGAAAAGATCAATGGGGTCAATCAGAAGATCGCTTTATTACTACCACCTTCCATCGACTGGGTAGCATCTATTCTTGGTATTTTGAAATGCGGGGGAATCTATGTCCCGCTATCGATAGACTCTCCTCCTGAGAGACTTCGACATATTTTGGCTGACAGTGATGCCCGGCTTCTAATTACGGATTCAGACAATTTAGGAGAAAAAACTTCAACTGAGCTCACAACGGAGCTTTTGGAAATTAACTCCTGGGACAATCCTAAAACGGTCTATGACAACCCGGATAGGAAAAATGCCAATGAGGATACTTTGTATATCATTTATACTTCGGGTTCTACTGGCTTGCCCAAAGGAGTGGAAATTCCACATTCTGGTGTATTGAATACGGCTATCTTTTATAAAGAACTGTTTGAGGTAAAAGCAAACACAAAAATGAGTCAGGTAGCTAATGTCAGTTTTGATGCGGCTGCCCTGGAAGTATGGCCGTGCATTTTACATGGTGCTACATTGTACATCGCACCTTCCGAGGTAAGGTTGGATCCTGCGGCTATGTATAACTGGTTACTTGCCAATGCCATAGAAGTCACATTTCAGGTGCCCGCTATTGCCGAGTATTTGCTAAGGCAGGAATGGCATGGGTCACACTGTTTGCTTGGTGGTATGGCCATTGGAGGGGACAGGCTTACATACTTTCCTAAAAAGAAAATGCCATTTAAGATATACAATCTGTACGGGCCTACTGAGGATTCTATTGTCTCTACTTACGCAGAGGTAGCGCCAGGCAGTGGACAAACGCAATACATTATAGGTAAGCCGATTGCCAACAAGCAGATCTATATTATGGATGAGGCCCACAATTTGCAGCCAATAGGTGTTACAGGGGAACTATGTATTTCGGGGGTGGGATTAGCCAGTCGCTACCTGAATAATGATGTGCTGACAAGGCAAAAATTTATTGAAAACCCATACAGGGAAGGAAGTAGGATCTATAAAACAGGCGATTTGGCAAGACGTCTGCCCGATGGAAATATTGAGTTCCTTGGGAGAAAAGACGATCAGGTAAAGATCAGAGGGTACAGGATAGAACTGGGAGAAATAGAAAACCTTATGATGGCAAATTCCGAAGTGGAAGATGCCTTGGTTATGGTAACAAAAAGCAATGACGAAGTGTACCTGACTGCCTACTATATATCCAAAAATGAGGAATCAACACCTCAAACATTGCGTCATTACTTGTCTGAATTACTACCAGATTATATGCTGCCCACTTTTTATGTACGTGTGGATCAATGGCCACTGAATGCTAACGGGAAGATTGATCGTGGGTGCTTGCCTGTCCCTGAGTTCACAACTGAAGATGATTACTCGCCACCATCAAGTGAAATAGAGAGCATCTTAGTGGATGCCTGGGGTGAAGTTTTAGGGTTGAACAGGGAAATTATCAGTGTAAATAAGAATTTTTTCGAATTGGGAGGAAATTCAAGAAAAATAATACAATTAAAATCACAAATAGATAAACAAACCGATCTGGACATCACTGTAATGGAGCTGTTCAGATATACATCCATTTCATCCTTGGTAAAGCACATTAATAAGCGTAATGGTAAAAAACAAGAGCTCTTTAGCGAACTGGATTCTGAAGTCTCTGAAATGGAAGGTTTGATCAGGAATCTGGATTAGATAATCATTTGATCTTATGAGTAACTATAACGGTATGGAAGTCGCTGTTATTGGCATGGCGGGACGCTTTCCGGGAGCTAATAATATATATGAGTTTTGGAAAAATGTAAGAGACGGTGTTGAGTCGATCAGCTTTTTCAATGAAGAGGAATTATTAGCCGAAGGGGTAGATAAGAGCCTGCTTGATGACCCGAGGTACGTAAGAGCAAATGCTTACTTACAGGACAAAGAATATTATGATTCAGTCTTCTTCGATAAGCTACCAGACGAAGCGAGTCTGATGGAACCCCAGATTAGGGTCTTTCAACAGTGTCTCTGGCAGGCGATGGAAGATGCTGGTTACAATGTGTATGACTATGATGCTAAGATAGGATTGTTTGCCGGGGGTACGTCCAATATTAACTGGATGAATTATGCTTTGATAGCCAATCAACGCAAATTGCTGGATGACTTTACAGTTAATTTACTTAGCGACATACAGTTTTTATGTACCAGTACCTCATACTTATTTAACCTCAGGGGCCCCTCTATTTATATAAACACTGCATGCTCCACTTCGCTGGTAGCTATTCAGCGGGCTACTGTAAGTTTACTTTTACAGGAGTGTAGTATGGCCATTGCCGGGGGAGTTACTATAAACAATTATTCTAAAAAAGGGCATCTGTACCAGGAGGGAATGATTTTTTCCAGGGATGGACATTGCCGCACATTTGACGCAAATGCCACTGGTACTGTTGGCGGGGAAGGTGTGGGCGTTGTAGTGCTAAAGAGATTAAAAGATGCTCTTCGTGATGGCGATAATATCCATGCCGTTATTAAAGGAGCAGGTATAAATAACGATGGCTATAACAAAGTAGGTTATACAGCGCCAAGTATAGAAGGGCAATGTGAAGCTATATTAAAAGCCCAAAAAATGGCTAAAGTGGAGAAAGAAAGTATTGGCTATATAGAAGCTCATGGCACTGGTACGGTGCTGGGAGATCCTATTGAAGTAGAAGCTCTTAATCTGGCATTTGGCAAGAGCACTGTTCCTTATTGTGCTTTGGGCTCAGTAAAATCAAATATTGGTCATTTAGACGCGGCCGCTGGAGTAGCAGGTTTTATTAAAACGGTACTTGCTCTGAAGTACAAACAAATCCCGGCTAGTTTGCACTTTGAGAAACCCAATCCGAAAATTGATTTTAACAACTCACCATTTTACGTAAACACAAAACTTAGAAACTGGGAAAATGATAAGTATCCGTTAAGAGCTGGAGTAAGTTCATTTGGAATTGGAGGTACCAATGCTCACATAATACTGGAAGAAGCCCCTGCCAAAAAAACCTCATCGCTAAGTCGCCCATATCAGTTGCTAACCATATCAGCTAAAACTGCTACTGCACTAAAAAGTAACACGGGCAGGCTTAAGGAGTATCTGGTAGATAACAAAAATATCAATACTGCTGATATTGCATATACGTTGAACACGTGCCGAGCTTCCTTTAAATACAAAAAAGTGTTGGTATGCCGAACCCGTGATGAAATGATCGAGCAGCTTGATTTTGAAGAGGAAAGTAATCAGCCTACTACTTCCCCAAGCGAAGAAAGGATAAGTAACGTCTTCATGTTTCCTGGGCAAGGTATGCAGTATGTGAAAATGTGTACTGACCTATTTCAGTATGAACGGGTATTTAAAGAAGAGGTAGAAAAGTGTTTCCGAATTATTCAGTCCCAGTCAGGCAAGGATATCCAGTCTGTTCTTTTTTTGGATGAAAAAGGGATGATAAATGAAACCGAGTTTACACAGCCTGCATTGTTTATAGTAGAATATGCGCTGGCTCGTCTGCTGATGAGTTGGGGTATTAGTCCTGACATAATGATCGGACACAGTATTGGCGAATATGTTGCCGCATGTTTGAGTGGCGTTTTCTCGTTGGAGGATGCTTTATTCCTGGTAATTAAGCGAGGTGAACTGATGCAAAGAGCACCAAAAGGCGCCATGCTTAGTATACTAATTACCGAGCAAGAACTTAACCCTTATCTTAGTAGACATAAGGAAGTATCACTGGCTGCTGTCAATAGCTTTTCATCATGCGTAGTTTCGGGACCTACGTCTGCAATTAATACATTCAAAGCGAATATTGAGCATGAGGGATTCAAATGCAAAGAGGTGCTCACATCTCATGCATTCCACTCGCATATGATGGATTCTGTTTTGACGGATTTTAAGCAATGTGTCGGTAAGGTAAAAATCAGCTCTCCCGGTGTACCTTTTGTATCGAATGTTACTGGGAAAATAGCAGGCAAGGAAATTTTGAATCACAACTATTGGGTGGATCAACTTCGTCAAACAATCAGGTTTTCCGAAGGAATAGCACATGTAATAAATGAAAATGCAAATGTAGTTTTTCTTGAAGTTGGTCCAGGGAATGCATTGAGCTCATTTGTGGGAAGTAATGAACATAGGGGCGTGGGACATAAAACAGTGAACCTCCTAGGAAAATCGAAGGAAGGAGTCGATACATTATATCAACTTTTAAAAGGGCTTGGTAAACTCTGGATGAATGGATTAGAACCCAATTGGTCCGGGTATTATTCAGAAGAAGCTCGACATAAAGTATCACTTCCTTCTTATTCTTTTGATAGGATTGCATATCCTGTAGATGTTGATGCTAATCAAATGATCAGAGAAATGTTTTCAGAAAGATCTGGTGTGAGAAAAGATATTGGCGACTGGTTTTATACACCTCGCTGGGAAATACAGCCCCAAGAAGGTCTTACTGAAAAGAAAAAATTCAATGTGCTTTTTATTGAAGATAGCTCCCTGGCGGAGCTATTCAGGGAAAAATTTGGCGAGCTGGAAGAGGATTTTGTTTTTGTAAAGAAAGGAGTATCATTTGGTAATGAAAATGCCAGACTCTACCATCTGGATCCCTTAGATCATGATGGCTATGTCAGATTGTTCAAGGAGTTGAAATCAGTCGTTGAGCCTATGCGCATAGTTTTTGCCTGGGGAGTAAATAAAAGTGATAAAGCCCTAACAATTGAAAGGGCTAAAAATGAACTTGACGAAGGGTATTATGCACTATTAAATATTGCCAAGGGGCTGGGCAAAGCATACATTACAAAGGCAATACAAATTGTATCTATTACAAGTAATTTACACCATGTTCTTCATGGCGATATAGTTTCTCCTGAAAAGTCGCCTATACTAGCAGCGGTAAAAGTCATACCGAAAGAATACGAAAATATAAGTTGTCGGAATATTGATATTACCTACACAGATAATGAACAGGATACGTCAGTAGTCCCGGTTGTAATTAGGGAGGTATTTTCAAAGTGTGAGCACCAGATAGTCGCATTGAGACGAGGCACAAAATTCGTGCAGACCATTAAGCCTGCAAAGGTAGCCAGAGAAAATTCTGATATCCCATTCGTATCCGGAGGCAACTATCTGATTACCGGCGGACTTGGAGGAATCGGGCTAACCCTTTCCCGTCATATATCAGAGAATATAAAAGGAGTTAATTTGATCTTATTGGGCCGAAAAGACCTACCTGCAAAAGATAGATGGAGCTGGTGGTTGAATAACCATGATCAAAAAGATACACTTTATACAATTATTTCTGAGCTTCTTAAAATAGAAGAGAACGGGAGCAATGTAACATATATAAGTATGGATGTTTCGGACGTTGACGGCCTACGCAAGGTTGTAGACGATTTAGAGTCCGAGCTTGGAAAAATTAATGGAATAATACATGCCGCAGGTCTGGGGGATTATGCCGGATTCATTCAGAAACGGGAGAAAGAAAACAATGAGAAAGTTTTCTCTCCTAAAATTTATGGCACAATAGCTTTATGTGAAGTATTTAAGCATAGGGAGCCAGAATTTTTGGTTTTTTGCTCTTCTCTATCATCCCAGATAGCTCCGGTGGGGCAGGTTGGGTATGTTGCAGCCAATTTATTTATGGAATCTTTTACGGAGAGTTATGCATTTGGTGGTTCTCGGGTAATTTGCATAGGTTGGAATCAATGGCGTACAGTGGGTATGGCCGCAGCAGAAATAATAAAAAATGGGCAGACATATCTTGAAAATAGTATATCACCGGAAGAGGGGTATAAACTATTACTAAAGTGTACAGAAAGTGATCTACACACAATCTACATATCTAATACAGATCCCACAGTTTATAATGAATTTGAAAGTAATCATGAAGTGCCAGGATTGGACGCTGACGTTATTACTGAAGAAGATAGTGGAAACCTGGAAAGTAAAGTCATTAAAGTTTGGCATGATTTCTTTGGTAGAGCTGACATTGGTTTAAATGATGATTTCTTTGAATCGGGAGGAGATTCTCTTAAAGCCTTAACACTAGTCTCCAGAATCAATAGAGAATTACATCTGGAAATACCGCTGTCCCATTTTATTGAAAGGTCTTCAGTTAGAGAATTGTGTGACTATATCGCTGAGGTATACGATAGAGGTTCTTCAGCAAGGTCGCAGTTCATTACACCAGCCCGGGAAAAAGATCACTATGAGTTGTCTCCAGCGCAACAGCGACTATATTTTCTATATGAATTAGATAAAACGTCCCTGGCCTACAACATGCCGCAGACTGTGTTGCTGGAAGGTAAGCTTGATGTGGAGCGTCTGTCAAATGCCTTCAATAAGCTAATCAATCGACATGAAAGTTTGCGAACCGCTTTTCATGATGTATATGGCTGCACTATGCAGAAGATAGAGCATGATGCTGACTTTGACGTAGAGGTAATACAAGCAAATAGCGAAGATGTGGACGAACTACAGAGGAGTTTTGTCAGGCCTTTTGATTTAAGCAAAGCGCCTCTACTGCGGGTAAGGCTTGTTATGCTTACCCAAGAAAAGTATCTGCTTATGGTCGACAAGCACCACATTGTTGCTGATGGTGTATCTCAGGCTATTTTAATAAAAGATTTTATGGCTCTCTACAATGAGGAAGAGCTTCCTGAGCTACAGCTTCAGTATAAGGACTATTCCGAATGGCAGCTCAGTGATGAACAACAGGTACAGATTTCTGATCAGAGGGATTTTTGGAAACACGAGTTTTCAGATGAGGTGAGTGTACTCAATCTTCCAACTGATTTTCCCCGGCCTCAGATGAAAGGTTATCACGGGGATCACCTGTCATTTGTATTGGATCAGGACACTACTCGTAAGTTGAGAAAATTGGGTGAAGAATCGGGGGCTACTATGTTTATGATGATATTGTCCGTTCTCAATGTACTCTTGAGTAAGTTAAGCAATCAGGAGGATATTGTCGTTGGTACAAGCGTTGCGGGAAGGTATCACCCTGATCTGGAGGGTATTATCGGAATGTTTGTAAATACTCTGGCATTGCGAAATTTCCCCAAATCTGAATTGAGCTTCAGGGATTTTTTATCACAGGTAAAACAAAAGACGTTTGCTTGTCTGGATAATCAGTTTTACCCTTACGAAATATTGATTGATGAATTAAAGGTACGCCGAGATACCAGTAGAAATCCATTGTTTGATGTAGGCCTTACTTTTCAAAATTTTGATTATGAAGAGCTGGCGATCCCAGGCATTACATTAAGACCATATGAAGAAACAAGAAATGTATCGAAGTTTGATATAGAATTATGGGTAGCTGAGGTTGATGAAAAACTACACCTTAATTTTGAGTATTCTACGGAATTATTTAAGCATGAAACAATAGCACGTTTTGTAGCTTATTTTCAAAGAATAGTGGAAGTGGTAACCGTGGATTTTGATAGGAAACTGTCTGAGATTGACATTCTATCATCTGATGAACAGCATCAATTGTTGGTCACTTTCAATGAGACGGAGACGGATTATCCTCGAGAGCATACGATCATCGACCTATTTGAAGACCAGGTGCATCGTACGCCAGACAATATTGCTGTATGGTATAAGGAAGATTCATTGACATACAGGGAGTTGATGGAAAAGTCAGACCGGATAGCGATTTATCTTCAACAAGAGATAGGAGTTCAGGTAGGTGATAGAGTAGGTCTTCTGTTGGAAAGGGATGCAGACTTAATGCCCAGTATTTTTGGTATCTTGAAGTCTGGCGCAGCTTATGTACCACTTTCTCCCAGCCATCCTTCAGCAAGAGTTAACGGTATTATTTCGGATGCAGACTTGAAAGCTTTAATTAGTCGTGGTCACCATTTGGGTACCATAGGAGTAGAAACATCAGCACAATTGATAGATCTTGATGAGGCGAGCGAAATGATTGATGGTCAACCGCCTGCTGAGTTAGTGAATAAGCCGAAGGGTGATGATTTGGCTTATGTGATTTATACCTCAGGCTCTACAGGCACACCTAAGGGAGTGATGATCGAACATCATTCGGTGGTGAACCGCCTGCTATGGATGCAAAAGGCATACCCTATCGGGTCAAACGATGTACTACTACAAAAGACACCTTTAAGCTTTGATGTATCTATATGGGAGCTGTTTTGGTGGTCTATGGTAGGTGCGAGTGTGAGTGTATTGGCTCCTGAAGAAGAGAAAGATCCCAGCAAAGTAATAGAGGCCATAGATAAGTACAAGGTTTCAGTAGTACATTTTGTGCCCTCAATGTTAACATTATTTTTACAGGAACTGGATGGAGAAGAAGAGGCCTCATTAAGCAGTTTGAGCCATGTGTTTTGTAGTGGAGAGGCATTAGGATCAACTCAGGTAAAATTCTTTGGAAGGACACTATACAAGAGATATGCTACCCAGTTGATCAATCTATACGGTCCTACAGAAGCCACAGTAGATGTTTCGTATTATAATTGTGGATTCAACGAGATACCAGCTTCGATTCCCATTGGCAAGCCGATCGACAATACCAAGCTGTACATACTCGACAAGGATGGTAGACTGTGTGCAATAGGAGTGCGTGGGGAATTATGTATCTCGGGATCTGGACTTGCGCGAGGGTATATTCATGCCGATCAACTGACTGCTGAAAGGTTTGTTCCAAACCCATTTGAGCCAGGCGAACGCCTTTACAAGACTGGTGATCTGGCGTGCTGGCTTCCGGATGGCAACATCGAATATATAGGCAGGAAGGACTACCAGGTAAAGATCCGTGGGCTAAGGATAGAATTGGGAGAAATAGAGAGTCAGCTTGTCGCTCACCAAGGTATCAAAGAGGCGGTGGTGCTGGTTAGGGAAAGAGAGGATAATAAGTTCCTCGTGGGATACTATGTTGCGCGAAAAGAAATTCCATCATCAGATCTTAGAAATCATCTATCTCAAACATTGCCAGAGTATATGATTCCTGTCTATTATGTTCAATTAGATAGGATGCCTCTTACAACTAACGGTAAGGTAGACCGCAAAGCCTTACCGAATCCGGAAATAAAGGTAGGTGAAGATTATGTGGCACCTTGCAATGAAACAGAAGAGAAGCTTGCAGAAATCTGGAGTGAAGTGCTATCTATTGAAAAAGGAGTGATAAGTGTGAACAAGAGTTTTTTTGAACTGGGTGGAAATTCTATTAAGATTTTACATTTGAAATCCTTGCTGAAAAGGAAGGCGGATATTAAAATTTCAGTGCCTGACTTGTTCAATTATACTACTATCTCATCATTGACAGAATTTATTGTTAATGGAGAATTAATCAATCAAGAGGTTGAGAAGAAAATGGATCAGGAGATAACAGGAATGGACCATCTAATCAAGAACTATTTTTAAGTAAAGAAATATGAAAGAATATAACGGGCTTGAAATAGCAGTTATTGGAATGTCAGGCCGTTTTTCAGGGTCAAACGACATAGATGTTTTTTGGAAAAACCTGAAAGAAGGAATAGAATCCATTGAGTTTTTTAGTGATGAGGAATTAATTGCTAATGGCGAGGATAAAGGTTTGATTAATCATCCACTGTATGTTAAGGCCAATAGCTACTTAAAAGATAAGGAATTTTTTGATTCAGCCTTTTTCAACTATCGTCCGGATGAAGCCAAATTAATGGACCCCCAGATGCGAATTTTTCATGAGTGTGTCTGGAACGCTCTGGAAGATGCGGGTTGTAATGTTCAGGAATACGATGAAAATATTGGACTATTTGCCGGAGGATCATCTAATTTAAATTGGATGAACTATGTTATGATCTCCAGTAACGCGGACCTGGTCGATGGGTTCACGGTAAATCAATTAATGAGCATTAATTACTTGTGTGCCCGGGTAGCATACTCATTGAATTTGCGCGGCCCATCAATTTATATAGATACCACCTGCTCAACATCTTTGGTGGCTATTCAAAAGGCCTGTATGAGCCTTTTATTGCAAGAGTGTAAAATTGCTGTTGCCGGTGGGGTGAGTGTTACCGCCCATTCGAAAAAAGGATATCTTTACCAGGAAGGAATGATTAATTCAAAAGACGGTCACTGTCGTACATTTGACAAAGATGCCAGTGGAACCATCGGAGGAGAAGGCGCTGGTGTGGTTGTTTTGAAGAAGCTGACGGAGGCAATAAAAGACAAAGATCATATTTATGCCATAGTAAAGGGGAGTAGTGTCAATAATGACGGAGCTGAAAAAATGTCCTTTGCTGCTCCAAGTGTTTCCGGGCAGTCTCGCGCTATCATAAAAGCCAGAAAAATGGCAAAGGTAGAGCCGGAAAGCATAAGTTATTTAGAAGCTCATGGAACAGGTACTGCTTTAGGTGATCCAATAGAGGTAGAAGCGTTGAATTTTGCATTTGGCAAGAGTAAGAAGAAATATTGTGCACTGGGTTCTGTAAAAACAAATATTGGACATTTAGATGCTGCTGCAGGTGTTGCAGGGTTTATAAAAACTGTGTTGGCCATTAAACACAGGCAGATACCTCCTAGTTTAAATTACAAAAGTCCCAACCCGGAGATAAACTTTTTTGAATCACCATTCTATGTGAACACGGAACTAGCAGAATGGAAGAGTGACAAATATCCATTAAGAGCCGGAGTAAGCTCCTTTGGTCAGGGAGGGACAAATGCCCATGTAATATTAGAAGAAGCACCTCCAGAGACTTCTTCACCTTCTGGTAGATCACATCAATTATTGAGCGTATCTGCAAAAACTCTCAATGCACTTAGACGCAATATCGAAAATCTAAAAAATTTTTTAGATAGGAACAAAGACAAAAATCTGGCGGATATAGCTTATACCTTAAAAGTCGGCAGAGGTTCATTTGCCTATAGGAAAACCATCGTCTGTAAAGACCATGAAGACGCTATTAAACAGCTTTCATCCATAAATATTGATGAATCGCTAAAGCCATTGGAGGATAATACCAAGTCAGAAGTAGTATTTATGTTTCCGGGTCAAGGATCTCAATATATAAATATGTGTGCGGATTTATACAATAGTGAGGAAGCCTTCCGGTCTGAGATAGATACATGTTTTGATATAGTTAAACGAAAATCGGGAAAGGACCTAAAAAAAATTCTTTTCTCGAAAGATAAAGGTTTGATAAATGAGACAGAATATGCTCAACCCATTCTCTTTGTAATAGAATATGGGATAGCTCGCTTGCTGATGCATTGGGGGATAAAACCTGATATAATGATAGGGCACAGTATAGGTGAGTATGTAGCGGCTTGTTTGAGTGGAGTTTTTACACTTGAAGACACTCTGAGTTTAGTTGTAAAGCGGGGAGAGTTAATGCAGCAAATGTCCACAGGTAGTATGCTAAGTGTCTCTATTTCAGAAGCAGAAATAGCGCCTTTTTTGAAAAAGCACAAATCTATCTCGCTGGCGGCGGTTAACAGTTCCTCATCTTGTGTCGTGTCAGGGTCCAGGGAGTCTATTAACAGCTTCAAATCGAAAATCGAAAAGGCAGGTTTTTTGAGTAAAGAAATCCATACATCTCACGCATTTCACTCCCATATGATGGATGGAATGTTAGCCGATTTTGAAGACACTATCAAGAAAACCAGAATATACCCCCAGCAGTTACCTTTTATATCAAATCTTACTGGGAAAAGAGCGGCAGACAGTCAGTTATCTGATCCCAAATATTGGTTGGACCATCTTCGTTATACCGTAAAGTTTTCCAAAGGTATAGAAGAGGTCATGCTTGATAAGCATGTCTTATTTGTGGAGGCCGGTCCTGGAAAGACATTGGGCTCCTTTGTAAGAGCTAATGAAAGCTTTGGGGACGGGCATAAAATTATTAATCTTATAAGACATGCCAACGAAACAAAAAATGACACTTCCACTATACTCTCGGGGTTGGGAAAACTATGGCTAAATGGGAAACGGCCTGACTGGCAGAGATTTTATACCGGGCAAGATCGCAGAAAAGTCTCGCTTCCCACTTATTCATTTGATAAGATCATGTATCCGGTGAATGTGGATGCAGCCAAGATGGTCTCAGAAATGGTCTCAGATAGATCCTTGATAAGGAATGACATAACCAATTGGTTCTATACTCCCACCTGGAAAATTTCGAAAGAAATACCAGCAAGCTCTGGCTTAGAACCAGAAGTACGTATATTGGTATTTTCAGATAACTGTGGAGTTAGCGATGGCTTTATATCGAAATTGAAGCAAGCGGGTGGGCAGGTGATCCAGGTACAAATAGGAGATGAATTTGACCAGGTAAAGCCTGATGTTTATGTCATTAATCCGGAAACTACAGGGGATTATAAAAAATTATTCAAAAGTCTGTCCCGCTCCAATCGACTACCGGACCAAATATTGCATAGCTGGGGTATTCAGGATGACAATGACAAACGAATGTTGCAGGCTACATCGCGATTGGAATACATTACGCTCTATAGCCTATTAAATGTAACTAAGGCATTACAACGTTCCGGAACATTGAAAGAAGTTACAGTACTCACCAACGGCATACACAACGTATTAGGACAACAAGATCCCTCGGCACCGTCTAAATCGCCCTTTCTTGGGTTATTAAAAGTTATTGGTCAGGAAAACCCGGAAATATCTACAGGTCACATTGATATTTCATTGAGTGAATTTAAGGATGACCAATCATTGTTGTCTAAACTCTATTCTGAAATATTACACAGCAACTCCGGCAAAGTGGTGTCATACAGGGCTTCTTGCAGATGGACTCAAGTATATGAATCAGTAAAAGTGAAGCCAAATAATTCTCCTGAAAACTTCAGAGATCAAGGCGTTTACCTCATTACTGGTGGGTTAGGAAAGTTTGGGTATACCATATCAAAGTATCTCAGTAAAGGTTTTTCGGCAAAGCTTATCTTGATTGGTAGGGAGGCATTACCTGAGAAAGAAGTATGGAATGCTTACCTGAACGACAGAGCTTCCCCGGAAGGTACGAAGGAGAAAATAAAAAAGATATTATCCATTGAAGATCAGGGAGGAGAGGTGCTTTATTTGTCTTGCGATATCTCTTCCAGTGAAGAATTTTCTAAAGTGTTGGAAATTTCTGAAAAAAAATATGGAAAACTTAATGGAGTTTTCCATGCAGCAGGGGTGACAAACGGTCATTCGATTAGTGCACTTGACGATTTGGACAAGGAAGATTTCGAAATTCAGTTCTCCTCTAAGGTAGAAGGATTGATGACACTGCAGAAAGCTCTTAGTAATCAGGCGCTCGATTTTTGTCTTTTGACTTCATCCTTGGCTTCAGTACTCGGCGGGCTAAGGTTTGGTGCCTATGCTTCTGCAAATACGTTTATGGATTATTTTGTGCAATCTCATAAACAAGATGATTTACTAAAAAATTGGATCTGTGTAAATTTTGATAGTTTGAGTTTCGACCATGAGATAAATGATGCTGTAAATATAGATGAATTACCAGATGTTATTAATTATGTTTTATCGAAGAAGGAATTACATCAATTGGTTGTATCAACAAGGGAACTCCAAACTAGACTTGATCAATGGATTAATAAAAGCAGTTTTTATGAAAAGTTAGAAGAAGAGGAAGCTTCAAGTGATATTGAGCAACTTGAAAAGTTTATACCTGAGAAAGGACATTCAGTAATCGAGAGTCGTTTAAAAAAATTATGGCAAAAGTTTTTTGGCAGACCGAATATTGACTTGGATGACGACTTCTTTGAAATTGGTGGAGATTCTCTAAAGGCATTGACCATGATAGCGCTAATCAGCAAGGAGTTTCATGTTGATGTCTCTTTAGTAGAATTTTTTGAACAAGCAGTTTTAAGGAATTTGAGTGCCTTTATTGAAGGTGCGGATATTACAGGTCATTCAGACATAAAAAAGGCTCCGGAAAAAAACTATTACACTTTATCCTCCGCTCAACGCCGGTTATACATCCTTTATGAGCTAGACAGAGACTCATTGGCCTATAACATACCACAGGTAGTGAAGTTGGAAGGACATGTGGATCGGGAGAAAGTAGAAGATACATTTAAGAAGCTCATAGCTCGACATGAAAGCTTACGCACCTCCATTGTTACAGTAGATGACGCACCCTTTCAGCAGGTGATGGATGAGGCGCCCTTTTCGCTGGAGTATTATGAGTCTGAAGCGTCAGGTTTTACATCTATCATAAAAAGATTTATTAAACCGTTTAATTTAAGCAAGCCGCCATTCATTCGTGGAGGCTTAATTAAGCTATCAACTGATGTACATCTTTTGATGATAGACCTACACCACATCATTAGCGATGGAGTGTCGCAGGGAATCTTGATTAAAGATTTCATGGCGTTGTATAAAAAAGAGAAACTTTCAGCCTTGAGACTTCAGTATAAAGACTACGCTGAGTGGCAGCAGAGTGCTGAGCAGCGGGCTTTATTGGCCGGACAACGCGAGTTTTGGAAAAAGGAGTTTGCCGAAGAGGTGAGTATACTGGATCTTCCGGCCGATCATTCAAGACCTCTGGTTAAGAGTGATAAAGGTCATAATGTACTCTTCACCTTAAATAAGGAAGAAACTGAAAACCTCAGAAAAATGGGGGATGAAGTCGGAGCCACAATGTTTATGACCGTCTTTTCAGTTTTTAATATTCTTCTGAGTAAGCTCAGCGGTCAGAATGATATTACGGTAGGTACTCCTGTAGCCGGGCGGGATCATGCCGATTTGGAAGAGATAATGGGTGTCTTCGTCAATACATTGGCTATACGAAATAAAGTAGATCTGGAACGGGATTTTATGACATTCCTGCTAGAAGTGAAGCAAAAAACACTGGCCTGTTTCAGTCACCAATCTTTCCAATACGAAGAATTGATAGAAGAACTGAGCATATCGAGAGATACCGGAAGAAATCCACTTTTCGATGTAATGTTTACTTATCAGAATTTTACGCAGGATGCATTGGTCATTCCAGGTCTTAGATTGCAACCTTATGACTTTAGCCATTATTCGGCTAAAGTAGACCTGGAATTATCTGTTGTGGAGTCTGACAACGAACTACAACTTTATTTTGAATACTCCACGGATTTATTTGAGCGAGAAAGGATTGAACAGTTTTTCGGTTATTTTCATCGTATTGTTATCGAAGTGACCTCAGCCCCGGATAGACCTCTGTCTGCAATTGACATTTTATCAGCAGAGGAGCGCAAGCAGATCTTTGATGATTTTAACAATACAGATGTTAGTTACCCTTTGGATAAGACTTTTATAGAGCTATTTGAAGAGCAGGTACGACAATATTCTTCCTCTATAGCGGCTTTTGATCACGATAAGGAGCTCAGCTATTTGGAACTAAATGAGCAAGCAAATAAACTGGCTAATACCTTGTTGTCAAAAGGTCTGACGGTGGAGATGCCGGTAGTTGTTCTTTGTGAACGCTCAGTAGATATGTTGGCAGGTATATTAGGAATATTTAAATCTGGAGGAACTTATATACCTTTATCAGTAGAGTACCCAGTTGCTCGCATTGAACAGGTATTAGAAGATGCCCGCCCAAAGTTTTTAATGACTACTTCCTCCATTTTAAATAAAGAAGTGTTAGCAACACTAAGCAGAGTAGTACCGGGCCTTCAGATAATATGCATGGATAAGTGGGATGGGCAAGGAAATTCAGTCCAACTAGATCAATTTACGGTATCCGTCACTAGCAGGGAAGAGTGGCAACAAAACATTTCAAAGAATCCATTAGTTGGCGTACAGCCGGCAAATTTGGCTTATATCCTATACACATCCGGCTCAACTGGCGTACCCAAAGGAGTGATGATCGAACATAGAGGAATGCTCAACCATCTGCTGGCGAAGAGGGACGATTTGCGTTTGTCTGCAGATAGTATTGTATCGCAAAATGCTTCGGAGACCTTTGATATATCTATATGGCAATTTCTATCTGCACTGATAGTGGGGGGTAAAACCATAATCTACTCAAGGGAGAGAATATTAGAGCCAGAGAAATTCTTACACCAATTACATGAGGATCAGATCACAATACTTGAAGTTGTTCCGTCTTATCTATCGGTTCTGCTGGGGCATCTTGAAGAGCTTGAGGCAGGTAACCTGTTTACCCATTTATCTTATTTGCTAGTAACGGGAGAAACATTACAGAAGAAACAGGTAGAAAGGTGGTTAAAGTTGTATCCTCACATCAAAATGGTCAACGCTTATGGACCTACTGAGGCTTCAGATGATATTACACATTGTATAATAGAAGAGGTGCCACAGACAACTACAGTACCCATAGGAAGGGTACTGCCCAATTTACACATATATATTATAGATGAATACATGAAGCTTTGTCCTGTTGGCGTAAAAGGAGAGATAGTGGTGTCCGGAATAGGTGTAGGGCGCGGTTATCTTAATCAGCCGGGAAAAACAGCGGAGGTCTTTTTAGATGATCCGTTTGCACCTGGTGAAGCGGTGAGAATGTATCGTACTGGAGATGTTGGCCGATGGTTGCCTGATGGCAATATCGAATTTTTCGGAAGAAAGGACCATCAGGTAAAAATAAACGGACACCGTATTGAACTTGGAGAAATAGAGAATTGTCTGACCGAAAAAGAGGAAATCACTGAGGCTGTTGTTCTCACAAAATATCATACAGGAGCGCAATACATGGTAGCGTACTTCGTATCAGAGATAAGTATTTCTGTGGAAGAACTTCGAAACTTCCTGCTGGGTAAGTTACCCGAATACATGTTGCCTTCATACTTTGTTCATATGGAGGAGTTGCCATTAACCCAAAATGGAAAGGTGGACCGTAAAAAATTACCGGACCCGGAAATTGTCGCAGGAGAAGATTATGTGGCCCCATCTAGTGACATAGAAAAGGTACTAGTTGAGATTTGGAGTGAAGTGCTGAATATAGAAAAAGAGGTTATTAGTGTTTCAGCCAACTTTTTCGAACTCGGTGGCCATTCCTTAGTAGCTACTACTCTGGTAAACAAGATATCAAAACGCTTTGAGATGGAATTTAAACTTACAGATATATTCACAAGGCAAGACATTAAAATGCAAGCCGCATTTATAGAACTCAATAGCTGGTTGTTTAAATCAGAAATGACCAGTGATGATACAATTGGAATAACAATTTAATACTAAAAAGCTGTTTTCATAGCCATTCAAATATATTTCCCATTCTGCGGATATTCTCAGAATGGAACTATTGACGTTATAAAAAATGGAAAAACTACTAGCCAGGTTGAAAGAGAACAAGGTAAGCATCAGGATAGATGATGATAATAACCTGAAACTTGAAGTGCCCAAGGGTATTGCAAGTAACGACATTATAGAAGAGGTTAAAGCAAACAAGGAGGCATTGATAGCTTATATCCATGAAAGAAAGGTCCTGTTGAATGGCTCATTTGCTATTGATAAGGCGCTTGAAAAAAGCTATTATACACTATCCTCCGCACAGCGAAGAATGTATTATCAGTATGAGTTGGATAAATCATCACTTGCCTACAACATTCCGGAAGTGGTGGAGTTGGAAGGGGAAGTGAACAAAGAAAAGGTAGAAGAGACATTTATAAAACTCATAGATCGTCATGAAAGCCTGCGAACGAGGATAATAACCGTAGAAAATGAACAATTTCAGCAGGTATTAGATAATGTTAATTTCTTTATCGAATACATCGAAACAAACCAATCGGATATAGTTCCTTTGATTCAAGCATTTATCAGACCCTTCAACTTAAGTGAGGGGCCTCTAATACGTGTCGGTCTGATAAAATTATCAGAAAGGTCGCATATACTAATGATAGATATGCATCACATCATTACTGATGGTATATCCCAAACTATAATGATCAAAGATTTCATGTCTTTGTACAATGATGAGCAACTTTCACCATTGCCAATTCAATATAAGGACTATGCGGAATGGCAGCAAAGTGCCGACCAGCAGGCGCGGTTAGCCAGCCAGCAGAAGTTTTGGAAGGAGCAGTTTTCAGAGGAGGTAAGTCTGTTGGATCTTCCAACAGATTATCCGCGTCCACAAGTAAAGAGTTACAAAGGGAGTACAACAACCTTTACAATTGGAAAAGAGGAAACTAAGAGAATAAGGCAAATAAGCGAGAAGGCTGGAGCCACAATGTTCATGACAGTACTCTCCCTCTTCAATGTGCTGCTGAGTAAGCTGAGCAGCCAGGAAGATATAACTGTGGGCACTCAAGTGACCGGGAGAAATCACGCAGACACAGAAGGCGTTATGGGTGTGTTCATTAATGCGCTCGCCCTTCGCAATTACCCGAAGGGTGATCTTAGTTTTAACGATTTTTTGGAGGACGTGAAGAGAAGGACACTTTCATACTTTGAAAATCAGGCATATTCCTTTGAAGAATTAATCAAAGAGCTTAGGATCGGACGAAATAGCAGCCGTCATCCATTATTTGATGTAATGTTCATGTATGAAAATCCAAATGTTGATGAAGCATTTTTCATCCCTCAGGTTTCGCTAAAATCCCTTAACTATGGCCACGATTTTACAAAATTTGATTTAACCCTTACGGCAGGGGAGTTACATGGAAAATTACACCTTGCCTTTAATTATTCCACTGCGTTATTTAAAGAAAATACTATTGAACGATTCGTGACTTATTTTAAGGGCATTATCCATGAAATTATTACCGATACTAACAAGAGGATATCACAAATAGACATATTACCGGACGCTGAACGTAGCAGAATTTTGAACGATTTTAATGCTACTGAGCTGGAATACCCCCGAAAAAAAACTATTGTTGATCTTTTTGAAGAACAAGTAAAGAGTCAGCCGGATTGTCTTGCCGTTATCCATAATGAGCGGCAGATGACATATAAAGAATTGAATGAAAGATCCAATCAGCTTGCACGGTATCTGCTTTCGTATGGTGTTGTGCCAGGCAGTGTGGTGGGATTACTGCTGGATCGATCTTTGGAGATGATGGTGGGCATAATAGGAACTTTAAAAGCCGGAGCAGGTTATTTGCCTATCGATCCCAATCTGCCCGAACAACGGGTACAGTACATGCTTGATCAAAGCAGAGCCACACTGCTTCTTTCCAATCAGTGCTATATGGAACAACATTCGGCGTATCTGCCGGTGAAAGATATATGTTCAGAAGATTTGTATGCAGGAGAAAGAGAAAATGTAGGGGTAAATATAAAAGCTACGGATTTGGCTTACTGCATATTTACTTCCGGTTCCACAGGCTTGCCGAAAGGAGTCATGATTGGGCATAGAAGTGTGATCAATTTGGTGAAGGGCCTGGAGCAAAACGTATATAAAAATCATTCTCACAGGCCGCTGCGCGTAGCCCTACTTGCTTCTTATGCCTTTGATGCTTCCATGCAACAGATTTCAGGGGCTTTATTACAAGGACACAGCCTTTACATTAGTGATGACTTGGATCGTAAAGATGGTAACAGGCTTATAGATTTTTACAACAGAAATAAAATTGATGTCTCTGATGGTACTCCTACCCATTTGCGTTTGCTGACCAGCGCTTTGACTACTAACAATTCCCTGAGAACTCTGGGTAGTTGGATACTAGCCGGAGAATTTTTACCTAAGGAATTGGTTAGTGAATTTTATGAAAAAAATAACAATGCTAAAGTACAACTGTATAACTTCTACGGGCCTACAGAGACATGTGTAGATTCAACTGGCTATAAGGTGGATCCTGAAAAATTGAATGATTATACCACTATACCTATTGGTAAGCCACTGCCTAATGAGCGTATTTACATTACCGATGCATATGGTAACTTAGTTCCTGTCGGGGTTACCGGCGAACTCTGTATTGCAGGGGATGGCTTGGCACAGAGATACATGGGTGACGCTGACTTAACTTCTGACAAATTTCCGGAAGATTGGGTTAAGGGTGAGCGGCGTGTTTACCGTACAGGAGATCTGGCCAAGTGGCTACCTGATGGTAATATTGAGTACAAAGGACGCATAGACCATCAGGTAAAGATCAGAGGATACCGTGTGGAGGTGGCAGAAATCGAAAGGCAGCTTAACGCTCATCATTTGGTAAAAAACGCGGTTGTGCTATTTGAAGAGCTAGCGGAAGAAAAGTTTATAGTTGGATACTATGTGTCCGATGTAGTACTTGATATTTCCGAACTCAGGCAACACATGGCCGAAATTTTACCGGAATATATGATACCCTCATATTTTGTTCACCTGGAAAAAATGCCACTAACGGTAAATGGCAAGGTTGATAAAAAGGCGCTGCCGACCATTGATGTCAATCAGGAGGGTAGATATGTCGCTCCATCCAATGACATTGAAGAAAAACTAGTGCAAATATGGTCGGAGGTATTGAAACTGGATAAGGATACCATTAGCGTAAATAGCAGGTTCTTCGAATTGGGAGGGCATTCGTTGCGACTGGTTTTTCTGGCCAACAAAATTAAACAGGGATTTAGCGCTGAATTTACACTGGCACAGTTGATAGAGTATCAGACAATCTCCAGCTTAGCCAGAGCCATACAACAGTCCCGGGAATCAGAATATAAACCAATCAAAAAAGCTTCTGAAAAGGCTTTTTATGATCTTTCTTCAGTACAGGAGCGACTTTATTTTTTATATGAGTTCGATAAGAACTCACTGGCTTACAATATGCCCCAAGTGCTGGCACTTGAAGGCGAAGTGAATAGGGCTAGGGTAGAAGAAACTTTTAAGAAGCTAATAAAGCGGCATGAAAGTTTACGCACAGCTATTTTAGCATTAAATGAAAAGGTGGTGCAGCAGGTAGTAGACGGGTTTTCTTTTTTCATAGAATATCATGAGCCTCTGAATGATGATCTAGACACCATAATAAAATCTTTTGTCAGACCTTTTGATCTGAGTAAACCACCTCTTATAAGGGTTGGTTTGGTCAAACAATCTAAAGGGTCGCATCTTATGATAGTCGACATGCACCATATCATTACCGATGGGGTGTCGCAAAGTATACTGATCAACGACTTTATGGCCTTGTACAACGGGGAGAAACTGCCCAAGGTTGAACTACAATACAAAGATTTTGTAGAATGGCAGCAAGAAAATGAGAAACAAGATAAATTGAAAAATGATAGAGAGTTCTGGATGAAGGAATTTTCTGAAGCGGTAAGCGTGCTGAACCTGCCTACAGACTTCGCCAGGCCCAGGGCACCAAGTTTTGAAGGAAATCATGTGTCTTTTACTCTTAGTATGGAAGAAACTAACCAGATGAAGGCCATAGCTGACAAGGTAGGAGCGACTTTGTTCATGACAACACTTTCCATTTTCAATATCTTGCTAAGTAAACTTAGTAACCAGCGGGATATTACCGTAGGTACACCTGTGGCTGGCAGAGACCATGTTGATCTGGAACATATAGTGGGTATGTTCGTGAATACCCTGGTACTGAGAAATTATCCAAGAGATGAGATGAGCTACAAGGATTTCCTAACAGAAGTCAAAAATAGTACTTTAGCTTACTTTGACCACCAGTCATTTGCATATGAGCAACTTGTTGAAGAACTAAATATTGTAAGAGATACGAGCAGGAACCCATTATTTGATGTGATGTTTATATTCCAAAACTTCGACCAGGACGAGTTAACTATTCCAGGACTGAAGCTCAAGCCATACAAGGAAGTGCATCATACCGCCATGTTTGATCTCACACTCATAGCGGGAGAAGTTGAAGAAGAATTACACTTAAGTTTCAACTATTCTACTGATTTATTTGAGCGTAAAACTATTGAGCGGTTTATAACATATTTCCATCAAATAGTGGCCGTAGTAGCAAATAATAATGATGTGAAGTTGTCAGAAATAGACATGATATCTGAGCAAGAGCGGTATGACCTGCTTCACACATTCAACAATACATCTGTAGATTTTCCATGGAATCACAGCATTGTCGACCTGTTCGAGCTACAGGTGGCCAATACACCCCAAAAAATCGCTATATATGATGCGGAAGAGTCTATTAGTTATTCTGATCTAAATTCAAAGACCAATCAGCTTGCACACCATCTTTTACAAAGCAGGATTGGTAATGGTGACGTAGTGGGTGTTATGATGCAGCGATCAATAGATTATATTATCAATATTCTCGCTGTTGTAAAGAGTGGAGCTACTTATTTGCCATTGGATATAGCCTATCCAAATGAGAGGATCAATCATATTTTAAGGGACAGTGAGGCAAAAGTACTTTTGTCAAAGGAAAATATTCTGTCCAAAAAATCGCTTAATGCAAATTGTACTGTATACGACTATAATATATTAAAAGAGAAAATTGAGCATTTGGATACAACTAACCCCAAGGGTTGTCTGATTAAGAATATCTACATGATGTACACATCAGGGTCTACAGGGGTGCCAAAGGGTGTAAGAGGATCTCACGAGGGGCTACTAAACAGACTATACTGGGGCTGGAACCAATATCCAGCTTCTGATAATGAAGTCTTTTGTTTTAAGACTAGTATTAGTTTTGTAGACCATGTGGTGGAAGTGTTTTCTCCCTTATTGTCAGGTATTACCTTAAGGATCTTTGATGATACCGAGATCCTGGACGTAGAGAAAACGTATTCTTTAATAGTTAAGGAACAAATCACCAGGATTACACTGGTGCCGACCTACCTTAAGGCCTTACTTGACTTAAAAAGCGAGGAAGAGCTTACCAGTCATTCATTGAAGTATGTTTTTTGTAGCGGAGAGTATCTGCCTTTTGAGTTGGCCAAACGCTTTTACCGAGAGTTTAGCGGTGCTACACTTGTAAATATTTATGGTTCAACAGAGGTAAGCGCGGATGCCACATATTACAATGTGGAAAGGTATCATGTGGAGGATGTCTTGAAATATTTTAAAAAGTATAGCTATTTGACTAATAATTTATTTACAAATCATCGTATCGGGTATAAGTCAGAAGATAATAATATTACGCTGCCGGATGTAAAGTTAGAAGAGGTAGCCAGAAATTTCAGAAATACCAGAGTTTCAGAATATCCTACTAGTATAGAGGAATACTTTGCATCTTTCAAAACAAATGTACTGCCCTACTCTGTAAATACCGCATCCCCAAGGTTTATAGGGCATATGACATCAGTATTACCAGACTATGTACATGACATTAGTAAGTTGGTTTCTCAGCTTAATCAAAATCTGGTGAAGATCGAAACATCAAAATCCTTTACCTTTTTGGAGCGAGAGGCCATTGCAATTCTTCATCGTATTTTTTACGACTTTCCCGACGATTTTTATCTCGAGTATGTCCAGCAGCTAAACGCCAACCTTGGCATTATTACCAGTGGGGGCAGCATTGCTAATATGTCTGCTATATTGAGTGCTAGAAATAAGCTCCTTTATGATCAAAATGATAACGCTACTGATAAAAGTATCTATCACCTACTCAAATCAAAGGGATATGAAGATATGGTGATATTGGGGTCTAGATTGATGCATTATTCCTTTAGCAAAACCGCATCATTTCTTGGTTTCGGTAGAAAGAATATTTTGTATGTGGAAAGCGACACTGGCGGTAGATTGAGGCTGGATGATCTTCAGAAAAAAATAGACATATGTAAAGAACAGAACCTGCTGATTGTGGGCTTGGTAGGTATAGCCGGTGCCACGGAGACCGGAACTATTGACCCTTTAAAAGCAATGGCAGAGATAGCCCGGAAAAATAACATTCATTTTCATGTGGATGCGGCTTGGGGAGGATTGCTAAAATTTTCGGAAAAGTACTATCGTCTGATAGATGGCATTGAACACGCTGATTCTATCACATTCTGTGGTCATAAGCAACTTTTCCTGCCGCAGGGTATAAGTATCTGTTTATTTAAAGATCCCCATCAACTCAATCACAATTCCACTGAGGCGAACTATCAAGCCAGAGCTGATTCATATGACTTTGGCCGTGTTACACTGGAAGGTTCAAAGCCTGGCTTGTCGCTTTGTTTACACGCTTCTTTAAAAATTTTGGGTAAAAAAGGGTACGGACTATTGTTGGAGCGGGGTATTGATTTGGCACAGAAACTTTCGGAACTGATCAAAGTGACAGACTGCTTTGAGTTTATTTCAAATCACATTAATATCGTCAACTATCGATATTTACCTAAGAAATATCGTCACAAAATTAATTTTTCTGAAGGTGAAAATGATGTAATCAATGCGATCAATGCCAGAGTACAGGAGGCACAATTTCTAAGGGGAAAAACATTTATCTCTAAAACAAAAGTCGCGAAAAACAATAGCGAATTGGTTGTATTTAGAGCTGTACTCTCAAATCCGTTAACCACTCACCAGGATTTGGAATGCGTATTAAAAGATCAACTTGCAATAGTCAAAGAAATTTACGGAGAGGACAACTTATTAGGCACACCCGATGACAAGCAAGAACAGGTTATAGGAGAAATTCAACATGAGGCAAGAAAAATCCCTATCGGTAAACCCATAGCCAATACCAAAATCCTGATCTTGGACCGAAATAGAAAATTGCAACCCGTGGGTGTTGCTGGTGAACTATGTGTAGCAGGGAAAGCATTGGCTTTTGGATATTTTAACAGCCGGGAACTTACCAGTCAAAAATTTATCGCCAACCCTTATGGTGAAGGAGAGAGATTGTACTGTACCGGTGACTTAGCCAGGTGGCTGCCAGATGGTAACATAGAGTTTATGGGAAGAATAGATAATCAGGTAAAAATTCGAGGAAACCGTGTAGAACTTGGGGAGGTAGAAAGTCAGTTATTAAGCCATGAGGATGTAAACGAAGCCATTGTAATAGCAAAATCTTTGGGCGAGGACCCTTACCTGGTGGGGTATTATCTTGCTGCAAAAGAATTAGATACTAATGAGTTGAAGGATCATTTATCGTCTCACCTGCCCGACTACATGGTGCCTGCTCATTTTGTATATCTGGAAAACCTGCCTCTATTACCCAACGGGAAAATCAATAAAATGAAACTTCCGGACCCTGAAGTTAGCGCCGGTGAAGATTATGTGGGAGCAGGTACTGAGATTGAGAAAAAGCTTGTGACCATTTGGTCGGAAATACTTAAGGTGTCTGAGGAAGCTATAAGTACAAATGCCAGCTTCTTTGACCTCGGTGGTCAATCGATTCGGGTACTTCAACTGATCAATAAGATACAGAAGACTTTTTCGGTAAGATTGGAACTTAAGAAAATCTTTGAAAAGAATACGGTTGTTGCGATAGCCAGGTTGATAGAGGAAGCAGAGCCAGAGCATGGAACACCTTTACAAAAAATAGGGATCAGAGAATTCTACCCGACTTCTCCCGCTCAAGAAAGAATGTATTACACTTATATGCTGAATCAGGATAGCCTGGCGCGCAATATTAATGAAGCTCTTGAGCTCGGTGAGAATATCGATATAGCGCGACTTGAAAAAGCTTTTATTGCTTTAATTAACAGACACTCAGCACTTAGAACCTATTTTGAATTATCAGATGAAGGTGTTGTGCAAAAAATAATTCCTACAGCAGATTTTGCATTGGAATCCATTACATGTAGTAGTCCAAAGGAATTGGCGATCGCATTTCGCAAATTTATCAAACCATTTGATTTATCCATGTGTCCGCTTATTCGTGGAGCAATAGTTTGTGGGTTGGATAAAACCTTTCTGTTTCTCGATATTCATCATATCATTTGCGATGGTACATCCATCAATATATTGATAAAGGACTTAAAAGACTTGTATTATGAAAATGTTTTGGATGAATTGGAGTATGAATACAAAGATTTTGCCGTGTGGGTAAGAGAACAAACGGATGGTCGGCAGGTACATAAGGATTTTTGGACTAGAAAACTCTCAGGTAATTTAAATAGGCTGAATTTACCCATCCTACAGGAACGGGAAAATGTGCAGGAATCTATATGGAACACTACCGTATTTCAACTTGAGAATGATCAGTATAACAAAGTGAAGATTTTTATCGAAAAGGCTGGGGTATCGGATTTTATGTTCTTTCTGGCTGTATATTATATCATGCTCCACAAGGTGACGGGCGATGAAGATATTATCGTGGGTTCTGATGCACAAGGGAGGTCATCAAAAGATTTACAAGAAATCGTTGGGACTTTTATTAACATCCTACCATTGAGAATGCAAATAGATAGCAATCAAGATTTCATAGAGTTTTTAAAAGCAGTTAAAGAATGCGTATTGGAAGCTTTGGAACATCAGGATTATCCGTACGATCAGATGGTTTCGATGCTCAGTACTGATACGAACCAACTTGTAGACGTACACTTTGCTTTCTCCAATGCCTTAGATAGTGATAGTGAGCTTGAGAGCCTGCAATTTAAAAGTGTGAACTTGCTAGAGAGAACCACTGGTGAGTATGAGTTCCAGGTTGAGGTTTTTGAAGAACAAAATAACCAGTTTCATGTGTCATTTATTTACAATACAGCATTATATAATGAAGATACTGTAGGTATTTTTAAAGATTCATACAAGAGCATTGTGAGCGCTGTTTTAGAAAATAGAAGTATTGAAATTGAGAAGATAGATATTGAACCGGCTGGAAAGGATTTAATAGGCCTTTAATCAATTAAACAAAGTATTGACTTTTAAAAGTATATCTAATGGAAACATTCATCAATCATGAAAGTATGGTAAATTTGGGCACAGAGGTAGAGATCTTTATGCCTTCAAAAAAGCAACCATTTTTGGTAAAACCCAGAAGCGGGAAAATAGGTAGTGAGTGGATAAAAGACCACAAAGATCAAATAAATCAACTCCTGCTAACTCAAGGTGCAGTACTTTTACGAGGGTTTGATATTGGAGGGGCTGAAGGATTTAATGAAGCTTTTTCGGGTTTGTTTGGGGAGCCTATGGAATATAAGAACCGCACATCTCCTCGAGAGCAAGTTTACAATAATGTATATACATCTACTAGCCATCCTAAAGATCAAGTCATCCATATGCATACGGAAAATTCTTATTCACTTGCTTTCAATAGGATCATTGCCTTTTACTGCCTAATACCTCCGGCAGTTAATGGAGAAACACCTATTGCAGATGAGAGAAAGATACTGACAAACCTAAAAGAAGAAACCGTTCAGAAGTTTCGGGAAAAGAAAATTCAGTATTTGCGAAATAGCATTCCAGGAGTCGGCCTTGATTGGAGAACCATCTATCAAACGGATGACCGCGAGGCCGTTGATCAGTATCTGGAAAAAAATGGATTTGAATATGATTGGCTTAGTGATGAACATTTGCGAGTGCGTTGGGTTCTGCCGGCTGTCCAGAATCACCCAATTACTGGTGAAGAGATGTGGTTTAACCACTTGTATTTTGGCTTTAAAGCCCACTATGATCCAGAGGTGTTAGATTATTTTAATGAGGAAGACCTACCATTCGTAACGTACTATGGTGATGGCAGCAACATTGAAGATGCTGTGGTGCAAGAGTTCCGAAATTTTTATGAAAAGAATTCAATTGTTTTTAAATGGGAACAAGATGATTTCTTACTTTTGGATAACATGATGTTTTCTCATGGCAGAAACCCATTCGAAGGGGAAAGAACCATTCTTACAGCTATGGCGCAACCTTGCGAATTTCAAATATAAATGAACAAAGGTCTAAAGATCAAAATGAACTTTAGATTCTAAAATAAGGTCCAGAGAAAGCGTCTCTATTTCAATTTAAACCCATCAAATTATGTGCGGTATATGTGGATTCGTGAAATACGGCAATAGAATGTCCTTTGAAGATCATCTAGTTCTGAAAAAAATGAATAGTAAACTTATTCATCGGGGGCCGGATGCTCAAAATACATTGATGTTTGATAATGTTGCTTTTGGGTTCACACGGTTGAGTATCATTGGTTTAGAGAATGGCATGCAACCTATCTACAATGAGAGTAAGGACATTGTGCTTATTTGCAACGGGGAAATCTTTAATTACATTGAACTGAAACAGAACCTGAAGTCAAGAGGTCATCTATTTACCACAGATTCTGACGTAGAAGTAATCATTCATTTGTACGAAGAAAAAGGTACAGATTTCTTAAATGATCTTAATGGACAATTTGCTTTTGCTCTTTATGACAAAAAGAGAAATGTTCTGTTTTGCGCCAGAGATCAAATGGGTATAATACCGTTCTTTTACACTTTCGTAAAAAATACTTTTATTTTTGGGTCGGAGATTAAGGCTATATTAGAGCATCCTTTGGTTGCTGCCGAGGTGGATTTAGTAGGACTTGACCAAATAATTTCTTTTCCGGGACTGATAAGCCCCAGGACTATGTTTCGAAATATTCATAGCTTGGAAAATGGTCATTTTTTACTTGTAGATGACCAGGCGAAAATTACAGACATGGAATATTGGGATCTTCCTTACGAACAGCATAACCATGATGTGAAGATTAAGAGTGAAGCTGAATATGTGGAGGAGCTTGGATACCATTTTGAGAATGCAGTTAAGCTGCGTCTTAGAGCGGACGTCCCCACAGGTTTTTACCTTAGCGGAGGACTGGATAGCTCGATGATAGCTATGAAAGTGGACCAATTTTTAGGTAAAGGTATCAGAAGAGCGTTCTCTATTGACTTCCCGGATTCCCAAATTTCTGAAGCTAAATATCAAAATTTAGCAGCAGAAAAGTCTCATGCCAGCCTCTACCAGAAGACTTTTTACTATAGTGACATTAGTGAACGATTACATGATGCCGTTTATCACTGTGAGTGCCCAATAAAGGAAACCTACAATACCGCTTCGCTTCACCTCTCTCAGGCAGTGAGAGATAATCAGTTAAAAGTGATTCTATCAGGTGAGGGAGCGGATGAGTTTTTTGCCGGATATGTTGGGTATCGTTTTGACAAAATGAGGGAGGAGGGATTATCTGATAGTAATAATCTATCGCAGGAAGAATACAATCTTAGACGTCACGTGTGGGGTGATGGTGATTTTTTTTATGAAAGTAACCTTCAGGATTTGACAGCGTTGAAAAAAAGTCTGTATTCTAACCAGCTAAGGGCTTTTTTTGAAGATATTAATTGTATGGAATATCCTATAATAAAGAAGGAAAAGCTCCTGCAAAGGGATACTTTACATAAAAGATCCTACATGGATTACAAACTTCGGTTGGTAGATCATCTGATATCGGATCACGGGGATCGTATGGCCATGGCTAACTCTGTAGAGGTACGGTATCCTTTTTTGGATAAAGATCTGGTAGAATTTTCTACCACAATTCCTTCAAAGTTTAAGCTGAACAATTTCACGGAGAAGTACATTCTTCGGAAACTCGCTGAGAAGAGTGTGCCAAGAGAGATACTGGAAAGGGAGAAGTTCGGATTCGTGGCTCCTGGAAGCCCATATTTATTACAACGTAATATTGAATATATTAACGATATTCTTTCTTACGAAACCATTAAAAGGCAGGGTTTTTTTGACCCAAATCTTATAGAACGACTTAAAAAGCAATATAGCCAGGATGGATTTTTCCTAAATGTTCCGTTCGAAACTGATCTCCTGATCATCGTTATAACCTTTGGAATATTTTTAGAACAGTTTTTTGAAAAGAAGGTCCCGGCATTATCGTAATAAAGTTAAGTATCTTAATACTGAACCAACCAACAAATGTTTACACAACAAAATTTAGGGAAAACATTAGGTAATTTTAAAGACCGTGTTGCCATTGAAGAAAATGACCTATCGATTTCTTATTTAGAACTTCTTGAGCGGGCAGATAAAATTACTGCATATTTATTGAAGTATGGATTACCCGCTCAATCTAAAATTGGCATCTGCACTAAGGACATAATTGATTTGATAGTGTGCATGGTTGGCGTGGTCAGGGCAAGATGTGTATTTGTGCCATTGGATATTTCTCTACCGCGGCAGCGCTTTTCTCATATTGTAAGTGATGCCAAGTTGGATGCGATTCTAACGTCAGAAGTAAGGCTAACCGTAAATATACCCAACGCTGTTTTCACCACTTCGCTCGCGAATATTTTAAAAGAAGAAAACCAAGGTGAGGTTAGACAGGGTATAGATTATCACGAGGATGACGATCTCTATATCTACTTTACATCAGGGTCGACAGGGGAGCCCAAGGGTATAATAGGAAAAAATAGCAGTTTATGGCACTTCATACAGTGGGAAATAGATACATTCAAGATTCCGTGTGGATATCGCTTTAGTCAATTTATATCACCTTATTTTGATGCGTTTCTCAGAGACGTTTTTGTGCCATTAATGAGTGGTGGAACTATCTGTGTTCCCCCAAAAATGGATGATTTCTTTACCTCAAACAAGCTGCGGGAGTGGATAGATTCAGAGCGGATTGACTTTATCCATTGTGTACCAAGTGTATTTCGGATTTTCAATGAAGAAGGTTTGTCGGAAAGGAATTTTATGGATTTGAAGTATGTGCTCATGTCAGGTGAAAAGATCGTGCCTTCTGAATTGAGACGGTGGTATGAAGCTTTTGAGGACAGGGTACAATTGGTCAATCTATATGGTGCTACTGAAGCAACTATGATCAGTTCTTATTATCCAATTCAACCTTACGATGTATCGAAAGCTAAGATTTCTATTGGTAAGCCTATTGCAGACACAGAAATGGTCGTACTGGATAAAAAAAATGAGCCCTGCCGCCATCTTATCACAGGTGATCTGTACGTGATCTCCAACTATTTATCCAAAGGTTATCTCAATAAACCTCAGCTTACTGCAGAAAAATTCATAAAGCTAAACCAGGGAACATCCAACGAGAAAATAGCTTTCAAAACCGGAGACAGGGCTCGTGTCTTGCCTGATGGTAGTATAGATCTCTTGGGAAGGGAGGACCGAATGGTAAAAGTCCGGGGTATACGGATAGAATTGGACGAAATAGAACGTACTCTTGTAAAATCTAAATGGGTAAAAAATGCAGTGGTCGGATATGATGAAAAAGCTGACTTACTTATATCATTCGTTGTTGTAAAAAATGGTGCGGCTCATGCTGACGTTGGCGAGAAGATAGAACAGCACTTAAAAGATCACCTGCCGGTTTATATGATTCCATCCAGCATCACTATAGTTGATAAATTTCCCCTATTGAGCAATGGGAAAATTGACTATATGAAATTGCTTCAAAGCAAAAAGACTGAACATATAATACAGCCTGCCGATGAGTTTGAAAAAAAGATACATGGCATTTGGAAAGAAATATTGAATGCAGATATTATTTCTACAGACAAAAAATTTCATCACGCAGGTGGAAACTCCTTAAGCATGATGCGATTAATACCCCGTATGTTTACAGAATTCGGCATACGTGTGGCGTTAGCAGAGCTTTTTATGAATTTGACCATTCAAAAGCAGGCAAGACTGATAGAGAAGAAGCTTCGAGCGTCAGATAGTGTTAATATACAACCTGAAGCCCCGACTGATGAAAATCCGTTCATTTTAAGTGATATAAAAAAAGCAGATCCCAATTCTCATTATCCTCTTTCTTCCTCACAAAGGCGATTATTCTTTTTGAGTGAATTCGACAATACTTCTGTGGCCTATAACATTACCCAGGTGGTAAAGCTTGAGGGAGAACTTCATATCCAAAAATTGGAACTGGCATTAGAGAAATTAATATCCCGGCATGAAAGCTTGCGAATGTCCATAGAAATAATTGATGAGGAAGCCGTTCAAAAAATTAATGAAGAGCTTTCATTTTCAATTGCTCACTACACTGTAGCCAAAGAGCATAATGCCGATAGAGTAATTCATGAGTTTGTTCGTCCTTTCGATTTGAGTGAAGCACCCTTATTCAGAGTAGGTTTGATCAAATTTGCGGATCAGGAGCATCTATTAATGATAGATATGCATCACATTATTACGGATGGTATATCTCATGGAGTTTTGATCAGAGATTTTATGTCCTTATATCAAGGGGAAGAGCTCTCGCCATTACGTTTACAATACAAAGACTACGCAAATTGGCAGCAGGATATTGAGCAGAGAGAGTTATTAGAGGGGCAAAGGAAGTTCTGGAGAAAGGAATTTGAGGAGGAGGCAATCGCGCTGGATCTGCCTATAGACTTTCCCAGGCCGGCAATTAAAAGCTATAATGGAAATAGTAAATATTTTTCATTGGGTAAGAGTGAAAGCAAAGCCATAAAAAAATTGGCAGATCAAACTGATACTAGCATATTTATGGTGGTATTATCTTTCTATTACATACTTTTAAATAAATTAAGCGGGCAGGAGGATATTACCATTGGGACTTCTATAGCAGGAAGGTATCATCGGGATTTGGAAGGTGTAATAGGTATGTTTGTAAATACCCTTGCGATGCGTAACCATCCAAAGGGAGATCTGAGCTTCCTCGACTTTCTTTCAAAGGTGAAAGCAAAGACATTGAAGTGCTTTGCAAACCAGGCATATCCTTACGAAAAACTGGTTGGCGAGATCCATGGCCCCCGGCAAACGAGTCGAAACCCCTTATTCGATGTTATGTTTAATTTTGCTAATTATGAGCAGGAGGAGCTAATAATACCGGGACTTAAAATCACACCTTATGATAATGGACAAAACATGTCCAAGTTTGACCTCACTCTTACAGCTTCTGAATACGATGATCAATTGCATTTTGATTTTGAATATTGCACTGACTTATTTAAAGGCAATACTATCGATTCGTTTATTGCTTATTTCAACAAAATAGTGGTGGAAGTAGTTTCAGATGTCAATAAGAAGCTATTTGAGATTGATATTATATCTGCCGATGAGCGCCAACAGTTGTTAATGAGTTTCGATGAGACCGAGATTGATTATCCAAAAGGAGAGACGATTGTAAGTCTGTTTGAAGAACAGGTGGAGAAAACACCTGAAAATGAGGCATTAGTCTTTAGAGGTCAATCATTGAGTTATCGGGGTTTGAATACTCGGGTAAATCAGTTAGCCCATTACCTGATAACACAAGGTGTTCAGCAGGAGGAACCGGTGGCTTTGCTCGTAGAACGGGGTACGGAGATGGTGGTAGCCATGTTAGCAATACTGAAGGCGGGGGGCTGTTATTTACCTATTGATCCTGGCTATCCGCATGAAAGAATTAAGTATATGCTCCAGGATAGTGGTGCTAAGTTAGTCCTAAGCAATATGGAATCCCTGGCTTTAAAAGAGATAATGGAGCGGGTAACAAATACAAGTGTAGTTTCCCTAAACGACACGGAAAGCTATAGTAGACAGAGTAGTAATCCAGGTCGGAAGATCATGTCTAACAACTTGGCCTATATCATTTACACATCGGGAAGCACTGGCAAACCTAAAGGGGCGCTGATAGAACATGAAAATGTTGTTCGTTTACTATTCAACGAACAAACTCCTTTTGATTTTACTGCGAAAGACGTTTGGACCTTATTTCACTCTTACAGTTTTGATTTTGCAGTTTGGGAACTTTATGGTGCCCTGCTTTACGGGGGTAAAGCAGTAGTTATTCCTGAAGATATAACCAAAAATCCATCTGCTTTTCTTCATGTGCTACAAACAGAGGGAGTAACCGTGTTAAACCAAACACCATTGGCCTTTTATCAGCTTTTGGAAGAGGAGCAGCATCATCCAAAAAACTCCTTGGCGTTGCGATACGTCATTTTCGGTGGACAGGCATTACAGCCAATTCAACTAAGAGCGTGGCGGGAAAGACACCCGGAAGTAACTCTTGTAAATATGTACGGCATTACTGAAACGACAGTACATGTGACTCATAAGGAACTTACAGATAGTGACATAATCAATAATAGTAAATCTATAGGCAGACCGTTGCCTACATTGGCTGTTCTTGTGTTAGATGATTTCCTCCGTGTTCAGCCATATGGTGTTAAAGGAGAACTGTATGTAGCAGGAGCTGGAGTAGCCAGAGGCTACTTGAACAAGCCGGAGTTGACCTCAGAAAAATTTATAACCAATCCTTATAAGACAGGCGGGCGACTTTATAGAACCGGAGATTTGGCACGCTGGCTGCCTGATAACAGCATTGAATACCTGGGCAGGATAGACCACCAGGTAAAGATCCGTGGTTTCAGGATAGAACTAGGTGAGATTGAGAGTCAGCTTACCACGCATGAAGCGATCAAAGATGCAGTAGTACTGGCTAGTGAAAGAGAAGAAGACCAATATTTGATAGGTTATTATGTCTCAGAGGAAGAGCTTTCAATTACGGATATCAAGAGTCATTTGTCAAAAAGTCTGCCTAAGTACATGCTTCCCACTTTCTATGTTCATCTGAAGAAAATGCCGCTTACATCCAATGGAAAAGTGGATCGGAATGCACTGCCTGACCCTGAGATTAATTTGGGAGAATATATAGCACCATCCAATGGAACAGAAAAAGCTCTGGTAGAGATTTGGAGTGAAGTATTGAAAGTGGACAAGGAACAAATAGGCATCAACCGCAATTTTTTCGATCTCGGTGGAGATTCACTCAAAGTGATATACATGGCTAATAAGCTGAAGAAGAATTTTCATATCAAATTTTCCATTGTTGGTATTTTTAACAACCCTACTATATCATCTCTGGCACAACTGCTTGATGGCACTTTGCAGAATACAAAGGCCATGGAGACCCGTACAAAAGAGGAAGCCGATATAAGGGATGAAACCCTGGAGTTACTAAAAATGCGATAACCAGAGAAAAACTTGAGGTAAAGCAATAAATTAAAAGACATGGATAACTACACAGGGTTGGAAATAGCTGTTATCGGCTTATCAGGCAGATTCCCAGAGGCGGACAATGTTCAGCAGTTTTGGAATAACTTGATAGATGGTAAAAACTCTATTGCAGAATTTAGTGATGCAGAATTACTCGAAGCAGGGGAGAGTGAAAGGATGATCAAAAACCCACACTACGTAAAGTTTGGATCTTACCTGAAGAATAAGAAGTATTTCGACTCTTCTTTCTTCGACTACAGGCCTGCTGAAGCAGAGGTGATGGACCCACAGATTAGATTATTTCACGAATGCTGTTGGGAAGCCCTGGAGGACAGTGGTTATTCAAATAACAGTAAAAACGAGAAGATAGGCCTTTTTGCCAGTGGGTCACCCAGACTCCCCTGGAAACTATATGCCCTACTAAAGGGTGCTGAGGATCAGGCCATAGACGATCTGTCTGCGCAACAGTTAAGCGGGATTACATTTCTTAGTTCGCTAATATCCTACAAGCTGAATCTTGGAGGGCCGGTTATGTTTCTGCAGACAGCCTGCTCTTCTTCTTTGGCTGCCATCCATCAAGCATGCAATAGTATATTACTTGGTGAGTGCAAGATAGCTTTGGCCGGTGGTGTTACGGTTAATAATTTTTCTAAGAAGGGCTATTTACATGAGGACGGTCATATACAATCTGCTGATGGTAAGTGTTGTCCTTTCGATCATAAAGCCTCGGGTACTATATTTGGTGAGGGAGCCGGAGTAGTAGTGTTGAAGCGTCTCAGAGATGCTCTGAAAGATCAGGATAATATTTACGCTGTTATCAAAGGATCTGCTATTAACAATGACGGAAATAAAAAAGTGGGTTATACGGCTCCAAGTGTTAGCGGCCAGGTAGAAGTTATTTCTAAAGCCATTCGAAATGCCAAAATAGAACCAGACTCCATTAGTTATGTTGAAGCACATGGTACCGGTACTAAACTTGGCGATCCTATAGAGATTGAGGCCCTAAGTCACGCTTTCCGACTTTCCGGTAGCAAAAATAACCAATACTGCGCTTTGGGTTCGGTAAAATCAAATGTTGGACATTTGGATGCTGCATCCGGTGTGGTAGGGCTAATTAAGGTTGTAATGGCTTTAAAAAACCGTCAATTACCGGCTACACTGCATTATGAAAAACCAAACCCCAATATTGAACTTGAAAACTCTCCTTTCTTTATCAATTCTCAGTTGAGATCATGGAGATCATCATCTTATCCTTTAAGGGCTGGTGTAAGTTCTTTGGGCATAGGAGGTACTAATGTCCATGTTATTCTAGAGGAGGCTCCAGACAGAAAGCCTTCCTCAGAAGGCAGACCTTACCAGCTATTAACCCTATCAGCTAAAACAATTACCTCCTTAAGAGGTAATATAAAAAAGTTGCAAAAACACCTGGAAGAACATCCTGAAGAAAAGCTGGCTGATGTGGCTTATAGCTTAAATGCATGCAGGTCCACATTTGACAAAAAAGCGATTTTCGTTTGTGATAACAGGGATGAAGCCATAAGATTACTTTCAGTTTTTGATGAGAAAAAAGCTTTCAAAGTTGGATCAAAAGGTAAAAATACAATTGCCTTTATGTTTCCTGGACAAGGAGCTCAAAGCAACAATATGTACGCAGAGCTATATGCCTGTGAACCTACCTTTAGAGAGGAGGTCGACAAGTGTTTCAGTATTGTTCAGATGTTTTCATCCAAAAAATTTCAATCAGTGCTTTTTTCTGCGTCAGAAAATCGGATTCATGACACTGAATATACTCAACCCATACTGTTTATAGTCGAATACTCACTGGCCCGTCTGTTAATGAGTTGGGGAGTCAGACCGGATATTATGATTGGGCACAGTATAGGTGAATATGTAGCAGCATGTCTGGGAGGAGTATTTTCCTTGGAAGATGCCCTGAAATTAGTAGTGAAGAGAGGGGAACTAATGCAACAGATGTCAAAGGGTAACATGTTAAGTGTTATGATTCACGAAGACAAACTGGCCCTCTACCTGGAAAAACACCCTCAGGTGTCGCTGGCTGCGGTCAATAGTCATTCGTCCTGCGTGATTTCCGGTCCTTTTACAGCCGTGGAAAGATTTAAGGAAACTATAGAACGGGAGGGCTTCGTTAGCAAGGAACTTCAGACCTCCCATGCCTTTCACTCGCACATGATGGATGATATTCTTGATAATTTTGAGCAGGTAGTAAAGCAGGTAGAGCTAAAGCCCCAGGAAATACCCTTTATATCCAATCTTACCGGAAAAAAGGCATCAGATAAACAAATTTGCAATCCAAAGTATTGGGTCGATCACCTTCGCCAAACCGTAAGATTCTCAGATGGTATAAGTGAGATCATGAGGCAAGAAGAAGTATTGTTTGTAGAGATTGGTCCCGGAAGGGCTCTAGGATCTTTTGTAGGGGCCAGTAACCTAAGAAAAGAAGGACATGTAGTAATTAATATCAATGGTCAATCGAAGAGAAACAACAGTTTGCAGGGTATTTTGACTGGACTGGGTAAACTGTGGTCACATGGCGTTATACTGGATTGGGAAAGCTTTTACCAACATGAAACGCGTCATGTCAAGTCGCTTCCAACCTATACTTTTGATCGGTCTGTTTATGCTGCAGACGTAGATCCTGAACGTATGATTGAAGGGATGATCACTGATAAATCTTTGGTACGCAATCCTATCGATAATTGGTACTATACACCTACATGGAAGCTCTCATCAGTCATTCCCTGGGAGAATGGTTTGGAAGCTGGATGGTGTACAATAGTTTTTGAAGATAAATTCGGAGCTGGGGAATCAATTATTGAAAATTACCGACAGCGTGGAGAGAAAGTGATAAGTATAAGGGCCGGTAAAAAATATCGTCAGACGGCCGGTGATTTTTATGAAGTTGACCCTGAAAACAAGGAATCATTTGCTCAGTTGTTTGATCATTTAGCAACTATTAACCTTTTGCCAAATAGGATTGTATATTGCTTGAGTGTTACTGAGGAAACAGCAAGCCCGCTTGAGAAATTGAGACCCAGGGATTTGAATTTTTTTGGTCTTATGCACACCTTTCAGTTAGCACAGCAATTCAGAAGTGATCTGAAGGAGATTGTAGTACTGACGGCAGGGATGTATAACATTACTTGTCCGGGAGAAATCTCATCAATTCCTAACTCTGCGATCATTGGGTTGCTAAAAGTAATAGGGCAGGAGTATCCGACAATCACTACCGGGCAGATAGACATTTCTATATCAGAGCTAACGAATGCTTCGTTTAAGCAGGAAATATTTACGGAGGTCAATTATCCTGTGCCGGGGAAAATAGTTTCCTATAGAAGTGGGTGCCGATGGACCCGGCACTATGACATGCTATCTGTGGAAAACAAAATTTCTAATCAGGTATTCAGGAAACAGGGTATTTACCTTATTACAGGCGGATTAGGCGGATTTGGTTATACCATGTCTAAATACTTGGCAAGAAACCATCAGGCAAAGTTAGTATTACTGGGAAGAGAGCGTCTGCCGCGGAGACCTGATTGGCCAGATTTGTTAAAAAGCAATACAATTTCAGAACGGATTAAAGAAAAAATAAGAAAGATTAGCTCAATTGAAAGTGAAGGGGGTGAAGTGGTGTATTTTGAATGCGATCTTTCCTGTGCAGATCGCTTTTCCGAGGTTATAGGAGAAGTGGGAGTGAAGTTTGGTAAATTAAATGGTGTTTTTCATGCAGCCGGTGTTACTAGTGGCCCTTCGATAAACTCACTTGACAAGTTGGAAAAAGCTGATTTTGAAACGCAATTTCACTCTAAGGTAGATGGATTGTTTGTATTGCATGAAGTATTGAAAGACAAGGAATTGGACTTTTGCCTCCTAACATCATCACTGGCTGCTATTCTTGGAGGACTTGGATTTGGTGGGTATGCTTCTGCTAGTGTCTTCATGGATTTTTTTACCAGCATATTAAGAGGACATGGATTACTAAAGAATTGGATTTCTATAAACTTTGATGGTATAAATTTTGAAGAGGAGTGGAGCGAAATGATCAACGAGCACGAGCTTCCCGCAGTAGTTGAACGTCTCATTTCGTTAAAGGCCCTGCCTCAGTTGGTGGTATCCACTAAAGATCTTCAAACGAGATTAGATGGTTGGGTCAGCAAGATAACACAGAGTGAAGGGGGGCGGACGTTAGGAGATGTACAGGTTGATGAGTTAGAAGATCAGGAACTTTCAGATACAGAGAGAAAGCTGTTAAAAACATGGATGAATTTCTTTGGAAAGACAGACTTTGGATTAGATGATGATTTCTTCGAAATAGGTGGGGATTCACTTAAGGCGCTGACATTAAATGCCCGTATAAGTAGAGAGATGAATATAAGTCTATCTCTTTCCGATTTCTTTGACCAACCAACTATAAGAAGTCTGGCAGCGTTCATTTCACAATCACACGAGCTTGAATCAGTATCAAAAGATCCGATTGAACCTGCTTTGGAAAAAGACCACTATATCTTGTCTCCTTCACAGAAGCGACTCTATTTTCTCTATGAATTGGATAATACTTCACGGGCTTATAATGTACATCAGGTACTTAGGCTGGAAGGAAAACTAGATAAAGATAAGTTGATCGGTGCTTTCCAAAAGCTCATAGATCGTCACGAAATTTTACGCACATCTTTTCATATGATAGACGGGCAGCCTGTACAAACAGTTGAAAAAAATGTTCATTTTGAGATCGCGTACTTTGAGGCATTGGAAGAAAAAGCAGAGGCTATCATTCAAGAATTCATTAGACCATTTGATCTTAGCCAAACTCCATTGCTACGCACAGGTCTGATTAGGTTATCCGATGAAAATCATTTGCTAATGGTGGATATGCATCACATTGTGACGGATGGTGTTTCGCAAGGGGTACTCATTCGTGATTTTATGGATTACTATAGTAATGTACAGTTGCCACCGCTTCAACTGCACTATAAAGACTTTTCCGAATGGGTCTTACTACAGCAGGAGTATTTTGGCAGACAAAGAGATTTTTGGAAACAAGAATTTGCCGAATATGCAACGGCTCTGGAACTCCCTACAGACTATCCCCGTCCTGTCACGAAATCTTATAAAGGCAGCAACAAATCTTTTTTGATCGGGGAGGAAGATACCAGGAAAATAAAGGCACTTGGTGAAGCAGAGGGAGCCACTTTATTTATGACAATGCTTTCGATCCTAAATGTATTTCTTGCTAAACTTAGCAATCAAAGCGATGTGACTGTTGGCACTGGCGTTGCAGGGAGAGATCATGCTGATCTTGAAAACATTATGGGCATGTTTGTAAATACTTTAGCCATTCGAAACTTTCCTAAAGGCAACAAAACTTTTAGAATGTTTCTATCTGAAGTAAAAAAGAAGACGTTGGCTTGTTTGGAGAATCAATCCTTTCCTTATGAAGCACTTATAGAAGAATTGAGCCTGCCAAGAGACACCAGCCGCAATCCACTTTTTGATGTAGCACTTACGTTTCAAAATTTCGAACAGGAAGAACTGGTTATTCCCGGACTGAAGCTTCAGCCATACGATTACACTCGTGATGTTTCCAAGTTTGATATTGAACTAACCGTGGGAGAGCTAAATGGGATGCTGTACCTCGATTTTGAGTATGCCACAGATTTATTTACTGAGCGTACAATTGATAAATTTGTATCTTATTTTCAGCGTATTGTGAAGGTTATAATAGAAGATCCTGATCAGCAAATTTCTCAAATTAAGATCTTATCAAGGGAACAGCATCATGAGCTGCTTTATGAATTTAATACTACTACATTTGACTATTCTTCAGACAAAACAATCATTGATCTCTTCACTGAGCAGGTTTCTATAAATACAAATAAGACAGCCGTCTCCTTTTTTCCGAAAGCATTAAGTTATCAGGAACTGGATGAAAAATGCACCCAAGTGGCTGTACAACTAAAGACCATGGGTATAAATTCTGATCACCTTGTGGGGGTGTTACTGGAACCTTCTGAGTTGCTATTGGTTTCCGTTTTAGGCGTATTTAAAGCAGGAGCTGCTTTTGTGCCAATAGATAAGAGTTACCCCTCGGCTCGTATTAATTATATGGTAAAAAGCAGTGGGTTAAAGGCACTTATTACTACATCAGAACTACTAAAAGCTGTTACAGATATTTCAGAGCATCTTCCTCCTGAAAATATCCTGGATCTAGAGGCTTTAACATGGAATTCCATTGAGCAGAAAATAGATTTGCCGAAGGTCACACCTGATGATCTGGCCTATGTATTATATACTTCAGGTTCCACCGGACATCCGAAAGGTGTTATGATCACTCATGGTTCTTTGTTTAACTACCTCAGTTGGGCCAGGGATACATATATTAGAAATGAGAAATGCCAAATGGCCCTGTTTAGTTCCATCTCATTTGATCTTACTATAACCTCCATGTTCTTACCATTGGTGAGTGGTAACCATTTGCATGTATACAAAGCAGAGGAACAGAGTGCACTTATAAGGCGCGTAATTTCCAACAGGAGTGTTGATGTAGTAAAGCTTACACCAGCCCATTTAAGAATGATAAAGGAAATGGATTTGGATCTGACTCATGTCAAACGTTTTGTAGTGGGAGGTGAGCAGTTAAGTACTGATTTGGCGGTGACCATACAGGATAGAGGAAGTAAGTCACTGGAAATATATAACGAATATGGACCTACTGAGGCTACTATTGGCTGTATTTTACATAAGTTTAATCGCAAGGAAGATAATAAAAGAAGCAGTGTGTTAATAGGTAAGCCAGCACCAAACACCAGGATCTATATATTGGATAGCGAGTTGCAGGTTTGCCCACAAGGAGTGGCAGGTGAAATATATATTGCAGGTTCACAAGTTACAAAAGGCTATATATTTTCAGAGGAACTCACAAGAATGAGTTTGATCGAAAATCCGTATAGTAATGGTGAACTGATGTATAAGACGGGTGATCTTGCTCGATGGCATTCTGATGGGAGCATAGAATTTTTGGGGAGAGTGGACGATCAGGTAAAAATACGAGGCTACAGAATAGAACTTGGAGAGATAGCGAGCCAACTGTCAATGCATGAGAAAGTGCAGGACGCAGTGGTGGTTACTAAAGAAGGTGGAGAAGACAGTTTCCTTGTTGGCTACTATGTAGCCAAAGAACCAGTGGACTCAGAAGATCTCAAAGAGCATCTGGCACTGCAACTACCGGAATACATGGTGCCTAATCAATACCTAAGGCTGGAAAATATGCCATTGACATCAAATGGCAAAGTGGATCACAAAGCATTACCCGAACCGGAAGCAGCAACCAAGGAAGATTATGTGGAGCCAAGAACTAAAGAGGAACAAATACTTTGTGATGTTTGGGCTAAAGTATTAGGTAAGGAGAAGCTGAGCATTACAGATGATTTTTTTACAATAGGAGGGGATTCCATCAGATCAATACAAATATGCTCAAGAATGAAGGGTGAAGGATACAGACTCACTGTCAAAGACATCATTACATGTCGAAACATACAGTCTCTATCCTTGGTGCTAAAAGCTCAGGTAGGTGAAGGTAAGAAGCAAGAGACAGTTACCGGCTCTGTGCCATTGACAGGGATTCAGCATTGGTTCTTCGAGAGACCCTTAAAGGCAAGGCATCACTTCAATCAGGCAGTGTTACTAAGCTTTCCTGAAAAGGTCACCGAAGCAGATGTGAGAGAAATCTTCACTAAAATACAATCTCACCATGATGCGCTTAGGATAACCTATAAGATCTCGGAAGGTACAGTCGGTCAGTATAATCATGGCCTAAATTATCCATTGTCAATTATGCAATGGGATTTGACAAATGAAGAATTTACTGAAGAACAGTTCATGACGGTATGCAACGAGTTGCAATCGAGTATCAACCTGGAACAAGGTCCGCTGATGAAGCTGGGTCTGTTTGATCTGGTTAGTGGTAGCCGGTTGCTGATCGTGATACATCATTTAGTCGTTGATGGTATTTCCTGGAGAATTCTTTTCGATGACATTGAAACATTGTATAAACAAATAAGGAGTGGAGAGAAACTCACTCTTCCTCAAAAGACTGATTCCTTTTTGTTATGGGCAACTAAACTTCAAGACTACATGAAGAGTGACCGGTATAGTGAGTCAGTTTTCTATTGGAATACAATTTTAGATAAACCGCAGATAGCTATAACAAAAGATTATCCTGAAGGAACCAATACTACAAGTGATATTGCTATTAAAGGTTTTATACTTGACAAAGCATTAACTAATAAGTTATTGAGTCAAGTTAATAGACCGTTTAACACACAAATCAATGATATCCTGCTTGCGGCTTTTTTGTTGAGCGTACAGAAACATTACGGACAAGGAGCATTACGTGTTGACCTGGAAGGGCATGGGCGTGAAGAAATTTTAGAAGGAGTAGATGTGAGTAGAACAGTTGGTTGGTTCACCAGTATCTATCCGGTACTATTAGAGCACGCTGAGGACGGACTGTTGTCGCTAATTAAAACGGTTAAGGAGAGTTTAAGGAAAATTCCAAATAATGGAATTGATTACTTAATCGGTCAATACATGGGTTCAGACATAGTTTCATCGGAAGGTTCTATCATCAGCTTCAACTACCTGGGGCAGTTTGATAGTGATACTGAAGACCGTATTTATAAGGTGACTGAAGAGGCGACAGGAAATACTGTATCAGTTAGAGAGGAACGGGTGTACGTTTGGGATATAGTAGGTATGATAACAGGAGGGCAGTTGCACCTGCAACTATCTTATAGTAATAACCAATATAAGGAAGCCACGATACATGGGTTCATGACAACCTACGAAGGCACGCTTGAGTCCTTGATCGACTTTTGTTCAAACTACGACAGAAAGGTGCTTACACCATCAGACCTTACCTTTAATGATCTTAGTATGGCTCAGTTAGACAATTTGCAGGATCAGTTTAAAATTACAGATGTTTATCCCTTGTCGCCAATGCAGGAAGGGTTGTTGTTTCATGCTTTGTTAGACGAGCAGGCAGAACACTATTTTAATCAATTAAGTTATCGCCTCTGTGGAGAGATAAACATCACTTTCATTGAGCATAGCCTGAATGAAATTATGAGCCGTTATGATATTCTTCGAACAATATTTCTTCACAAGGAATATGACCGTCCTATTCAGGTAGTGCTGAGTAACAGAAAAGGAGATTTTTCCTTTCAGGATATACGAGAAGAAGTATTAGAAAGTGATAGAAAGACTGTAGTACAAAAATATCGTGAACTCGACAGGTCTGCGAAATTCAGGTTGAGTAAGGATGTATTGATGCGGGTGAAGGTGTATCAGACCGGAGATGAGGATTATGAGTTTATCTGGAGTTTTCATCATATACTTATGGACGGATGGTGTGTGAGTATAATAGTAAATGAATTCAACTTGCTTTATCAGAATTTTCTTGATAGAGGAAAAATTTCCCTACCGGCCGTGCAGCCTTATTCAAGATACATTAACTGGTTAGAAAAAAGGGATAAAGAAGCTTCAGTCAATTACTGGAAAAATTATTTGGCCGGATACAGCAATCTGGTATCTCCTCCTTATAATAAGCCAAAATCTAAAAATTTCAGGCTAGATACATTGTCATTGATTCTGGATGAAATAGAGACAAATTCTTTAAAACAGATTTCAGCTACTCACGGTGTTACTATAAACTCTATCATACAGTGTGCCTGGGGAATTTTATTAGCCAAGTATAACAACACCAATGATGTTGTGTTTGGCTCGGTTGTATCAGGCCGACCTGCAGAACTGGATGGCATTGAGAATATGGTAGGACTGTTTATCAATACCATACCTGTAAGAATCAGTTATGAGGATGATACGATCAAGGATTTATTGGAAAAAGTACAAAGGAATGCAACAGAGGGTGAGATGTATCATTATTTGCCGTTATCTACCATACAGGCGGTCAGTGGATGGGGAGCAGCTCTAGTGGATCACATTTTGGTTTTTGAAAACTACCCGGTTACTGATGAAATAGAAGGAATGGATCTGGAGAAGGGAACAGGTAGAGTTGTCGACTTAGAAGTGTTTGAGCAAACAAGTTATGATTTGTCTCTTATTGTAATGCCAGGTGATAATATTAATATAAATTTCGACTACAATGCCAATAGGTTTAGTGCTGAGACAATAGAGGGAATGAAAGACCACTTGGCTACCGTAATTGAACAAATTGAAAATTACAATCAACGCGTATCAGAGATTGATATTTTATCCTTTGAAGAGCGTGAGCAACTTCT